>NZ_JAHPJF010000035.1:0-29510 GCF_020515815.1 Pseudomonas sp. AF03-9 | reverse complement strand
CGAGCGCTGACATCCCAGCAACACAGCTCAAATGTGGGAGCGGGCTTGCCCGCGAAAGCGGTGGCTCAGCCAACACCTCTACCAGCAATGCCACCGCCTTCGCAGCCTCGCTAGGGCTCGACAGCTCCCACAGGGGATTGGCGGTGTGAGAGGGGTCTCCATCCGAGCGCTGACATCCCAGCAACACAGCTCAAATGTGGGAGCGGGCTTGCCCGCGAAAGCGGTGGCTCAGCCAACACCTCTACCAGCAATGCCACCGCCTTCGCAGCCTCGCTAAAGCTCGACAGCTCCCACAGGGGATTCGCAGTGCCTGGGTTCACCCCACCTGGCGCAAATGCTCCATCGCCCAAACCGCCGCCTCCACCCGTGACCTCAACCCCAGCTTGTGCAGCAGATTCTTCACATGCACCTTCACCGTCCCCTCGGTAATCCCCAACTTATGCCCGATTACTTTGTTGCTGTAGCCACTGGCAATCGTCCTCAGCACCTGCCGCTCGCGCTCAGTCAATTCCACCGCCGCGTGCGGCTGCGGCGAGCGCAGTGCCTGGGCCAGTACGCGGGTCAAGCCGGGGCTGATCACCAGGGCGCCATGCAGGGCGTCGCGGATGAATTCCACCACCAGCTCCGGTTCCATGTCCTTGAGCAGATAGCCATTGGCATCCAGGCGCAGGGCATCGCGGATGTCGTCTTCGGCGTCGGACACGGTAAACAGCAGCACCTTGCCCGCGTAGTCCATGGCGCGCAGGCGGCGCAGGGTTTCCAGGCCGTTCATGTGCGGCATGTTGTTGTCCAGCAGCACCAGGTCCGGTTGCAGTGCGTCGATCTGGTCGAGGGCTTCCTGGCCGTTGCCGGCTTCACCGACGACGCGCAGGTCGTCTTCCAGTTCGAGGATCTGGCGCATGCCGTGGCGCATCATCGGGTGGTCGTCGACCAGCAGGATACGGTGGCGAGTGGACGTGTTCATGGGGCGGTGCCTTGTAGAGAGTGGCCGAGAAATTCCGGCTGGAAACGCAGTTGCACCCGTGTGCCCTGGGGCTCGCGGGGCTGGATGTCGAGGTGGCCGTGCAGGCTGCGCGCGCGTTCGTCCATGATGGTCAGGCCGTGGTGTTCGCGGGTGTCGACGGCGCCGCAGAAACCCCGGCCATCGTCTTCGATGCTCAGGCTGACGGTCTCGCCGACCTGGCGCAGTTGCAGCCAGGCGTTCTGCGCATGGGCGTGCCGCAGGCAGTTGGACAGGGCTTCGCGGGTGATCTGCAACATATGGATCTGTTCGCTGGCTGAAAGCTGGAAGGCCAGCGCGTCCACATGCAGGTGCACCTGGAACTCGCCGCGTCGGGAGAACTCCTCGGCGGTGTCTTGCAGCTCTTGTACCAGCCCGGCGTCGTGGATTTGCAGGCGGAACGTGGTGAGCAATTCGCGCAACTGGCGATAGGCGTTGTTGAGCCCGTCACGCAGTTCGGCGGTGACGTTGGCCAGGGTCTCGACCGGTTCGCCACGGCGGATCAGGGTCTGCATGCGGCTGACTTGCAGCTTCATGTAGGACAGCGCCTGGGCCAGGGAGTCGTGCAGTTCGCGGGCGATGATGGTGCGCTCATCCAGTAGCAACAGGCGGTGGTCCTGCTCGCGCTGGCGCTTGAGGGACAACGAGGTGCCGATCAGGTTGGCCAGGGCCTGGATCAGTTGCTTCTCCCAATCCTGGGGCGCATGGCCGTCGAGGAAGTGTGCCTTGAGTTCGCCGAGTTCGGCGCCCTGGTTGCTGATGCTGAACACCTGCGGCGGCGCGACGTGGTGGCGTTCGCAGGTGGCGCAATCGCCGATCGCGCAGATGTTGCGGCTCTGTTCGCCGTGCAGGGCGAGCATCTGCTGCGCCGGGGCGAGGAAGTGGCCTTGCAGGCACAGCGACAGGCGCAGGCCCGGCAGGCGTTTCTGGAAGCGCCGGATCAGTTCGTCCAGGCCCTCGGCGTTGGCCAGCCGCGTGGCCAGGCTGCGGCTGCTCTGGTACAGCAGTTCGAGGGCGGCGTTGGCTTGTTGCAGGTTGAGGGTCTTGCGCTGCACCTGGCTTTCCAGGGTGCGGTGGGAGGCTTCGATGGTTTCGGCCATGGCGTTGAAGCTCAGGGCCAGTTGGCCGAGTTCGTCTTCGGAGCGGTGATTGACCCGGGTCTTGTAGTCGCCATCGCGAAAGCGCCGGGTCGCGTGCACCAGCTCCTGCAAGGGCGTGACTACGCCGTACTGCAATTCGTACAAGCCCAGCAGCAGGATGATCAAGGTGCTGAACAGCGCCAGCCCCTGGATCGCCTGTTGCCAGCCTTGCTTGTGCTCGCTCTGTTGCTGCAACAGCGCGACGAAGTGGTTCAGTTGCTCGACAAACGCCGGCGCACGCGCCTGGAACAGCGCCGCATCGCCGCCCATCACTGCCGGGCGCAGCTCCTCGTTCCAGCGTTGCTGGATCTGCTGGTAACTCTGCTGCAGTGCGCTGTTGGGGCCGTCTTCGAGCACCGCCTTGAGCGATTGGCTGTCGAGGCGCCGTTGCAGGCTCTGGCTGACCTCGGCGATCTCGTCCGGCCGCGCCCCGGCGGCGAGTTTCCAGCTGAGGTGGTAGGTCTCCATGCGCACTGAGCCGGCGGTGTTGATCGCCGCCGCATCGCCCTGGCTGAACCAGGCAATCAGTCCGGCGCTGAGGGAACTGGCAAGCGCCAGGATCGCAATCAGGATCACCGCCAGCCCGGCCCGGGCGGGCAGGGAGCTGCGCAGCCAGTCAAGCATGACGGCGGATCTGGAGGGGGCGGCAACGGGACATGGGCGCACCTGGAACGGGAAAGGGGGTCGAATGTGGCCTTCCCTGGCGCACTACCTCTAAAGAATTGCCGGCGAACCCTCCCACGGATAAAAGCCGGCACAAGAGAGCAATCCATTGATAAATAAAGGCTTTCTCTTGTTTTGCTGACTACCTCCTTGGAGGTAGACGGGGTCAGCATAGCCCCATACCCACCCGGCCCACGTTGATCTGGGTCAAGTTCTGCGGGGGTGTCGCCCCTAACCTGCGCTCATGGAATCACTTTCTGGAGCGCATACCGTGACTCAACCCCGTATAAGACAAGGCCTGGTGCTGGGCATGAGCACCCTGGCCTTCACCGTCTGCTTTATGGTGTGGATGATGTTCGCCGTGCTCGGCGTGCCCATCAAGGAGCTGCTGCAACTCAACGAAACCCAGTTCGGCCTGCTGGCCGCCACGCCGGTGTTGACCGGTTCCCTGGTGCGCTTGCCGCTGGGCCTGCTCACCGACCGCTTCGGCGGGCGCATCGTGTTCTTCCTGCTGATGCTCGCCTGCGTGCTGCCGCTGTACCTGATCACCTACGCCACCGCCTACTGGCAGTTCCTGGTGCTCGGCCTGTTTGTCGGCCTGGCCGGCGGCTCGTTTTCGGTGGGCATTGCGTACGTCGCCAAGTGGTTCGACAAAGACAACCAGGGCTTTGCCATGGGCGTGTTCGGTGCCGGCAACGCGGGAGCGGCGGTGACCAAGTTTCTCGCCCCGGCGCTGATCGCCCTCGGCACCTGGCACCTGGTGCCCAAGGTGTTCAGCGCAATCCTGTTTATCACCGCGCTGTTGTTCTGGTTCCTCACCAGCGAAAACAAGACCCACCGCAGCGCCGGTGGCGCGACCCTGCGCCAGCAGTTGCTGTGTCTGAAAGACCCGGCCGTGTGGCGCTACTGCCAGTACTACTCGATTGTGTTCGGTGGTTACGTCGCGCTGGCGCTGTGGGTGACCAAGTACTACGTGCAGGAATACGGCTTCAGCCTGCAAAGCGCGGCGCTGCTGGCCGCGTGTTTCTCCCTGCCCGGCGGTGTGCTGCGCGCAGTGGGCGGCTGGATGTCTGATCGCTGGGGCGCGCAAAGCGTGACCTGGTGGGTGCTGTGGGTGAGCTGGATCTGCCTGTTCCTGCTCAGCTACCCGCAGACCCAACTGCAAGTGATGACCGTCAATGGCCCCCTGGATTTCCATATCGGCCTCAGCCCCACCTTGTTCACCGTGCTGCTGTTTGTGATGGGCATCGCCTTCGCATTCGGCAAGGCCTCGGTCTTCAAGTACATCGCCAATGACTACCCGCAAAACATGGGCGCGGTGTCCGGCATCGTCGGCCTGGCCGGTGGCCTGGGCGGGTTTGTGCTGCCGATCATGTTTGGCGCCCTGGTGGACCTCACCGGCGTGCGCTCGTCCTGCTTCATGTTGATGTACGGCGTGGTCTGGGTATCCCTGACCTGGATGTACCTCAGCGAAATTCGCAAACAGCCGTTGCTCGGCAAACAAGCGCTCCAAGGAGAATGATCATGTCCATCGCGCAAAAGCCCGAATCGGGCCCGGTGATCCACGACTGGCGCCCCGAAGACCCGGCGTTCTGGGGCGCCAGCGGCAAGAAAACCGCGACCCGCAACCTGTGGATCTCGATCCCCGCGCTGTTGCTGGCGTTTGCGGTGTGGATGGTGTGGAGCACGGTGATCGTGCGCCTCAACGCCATCGGGTTCAGTTTCACCACCGACCAGCTGTTCTGGTTGGCGGCATTGCCGGGCCTGTCCGGTGCCACCTTGCGCGTGTTCTATTCGTTCATGGTGCCGATCTTCGGCGGGCGCCGCTGGACCGCCCTGAGCACCGCGTCCTTGCTGCTGCCGTCGCTGTGGATGGGCTTTGCGGTGCAAGACCCGGGCACGCCCTACAGCGTGTTTGTGCTGATCGCCTTGCTCTGTGGTTTTGGCGGCGGCAACTTCGCCTCCAGCATGTCCAACATCAGCTTTTTCTACCCCAAGGCCCAGCAGGGCACCGCCCTCGGCTTGAACGCTGGCCTGGGTAACCTGGGGGTGTCGGTGATGCAGTTCTGCGTGCCGCTGGTGATCACCTTCGCCGCATTCGGGGCACTCGGCGGCCAGCCGCAGACCCTGGCCGATGGCAGCCAACTATGGTTGCAGAACGCCGGTTTCATCTGGGTGCCGTTCATCCTCACCGTCACCGTGGCAGCGTGGTTCGGCATGAATGACCTGTCCAGCGCCCGTGCCTCGTTCAGCGACCAGGCGGTGATCTTCAAGCGCAAGCACAACTGGCTGATGTGCTGGTTGTACCTGGCGACCTTTGGTTCGTTCATCGGCTTCTCGGCGGCATTCCCGCTGCTGATCAAGACCTCCTTCCCGGACGTGGTCGCCCTCAAGTTCGCCTTTCTCGGCCCACTGGTGGGCGCGCTGGTACGCCCATTGGGCGGCTGGCTGGCAGACAAGTTGGGCGGGGCGCGGGTGACCCTGTGGAACTTCGTGCTGATGATCGTGATGGTGTTCGGAGTGCTGCACTTCCTGCCGCAGAACGGTGAGGCGGGCAGCTTCTACGGCTTTCTCGGCATGTTCATGCTGCTGTTCATCACCACCGGCATCGGCAACGGCTCCACCTTCCGCATGATCCCGGTGATCTTCCGCACCGTTCACGAGAAGGCCAGCGCCGGCAAACCCGCTGCGGTGCGTGAACAGGCCCTGAAGGATGCCGGCAAGGAGTCTGCTGCGGTGCTGGGGTTCAGCTCGGCCATGGGCGCGTTCGGCGCGTTCTTCATCCCCAAATCCTTCGGCTCGTCCATGGCCGCCACCGGCAGCCCGGCGATGGCCTTCTACATGTTTGTCGGTTTCTACCTGAGCTGCATCGTCGTGACCTGGTGGTGGTACGCCCGCAAAGGCTGCGCCACACCCTGCTGATCGACCACGAATTCGCGGGGCAACGCACCCCACGGCACGCCTGATGAGGAAAGCATCATGAGTCACTTACTGGATCAATTGCGGTTCTTCAACCGCAAGCAAGACGAGTTCTCCAATGGCCACGGCGAGACCCGCAAAGAGTCCCGCGACTGGGAAAACGTCTACCGTTCGCGCTGGCAGTACGACAAGATCGTGCGCTCCACCCACGGGGTGAACTGCACCGGTTCCTGCTCGTGGAAGATCTACGTGAAGAACGGCCTGATCACCTGGGAAACCCAACAGACCGACTACCCGCGTACCCGCAACGACCTGCCCAACCACGAGCCCCGGGGTTGCCCGCGCGGCGCGAGCTACAGCTGGTACATCTACAGCGCCAACCGCCTCAAGTACCCGAAGATCCGCAAGCCGCTGCTCAAGCTGTGGCGTGAAGCGCGCCTGACCCTGGCGCCGGTGGAGGCCTGGGCGAGCATTGTCGAGGACAAGGCCAAGGCCGAATCGTACAAGAGCAAGCGCGGCATGGGCGGGTTTATCCGCTCCAACTGGGAGGAGGTGAACGAGATCATCGCCGCCTCCAACGTCTACACCATCAAGCAATATGGGCCGGACCGCATCGTCGGGTTCTCGCCGATCCCGGCCATGTCCATGGTCAGCTATGCGGCGGGCTCCCGTTACCTGTCGCTGCTGGGCGGCGTGTGCCTGAGTTTCTACGACTGGTACTGCGACCTGCCGCCCGCCTCGCCGATGGTGTGGGGCGAGCAGACCGACGTGCCGGAATCGGCCGACTGGTACAACTCCAACTACATCATCGCCTGGGGTTCCAACGTCCCGCAGACCCGTACCCCCGACGCGCACTTCTTCACCGAGGTGCGTTACAAGGGCACCAAGACCGTGGCCATCACCCCCGACTATTCGGAAGTGGCCAAGCTCACCGACCTGTGGCTCAACCCCAAGCAGGGCACCGACGCCGCGTTGGCCCAGGCCTTCAACCATGTGATCTTCAAGGAATTTCACCTGGACCACCCGAGCGCCTATTTCACTGACTACGCCAAGCGCTACACCGACCTGCCGGTGCTGGTGATGCTCAAGCCGGTGACCGGTTTCGCCCCCGGCGCCGGTTTCCAGCCGGACCGCTTCCTGCGCGCCTCGGACCTGATCGACAACCTCGGCCAGGACAACAACCCGGAATGGAAAACCATCGCCCTCGACGAGAGCGGCGCGCTGGTATCGCCACAAGGCTCTATCGGCTACCGCTGGGGCGAGAAGGGCAAGTGGAACATCCTCGCCAAAGAGGGCGGTGAAGGCCGCGCGATTGACCTGAAACTCAGCCTGATCGGTGGCGAGGTCGCTGAAGTGGCCTTCCCGTATTTTGCCGGTGAAGCCCACGAGCACTTCCAGCACGTGGCCGGTGAGGCCGTGCAGTTCCGCCGCGTGCCGGTGCACAGCGTAGTGCTGGCCGATGGCAGCGTGGCCAAGGTTGCCAGTGTGTTCGACCTGTCCGCCGCCAACCTGGCCATCGACCGTGGCCTGGGCGGCAGCAACGTGGCCAGGGACTACGACGACGCCAGCGTGCCCGGCACCCCGGCCTGGCAGGAAGCGATCACCGGCGTCAGCCGCGAGAAGGCGATCCAGATCGCCCGCGAATTCGCCGACAACGCCGACAAGACCCGTGGACGCTCGATGATCATCGTCGGCGCGGCGATGAACCACTGGTACCACATGGACATGAACTACCGTGGCCTGATCAACATGCTCATGCTCTGCGGGTGCGTCGGTCAGAGCGGTGGCGGCTGGGCGCACTACGTCGGCCAGGAAAAACTGCGCCCGCAATGCGGCTGGCTGCCCCTTGCCTTTGGCCTGGACTGGAACCGTCCGCCGCGCCAGATGAACGGCACCAGTTTCTTCTACGGCCACAGCTCGCAGTGGCGCCACGAAAAAATGAACATGCACGACGTGCTCTCGCCCCTGGCAGACAAGGCGCAGTTCCCCACCCACGCCCTGGATTACAACATCCGCGCCGAACGCGCCGGCTGGCTGCCCAGCGCGCCGCAACTCAACACCAACCCGCTGCACATCTGCCGTGATGCGGCGGCGGCGGGCATGGCGCCCAAGGACTACGTGGTCAAGGCCTGGCAGGACGGCACCTTGCGCTTCGCCTGCGAACAACCGGACAGCCCGGTGAACTTCCCGCGCAACATGTTCATCTGGCGTTCCAACCTGCTCGGTTCGTCGGGCAAGGGCCACGAGTACATGCTCAAGTACCTGCTGGGCACCAAGAACGGCGTGATGAACGAAGACATCGGTTTTGGCGGCGAGAGCAAGCCCACCGAAGCCGAATGGGTCGACGACGGCGCCATTGGCAAGCTGGATCTGGTGACCACCCTGGACTTCCGCATGTCGTCCACCTGCGTGTATTCCGACATCGTCCTGCCGACCGCCACCTGGTACGAAAAAGACGACATGAACACCTCGGACATGCACCCGTTCATCCACCCCTTGTCGGCGGCGATCGACCCGGCGTGGGAGTCGCGCTCCGACTGGGACATCTACAAGGGCATCGCCAAGACGTTCTCGGCCATGGCGGTCGGGCACCTGGGTGTCGAGCAGGACCTGGTCACCGTGCCGCTGATGCATGACAGCGTTGGTGAACTGGCCCAGCCATTCGGCGGCACCGATTGGAAAAGCGCCGGTGTGGCGCCCGTGCCCGGCAAGAACGCGCCGAACATGGCGGTGGTGGAGCGTGACTACCCGAACATCTACAAGAAATTCACCTCCCTCGGCCCGTTGCTGGAAAAGCTCGGCAACGGCGGCAAGGGCATCAACTGGAATACCGATGACGAGGTCGAGTTCCTTGGTGAGCTGAATCATCACGAAGGCGAGGCGGGCATCAGCCAGGGGCGGCCGAAGATCGACACGGCCATTGATGCGGCCGAGGTCATTCTGTCCCTGGCCCCGGAAACCAATGGTCACGTGGCAGTCAAGGCGTGGGCGGCGCTGTCGGAATTCACCGGCATCGACCACAGCCACCTGGCACTGCCCAAGGCCCACGAGGCGATCCGCTTCCGCGACATCCAGGCGCAGCCGCGCAAGATCATTTCCAGCCCCACCTGGTCGGGCCTGGAAGACGATCACGTGAGCTACAACGCCGGTTACACCAACGTCCATGAAAACATCCCATGGCGCACCATCACCGGCCGCCAGCAGTTCTACCAGGACCACCCGTGGATGCAGGCCTTCGGCGAACAACTGATGAGCTACCGGCCGCCGGTCAACACCCGCACCATCGAAGGGGTGAAGGGCAAGCGCAGCAATGGCGAGCCGGAGATCGTGCTGAACTGGATCACCCCGCACCAGAAGTGGGGCATCCACAGCACCTACAGCGACAACCTGCTGATGCTCACCCTGAGCCGTGGCGGGCCGATTGTGTGGCTCTCGGAGATCGACGCGAAACGCGCCGGCATCGAGGACAACGACTGGATCGAATGCTTCAACGTCAATGGCGCACTGACCGCCCGCGCGGTGGTCAGCCAGCGCGTCAAGGAGGGCATGGTGATGATGTACCACGCCCAGGAACGCATCGTGAACGTGCCGGGCTCGGAAACCACCAAGACCCGTGGCGGCCACCACAACTCGGTGACCCGCGTGGTGCTCAAGCCGACCCACATGATCGGCGGCTATGCCCAGCAGGCCTACGGTTTCAACTATTACGGCACGGTCGGTTGCAACCGCGACGAGTTTGTCGTGGTGCGCAAGATGGCCAAGGTCGACTGGCTCGATGGCTCCCATGGCGATGACCTGCCACGCCCATTGCCGACTGACATCGAGGAGAACTGAGATGAAAATCCGCTCACAAATCGGCATGGTCCTCAACCTGGACAAATGCATCGGCTGCCACACCTGCTCGATCACCTGCAAAAACGTCTGGACCAGCCGCGAAGGCATGGAATACGCGTGGTTCAACAACGTCGAATCCAAGCCCGGCATCGGCTACCCCAAGGAGTGGGAAAACCAGGACAAGTGGAAGGGCGGCTGGCAGCGCAACGCCAACGGCACGATCAACCCGCGCATCGGCGGCAAGTTCCGCGTGCTCGCGAACATCTTCGCCAACCCTGACCTGCCGGGCCTGGACGACTACTACGAGCCGTTCGATTTTGACTACCAGCACCTGCACACTGCACCGCTGGGCGAACACCAACCCACTGCACGCCCACGTTCGGTGGTGTCGGGCAAGCGCATGCAGAAAATCGAGTGGGGGCCGAACTGGGAGGAAATCCTCGGTACCGAATTCGCCAAGCGTCGCAAGGACAAGAACTTCGACCAGATCCAGGCCGACATCTACGGTGAGTACGAAAACACCTTCATGATGTACCTGCCGCGCCTGTGCGAGCACTGCCTCAACCCGGCGTGCGCGGCGTCGTGCCCCAGCGGCGCGATCTACAAGCGCGAAGAAGACGGCATCGTGCTGATCGACCAGGAAAAATGCCGTGGCTGGCGCATGTGCATCAGCGGCTGCCCGTACAAGAAAATCTACTTCAACTGGAAGAGCGGCAAGTCCGAGAAGTGCATCTTCTGCTACCCGCGCATCGAGGCCGGCATGCCGACGGTGTGCGCCGAAACCTGCGTCGGTCGCATTCGCTACCTCGGCGTGTTGCTGTATGACGCCGACCGCATCAGCGAAGTGGCGAGCACCGCCAGCGAGCAGGACCTGTACGAGAAACAGCTGGAAATTTTCCTCGATCCCAACGACCCGGCGGTGATCCGCCAGGCCCTGGCCGATGGCGTGCCACAGTCGGTGATCGACTCGGCGCAGCGCTCGCCGGTGTACAAAATGGCCGTGGACTGGAAACTCGCGCTGCCGCTGCACCCAGAATACCGCACCTTGCCGATGGTCTGGTACGTGCCGCCACTTTCGCCCATCCAGAACGCAGCGGCCGCTGGCACCGTGGGCATGAACGGGGTGATCCCGGATGTCGACAGCCTGCGCATCCCCCTGCGCTACCTGGCCAATATGCTCACGGCGGGCGATGAAAAACCGGTCAAGCGCGCGCTGAAACGCTTGCTGGCGATGCGTGCGTTCAAGCGTTCCCAGCAAGTCGACGGCGTGCAGGATCTGCAAGTGCTCGAAGACGTCGGCCTGACGGTGCCTCAGGTGGAGGAGATGTATCGCTACCTGGCCATCGCCAACTACGAGGACCGGTTTGTGGTGCCGAGTGCGCACCGTGAAGACGCCATGAGCGACGCGTTCGCCGAGCGTTCCGGTTGTGGTTTCAGCTTTGGCAGCGGCTGCAGCGGCAGTTCCGACACCAATATGTTCGGCGCCAAGAAGGCCAACCGCCGCGACGTGTTGAAAACCGTCCAGATCTGGGAGGACTGAGCCATGCGCATTCTTAAAGTGATTTCGCTGCTGCTGGACTATCCCACCGAGCGCCTGGTGAGCGGCCGCGATGAATTGGAGCAGGCGATCATCGAGTCGCGGGAAATCAGCCCCAAGCAACGCGGTGCGCTGTTCGAGCTGCTGGAACTGATCTGCGCCAACGACCTGATGGATGGCCAGGAACACTACGGCGCGCTGTTTGGCCGTGGGCGTTCGTTGTCGCTGCTGTTGTTCGAGCACGTGCATGGCGAGTCCCGCGACCGTGGCCAGGCCATGGTCGACATGATGGCCCAGTACGAAGCCGCCGGGTTTGCCATCGGCGTCAAGGAGCTGCCGGACTACATCCCGCTGTACCTGGAGTTCTTGTCGACCCGCGAAGACATCGAGGCCCGCGAGGGCCTGGCGGATGTGGCGCATCTGTTGGCCTTGCTCGGCGCACGTCTGGAGGAGCGCGAAAGCGCCTATGCCAGTTGCTTCCGTGCGTTGTTGCAGATCGCCGGCGCCGAGCCGCACCAGGCCGTGGCCGAGGTGCGTGCCCAGGTCGCCGCCGAGCCGCGTGACGACTCCCTCGAGGCCCTCGACAAGGTGTGGGAAGAGGAGGCCGTGGACTTTATGCAGGCCGAACAGCAGGACCGTTGCAGTGCGATGCCGAGCGCACCGGGCAAGGCCCGCGAGGAAAGTGCGGTGCCGTTGCACTGGGTGGATTTTCAGCAGCAAGGGCCGGCCGCCGTGCCGGCCGGGGAGGTGGGTAATGTCTAAGTGGAATTTGCTGGTATTCGGGATCTATCCCTATGTCGCCCTGGCGATCTGCCTGTTGGGCAGTTGGGCGCGGTTTGACCTGTCGCAGTACACCTGGAAGGCCGGTTCCAGCCAGATGCTGAGCAACCGTGGCATGCGTGTGGCGAGCAACCTGTTCCATGTCGGCGTGCTGTTTGTGCTGGCCGGGCATTTTGTCGGTTTGCTCACCCCGGCGTCGGTGTATCACCACGTGATCAGCACCGAGCACAAGCAACTGCTGGCGATGGTCTCCGGTGGGTTTTTCGGCCTGCTGTGCCTGGTGGGCTTGTTGATGCTGGTCAAGCGGCGCCTGGGTGATCCACGGGTGCGGGCGACGTCGAGTGCGTCGGACATCCTGATCCTGCTGGTGCTGCTCGCGCAGTTGCTGCTGGGCTTGCTGACCATCGTCGCCTCCACTGGCCATATGGACGGCTCGGTGATGGTGATGCTCGCCGACTGGGCGCAGAACGTGGTGCTGCTGCGGCCGGTGGAAGCGGCGGCGTCGATTGCGCCGGTGTCGCTGATCTACAAGGCCCACGTGGCGCTGGGCCTGACCTTGTTCGTGCTGTTCCCGTTTACCCGCTTGGTGCACGTGGTCAGCGCACCGATCTGGTACCTGGGACGGCGTTATCAAATCGTACGGCAGAAGGCGTGAGGAGACGGTCATGACAACAGGATGCGGATGTGGCGGGGGTTGTGGGTCGTCGGCGCCAGCGCCGGAACCTCAAGTGGAGGTGGTGCCAGCGGCACCTGAATTGATCGCCAGCAGTGAACAGGAATGGCCGATCGTCAGCGTCAACGGTGTGCCCATCACGCCCGAGGCGATGGCCCTGGAGTTGCAATACCACCCGGCCGAGAGCCGTGAATCGGCGGTGTACCTGGCCGCCCGGGCGTTGGTGATCCGCGAGCTGTTGCAGCAGCGCATTGCCGAACTCGGCCTGGCCATGGACATCGGCCCCGGCGAGAACGAAGAGGAAGCGGCTACGCGTTTGCTGCTGGAGCGTGAAATCAGCGTGCCGCAGTGTGATGAAGCGACCTGCCTGCATTACTTCGAAAGCAATCGCGGGCGCTTCCACAGCGCGCCGTTGCTGGCGGTGCGGCACATCCTGCTCGAATGCGCGCCGGACGATGCCGAAGCGCGGCAGATGGCCCATGTACAGGCCGAAATCCTGCTGCTGAGCCTGACCCAGGAGCCTGGCAGTTTTGCTGAGTTGGCCCTCAAGTACTCGGCGTGCCCATCCAAGGCCCAGGGCGGTTCGTTGGGCCAGATCAGCAAGGGCCAGACCGTGCCGGAACTGGAGCGGCAACTGTTCACGCTGGCCCCGGGGCTGGCCGACAAACCCCTGGAAAGCCGCTACGGCTGGCACGTGATCAGCATCGACCAGCGCGTCGAAGGCCAGCCGTTGCCTTATGAAGCGGTGGCCGGCGCGATCCGCACCCAGTTGCAGCAGGGCGTGTGGCAGAAGGCGCTGGTGCAGTACCTGCAAACCCTGATTGGCGCGGCGGACATCCGTGGCCTCGCCTTGCAGGGCGCCGACTCGCCGTTGGTGCAGTGATATGAGCCTGGTGGATGGGCTCGGCCGTTCGATTGACTACCTGCGCCTGTCGGTGACCGACCGTTGTGATTTTCGCTGTGTGTACTGCATGGCGAAAACCATGACCTTTCTGCCACGCCAGCAGGTGCTGAGCCTGGAGGAACTGCAACGCCTGGCCGCGCTGTTTGTGGGGCAGGGCGTGCGCAAGATCCGCCTCACCGGCGGTGAGCCGCTGATCCGTCCGGGCATTGTCGAGCTGTGTCGCAACATCGCTGCGCTGCCCGGTTTGCGCGAGCTGGTGATGACCAGCAACGGCTCGCAGTTGGTGCGGTTGGCGCGGCCGTTGGCGGCGGCGGGGGTCAAGCGCATGAATATCAGCCTCGACAGCCTTGATCCCGAGCGGTTTCGCGCGATCACGCGCAACGGTGATTTGCGCCAGGTGCTGGGCGGCATCGAAGCGGCCAGCACGGCGGGGTTCGAGCGGGTCAAGCTCAACTGCGTGGTGATGAAGGGGCGCAACTTCGACGAGGTGCCGGCGTTGGTGCGTTATGCGATCGAGCAGGGTATCGACATCAGCTTTATCGAGGAAATGCCCCTGGGCGATGTGGGCCGTTCGCGGGGCGAGACGTTTTGCCCCAGTGACGAGGTGCGCGCCGTGATCGCCCGGGACTATGAGCTGCTCGACAGCGCCGAGAGCAGCGGCGGCCCGGCGCGCTATGTGCGTCTGGCACGGCATCCGGGCACGCGCATCGGGTTTATCTCGCCGAACTCGCACAACTTTTGCGGCAGTTGCAACCGGGTACGCATGACGGTGGAGGGGCGTTTGTTGTTGTGCCTGGGGCAGGAGGATGCGTTGGATCTGCGTGGGTTGCTCAGGCGCTATCCACTGGACGATCAACCGCTGATCGAGGCGTTGCACAAGGCGTTGCGGGGTAAGCCGTTGCGCCATGATTTCACCGGGGCGGGGGAGGTGCAGGTGGTGCGATTTATGAATATGAGTGGGGGGTGATGAAGGGGGTCCGTATCCGTTGCTTCGGTAATGGCGGCCTGAGAGCCGGCCGGTATGTGCGGTTCAAAATTGTGGGAGCGGGTCTCCCTGTATCTGGTGGAACTGCCGCCATTACCGAAGGAATGGTTATGGGCACGATCTGAAAAAACTTGACCCCGATCAATGGCCGCCCAAACCAATCTCCGTAACATCACTGCATGTTGTGTCAAAAGAATCAAAATTATCTATATGTAGTGTCTGGAGCCTCCCAATGCAAACCGCTCTCACCCCGCTGGCCAGCACCCATCTCTACAAGCGCGACGGCACCCTGGCCCCTTTCGACGCCGAAAAAATCCGCCAAGCCCTGATCGCCGCCGGCAACGCCACCGCTGAGTACCAGGCCGCCGAAGTCGACGTGTTGCTGGGCGCGGTGCTGGCTCGGCTGCGGGGGATCGAACGGCTGGACGTGGAACAAATCCAGGACAGCGTCGAACGTGTATTGATGGACGCCGGTTACTTCCTGTCGATGCGCGCCTACATCGTCTACCGCGAGCAGCACGGCCGCTTGCGCCGCGATCGCAAGACCCTGGTGGAAGTCGCTACGTCGATGAACGAATACCTCGACCGTGAAGACTGGCGCGTGCAGGCGAATGCCAACCAGGGCTATTCCCTCGGTGGGCTGGTGCTGAATGTGGCGGGCAAGGTCACCGCCAATTACTGGCTGGATGAGGTCTACAGCGAGGCGATCGGCCGTGCGCATCGCGAGGCCGACCTGCATATCCATGACCTGGACATGCTCGCCGGTTATTGCGCCGGCTGGTCGCTGCGCTCGTTGTTGCATGAAGGCCTCAACGGCGTGCCGGGCCGGGTCGAGGCGGGGCCGCCGAAGCACTTGAGCAGCGCCCTGGGGCAGATGGTCAACTTCCTCGGCACCCTGCAAAACGAGTGGGCCGGGGCCCAGGCGTTCAGCTCGTTCGATACTTACCTGGCGCCCTATGTGCGCAAGGATCAGTTGAGCTACCCCGAAGTACGCCAGGCGTTGCAAGAGTTCATCTACAACCTCAACGTGCCGTCGCGCTGGGGCACCCAGACGCCATTTACCAACCTGACCTTCGACTGGGTGTGCCCTGAAGACCTGCGCGAGCAAGTTCCGGTGATCGGCGGTGAGGAAATGCCGTTTGCCTATGGCGACCTGCACGCCGAAATGGAGTTGATCAACCGTGCCTACATCGAAGTGATGCAGGCCGGGGACGCCAAGGGCCGGGTGTTCACCTTCCCGATTCCGACCTACAACATCACCCACGATTTCCCCTGGGACAGCCCCAACGCCGACCGCCTGTTCGAGATGACGGCGCGCTATGGCTTGCCGTATTTCCAGAACTTCCTCAATTCCGATATGCAACCCAATCAGGTGCGCTCGATGTGCTGCCGCCTGCAACTGGACGTGCGCGAATTGCTCAAGCGCGGCGGTGGCCTGTTCGGTTCGGCGGAGCAGACCGGCAGCCTCGGCGTGGTGACGATCAACTGCGCGCGCCTGGGCTATCTGTTCAAGAGCAATACCTCGGGCTTGTTGCAACGCCTGGACAACCTGATGGAATTGGCGATGGAAAGCCTGGAGGTCAAGCGCAAGGTGATCCAGCACCATATGGACGCCGGGCTCTACCCCTACACCAAGCGTTACCTGGGCACGCTGCGCAATCACTTCTCGACCATCGGCCTCAACGGCATGCACGAGATGCTGCGCAATTTCAGCGACGACGAGCAGGGCATGCACACCGCCCAGGGCCGCGAATTCGCGCTCAAGCTGCTTGACCACGTGCGCGCCACCTTGCTGCGGTTCCAGGAAGAAACCGGCCACCTCTACAACCTCGAAGCGACCCCGGCGGAAGGCACCACCTACCGTTTCGCCAAGGAAGACCGCAAGCGCTATCCGCAGATCCTGCAAGCGGGCAGCGCGGTCGCGCCGTACTACACCAACTCCTCGCAATTGCCGGTGGGCTTCACCCAGGACCCGTTCGAAGCCCTGGAGCTGCAAGACGAACTGCAATGCAAATACACCGGCGGCACCGTGTTGCACCTGTACATGGCCGAGCAGATTTCCTCGACCCAGGCCTGCAAGCAGTTGGTGCGCAAGGCGCTGGGGCGTTTCCGCCTGCCGTACCTGACGGTCACGCCGACGTTTTCGATCTGCCCGGTGCACGGCTACCTGGCGGGCGAACATGAGTTCTGCCCCAAGTGCGACGAGGTCCTGGCCGCGGCCCGATAAGCTTTTTTCAACCCCAAGGAGAGTCACTATGCAAGCAACCCAGCCACAACGTCAGCGCTGCGAAGTCTGGACCCGGGTGATGGGTTATCACCGGCCAGTCTCGGCGTTCAACCCCGGCAAGCAATCCGAGCACCAGGAGCGTGTGCACTTTACCGAAACGGCCGCTGCGGCCGGGCGCCAATGAGTCGAGCGCTACGGGTCGGGGGCCTGGTGCCCCTGACCACCCTCGACTACCCCGGCATGCTCGCCTGCGTGCTGTTCTGCCAGGGCTGTGCCTGGCGTTGTCGTTACTGTCACAACCCGGACCTGATCCCGCCGCGCGCCAGCACGGAGATTGATTGGCGCCGGGTGTTGCTGTTCCTGCAGCGCCGCCAGGACCTGCTCGACGCGGTGGTATTCAGCGGCGGCGAACCGACCTTGCAGGAAGGCTTGCCGGCGGCCATGGATGAAGTGCGCGCGCTGGGTTTTCGCATTGGTTTGCACAGCGCGGGGATCAAGCCGGCAGGCTTTGCCAATGCGTTGCGGCATGCCGATTGGGTCGGGTTTGACGTCAAGGCGCTGGCCGAGGACTGCCAGTCGGTGACCCAGGTCAAGGGCAGCGGCGCCGCCAATTGGCGCAGCCTCGACACCTTGCTCGCCAGTGGCGTGGATTACGAGTGCCGCACCACCGTGCATTGGCACTTGATCGATCCCGCACGCCTGCTGCTGCTGGCCCAGCGTTTGCAAGCCGCAGGTGTGCAGCGCTTTGCCGTGCAGATGGTGCGGACCGCCAGCATGCTCGATACGCAACTGCCGAGTTCGCCGCTGCAGGTGCGGTTACCGGAGTTGTGGGGGCGTATCCGCGAGTTGTTTCCCGCTTTTGTATTGCGAGGGTGACCAGCACCCTCAACCGGCTTTTTACAGATGCTGCCCATGGTGGGCAGGTGTTCATCAAGGAATGTTCAGAATGACGCAGTTAACCACGGCACAACGCATTGTCATCGGCTTCGCGATTGCGCCGCTGGCCCTGGTGGGCTTGGTGTTTTACGCCTTGCACGACCTGGCAACCCTCAAACAGCAGTCCGAGCAGATCGTGCAGCAGGACTGGCCGCGGATCGCACCGATCATGGTGATCGCCACGGGTGTGCGCGATAACGGGCGCAACACCCGCGACTTGCTGATCGACCAGGACAACCCGCAGGCCCAGGAGGCCATCGGCGCCACGCGCCAGCGCATCACCCAGGCGTTTGCCACCCTTGAACCGCTGCTCGACAGCGCCGAAGGCAAGGCCGCCTACGCCACCTTGAAAACCCATCGCGAGACTTACGTGGCCGCCTTCACCCAGGTGCAGGCGCTGATCAAGCAGGGCGCTCGCGAGCAGGGCCTGGCCCAGCTCAAGCAACAGGTGATGCCGGCCGAAGCGCAGGTATTCAAGAGCCTGGATGCGCTGATGGCGATGCAGGGGCGGTTGTTCGCCGAGCGCGAGCAGGCGGCGCAGACCCTGTATGACGAGGCGCGGCGCAACATGCTTGGCCTGTTCCTGTTGTGCCTGGCGCTGGTGGTCGCGGCGGCCGTGATCGTCACCCGCAGCGTTATTCGCCCATTGGGCGGCGAGCCGGATGAGGCGGCGCGGGTGTTGAGCCATATTGCCCAGGGCGACCTGACCATCGTCGTGCCGGTGGGCAATAGTGCCGAGGGCAGTGTGATGCGCAACCTGCACCAGATGCAGCAGAACCTTAACCAGATGGTGCGGCACATTGCAGCGTCGGTGGACGGCGTGGCCAGTTCCTCCGAAGAGTTGAGCGCGGTGAGCAGCCAGACCAGCAGCAGCTTGCAGTCCCAAGGCCAGGAGATCGAACAGGCGGCCACGGCGGTCAACGAGATGACGGCAGCGGTGGACGAAGTGGCGCGCAATGCGGTGAGCACCAGCGAGGCTTCGCGCCTGTCGGAGCAGACTGCCCAGCGCGGGCGGGCGCAGGTCCAGGAGACCGTGGCGTCGATCAACACCCTGGCCACCGGCGTGGTGGAAACCTCCGAGCGCATCCAGCAACTGGCCGGACGTGTGCAAGACATCAGCGGCGTGCTCGAAGTGATCCGCAGCATTGCCGACCAGACCAACCTGCTGGCCCTCAACGCCGCCATCGAAGCCGCCCGCGCCGGCGATGCCGGACGTGGCTTTGCGGTGGTGGCCGATGAGGTGCGCGCGCTGGCCCATCGCACCCAGGCCTCGACCCAGGAGATCGAGCAGATGATCGGCAACATCCGCGAAGACACCGAACATGCGGTGGCGGCGATGCACAGCAGCAGCGAGCGGGTACAGGCGACGCTTGGCGTGGCACAACGCTCGGGCGAGGCACTGGAGGAAATCACCCGGTCGATCTCGCAGATCAACGAGCGCAACCTGATGATCGCCAGTGCCACCGAGGAACAGGCGCTGGTGGCGCGGGAGGTGGATCGCAATCTGGTGGGTATTCGCAGCTTGTCGCAGCAGGTGCTGCAAGGGGCGTTGCACACCGAGACGGCAGGCCATGACCTGGCGGGGATGGCGAGTGCGCTGCACCAGACGGTGGCGCGCTTCAAGGTCTAGAGTGGGTTTGGAAAAGGTGGGAGGGGGCGTGCCTCCTCCCCGCATTGGGTTTGCCTAACTCAACTGGCCCAGCCCCAGAACTGCAGCCACCAGCCATAACCGATCAACCCGGTACTCATCAGCACACACAGCCACGCCCGCCCGCGAGGCAGGCCCTTGAGTTGTTGCCACGCCAACCACAGGCACCAGCCTATCGCCGCCAGCAATATCCCCGCCCGCAATGGTTGCACCCACGCCAGCACCCATCCTTCGTAGCGCAGCAATTTCACCGTGGTCGCCGACAATCCCAAAAACAATCCCGCACCACCCAAGGGCGTGAGGGTCAGGGCCAGGGGCCGAAACAGTGCGCGATCGCCCGCCAAATACGCGGCCAGGCGCAACAGCAGCCAGCCGCCGCCACCGAATAGCAGTGAACTGCCCGCCAGGTACAGCAGGATGCACAGACCATCCAGCCAACTGAAGCTGTCGTTGAGTTGCGGGTAGTGGGTGAGCAGCCACCAGGGTGCGTTGTCTTGCAGCGGCCATAGCCAATCGCGGCTGATCAACCATTCGGCGAGGTATTGCTTGAGGGCGATGAACCAGGGGCTGACGGTCCATTGGAAGGCGCCCATGGCCAGGCCGATCACGCCGAACAGCAGCAGGCGTGCGTCCCAGGGGTTGGCCGGTTGGCGTGGGGCCTGGAGGATTTCCTGGTTGCTCGAGCGGGCGATCAGTTGCACGGCGCCGCGTTGGCCGCTGCAACGCCCGCAAGCGTGGCAATCGCTGGCGCCTTGCAGGCGACGAATGTCCAGGAGCGGCGCACAGTTGGGCAGTGGCAGGCGCGGTGCGGTGTTGGCTTTCCAGCGTTGTTCATCCACCGCGAAGTGCACCGGCGCCAGGCGTGCGAGCAGGGCGAACACGCCGCTGACCGGGCACAGGTAGCGGCACCACACGCGCTTGCCGCGCACGAACAGCAAGCCGACCACCACGGCGGCCAGGGTCGAGCCGCCGAGGATCAGCAGCGCGGCCTGGGCGTAGTCATACACGCTGATGAGTTGGCCGTAGACGGTGGTCAGGCAAAACCCCACGGTGGGCCAGCCGCCCCAGCGCAGCCAGCGCGGAATGCCGAGGCCGCGCCCGTGGGTGCTGGCCCATTCGCTCAGCGAGCCTTCCGGGCACAGCACGCCGCACCACAGGCGCCCGAACAGCACCATCGACAGCAACACGAACGGCCACCAGATCCCCCAGAACACGAACTGCGCCAGCAGCGTCAGGTTGCCCAGCACACGCGCCTGGCTGTCCGGCAGTGGCAGCAGCGCCGGCACCACCAGCAGGGCGGCGTACACCAGCACCACGGCCCATTGCACGGCACGGATCAACCGCGCGTGACGGCGCATGCCATCGCCCAGTTGCTGCAAGCGGCTCATGCTGCGCGCCGCGCCCGGCGCAGGCCGCCGCCCACCAGCAGCCAGTAGCCGAGCAGCACCAGCACAGTGATCAGGCTCGGCGCTGCGCGGTAGCCAGCGAAATCGGCGAGCAGCGCGCCCAGGCCGTGGCTGTCACTGAGCAAGGCGCTGCTGTCCCAGCGGCTGTCGCCAAAGGCCGCATAGACCCAGTCGGGCATGTCCATGGCCAGCAGTTGCCCGCTGATACGGTCCACCGCTGCCACCAGCAAGGCTCCGCCGAGCAGCAACAGCAACGCTTCGCTGAGGGCGAAAAATCCCGACCAGGAGATGAACCGTCGGCTGCCGCGCAACAGCAGCACCGTGAGCCCGGCCAGCACCAGGCCGAGCACGCCGCCGATGGCGAACAACCCCAGCGCCTCGTCGTGCAGGCGCGCACCGGCACCATACAAAAACACCACGGTCTCACTGCCTTCGCGGCTGACCGCCAACAGCGCCAACAGCAGCACCCCCCAGCCGCCGTGACTGGCCAGGCGCTGGTCGGCTTCACTCACCAGGCGGTGTTTGAGGGTGGGCGCGTGGCGATGCATCCAGAACACCATCTGCACCATCAAGCCGCTGGCGATCAGTGTGAGCGCCGCTTGCAGCCATTCGCCCTCGGCGCCGCTCATGGTCTCGCCAGCCCACAGCATCAGCCCGGCCAAACCGGCGGAGCCGAGCAGCCCCAGCAGCACCCCGGCCCACAGGAAACGCGCCAGGCGCGAGTGCCCGGCCTGGCGGCTGATCCAGGCTTGCAGGATGCCGATCACCAACAGCGCTTCTACGCTTTCGCGCCACACAATGAACATCGCTTGATTCATCAACGGCTCCTAGTCGGCGCGGATGCTGCCTTCGGGCAGATGGGGATTGAACTCGTCGAAGAACGGATACACACCGGGCTGGAGCGGGTGGATCACCACGAAGGTGATCACGCCGGGCGACAACACCTTCTCCACCCGCAATGGCGTGCTTTCAAATTCCGCCGGGCCCTGGCCGATATTCTTGAGCACGATCTTGAAGCGCTCGCCAGCCTTGACGGCCAGTTGTGGCGGGTTGAAGTGACCGTCCTGCAGGCTCAGTTCATACACCGGCAACGGCGCCGCCAACGCCGTGCCATTCAGCAGAACGCCGCCCAGCCACAGGGCACGGCGCATCAATAGCCGCCTTTTTTGCCGATGCCGGCATAGACGAATTCGTAATGCACTTCGCAGCGTTCGAACCACGGGGCGACCCCGGTTTCCTTGTCGGTATGCAGGCCCAGGGAGTGGTGGCCGGACGGCGGCAGTACAGTGAAGGTGAGGGTGTATTTACCGGGGCCTTGCAGCTTGACGTTGTCGCCGTAGTGCGGCCCGTCGTTGGCGACCATGGCGTGGAAGTCACCGTTGATGGGCGTTTCGCTGCCGTGTTTTTTCAGGGTGAACGACAGGTTCAGGTAGGGCACGAAACTGCCTTCCTGAAAGCCTTGGGCATTGTCCGCGGTGGCGCGTACGTCGGCTTCCAGGTGCACGTCGGAATCGGCGGTGGCGCGCATCATGCCGGCGGGTGCCATCTCGATCGGTTGCAGGTACACCGCGCCGATTTCCAGCCCCGGGCAGTGTTGCGGTTCGCCGATCGGGTATTCCTTGGCGAGTGCCGCCGAGGTGCTCAGCAGCAGGACGATGGGCAGCAAAGAAGAGGTACGCATGGAGGCTTCCTGACGGGTGGGAGAGGGAGCCCGAGTCTAGGAAGGTCTGGCGTGAATAATAATGATTCTTGTCAAGTTTCGAGGATATTTCATGATTGCCGGGCTTGATGCCGGTCAAGGCCAGGTGAGTGCGATCAGGGTACGTTGCAGGGACAGCCAGCCGCCAGGGAACCCGATCATGGCCAAGCCTTTCCCGCTGCACCCAAAGCACCCCGAGCGTATCTGCTGGGGCTGTGACCGCTACTGCGCCGCGACCGACCTGGCCTGCGGCAACGGGGCCGATCGTACGATGCACCCGGCGGAGATGCTGGGTGATGACTGGTATGAACATGGCGACTGGGGCGTTGTGCCCGAGCCGCCAGTCACCGATGAGCCGTCAGCTGCCTGAGCAGGTTTGCGTGGTTAAGCCGCCATTGGCTTGCTGGACTGCAATTTCTTGTGTGCCGCTTTCATCGCTTCCATTTCGGCGCCCAACTCTTCAAGGCGCGCCTTGCCCAGCAGCTTTTTCGCCTGCGGGAACATCTCGGTTTCTTCTTCCTCGATGTGGTGCTCCAACAGTTCCTTGACCACTTTGACGCGTCCGGAGAATTCTGTGGTTGAAGGTTCGGTCTGTTTAAGGTCGGGCAATACCAGGGAGTCGACGGTGCGGTGCTCTTCCTTGGCCTCGTGATACATGATGTCCTGTTCCTTGCCACCGGCTTTCCTGAAAGCGGGGTAGAGGATTTCTTCCTCAAGTTTGGTATGCAAACTGATTTCCGCCTCCAGCTTGGCCAACAGTTCAGTGCGTTTTTTTACCCCGCGTTCAGTGGACTCACTCAATTGAGTCAACAGGGCCTTTACGCGTTCGTGGTCGGCTTTGAGCAGATCAATGGCATTCATGGGTGATACCTCACAGGAGAATCAGGGCGTGTCGAAATGCACGCCTCGTCCCCTACTGGAGTGCATCAGTCGTACCAACCTGAGCGTTTTTAAAATAGTTAGTTAATTCAAATGGATACGGGTTATGTGAAAGCCAGGCTGTCGTGCAGGTTGCATGGTTGGCCGCGTGGCGCGTTGCATTCCACAACCCCCGGTTTTTTGTGCAAAGTTTTATGAACCCTGGCGGCCGTTGCTTGACCTAACGCACACGACCTAGGAGGTGAAGCATGGAAATTCAATACATCTGGATCGGTTTGGCAGTGATTCTGCTGCTGTTGGAATTGTGGGCAATCAATATCGTTTTGCGCAGCACAGGGGGCTGGGAGTCAAAAGGATTATGGTTGGTGATTCTGATTTTTGTGCCGCTGTTTGGGCTGATCGCCTGGGCGATGTTCGGGCCGAAACGCGAGATGCCACAACAGGGTAAAAATTGAACCAGGACCGTATAGAAAACAGGCGCCATTGCGGCGCCTGTTTTCGTTGTGCTATTCGACTTCCACTCGCAGCACTTGCAACCCCAACTGTTCATACGCCTCCACACTCGGCACATGCCACTCGGTGATCAGTGTGTGAATACGGCTGCACGGCGCCACCACAAAGGGCTCCACCGCGCCGAGCTTGTCGGCCATGGTCACCGCCACCACATGGGAGGCGCTATCGAGCAGGGCCTGTTTGACCGCCACTTCATCGAAATGCAGCGAGCTGATCCCGACCTGCGGGTGCAAGGCGCAGATGCCGGTAAAGAGCACGTCAGCCTTGACGCTCTGAATCAGGCGCACGGCTTCCTGGCCGCTGGTGGACAAGGTCGCCGGGTTGAGCTGGCCACCCGCGAGGATCACGTTGACCTGCGGATGGTCCGCCAGCGCGATGGCGATCATCGGCGACGGGGTCACGACGGTCAGGCGGATCGAGCGTGGCAGTGACTGCGCAATCTGCAATGTGGTGGAACCGGAGTCGAACAGCACGATCTGGCCGTCTTCCACCTGTTCTGCGGCCAGTTGCGCGAGCCGGCGCTTGGCCTGATTGGTCTCGCCGACGCGGGTGAAAAAGTCCTTGCCGGTGTCCTTGGGCCGGGGCAGTGCGCCGCCGTGCACCCGTTGCAGCAAGCCGGCGGCGGCGAGTTCGCCGAGGTCGCGGCGGATGGTGTCCTGGGACACGGCAAAGTGCTCTACCAATTCCGACGCGGTGACCTTGCCGTCGCGCTCCAGCAGTAACAGGATCTTCTGTTTGCGCAGGGAAGGCAGGTCGATGGCTTCATGGGTGTTGTGCATGTTTGTGCGCTTTTTTGCGGGTTTGTGCGAGATTAGTCGCCCGCCGTTGCAAACGCAATGGCTGGTTGCATAGCCGATGGGCGGTTACTCTCTGTGCTCAGTTCAGGGAGAGGTCACTCAGATGTCGTTGATCACCACCATCGAAGATTTACGCAAGCTGGCGCAAAAACGGGTCCCAAGGATGTTCTACGATTACGCCGATTCCGGCTCCTGGACTGAAAGTACTTATCGCGCCAACGAAAGCGATTTTGCCCACATCAAATTCCGCCAACGGGTGGCGCGCAACATCGATGAACGTTCGATCCGCGCGACCATGATTGGCCAGGACATGGCAATGCCCGTCGCCTTGGCGCCGACCGGCCTGGCGGGCATGCAACATGCCGATGGCGAGATCCTCACGGCCCGTGCGGCCGCTGCGTTTGGCCTGCGCTATACGTTGTCGACCATGAGCATCTGCTCCCTGGAAGACATCGCCGAACACGTCGGCCAGCCGTTCTGGTTCCAGCTGTACGTGATGCGTGACCGCAGTTTTATCGAGCAATTGATCGAACGCGCCAAGGCTGCCGGAGTGGACGCCCTGGTGTTGACCCTCGACCTGCAGATCCTCGGGCAGCGCCACAAGGATTTGATCAACGGCCTGTCGGCGCCGCCCAAGCTGACCCTGGCGAATATCCTCAACATGGCCACCAAGCCGCGTTGGGTGATGGGCATGCTCGGCACAAAACGCCGGGGCTTCGGCAATATCGTCGGGCATGTCAAAGGCGTGGCGGACATGAGTTCGTTGTCGTCGTGGACCGCCCAGCAATTCGACCCGCGCCTGAGCTGGGACGATGTGGAGTGGATCAAGAAGTGCTGGGGCGGCAAGCTGATCATCAAGGGCATCCTTGATGTGGAAGACGCGCGGCTGGCGGCCAACGCCGGTGCGGACGCGCTGGTGGTGAGCAATCACGGTGGCCGCCAGCTGGATGGCGCGCCGTCGAGCATCAGCCAATTGCCGGCGATTGTCGACGCGGTGGGTGAGCGCATCGAAGTGTGGCTCGATGGCGGTATCCGTTCCGGCCAGGACGTGCTCAAGGCGATGGCGCTGGGCGCAAAAGGCACCATGATCGGTCGCCCGCATTTGTACGGTTTGGGGGCGTTGGGCGAGGCGGGCGTGACCAAGGCGCTTGAGATCATCGCCCGTGAACTGGACGTATCGATGGCGCTGTGTGGCTATAACGATATACGCGATGTGAATCGCGAGATTTTGCTGCCGGGTACATTTCCCGAAAGCCTTTGCTCAGCAAAAAAATCGTAAAAAAGTAAAAAGAGTTGTCCACGAAAACCGTGGGTATCTCTGTGGATAACTTTGCAAGACCCCGGCGGGTATGGCGATTTAACCAGAGGTTAATATTTGATCAACTGTCGGCGCGGGCCAGTATGGCCAGGGTTGGCGCTTGACACGCAAGCGCGAACCCAGTGCCGAAAAGCCGTTTTATGAGTCGCCGTTGCGGCCTGTGGAGTGTGTCACCACCTGGGGTGGCATCTTCGCTTGCATCAATTTGTCCAACGCCTGGCCGTAACTGCGACCGGCCAGGCTCATGCTGTTGTTATGGCTGGCGCCGGGCACCAGCATCAAGCGCTTGGGTTCCTGGGCGGCCTTGAATAACTGCTCGCTGAAACGCGGCGGCACGTAGCGATCATCGAGGCCATGCACCACCAGCAGCGGCATGCGGATGTCGGCAATCTTGTCGATGGAATCGAATTTCTGCGACAGCAACCAGCGCACCGGCAACGACGTGTTCGCCACCGCCGTGGCCACATCTGCCAACGTAGTGAACGTGGACTCGATCACCAGTCCCCGTACCGGCAACGGCAGCTGCTTGCCCAACTCCGCCGCCAGGTCGATCGCCACCGCGCCACCGAGGGAGTGCCCGTAGATCAGGCGTTTGCTCGGGTCAGGTTGCAGGGTCTGGAAACGTTCCCAGGCGATGCGCGCATCTTCGTACACCGTGGTTTCCGACGGCAGCTCGCCGTGGCTCTGGCCGAAACCGCGATAGTCGATGGCCAGCACCGAATAGCCCAGCGCGTGCAATTGCTCGATGCGAAACAGCTGCCCGGTGAGGTTCCAGCGCACGCCGTGCAGGTAAAGGATGGCGGGTGCGTCCTTTTTGGCTGCCGGGTACCACCAGGCGTGGATGTTCTGTCCCGACTTGAAGCTGGCGGGCTTGAGCTCGAATTCCTGCACCGCCTTGGGCAAGCCGGTGTACCAACCGGCGGTGCCCGGTTCGATGCGAAACACCAGCTCGCGCTCTTTGTGTTGCAGCACGCTGCAACCCACCGGCAGGCCGATGATCAGCAACGCCATGCACAACAGGGAGAAACGACGCAGGCGTGGGCGCGACAGAAAACGTGACGACATGAAGGTTCCAGGGCGAAGGTGAAGCAGGGGTTTTAACAGATGGCCTGGGTAGGCAGGAATTAATTCGACCGCCGCGCACGGGTATTTCTTGCAAAGTGTTACCGCATTGAACAAAACGTGCAGAGATTGTTAGGGTGGGCCGCCGAACAGGAGAGCACACACATGGATTTCACAGGCAAAACCGCCATTGTCACCGGCGGCGCACGCGGGTTGGGACTCAATTACGCGCGGGCGCTGGCCCTGGGCGGTGCACGGGTGGTGATCAGCGACATCGGTGCCGACAGCGCGGGCGAAGGCAGTGATGCGACGGTTGTCCAGGCTGCGGCGCAAGCCTTGCAGGCGCAAGGCCTTGCCGTTATCGGCCATGGCGGTGACCTGTCCACGAACGAGGGTTGCCGGCAGTTGGTTGCTTACACCCTCGAGGCCTTCGGCCAACTCGACATCCTGATTCACAACGCCGGCTGGGTGGGTTACCAGAACATCGCCGACCTCGACGCCGCGTTCCTGCAACGTGCCATGGACATCAACCTCTATGCCCCGCTGTGGTTGTGCAAGCACGCCTGGCCGCATCTGCTGCGTTCCCCCGCGCCACGCATCATCCTCACCACCTCCGACCGCGCGATGTACGCGCAGTATGAGCAAACCGGCCTGGTGGCCTACAGCGCCGGCAAGATGGCACAACTGGGGATCATGAACGCGTTGAGTCATGAGGGCCTGGAGGGGGGCGTCAAAGTCAATGCGATCTCGCCGGTGGCCAAGACGCGCATGTGGGGGGTGACTGAAGAACCGGACGAACTCAAGCCGGAGTGGGTGACACCAGGGGTGTTATTCCTCGCCTCCACGCAGTGTGCAGACACCGGCTACATCCTGCGCGCCAGTAACGGCCAGTTCACCGCCACGCGTTTTACGGAAAACCCCGGAGTGGACTACCCGCGCAACCTGGCCCGGATCAAGGCGGGCAGCGCTGAAGAAGTTGCCGCGGCCTGGCCGCGTATCAAACAGGCTTAGACGCTTGCCACCAACTGAACCCGGTTGCGGCCCTGGGCCTTGGCCCGGTACAGCGCCTGGTCGGCCTGGGACAGCAGGTGCGAGAGCGTATGACCGGCTTTGTCAGTGGTGGCAATACCGATGCTCACGCTGAGGAAGCCCGGTGCCAGCAGGTCCAACTGCGCAAAGGCCTGACGGATGCGCTCAGCGACGTCGAACGCGATAGCTTCATCAGTGTCGGCCAGCAGGCAGGCGAACTCTTCACCGCCGATACGCGCGAACACGTCGCTCTTGCGCAACATGGCCTGAGACACCTGGGCGAAGGCGATCAGCGCCCGGTCGCCCATGGGGTGGCCGAAGCTGTCGTTCAAGCGCTTGAAGTGGTCCAGATCACACAGTAACAGCGCCACGCTTTGCTGGCGCCTGTCGCTGTCCTCCAGCAGTTGTTCCCCCTTGAGCATAAACGCGCGGCGATTGCCGATGCCGGTCAATGCGTCACTGAAGGCCGCCGCCTTGAAGCGCAGTTCGGCACGCTCCTTGACCATCGCCAGCGTGACGTAGGCAATGCCAATGGCGTACAGCATGGACTCGAACAACATGAACGAGAAAAACGGTACGCCTTCACCGCCCGAGGTCTGGCCGCTTTTGATCGGCAGGCCGGTGTCGGCGAAGGCGCGGATGACATAGAACCCGGTGTGCCAAAGGGTCAGCACCAATGCCGGTGCGTAGGCCACTTCCAGGGTGTCGCGCTTGCGCCATAACTCCAGTGCCGACAACACGCCGTAACTGGCGGCCAGCAGCGAATACAGCGTGACCCGCGCCGACAACGAGCCATAGAACTGCGGCACCAGACACATCAGCATCCACAGGCCACAACCGGCGAAGATCCCCGGCACATTGGGCTTGCGCTGCACAAACGCACGCATGGCCGTCCAGTTCATCGCCGCGCTGAGCAGTAACACTACATTGCCGATGATCAACGCGACAAAGTCCATGCCCGCGCCGCGCACCACAACCAACCCGGTGCCCAGTGCCGCCAGCAACAGCATGCTCCCCAGATAACCCAGGGTCGGCTCGCGGCCACGGCTCCAGGCGTGCACGGTGAGCAGGCCCATCAGGCAAAACACGAACACGGCCACCATCAATAGCGTCGGAATGTGCAGCATCATTTGCTTGAACCCGGAGAAAATCCCTAAGGAGCGCGATTGTATCTGCATGCAACCGGCTTGACGCTGGCCTCGCCATCGCGACATGCTCGCGTTCCTTTGAGCAAAGGCCTGACCATGGACAACAGCCCCGTTCGCATCACCGCCGAAGAGACCCTTTCGAAAAACTGGTACCTGCTTAAAAAATACACCTTCGACCTGCGCCGCCGCGACGGCAGCTGGCAAACCCAGAACCGCGAGGTCTACGACCGCGGCAATGGCGCGACCATCCTGCTGTACAACCGCGAGCAACGCACGGTGCTGCTGACCCGCCAGTTCCGCATGCCCACCTTCGTCAATGATTACCACGGCTACCTGATCGAAGCCGCCGCCGGATTACTGGACAACGCCAGCCCGGAAGAGCGTATTCGCCTGGAGGCGGAGGAAGAGACGGGC
>NZ_JAHPJF010000034.1:0-43519 GCF_020515815.1 Pseudomonas sp. AF03-9 | reverse complement strand
GGGGCTTGCCCGCTCACTACAATCAGGCGGCGAGTTTGCCGTTGGCGATAGCAGCAGAAGCGGCAACCATTGCGCGCAGCAACACCGCACAGCCCGCCGCCAGATCATCCGGGGCAGCATTCTCGATTTCGTTATGGCTGATACCCCCTTCACACGGCACAAAAATCATCCCTGCCGGGCCCAGCTCGGCGACGAAGATCGCGTCGTGCCCTGCCCCGCTGACAATATCCATGTTCGACAGGCCCAACCCGTTCGCCGCATCCCGCACCGCGTCCACGCAGCCCTTATCGAAATACAGCGGCGGGAAGTCCGCCGTCGGCACCATCTCGAACGTCAGGCCATGCTTGGCACAGGTGTCGTCGATCACCTGGCGTACCTGGGCGATCATCGAATCCAACCGCGCCGGTTCCAGATGACGGAAGTCCAGGGTCATGCGTACTTCGCCAGGAATCACGTTGCGTGAACCGGGGTAAGCCTGCAGGCAACCCACTGTCCCACACGCATGAGGCTGATGCCCCAACGCCGCGGCATTCACCGCGGCCACCACGGCCGCCGCACCGACCAGGGCATCCTTGCGCAGGTGCATCGGCGTCGGCCCTGCATGGGCTTCAACGCCGCGCAACTTCAGGTCGAACCACTTCTGCCCCAACGCGCCGAGCACCACGCCGATGGTCTTTTTCTCGTCCTCAAGAATCGGCCCCTGCTCGATATGTGCCTCGAAATAGGCGCCAACCTTGTGCCCGCTCTCCGGTCGTGTACCCGCGTAACCAATGGCATTCAACGCATCGCCGACCGAGACGCCATCGGCATCCTGCTTGGCCAGGGTATCGGCCAAGGTAAACTTCTGCGCAAACACTCCCGAGCCCATCATGCACGGAGGAAAGCGCGAGCCTTCTTCATTGGTCCAGACCACCACTTCCAACGGCGCTTCGGTTTCCACCTTGAGGTCATTGAGGGTGCGCAGGACTTCCACACCGGCGAGCACGCCGAAGCATCCGTCGAACTTGCCACCCGTGGGCTGGGTATCGATGTGGCTGCCGGTCATCACCGGGGGCAGGTTGGGGTTGCGACCAGGACGACGGGCGAAGATGTTGCCGATGCCGTCGACCGTCACCGTGCAACCGGCGTCTTCGCACCATTGCACGAACAGGTCGCGGGCCTGGCGGTCGAGGTCGGTAAGGGCCAGGCGACACACGCCGCCCTTGGGCGTGGCGCCGAGCCTGGCCAGGTCCATCAGCGACTGCCACAGGCGGTCACGGTTGATGTGCTGATGGGGCGATTGCAGAACGTCGAGGGCAGCGTTCATTGGGGGTCTCCTCAGGCTACATTTCTTATGGTTTGAACCCTTTGCAACAGTGAAAAGAGGTCAAGTCTTGACGGCAACCGGACTGGCCCCGCGCTTGGCATTCAAGCCGTAATACAACAACCCACCCAACGCCGAGCCGGTAAACCAGCCGTAGCTGTAGAACCAGCTGAACGCATCGCTGCCCAACGACAGCAACGTCAGCACCACAGGCACGCCAAACGCGATAAACCCGCTCCAGTTCCACGCCGGGTACACGTCATCGCGGTACAAACCGGCAAGGTCGAGTTGTTGTTTGCGGGTGATGAAGTAGTCCACCACCATGATCCCGGCGATCGGTCCCAGCAGGCTCGAATAGCCGAGCAACCAGTTGGAGTAGACGGTCTCCAGGCTCACATCGGAAACGATCAGCCCGAGCTTTTTCAGCAGTTCATGCCCCATCAACACCAGCCCCACCAACCCGGTGAGAATCACCGCCGTGGTGCGGTTGATCAGCTTGGGCGCGATGTTCTGGAAGTCATTGGTCGGCGAGACAATGTTCGCCGCCGTATTGGTGGACAGGGTCGCGATGATGATCAGCAACATTGCAATCGCCACCCACACCGGGCTCTGGATATGCCCGATCAACGTCACCGGGTCGGACACACTCACGCCGACCAGTTTCACCGACGCCGCGGTCATGATCACGCCGAGGGCGGCGAACAGGAACATGGTCAGCGGCAGGCCGAAGATTTGCCCGAGGATCTGGTCTTTCTGGCTTTTCGCGTAGCGGCTGAAGTCGGGAATATTCAGCGACAAGGTGGCCCAGAAGCCCACCATTGCGGTCAGGCCGGCCATGAAGTAACCGGTGAGGCTCGCGCCTTCCGGGCGTTTCGGCGGGATCGCCATCAACTCGCTGATGGACACATTGGGCATCGCCCACACCAGCAAACCAATCCCGACCGCCACCAACAGCGGTGCCGAGAGGGTCTCCAGGCGCTTGATCGACTCGGCGCCGCGCAGCACCACCCAGAGGTTCAACGTCCAGAAAATCATGAAGCCGATCACTTCGCCGGTACCCCCGAGGGACTTCCAGCCCTCGAAAACCGAGCCCAGGAACAGGTGGATCGCGAGCCCGCCAAACATCGTCTGGATACCAAACCAGCCGCACGCCACCAGCGCGCGGATCAGGCACGGCACGTTGGAGCCAAGAATGCCGAACGACGAACGCAGCAACACCGGGAATGGAATCCCGTACTTGGTGCCAGGAAAGGCATTGAGGGTCAGCGGGATCAGCACCACGATGTTGGCCAGCAAAATCGCCATCAGCGCCTCGCCCACCGACAAGCCGAAATACGCCGTCAGCACGCCACCCAGCGTATAGGTGGGCACGCAGATCGACATGCCGACCCACAGCGCGGTGATGTGCCATTTGTTCCAGGTTCGTTCATGCACCTTGGTCGGTGCCATGTCGTGGTTATAGCGCGGGCTGTCGAGGACGTCGGGGCCGGCGTCGAGTTCGTACAGGCCGTTGCGTTCAATGACTTGCGATCTGTTCTGTTGCATGGCCGCTCCACGGTTTTTTCGAATTATTGTTGCTCACCCAGCGTGTTGCGCCGGATGGCCGGAGTACCTCGTAAACAACATGACATCACGGGCCCGGCCAGCCGCCACTGCACTCAATAACCGTGCCGACCACTGCCCCGCTACCCGCACCGCTTATATAACCAACTGATGTTTATCAGCTTTCCGATTGAACCCAGGGTACTTGCCAGGTTACTCAGGCTAAATAATCTGGAAGTTGCCCGAACTGTCAGGACTCAATCTGGTGCAACACAATTATTTTTATTTCCTAGCGCCGTCAAGCGGCATATCTCAAGCGCCTGATTTGCAATAAGAAATGTTGCTCAATTTATGAACCTGTCAAGTGCGTCAAAACGGTGAACACACGCCTCATTTTGGTGATTATTGTTTTTATCTTTAAAAATCATGCACTTAAACACGATATAAGCTTATGTAAATTCTGCTTGCTCAATCGAAAAACTCGGGCTAGTTTCTATTCCTGTCACCGATGACAGGAATAAACCACTCATCGGCCAGCAGCATTACAACACTTAGAACTGGCACAAGCCGGTCAAGCCTGTGAGGAACTCGACATGTCGCTGTTGATCCGTGGCGCCACCGTTATTACCCATGATGAAAGTTACCGCGCCGATGTTTTATGCGCAGGCGGTCTAATCCGGGCTATTGGTACAAACCTGGATATACCCGCCGGCACTGAAATACTCGACGGCAGCGGCCAATACCTGATGCCCGGCGGCATCGACCCCCACACCCATATGCAACTGCCCTTCATGGGCACCGTGGCCAGCGAAGATTTTTTCAGTGGCACGGCGGCAGGCCTGGCGGGGGGCACCACCTCGATCATCGACTTTGTAATTCCCAACCCGCAGCAGTCCTTGCTCGAAGCCTTTCACCAATGGCGCGGCTGGGCGGAAAAATCCGCCGCCGACTACGGCTTCCATGTGGCGATCACCTGGTGGAGCGAGCAGGTCCGCGAAGAGATGGCCGAACTGGTCAACCACCACGGCATCAACAGCTTCAAGCACTTCATGGCCTACAAGAACGCGATCATGGCGGCGGACGATACCCTGGTAGCCAGCTTCGAGCGCTGCCTGGAACTGGGCGCGGTGCCCACCGTGCACGCCGAAAACGGCGAGCTGGTGTATCACCTGCAACGCAAGCTGATGGCCCAGGGCATTACCGGGCCGGAAGCGCATCCACTGTCACGCCCCTCCCAGGTCGAAGGCGAAGCGGCCAGCCGCGCGATCCGCATCGCCGAAACCATCGGCACACCGCTGTATCTGGTGCATGTCTCCACCAAAGAAGCGCTGGATGAAATCACCTACGCCCGTGGCAAAGGCCAGCCGGTGTATGGCGAAGTCCTCGCCGGCCACCTGCTGCTGGACGACAGCGTCTACCGCCACCCCGACTGGCAAACCGCCGCGGGCTACGTAATGAGCCCGCCGTTTCGCCCACACGGGCATCAGGAGGCACTCTGGCAGGGGCTGCAATCGGGCAACCTGCACACCACCGCCACCGACCACTGCTGCTTCTGCGCCGAGCAAAAAGCCGCCGGGCGTGACGACTTCAGCAAGATCCCCAACGGCACTGCCGGTATCGAAGACCGCATGGCGGTGCTGTGGGACGAAGGCGTCAACAGTGGGCGCCTGTCGATGCAGGACTTCGTTGCGCTGACCTCCACCAACACCGCGAAGATCTTCAACCTCTACCCGCGCAAAGGCGCGATCCGGGTGGGCGCGGATGCCGACCTGGTGCTGTGGGACCCCGAGGGTACGCGGACGATTTCCGCCAAGACCCACCATCAACAAGTCGACTTCAACATCTTCGAAGGCAAGACCGTGCGCGGCGTGCCGAGCCATACCATCAGCCAGGGCAAGCTGGTCTGGGCCGATGGCGACCTGCGCGCCGAGCGCGGTGCCGGGCGGTATGTGGAGCGGCCGGCGTATCCGGCGGTGTTTGAGCAGTTGAGCAAGCGGGCTGCGCATTCCAGGCCCATGGCTGTGAAACGCTGACACCGCCTTCGCGAGCAAGCCCGCTCCCACACTGACTGTATTCACAAATAAAAATATGTGAACCCAATCCAATGTGGGAGCGGGCTTGCTCGCGAAGAGGCCAGCACAAGCAACACAAAAACCAATGCCCATCAGAGGCAGTACCTCAATAACCGTGAGGCCAAACCCGTGATCCAGACCCTGACCCACCTCCCCCATTCCACCGAGGATGGACCCACCCTCGCCGGCCACTTCACCGACCTGGCACCGCCCCTCAACGCCCGCCAGGCCCAACTGGAAGCCTCGCGCTGCCTGTACTGCTACGACGCGCCGTGCGTGAACGCATGCCCCAGTGAGATCGACATCCCGTCGTTCATCCGCAACATCCACACCGACAACGTGCAAGGCGCCGCGCAGAAAATCCTCTCGGCCAACATCCTCGGCGGCAGCTGCGCGCGGGTCTGCCCCACCGAAATCCTGTGCCAGCAAGCCTGCGTGCGCAACAACGCCGAGGAATGCGCCCCCGTGCTGATCGGCCTGCTGCAACGCTACGCCGTGGACAACGCGCACTTCAGCGAACACCCGTTCCACCGCGCGGCGTCCACCGGCAAGCGCATCGCCGTGGTCGGCGCCGGGCCCGCCGGTCTGGCCTGTGCCCATCGCAGCGCCCTGCATGGCCATGACGTGGTGATCTTCGAAGCCCGGGAAAAAGCCGGCGGCCTGAATGAATACGGGATCGCCAAGTACAAACTGGTGGATGACTTCGCCCAGAAGGAACTGGATTTCCTCCTGCAGATCGGCGGCATCGAGATCCGCCACGGCCAGCGCCTGGGCGACAACCTCACGCTGAGCGACCTGCACCAGCAGTTCGACGCAGTGTTCCTCGGCCTCGGCCTGGCTGCCAGCAAACAACTGGGCCTGCCCCATGAAGATGCCCCCGGGCTGCTCGCCGCCACCGACTACATCCGCGAACTGCGCCAGGCCGATGACCTCACCCAACTGCCCCTGGCCGACCGTTGCATCGTGCTCGGCGCCGGCAACACCGCCATCGACATGGCCGTGCAGATGGCCCGCCTCGGCGCCCGCGATGTAAACCTGGTGTACCGCCGTGGCCTGGCGGACATGGGCGCAACCCACCATGAGCAGGACATCGCCAAAGCCAACCAGGTGCGCCTGCTGACCTGGGCCCAACCCGAAGAAGTCCTGCTGGATGACCAAGGCCACGTACGCGGCATGCGTTTCCTGCGCACACGCCTGGAAAACGGCCGCCTGCACCCCACCGGCGAAACCTTCGAACTGGCCGCCGATGCGATCTTCAAAGCCATCGGCCAAGGCTTCGACAACGCGGCGCTGCACGATCCACTGGCCCAGCAACTGCAACGCGTCGGCGAGCGGATCTTTGTCGACGAGCAGCTGCGCACCAGCATTCCCGGGGTGTATGCCGGCGGCGATTGCGTCAGCCTCGGCCAGGACCTCACCGTGCAGGCGGTGCAACACGGCAAGCTGGCAGCCATTGCCATGCACGCCCAACTTATGCTGAATATGGAGGCTGCGTAATGGCCGATCTCTCGATTGTGTTCGCCGGTATCAAAGCCCCCAATCCATTCTGGCTGGCCTCTGCGCCACCCACCGACAAGGCCTACAACGTAGTCCGCGCCTTCGAAGCCGGCTGGGGCGGCGTGGTCTGGAAAACCCTGGGTGAAGACCCGGCGGCGGTCAACGTGTCGTCACGTTACTCGGCGCACTACGGCGCCAACCGCGAAGTGCTGGGCATCAACAATATCGAGCTGATCACCGACCGCTCCCTGGAGATCAACCTGCGGGAAATCACCCAGGTGAAAAAAGACTGGCCCGACCGCGCGCTGATCGTCTCGCTGATGGTGCCGTGTGTGGAGCAATCCTGGAAAAACATCCTGCCCCTGGTGGAAGCCACCGGCTGCGACGGTATCGAGCTGAACTTCGGCTGCCCCCACGGCATGCCCGAGCGCGGCATGGGCGCAGCGGTCGGCCAAGTGCCGGAGTACGTCGAGCAGGTGACGCGCTGGTGCAAGACCTATTGCTCGCTGCCGGTGATCGTCAAGCTCACACCGAACATCACCGACATCCGCGTGGCGGCGCGGGCGGCCTATCGCGGCGGCGCGGATGCGGTGTCGCTGATCAACACCATCAACTCCATCACCAGCGTGGACCTGGAGCGCATGGTCGCCCTGCCCGTGGTCGGCAGCCAAAGCACCCACGGCGGTTATTGCGGCTCGGCGGTCAAGCCGATCGCGCTGAACATGGTCGCCGAAATTGCCCGCGACCCGCAGACCCAGGGCCTGCCGATCTGCGGCATTGGCGGCATCGGCAACTGGCGCGATGCGGCGGAGTTCGTGGCCCTTGGCTGCGGCGCGGTGCAGGTGTGCACGGCGGCGATGCTGCATGGGTTCCGGATTGTGGAAGAGATGAAGGACGGGCTGTCGCGGTGGATGGACAGCCAGGGCTACAAGAGCTTGCAGGAATTCTCCGGGCGGGCGGTGGGCAACACCACGGATTGGAAGTACCTCGACATCAACTACCAGGTCATCGCCAAGATCGATCAGGCGGCATGCATAGGTTGCGGACGTTGCCATATTGCCTGCGAGGACACCTCGCACCAGGCGATTGCGAGTTTGAAACAGGCGGATGGCACGCACCTATACGAGGTCATCGATGACGAGTGCGTGGGCTGCAACCTGTGCCAGATCACCTGCCCGGTAGCGGACTGCATCGAGATGGTGGCGATAGACACTGGCAAGCCGTATTTGAATTGGACGCAGGACCCGCGTAATCCATATCGGGAGGCTGTGTAGTCCTTTAAGCCGCCTTCGCGAGCAAGCCCGCTCCCACATTCAACCGCATTCCTCCAGATAAAATGCGGTCCACTGTGGGAGCGGGCTTGCTCGCGAAGAGGCCCTCAGCCCCACCACAAAAATCAGGGCTCCAACCCAATCCCGCGCAAAATCACCCCGGTCACCGTCTGGATCGCCCGCTCGAACTGCATATCCGACAACGGCTGGTGATCATTCAGAATCTTCACCTGGTGATCAAAGTCCGCGTAGTGCTGGGTCGACGCCCAGATCATGTACAGCAGGCTCGACGGTTCCACCGGCAGGATGCGCTTGTCCTCCACCCACTGGCGAATCTTCGCCTCTTTCATCTTGGCCCAGTCGTACAGGCTGGCATCCAACGCCTCACCCAGTGTGGGCGCACCGTGGATGATTTCGTTGGCCCAGACTTTCGAGCCATACGGCCGCGTGCGCGAGCGTTGCATCTTGGCGCGGATGTAGCTGCTGAGCACCACGCGCGGGTCATCGAAGGTCTCGAAGCTCAGGGCGTCCTGCTTCCACACTTCCAGCAGGTCGAACAGCACCGCGCTGTACAGCTCGCTCTTGGTGGTGAAGTAGTAGTGCAGGTTGGAACGCGGCAGTTGCACTTCTTCAGCGATGTCGGCCATGGCGGTGCTGCCATAGCCCTTTTCGGCGAAGATCTTCTCTGCCGCCAGCAGGATTTTCTCGACGTTGACCCGACGAATGCCAATCTTGTGATTGCCCATGAGGGCTCCCCGACAACAACATGGGTTAGAGACTACCACCGGCTCTAGATCGCGGCGACAGGCCATACCGAAACTTCGTACACTGCCCGCTTCTCCCCATTGATTGGTATTGAACAATGTTGATCAAAAAGACCCTGACCACCCTTACCCTGCTCGCTTCCCTGCTGGGCGCTTCGGCGGCCTTTGCCCACGCCCACCTGAAAAGCGCCACGCCCGCCGCCGACAGCACCGTCGCCGCGCCCGCCGACCTGCGCCTGACCTTCAGCGAAGGCGTCGAAGCCACCTTCACCAAGGTCTCCCTGAGCAAAGACGGCACCGAAGTCGCCATCAAGGGCCTGGCAACCCCGGACAAGGACAAGAAAACCCTGGTGGTCACCCCTGCCGCGCCGCTGGCTGCCGGCAACTACAAGGTGGTGTGGAACGCGGTATCGGTCGACACCCACAAGAGCAACGGTGAATACAGCTTCAAGGTCGGCCAATAAGCCATGGCGACGCTGTTGGTGCTGTGCCGTTTCGTGCATTTCATTGCGGTGCTGTTGATGTTCGGGGCCTGCGTGCTCAAGCCCTGGCTGCTCGGCAACGAAGTGCAACCGGCGCTGGACCGGCAACTGCTGCGCGGCACCCGGGCACTGGCCTGGGTCGCGCTGTTGTCTGGGATCACCTGGCTGCTGCTGATCACCGCCAGCATGGCTGGCAGTTGGGACGCCGCATGGCAACCGACCACCGTCGAGTTGGTGCTGGGCAAGACGTTTTTTGGCCAGGTGTGGGTGTGGCATCTGCTGCTCAACCTGTTGCTGTTGACCGCATTGATCAAACCCTGGCCGACGCTGCGCCTGCCGCTGATCGCGTTGCTGCTGGCCACCCTCGCCCCCGTGGGCCATGGCGCGATGCTCGATGGGCTCAGCGGGCGCCTGCTGATCCTCAATCAGGTGGTGCACCTGGCCTGCGTCAGCGCCTGGCTCGGCGGTTTGTGGGTGCTGGTGTTGATCCTGCGCCAAACCCAGGGCTATGCGCTGGAGCCGATCTTGCGGCGGTTCAGCGGCGTGGGCTATGGCTTGGTCGCGGGATTGTTGGTGACCGGGTTGATCAACGTACGCGTGCTGACTGGTCAGCTATGGCCAACGCCGCTGTTCAGCGGTTTCGCGTTGATTCTGCTGATCAAGGTGATGCTGGTGCTGGGCATGCTCGCCCTGGCGCTGTTGAATCGATTACGAATCGAACGCTGTGACGAACGCCAAGGCAGCCTGAAGGCCAGTGTGCTGCTGGAGTGGCTGCTGGGCATTTCAGCGGTCGCCGCCGTTTCCCTCCTCGGCACCCTGCCGCCGATGGTCATGACCCAATAGCCCCCTCAAGTCGAACATCAATCCAAATGTGGAAGCGGACTTGTGTGGGAGCGGGCTTGCTCGCGAAAGCGGTGTGTCAGTTACAGGCGTGTTGGCTGATCCACCGTATTCGCGAGCAAGCCCGCTCCCACACAAACCCGCTCCCACACTTGAACCGTGCCCATTCTATAAACGGTGGCGAGTCAGGTCATCGTATAACTTCTGATTGACAACCCCCACAAACCACGCAAATACTCAGCTCAATGTTGTACGACGACGTACGACAAATAATAAAAACAACAAAGCAAGGGAGCTCCACTGTGAGTCAATTCGCCCGCAATTCCTGCGTACGCCTGGGCCTTGTCAGCCTCGGCAGCCTGATCGTCACCCTGCCCCTCGGCGCCCACGCCGACGGCTTTCTCGACGACGCCAAGGCCACGCTCAACCTGCGCAACGCCTACTTCAACCGCAACTTCACCAACCCGAGCAACCCCCAGGCCAAGGCGCAAGAGTGGACGCAGAACTTCATTCTCGACGCCAAGTCCGGCTTCACCCAAGGCACCGTGGGCTTTGGCATTGACGTGCTGGGCCTGTACTCGCAGAAGCTCGACGGCGGCAAAGGCACGGGTGGCACCCAATTGTTGCCGATCCACAGCGACGGCCGCCCGGCAGACAACTTCGGACGCCTGGGCGTGGCGCTGAAAACCCGCTTGTCGAAGACCGAACTGAAGGTCGGCGAATGGATGCCGGTGCTGCCGATCCTGCGCTCCGACGACGGCCGCTCCCTGCCCCAGACCTTTCGTGGCGGCCAGCTCACCTCCAATGAAATCGCCGGCCTGACCCTCTACGGCGGCCAGTTCCGTGGCAACAGCCCACGCAACGACGCGAGCATGGAAGACATGTTCATGAACGGCAAAGCCGCGTTCACCTCCGATCGTTTCAACTTCGGCGGCGCCGAATACAGCTTCAACGAAAAGCGCACCCAGGTCGGCCTGTGGTACGCCGAACTCAGCGACATCTACCAGCAACAGTACCTCAACCTCACGCACAGCCAGCCCGTAGGCGACTGGACCTTGGGCGCCAACCTCGGTTTCTTCACCGGCAAGGAAGACGGCAGCGCCCTGGCTGGCGACCTCGACAACAAGACCGCTTTCGCCCTGCTCTCGGCACGCTACGGCGGCAACACCTTCTATGTGGGCCTGCAAAAACTCACCGGCGACAGCGCCTGGATGAAGATCAACGGCACCAGCGGCGGCACCCTGGCCAACGACAGCTACAACGCCAGCTACGACAACGCCAAGGAAAAGTCCTGGCAGGTGCGGCACGACTTCAACTTCGTGGTGCTTGGCGTGCCGGGGCTGACGCTGATGAATCGCTACATCAGTGGCAGTAACGTGCACACCGGAACGATCACCGACGGCAAGGAATGGGGCCGCGAGTCGGAACTGGCCTACACCGTGCAAAGTGGCGCGCTGAAGAACCTGAACGTGAAATGGCGAAACTCGACCATGCGTCGCGACTTCAGCAACAATGAGTTCGACGAGAACCGACTCTTCATCAGCTACCCGATTTCACTGCTGTAAACATTCACGTCGAACCCGCCTGTGCAGCCAACGCAAATCCCCCTGTGGGAGCGGGCTTGCTCGCGAAAGCGGTGGATCAGTCAGCACACCTGTAACTGACACACCGCTTTCGCGAGCAAGCCCGCTCCCACACAAGCCCGCTCCCACACTTGAATTGCATTCGCCGCAAGGAGCGTTGACAAGCCGGGGAATCTGTAACGATACTTTGGCCTAGTCATACGACAACCTACAACAACAATGGAACGCCCATGACCACGACCACTCCCGCTCCCTTCAACCGCCTGCTGCTCACTGGTGCCGCCGGTGGCCTGGGCAAAGTCCTGCGTGAACGCCTGCGCCCTTATGCCCGCGTACTGCGCCTGTCGGACATCGCCGAGATGGCCCCGGCCGCTGACGACGCCGAAGAAGTCCAACCCTGCGACCTCGCCGACAAACAAGCCGTGCACCAGTTGGTGGAAGGCGTCGACGCCATCCTGCACTTTGGCGGTGTATCGGTGGAGCGCTCCTTTGAAGAGGTCCTCGGCGCCAACATCAGCGGGATTTTCCATATCTACGAAGCTGCACGTCGGCATGGGGTCAAACGTGTGATCTTCGCCAGTTCCAACCACGTGATCGGCTTTCACAAACAAGGTGAAATCCTCGACGCCCATTCGCCCCGTCGCCCGGACAGCTACTACGGCCTGTCCAAGTCCTACGGCGAGGACATGGCCAGTTTCTACTTCGATCGCTACGGCATCCAGACCGTGAGCATCCGCATCGGCTCGTCGTTCCCGCAACCGCAGAACCGCCGCATGATGCACACCTGGCTAAGCTTCGATGACCTGACCCAACTGCTCGAACGCGCGCTGTACACGCCAGACGTCGGCCACACCGTGGTCTACGGCATGTCGGATAACCTCGACACCTGGTGGGACAACCGCTACGCCGCACACCTGGGCTACGCGCCCAAGGATAACTCCGAAGTGTTCCGCGCCCAGGTCGAAGCCCTGCCACCAGTGGCCGCCGATGATCCGGCCAAGGTCTACCAGGGCGGCGCCTTCTGCGCGGCCGGGCCGTTCGGGGACTGACCCATGAGTGCAGAACTGATTGTCGACGCCCGCAACGTCGTAGGCGAATGCCCGGTGTGGGTGCCCGCAGAAAACGCACTGTACTGGGTGGACATCCCCCACGGCGGCCTGCAACGCTGGAGCGCCGCCAGCGGCCACATCGCCGCCTGGAAAGCCCCGCAGATGCTCGCCTGCATTGCCCGCACGACGGCGGGCAACTGGGTCGCCGGCATGGAAAGCGGCTTTTTCCAGCTCACCGCGCACAACGACGGCAGCCTCGACAGCACGCCCTTGGCCCGCGTCGAACACCCCCGCGCGGACATGCGCCTGAACGATGGCCGCTGTGATCGCCAGGGCCGCTTCTGGGCCGGCAGCATGGTGCTGGACATGGGCTTGAATGCGGCCGCAGGCATTCTGTATCGGTACACCGCTGGCCAGGCGCCCCATGCCGAACTGGACGGTTTCATCACCCTCAACGGCCTGGCCTTCAGCCCCGATGGGCGCACGATGTACGCCTCGGACTCTCACCCGTTGGTGCAACAGATCTGGGCATTCGACTACGACATCGACAGCGGCACGCCATCCAACCGCCGCCTATTCGTGGACATGCACCAGCACCCCGGCCGCCCCGACGGCGCCGCAGTGGACGCCGACGGTTGCTACTGGATCTGCGCCAACGACGCCGGGCTGATCCACCGTTTCACCCCCGACGGACGCCTCGACCGCTCCCTCAGCGTCCCGGTGAAAAAGCCCACCATGTGCGCCTTTGGCGGCAGCCGGTTGGACACACTGTTCGTCACCTCGATCCGCGATGATCCGAGCGAACAGTCGCTGTCGGGTGGCGTGTTTGCCCTCAATCCTGGCGTGCAGGGTTTGCCCGAGCCGACTTTCACCCTCTGACGGGACAGCCCTGATGATCGAACTCAAAGACGCCCTCACCCACCTCACCCTGGCCCCCGCCATCGGCGGCAGCATCGTCAACTGGCAGGTCATCGCCACCGGCCAGCCATTGTTGCGCCACAGCGATGAGCACGCCGTGAACAGCGGCCTGCCGGGCAAACTGGGCTGCTACCCACTCGCGCCCTGGTCCAACCGCATCGCGGCAGGCGGCTTCAACAACCCCGACGGCTGGCTGCCCCTGCAACCCAACAGCCGCACCGACCCGTTGCCGATCCACGGTTCGGCGTGGCAGCAGGCGTGGCAGGTGGTCAGCCAGTCGGCGGATGAAGTGGTGATGCAGGTGTTGTGCGACACACCGTTCGCCTATCGCGCCGAGCAACGCTTTGGCTTGCGGGACGGTGAGTTGAACATCGCGTTAACGGTCACGCACCTGGCCGAGAAAGCCGCGTGGCATGGGTTGGGACTGCATCCGTATTTGCCCCGCACACCCGGCACGCGGTTGCAGGCCAAGGCTTCGCAGGTGTGGCTCAGTGATGCGGCGAAACTGCCCACGGGCCTGGCGCCGGTGCCAGTGGATTGGGATTTCCAGCAGTTGAAAGGCCTGCCCGACGGCCTGGTCGACAACGGCTTCTGTCACTGGGATGGGCAGTGCCGCATCGAGCAACCGGACCTGGGTTACGCCCTGGAATGCCAGGCCAGCGGCGCCGATTACTTCCTGCTCTACTGCCCGCCGGGGTTGGAGTTCTTTTGCATCGAGCCGGTAAGCCACCCGGTGAATGCCCATCATCTGCCCGGCAAGCCGGGGTTGAAGTTGCTGGAACAAAACCAGTCGGCACATCTGTCATTCAAGCTGAAATACCTTCCAACTGTGGGAGCGGGCTTGCTCGCGAATACGGTGGCGCAGTAACTCATTCAGCGCCTGGCACACCGCTTTCGCGAGCAAGCCCGCTTCCACAGTTTTGATCGCTGTTGTGTCAGTGTCAGGGTGGGCTGTTTTTGAGGCGCCCTGCGGTGTCGATACTGACCACCACGGACAACCCCGGCCTCAGCCGTTCGCTCTCGGCCTGATCCGCATCCACCGTAATCCGCACCGGCACCCGCTGGGCAATTTTCACGAAGTTGCCGGTGGCATTGTCTGCCTGCAACAGGCTGAACTCCGACCCGGTGGCCGGTGAAATATGCTGCACCGTGCCATGAAACTTGCGGTGGTTCAGTGCATCCACGGTGAACGTCACAGGTTGCCCCACCTGCACGTTGTCCATCTGGGTTTCCTTCATGTTTGCGATCACCCACAACTGCGGCGGTACCAGTGCCATCAGTTGCGCGCCGGAGTTGACGTAGGCCCCCAGGCGCACGCCAATCTGCCCCAGCTGGCCGTCACGTGGTGCGGTGATGCGCGTGTTCGACAGGTCGATCCGCGCCAGTTCCACCGCCGCATCCGCACTCGCCACCGCCGCTTCCAGGGAACCGCGATTGACGATCACCGTCTGTAAATCCTGCCGCGCGATTTCCAGGCTCGCCTGGGCCTGGGCCACCGCCGCGAGGGTCTGCGCGTTCGCGGCACGGGTCACGTCCAGCTCGCGCCGGGACACCGAACCATCGCTGATCAGCTCTTCATTGCGGCGCAAATCCGCGGTGCTCTTGCGCGCCTGCGCCTCACTGTCCGCCAACGCCGCCTGGCGCAGCTTGATGGTGGCTTCGGCGCTATTGCGCTGCTGCACCACGTTGGCCAGCGACGCCTTCTGCACCGCCAACTGTGCCAGCGCCTGGTCGAGGCGCTGTTTGTAGATGCGATCATCCAGGCGCACCAGCAGGTCGCCGGTCTTTACGTATTGGAAGTCCTGCACCGGGACTTCAAACACGTAGCCGCTGAGCTGCGGCCCGATGATCGTGACCTGCCCGCGCACCAGGGCGTTTTCGGTGGTTTCCACTGCACTGCTGAACGGCGGCAGTTGCCAGGCGTAAAGCACGATCAGCACGCCGACAATGGCAATCGCGGCAAAGCCCAGGGACGAGATGATCCGCACCCGCAGCGGGCGCAGTTCGGTGGGCACCGCGCCCGGCGGCGTGCTGCCTTCGGGGGTGGCGGCGATGGCGGTGGTGGTCGTGGTTGAAGGTTCGGTCATGTAGGTGCGCCGCTGGGTTGAACGGGAGTGGCTGCTCGAGTGGTACTCATCAGCCACAGACTGCGGATAAAGATCCAGATCATGGTCAGCATCGCGATGATCGCGATCAGCATGAACACATCGTTGTAAGCCATCACATTCGCCTCACGGGTGGCCGCCGTCGCGAGACTGCGGATACCCATGAGGTTGCGCAACTCGGGGTCGGCGATCACACCACCGTAGGCCGAGCCACCGCTCGCCACCCGCGCGGCCACACGCGGGTCCAGCAGGGTCAGGTGTTCGACGATCATGCTCGAATGAAACTTCTCGCGCACGATCTGGAACGTACCCAGCAGCGCCGCGCCGATAAGGCCGCCGAGGTTCTGGCAAATGCCGAACATCACTGAAAAACTCACCAGATTGCGCGGGTTGGCCAGCACGTTCTTGGTGCCCAGCACCATGGTCGGCCCAAGGAAGAACGTGCCGCCGAAGCCTAGCAGGAACTGGCTGATGTACAGGTTCTGCGGGCGGGTCAGGTTGCTGGAGAAACTGTCCATCACCGAACCTGTGGCCATCAACGCCAGGGAAATCACCAGAGGCATCAGCAGATGCGCCGGGTTGATCGTCAACGCGCTGACCGCAAGCCCGGCAATCGCCCCGGCCAGCATCACCAGGTACAACGTGTGCATTTGCTGGTAGCTCATGTTCAGCACCTGCATGAACCCCACGGCGCCGGTGGACTGCTCGGACAGCACCATACGGATCAGGATCACCGCCAACGCCAGCCGGATCATCACCCCGCTGCCCAGCCAACGGGTCATCAGCATCGGGTTGGCGCGGTTATGCTCGATGGCCAGGCCAGCCATGATCAATACCAGGGAACACGCCGAGGCGACGCCGATCCACGGCGCTTCCAGCCACCAGTCGATCCGGCCCAGGGACAGCACCGCACACAGTAGGGCCACGCCGCTGGCCAAGAGGGCGAAGGTCAGGAAGTCGAGTTTTTCGAAGGTCTTGAAACGATCACCAGGCGGCAACTTGAGCAGGAACACACAGCCCAGGCAGATCAGCGCCAGGCCCAGTTCGAACAGGTACAAGCCGCGCCATTCGGCAATTTGCAGCAAGTCCTCGGAGAACAACCGCGCCAGCGGCAACGCCAGTTGTGCCGTGCCCAGGCCCAGCACCAGGGATTTCAAACGCCATTTGGCCGGGAAGGCCTGGATCATGTAATACAAGCCCAACGAACTCAGTGCCGCGCCGACCATGCCGTGGGCCGCCCGCACCGCAATCGCCGAACTGAGGTCGTTGACGAACAAGTGCCCGAAGGTCACCAGCGCGTACAGCACCAGGAACACCTCGGTAAACGCACGCAGGCCGAACTGCTGGCGGAACTTCACCAGCAACAGGTTCATGCACACGTTGGTCATCACATAGGCGGCGGGCAGCCAGGCCATTTCCGCAGTGGTCGCACCCAGGGCGCCTTGCAGGTATTGCAGGTTGGCGATGACCAGCGCGTTGCCCAAGCCGCCGGTGATTGCCACCAGCACGCCGACCAGTGCGAACAGCCAGCGCTTGGGCGTCGGGTGCAACGGGGTGGACGGCGAACCGGGCAGGCTCGGCCGCTCGTGGGGCTGCCAGGTGCGGGGGGTGTATTTGTCCATTCGACGACTCAGGTAAACCGGTACTCAGAGACAGTAAACCTGAGCGAAGTTCATCTTGCCATCGAGAAGGTACAAATGATGACTGAAGTGTGCGCCGGAAAAAATGTGGGAGCAGGCTTGTGTGGGAGCGGGCTTGCTCGCGAATGCGGTGGATCAGTCACTACATTTGCTGACTGACACTGCGCATTCGCGAGCAAGCCCGCTCCCACATTGGATCTGCGGCGTGTTCTGAGTCAGATCCAGCCCAGCCAGCTCCAGTAAGTGGCAGCGAACACCAGCATCAAGCCATAGCCGATCAGCGTCACCAGAATCCCCACCTTGGCAAACTGCCGCGCCGTAAACGTTCCGGTGCCCAAACACACCATATTCTGCGGCGCATTGATCGGCAGGATAAACCCGTAGCTCATTACAAACCCCAGCAACATGGTCATGCCCAACCGACTGAATTCGCCAGGCAAGGTCTGCAACACCGCAATCAAAATCGGCAGCAACGCCGAGGTCAGCGCCGTGGCGCTGGCGAAGCCCAAATGAATCAGGATCAAAAACGCGCCCAGGATCGCAAACACCCCCAGCGGCCCGACTTGATCCAGGCCGGTATGCGCCACCACCTGGGAGCCCAGCCATTGCCCGGCCTGGGTGGTCAGCAGCGCGGTGCCCAGGCTGATGCCCACACCAAACACAATCACCGTGCCCCACGGAATGCGCGACTGCACATCCTTCCAGGTCATCACCCCAAGCCCCGGCAGCAGCAGGAACACCAGCCCGGCGTAAGTGGTCGAGGTGGTGTCGAAGTTGTGCAGGCGCCCTTCGGTGGCCCAGGCCAGCAGCAACAATACCGACACGCTCAGCAGGCGTTTCTGCGGCCCGGTCATCGGGCCGATGTCCACCAGTGACTGGGCCACCGCCTCCTTGCCACCGGGAATGCTATCGGTCTCCGGCGGCAGCAGCTTGAGCACCAGGAACAACAGCACCGCCGACATGATCAACGCCCACGGCGCCCCGGCGATCAGCCAGTCGATCCACGACACGCGCTGGCCAAGCATCTTGTCCATGAAACCGACGGTGAGCAGGTTCTGCGCCGCAGCAGTCTGGATGCCGACGTTCCAGATACTGGTGCCCTGGGCCACCACGATCATGATCGCGGCGGCGATGTTCGAGCGCTTGTCCACGCCGAATGCAGCGATCACGCCCATCATGATCGGCACCACACAGGCACTGCGCGCCGTGGCGCTGGGCACCACCAGGCTGAGCAGGATGGTCACGGCAATCGCCCCCAGCAGGATGCGCCGGGTGCTGGTGCCGACCCGGCTCAGCGTCACCAACGCAATGCGCCGGTCCAGGCCGGTGTGGGTCATGGCCGCCGCGATAAACAGCGCGCCCGCCACCAGCGCCAGCGCCGGGTTGGAGAACCCGGTCAACGCCATGCTGATGGCCGGGCTGGTGCCGATCAGATGCGCAGGGTCTTGCAGCGACGGCGCAGTGCCCAACAGGAACGCCATCAGCGACGTGATCATGATCGCGCTGGCCTCGTAGGACACCGCCTCGGTGATCCACACCACCACGGCAAACGCGAGGATCGCCAGCATGCGATGCCCGGCCACCGGCAAGTCCGCCGGCAGCGGCAACAGCAGCACCCCGGCCATCACCAGTACGGCGATGACCAGGCCCAAGGGCAATTTGAAGGGTGCAGCGATTGTCGCGGGGGCGTTCATGGCGGGCTCCGTCAGCCTTTAAATCAGGCCGCAAGCATGGCCCAAATTGCCGCACCCGGTGTTGACGGGTATCAATCGCTCCCACAAGGGCTTGGGTTTACGCTTCAACTGAGCAGTTGGCTCAACACCGCCCGCAACTTGCCGGGCTTGACCGGTTTGTTCAGCAACGGCGCATCCAGCCGACGCAAGGCGCGACGGCATTGGTCGGTGCGGTCGGCGGTGATGATCACCGCGGGGATCTTGCAGGCGAAATGCTCGCGCAACTGCTTGACCACCTCGCAGCCGACCACGCCGTGGTCGAGGTGATAGTCGGCGAGGATCAACTCCGGCGCCCTGCCCTGCAACACCGCCATCGCACCGGCCTGGTCGGTGGCGGTGAGCACTTCGCAGCCCCACTGTTCGAGCAGCGCGCTCATGCTTTCGAGGATGCTGGTTTCGTTGTCGATCACCAGCAAGCGCCGCCCCGGCAGCGGATTGCCGGTGGTCGGTTGTACCGGCAGTTGGCTGATCGCCAGGGGCATCTCGGCACTCAGCGGCACTTCGATGCTGAACATCGAGCCGCGCCCCGGCCAGGAGCGCACGGCAATCGGGTAGCCAAGGATCTCGGCGATCCGCTCGACAATCGCCAAGCCCAACCCCACCCCCTTGCGATCCGCTGCACGGCCGACATCCAGCTGGTTGAACTCAAGGAAAATCGCCTCCAGCCGATCCGCCGCAATCCCGCGCCCGGTGTCCCACACCTCCAGGCGCAGGCAATCGCCCCGGAGTCGTGCGCCGAGGAGGATGCAGCCGTCGTCGGTGTAGCGGCAAGCGTTGCTGAGAAAGTTACGCAGAATCCGCGTCAACAAGCGCAGGTCGGTGCGCACCGCGTAATGCCCGGTGTGCACGCGCAAATTCAGCCCGGCCGCCTGGGCCACCGACTGGAATTCCGAGACCAGCGGCGCGAACACTTCATCCAGGCGATACAGGGCCACATCCGGCTTGACCGCCGCCTGGTCGAGTCGCGAGATGTCGAGCAGGTCGGTGAGCAGATCCTCGGCGCCTTCCAGCGCCTGGTGCGTGCGTTCCACCAGTACCCGCTCGACATCGGGCAACTGGCGCTCACGCAAGGTGGCGATCAAAAGCCGTGCGGCGTTCAGTGGTTGCAGCAGGTCATGGCTGGCGGCGGCGAGGTACTTGTCCTTGCTGCGGTTGGCGGCCTGGGCGGCGTCGCGGGCGTCGCGCAGATCCTGTTCGATCTGTTCGCGCTGGGCGATCTGCTGCTGCAGATTGTGGTTGGCTTCCAGCAATTCATCGGTGCGTGCGGCGACGCGCTGCTCCAACTCGTCGTTGAGGCGGATATAGCGCTTGCGCTCGGCCTCCAACTCATCCAGGCGTGCGGTCAGCTCCGGGTAGTGACTCTTGCGCGCCGACTGGTCGCCCAGCCCCAGCAGCGCAGACAGCGCGCGTTGCGGGTCGTCAGAGTGCTTCGCCATAAACGACCTCAACATCACGCTGGCTCGACGCGCGCGGGTTGGTGAGGATGCACGGGTCATCCATTGCATGCTCGGACAAAAACGGAATATCCGCCACACGCACCCCGTGCAGGCCGAGGGTTTCGTGGAAACCGATCGCGTGCTTCAACGCGATCAGATGCTCCACCAACCGCCCGCAGATCTGCCGGTGGTTGAGGCCCCGGCAGTCGATGCCGAACGTCTCGGCAATCACCTGGAAACGCTCCGGCGCCGAGCTGTAGTTGAACGCCACCACATGCTCCACCAACACCGCGTTGCACAGCCCGTGGGGCAGGTCGAGGAACCCGCCAAGACTATGGGACATGGCGTGCACCGCGCCAAGGATCGCATTGGAGAACGCCAGTCCGGCCTGCATGCTGCCGAGCATGATCTTCTCGCGCAGGGCAATGTCGGTGGGGTTGGCGATCATCTGCACCAGGTTGCCGTTGATCAGGCGCATGGCTTCCAGGGCATGGGGATCGGTCAGCGGGCCATGGCCGGTGGAGACGAACGCCTCGATGGCATGCACCAGCGCGTCGATGCCAGTGCAGGCGGACAGGAACGGGTCCATGCTCGCCGTGGTTTCCGGGTCGATCAGCGACACATCCGGCACCACCGCCTTGCTGACGATGGAGAACTTCATGCGTTCCTGCTGGTTGGAAATGATCACGAACTGCGAGACATCCGCCGAGGTGCCGGCGGTGGTGGGGATCAGGATCAGCGGCGGGCTGGGCACGCGGATGGTGTCCACGCCTTCGAACTCGAGAATGCTGCGCCCGTGGGCGACCACGATACCGATGGCCTTGCCGCAGTCCATCGGGCTGCCGCCGCCAATGGCGACGATCACGTCACAGTGGTTTTCACGGTAGACCTCGGCGCCGGTCATCACTTCTTCAACGCGGGGGTTGGGGGACACGGCGGAGTACAGGCAGTAATCGATACCGATGGCTTGCAGGCTGGCTTCGACGTCGGCGACCCAACCGGCGGCGATCACCCCGGGGTCGCTGACCACCAGCACCTTGCGCGCGCCGAAGGTCTTCGCGTAATTGCCGACGTTGTGCCGGCAGCCGGCGCCAAAAATGATTTCAGGCGAGACGAATTTACGCAGGAGGCTGAGGTTTGGGCTCATTGGAAAGCCTGTTTTTATTATTTTGGAAGGATGGGCTCCACACTAACCGATCCGGGGGGGAATGCAATCAGACCAAAGGGGCATCTCCAATTGCCCCGATGCGATTACGTGAGTTCGTCATCTCTTCCTCTTCTTACTCAAATAAAAACTCAAATATTTTTTTGGCCTTTCTTGGAAAGCTCTCTCTTTACCGGCGGCGTAGGCATCGTCGAAATGTTGAAATGCCTCGTCTTCCTCAAAAAGCTCGAGGCAGGCCATGCCCAGATCTATCAATGGGCCGGTATTGCGCTCGGAACTTCTGCCGCCGAGCGCTGCTTGAGCCCAATATTTGGCCTTTTTAAAATCACCGTTTCCAAAGTAAACGTTATAAAGCGAACCTGCGATCCACCCGGTCAATAGCTTCCAGCTGACTTTGGGCTCTGGAAGTAGCTCCCAGGCTTGCACATATGCAGCAAGCGCCTGAGTTGTTTTGCCCTTTTCGTCTAGCTCGTTTCCCGCCTCCATAATCGACGAAATTTTCGCTTCCAGATCTGGGCTTTCTTCAGACAGGTCTTTCATAGACAACCTTCTCAGTATCTATAATCAGGTTTCTCGGCCGGCCCCATGAAAAGACCTGGGTCCCTGTATCGCTCTTTCAGGCTTGCACCTCGGGATCGATTGTAGCTGTAGTGCTCCAATTCATAGTTGTTCGGATCGCGCATCCAGCCCCGTACTTCTTTAGCCTTGGCACCGTGATAGCCACCTCTCTGATTCCAGTATCTGACGGCGTCGGTCCGGTGAGCCATATCAGCATCCTTTAGCGGGTACCACTCATTGTCTAGCCGACTCTTGAACTGCATATTCTTGCCTTCACCTTTGATGCGACTCTCAGCGCGCATTCGAGCGATGACCGCTTTCCCTGTTTTGCTTTTTTTACCTGGCGTTCTACCGACCGCGTTTACACGGCATGACAGCCCCAGCGGATCAACCCAATCAAACGGATTGATTGTGTATGCATATAAATTTAGCCCTCCCTTCAGACTTATTGGATCTGGCGTCGTGTAGCGCCCCACATCCGGATCATAAAACCTGAATGTATTGAAGTGCAGCCCCGTTTCCCGGTCCAGGTACTGCCCCTGAAACCGCAGGTTCTGCCCTTCAATAAATCCCGCCTCACATACCTCTTCTAGCGTGCTACCCCACACCCGATACCGTGCCTGCCACACGGTTTTTCCATCAGCGTCGGTCAGTTGTTCCGGCAATCCATTCAGATCGTTGTGGTAGTAGCGCACGCGCTGGTGTTCGCCCGTTCCGTCGATGCGGGCCAGTGGTGCGTAGCTGTCTTCTTCGTAGAGATAGAGGCTAGTCTGGCTGTGTCGATGCTCTTGCAATAGCCGCAAACCGTCCCAGTCGAATCGCGTTTCGCCCAGTAGACGGCCCTGGCGATCGTGTTCGGTTTTGGCGACACGGCGCCCCAACGGGTCGTAGGTCATGCGCACCACGTTGCCGTTGGGGTTGTGCACTTCGATCAGGCGGTGTTCGGCGTCGTAGGTGAAGCGTTGCACGCCACGCAGGGTGCTGCGTTTTTCGCTCATTCGACCAAAGCCGTCGTAGCGGTAGCGCTTGTCCTGGTAGGTCAGCAGTTTGTTGTGCCGTACCCAACCGCTCTGCCCGTGTGGGCCATCCAGCAAGTTGGCGGCGGCGTCGTAGGCGAAGGTTTCTTGCTGGCCTTGAGTGTTGTCTTGAGTAGCAATGATTCGAGCGGTGGCGTCGTAGTGCAGCAGTTGGCGCTGGTTTGCTTGCACGCGGGCGATCAGGTTGTCAGCAGGGTCGTATTCGAACTGGCGCTGGGCGCCTGGCAGTTGCGGGGGTTGGCCTGTGGGGCGGCGTGTACGCGAGCGCAATCGGCCGCAGCGGTCGTAGTCGCTGCGGGTGGTGAGTTGGCCTTGGGTGCTCAGGACTTCGCGGTGCAGGCGGTCGCGTTCGAAGTCGCTGATGACGTGGCCGTCGAGGTTGATTTGGTGCAGGTGGGCGCTGGCGTAGTACAGGCGATTGAGCCAGCGGCCGTCGGGCAGTTGGGTTTGGATCAGGTTGCCGAGCTCGTCATAGTGATGTTTCAGCGTGCCCGCCGCACTCTGTTCACTCAGCAGTTGCCCAAGCGGGTCGTAAGCGAAACCCAAGGTCTGGCTGGACCCGTCAATACCTGTGAAGTTGATAGCGGTTAGTTGGTCGACTGAATCGTAGGTGTATTCGGTTCGACCGTCAGCGGTCACTTTCACCAACAAGCGGCCAGCAGTGTCGCGCTCCAGGCGGTGCACGATTGAGGGTGCATCATCCAACGGCACGTACTCGACCGAGATCACGTTACCCAGCGCGTCATAGGCATAACGCCGCGCACTGCCATCGAGGTCTTGCTGTTGCGTGAGTCGATCGCCCTGGTCCCAGGCGAAGCGATAGTGCCCGCCGTTTTCGTTGGTCAGGGTTTGCAATCGACCGTAGGCATCGTGCCGATATTCGATCTGGCGGCCATGGGCATCAATGCGCCGCACCAGCTGCCCGCGCCGGTCATATTGGTAGCGGGTAGTGTGGCCCGCCGCATCGGTGTAGGCGCTCAACTGACCACTGGTGTTGCGCAGGTAGTGTTCGATGTAACCGTAGGGCCGTTCGATTTGCAGCAATCGGCCGTGGCTGTCGTGTTGATAACGCTGGCGTTCACCGACTGCATCGATAAGGGTTTGTAAATGACCTCGACGGTCGTACTCGAACCTTGTGGCATAGCCCGAACAATCGACCTGCTCGATCAACTGCCCGGTTTCATTCCAGCGCTGGATTTTGCGCTTGCCCGTGGCGTCGGTGATTTCGATGACCTGCCCAACTCCATCATGGCGATAGCGCACAACGTGCCCCAGCGGGTCGGTTTCACTGACGCAATTGCCGCGTTGATCGTATCGATACCGCCAGCTGTGGCCGGCTGCATCGGTTTCAACCAATGGCAGCGACCAGTGTTCCAGCCACACCGTCGATTCAATACGGCCCAGCGGATCTTGTGTGTTGCACAGGTTGCCGGATTCGTCGTAGCCGAATCGCCACTGGCCACCCAGAGGATCGGTAGCCCCCAACAACTGGCGCTCGTCATTCCAATCGAACTGCCAGGTGTGCACCAGGTTGTCGGTGTATTCGGTGATCTGGTACTGCGGGTTCCACTTGCGGGTGCTGACCCGTTGCAAGCCATCGGTAATCCGCGTAAGCCCGACTAGCAGGTCGTAGTCAAACTGATAATCGTCGCCCTCATCGGTCCAGTGCCGTACCACTCGCCATTCACGGTCGTCCACGCAGGCCCATTGGTAAAAGCAGCGCAGGCCGGTGGGCAGTTGGTGTTCGACCATGCGCTGGCCGCTGTCATAGGCGAAGCGGCGCTGAACATGCCCATCGGCATCGCGCACGGCTGCAAGATCGCCGTGCGTATCGTAGGTATAGCTGGAGAGCGTTTCACGACGGTGATCGGGGTACAGGCGCTCGATCTGTTCGACACGGCGGGGCCATTGCTGGCTGTAGCTCAGCTCGATTCGCACAACGCCAAAGGTATCGCGCAACTGGCTCAGGCGGCCCTGATCGTCATAGTCGAGGAAAACGCGGTTGTCATTGCGATCTCCCCACTGGCCCAAGCGCAAATGCGTAGGGTTGTCCGGTGTGGGTTCGAACAGCCGATACAGCCCGTCGACACGCTCAATCAGCAGGTGGCCGCTGGCATGGCGGCGTACGCTCAAGCCTTCGCCGGCGCTGAACACCGCAGCACCTAGCGGGATCACGCCCATGTCGATCTGCCGAGCCTGCTCGTCGGTGTAGATCAGCCGTTCGCCCCCCTCGGGATGTAGGCCTATCTCGACGAACACCTCATAGGCCACACTCCAACCGGCGCCGAATATCCCGTTACGGCGTTCATCCCGGCTGCTGTAGTACCGCTGCCACACGATCGGCAACAGGCCAGGCAATGCAAAATCCAGGTCGTCGTCACCGTCGAGCATCTTCGCCCCCGTGGCGCAGTGCACCGGGTTGGGCGAGCCGCGCACTGCTGACGCAAGCGCGTTGCTCACCTGCCCTGTGCCCCACGACACCAACCCACCTACCGTCATGCAAGGCAATGTGCTGAAGAACTTCGCCCCACCACCGCGCGATGCCAACAACGCCGTTACCGCCAGCCCTACACCCGGCGCCTTGCCGCTGCGAATCTCACGCACCACCACCGGCGCGCCGCCGATGACCACGTTGGACGAAATCTGCACCTTGCCCACCGTGGCTTCGCAGGTGCTTCTGTCCCCACTGCGCACGGCGGGCTGGCCGTTGATGAATACCTTGCTGGAACCTTCGGCGAGGTACTGCTCCGGCATGGGCGGGTGTTTAGTGCAGTCGACGGTATCGGCAGGACAAGGCACAGCGCCCGCCACCGGCGCAGCGACCGTAGGGCGCCAGAGCTGAGAGAAAAAACCTTCGGCGATATCCAGATAAGTCGGTTCACTGCCCGCTTCTGCCACGGCGGCGGCGACTTTCCCGGCCGCCCGCGCTGCCGGTTTGCCGTTGATAAACACATCCGGCGAACCGCTGCTGATGAATGCATCGATGACGGGTGGGAAGAGTGCGTTGGCGAAAGACTCACATAATCGCGAAAGGCCTTTATCGGCGCCGCTTGCACCCATGCCGAGCCCGACCACCACACCGACCACGGCCCCCAGCACAACGCAGCCCAGGCCACCTGTCGCCACGCTGATGCCGGTTGCAGCCACAACGGCCGCCGTGGCCAGTGCCGTCACGGCCACCGTCGCCGCAACTTCCAGCACGCCGCCCAACACGTCCGCCAACATCGAGCTGTGCAACAGCGCGTCGCCTTCGCGGGCAGCCCACAGCGTATCCGTCATGCGCAACAGTCCCTGTCCGAAAAGGCAGGATCAAATCACGCAGTGCCGTTATTTCTCAGGTGAGACTTTCCGAGGGGGTCGTAGGACGGGTCCCAAAGACCGCTTGAGCACCGGCCAGCACGAGACTGGCCGGCGGTAGATCAACGGCTGGCGAAGTACATGGTCACTTCAAAGCCGATACGCAGGTCGGTAAACGCGGGTTTTTTCCACATGGGACGTTCCTCTTGTTGTGCCGGAAGATTCCGGTCGGGTCATTAATGCATGGGGGGTATGGGAGGCGAATGCTACTTTCGAAGGAGTTCGCGCACTGCAATAGTCTCAGGCATACAGGGAACCAAATGTGGGAGCTGGCTTGCCTGCTCCCACAGGGGACTGCATTTCAAGCCTGGAGGGTTAGAAGAACCCCAACGGATTGATGTCGTAGCTCACCAGCAGGTTCTTGGTCTGCTGGTAGTGATCCAGCATCATCTTGTGGTTCTCACGCCCCACACCCGACTTCTTGTACCCGCCAAACGCCGCATGCGCCGGGTACAGGTGGTAGCAGTTGGTCCACACGCGGCCGGCCTTGATCGCGCGGCCCATGCGGTAGGCACGGTTGATGTCGCGGGTCCACAGGCCGGCACCGAGGCCGAATTCGCTGTCGTTGGCGATCGCCAGGGCTTCGGCTTCGTCCTTGAAGGTGGTGATGCCCACCACCGGGCCGAAGATTTCTTCCTGGAACACGCGCATCTTGTTGTGGCCCTTGAGCAGGGTCGGCTGGATGTAATAGCCGCTGGACAGGTCGCCCTCCAGACGCTCGGCCGCGCCGCCGGTGAGCAGCACCGCGCCTTCTTCCTGGGCGATTTTCAGGTACGAGAGGATCTTGTCGTATTGCTGCTCGGACGCCTGGGCGCCGACCATGGTCTCGGTGTCCAGGGGGTTGCCGCGCTTGATCTTGACGATCTTTTTCATCACCTCGGCCATGAACGCGTCGTAGATCGACTCCTGCACCAGCGCCCGCGACGGGCAGGTGCACACTTCGCCCTGGTTGAAGAACGCCAGCACCAGGCCTTCGGCGGCCTTTTCGATGAACTGTGGCTCGGCGTTCATGATGTCTTCGAAGAAGATGTTCGGCGACTTGCCGCCCAGTTCCACGGTCGACGGGATGATGTTCTCGGCGGCCGCATGCATGATGTGCGCGCCGATGGGCGTCGAGCCGGTAAAGGCGATCTTGGCGATGCGCTTGCTGGTGGCCAGCGCTTCGCCGGCTTCGCGGCCAAAGCCCTGGACGATATTCAGCACGCCCGGTGGCAGCAGGTCATTGATCAACTCGGCAAACACCATGATCGACAGCGGCGTCTGCTCGGCCGGCTTGAGCACGATGCAGTTACCAGCGGCCAGGGCCGGGGCGAGTTTCCAGGCCGCCATCAGCAGCGGGAAGTTCCACGGAATGATCTGCCCGACCACGCCCAATGGCTCGTGGAAGTGATAGGCCGCGGTGTGTTCGTTGATCTCGGCGGCGCCGCCTTCCTGGGCGCGGATGCAGCCGGCGAAGTAACGGAAGTGGTCGGCAGCCAGGGGCACGTCGGCGTTGAGGGTTTCGCGCACGGCCTTGCCGTTGTCCCAGGTCTCGGCCACGGCCAGTACTTCAAGGTGCTGCTCGATACGGTCGGCGATTTTCAGCAACACCAGCGCGCGGTCCTGGGCCGAGGTCTTGCCCCAGGCGTCGGCGGCGGCGTGGGCGGCGTCGAGGGCCTTGTCGATGTCGGCGGCGCTGGAGCGTGGGAATTCGGCGATGACTTCGCCGGTCACCGGCGACGTATTGGTGAAGTAGTTGCCATCGATCGGCGCGACAAATTCGCCGCCGATGTAGTTGCCGTAGCGCGCCTTGAAGCTGACGATAGCGCCTGGGGTGCCGGGTTGTGCGTAGATCATGATGAGGCCTCTGTCGGGGTCCGGGCCTGTTGGTCAACAGGCGATGAGCCGATAGTAAAGAGCCCCCGCTACCGGGCGAATGCGCCGTTGGCAGGGGGGCTATGGTCATTTGGTCGTAGAACTAGTGCTTGGCCACCAGTTCCTTGGGCAACTTGAAGGTCCAGAGCATGCCGCCCTGGTTGAAGTCCTTCACGCGCTTGGCCACTTCACCGCCCCACAACGGCACCGCGCCACCCCAGCCGGAGACCACCGAGACGTACTGTTCGCCGTCCATGTCCCAGGTCACCGGCGAGCCGAGCACGCCGGAGCCGGTCTGGAACTCCCAGACTTTCTCGCCGGTCTTGGCGTTGAACGCTTGCAGGAAACCTTCCGGCGTGCCGGTGAACACCAGGTTGCCCTTGGTGGTCAGCACCCCGCCCCACAGCGGCGCGAAGTTCTTGTGGCGCCACACTTCCTTGCCGGTTTTCGGGTCGATGGCGCGCAGCACGCCGATGTAGTCCTCGTTCAACGGCTTGATGGTGAAGCCCGCGCCGAGGAATGCCGCGCCTTTCTTGTAGGCGATGCCTTCGTTCCAGATGTCCATGCCCCACTCGTTGGACGGCACGTAGAACAGCCCGGTGTCGCGGTTGTAGGCCATCGGCATCCAGTTCTTGGCACCGAGGAACGCCGGCGCTACGAACACCGAAGTGCCCTTGGTTTCACTGCCCGGCGCGCCGGGGCGGCTGGCTTCGTTGTAGATCGGCCGACCGTTCTTATCCAGGCCGGTGGCCCAGGTGATCTTGTCCACGAACGGGAAGCCACGGATGAATTTGCCGTTGGTGCGGTCCAGCACGTAGAAGAAGCCGTTGCGGTCGGCGGTAGCCGCCGCTTTGATTTCCTTGCCGCCTTCGGTGTAGTTGAACGAGATCAGCTCGTTCACGCCGTCAAAGTCCCAACCGTCGTGAGGGGTGCTCTGGAAGTGCCATTTGATGGTGCCGTCGTCCGGGTTCAGCGCCAGGCGCGAAGACGAATAGAGGTTGTCGCCCGGGCGTAGATGGGAGTTCCACGGCGCCGGGTTGCCGGTGCCGAACAGCAGCAGGTTGGTTTCCGGATCGTAGTAGCCGCCCAGCCACGGCGCCGCACCGCCGGTCTTCCACAGGTCGCCGGGCCAGGTCTTGCCCGCCTCGCCGCCGGAAATACCGTTCTCCACCGCCTTGCCGTCCTTGTACACGTAGCCCATATGGCCTTCGACAGTCGGACGGGTCCACAGCAGGTCGCCGTTTTTCGGGTCATAGGCTTCGATCTTGCCGACCACGCCGAACTCGCCACCGGCCACGCCGGTGATCAGCTTGCCGTTGATCACCAGGGGCGCGGCGCTGATGGAGTAGCCTTCCTTGTGGTCGGCCACCTTCTTGCTCCACACCACCTTGCCGGTGTCCTTGTTCAACGCCACCAGCTTGGCGTCAAGGGTGCCGAAGAACACCAGGTCGCCATACAACGCCACGCCACGGTTGATCACGTCGCAGCACGGACGGATGTCATCGGGCAGGCGCGCGTCGTATTGCCAGAGTTTCTTGCCGGTGCGCGCATCCACCGCGAACACCCGCGAATAGGAACCGGTGAGGTACATCACCCCGTCCTTGACCATCGGTTGCGCCTGCTGGCCGCGCTGTTTTTCGCCGCCAAACGAAAACGCCCAGACCGGGCGCAGGTCCTTGACGTTGTCCACGTTCAGCGTGTCCAGCGGGCTGTAGCGCTGGCCCTGCACACCGAGGCCGTTGGTGACGATCTGCTCGGGGTTTTTCGGGTCCTGGAGAATGTCCTGGTCGGTCACGGCGGCCAGGGCCTGGCCGGATAACAGGATGGCACCGAGCAACACACTCAAGGCGAAGGGTTGGCGGCGTGCGGGTTGGGTCATGACGGCTACCTCTGCGGTTTTTTGTTATACCCGGGAAATTTTCCCGGTCTGGTGCAGATTCTTGGGCGCAGGGGCCGCCGTCACAATTGACCGCAGTATCGAGTTTGCTAGTTCCTTAGTAGCGGGTGCATCTGCTCGCGCTCGTAGCGCGGGTACAGGTGGCTGACGCTGCGGATCAATTCGTAGCGGGCAAGGCTGATCGCGGCGAAGCGCTCGGGGATCGGGCTGCGGATCATCTCGCTCATGTCATTGCCGTTGGCGGCGCCGTCGCGCAGCAGTTGATCGAGCCAGCTCAGGTAGTCGCGCATCTGTTCGAAGGGCTGCGCATCCGTGGCGATCGGGCCGTGACCGGGCACCACCAGGGTCCAGGGCAAACCTTGCAGGGTGGTGATGTCGGCCAGCCAGGCGGCGAGTCCGGGGCTGTTGGGGGTGGTCAGGGCGCGTTGGTAGAAGACCAGGTCGCCGGTAAACAATACGCCGGTGCTCTGGTCCAGAATCGCCAGGTCGGCGCCGGTATGCCCGGTCAGCGCCAGCAGGCGCAGATCATGATTACCGAAGCTGCGCACACCGGGCTCCAGCACTTGGCCCGGCAACACCACTTCAGTGCCGCGCATCCAGTCGCCGACCATGCGATAGAGGTTTTCCGCCATGCTGTCGCCTTGCTCGTGCAACAGCTTTGTGGTGTCGGCCAGGGCGCCAATGGGCACGTCCTTGAATGCCTGATTGCCCAAGGCGTGGTCGGGGTGATGATGGGTCAGCAACACCTGGATCACCGGTTTGGACGTGACACTGGCGATGGCCTGGCGCAAGGCTTCGCCGTAGCGTCTGGACGGCCCGGTATCGATCACCACCACGCCCGCCTCGGTGACGATAAACGCCACATTGACGATATTGCCGCCATTGGCCTTGGCGAAATTCTCGGTGCTGCCTTCCAGCAGCCAGGTGCCTTCGGCGATCTGCCGGGGTTTGAGGGCATAGTCCATGTCGGCCACGGCGGGCAGGCTCAGGGCCAGGCATAACAACAGTATCCAGCGCATGCCGCGCTCCTTCTGGTCAGGGGATGGCCGCGTCGAACTGGTTGCCACTGTTGTCGCGCAGCACCAGGCGCGTCTGCCCGGCGCCCTCGAGGTCGAACGCCAGGTTAGGGTTCTCGCTGACCGCCGGGAACAGCTCCAGCTCGGCCATGACCTGGCCGTTGTCCCCAAGCAGTTGGGCGTGGTTGAGGTAAAACTCGGGGATGCCGCTGACCATGCCGTTGTCCATCGGATGCGCAACCTGCACGCGCACGCGGCTGTACTCGCCACGGGGATAACGCCCGCCGAGTACCTCGCCGATATGCTCTTCCCACCCCGGCTGGGTGCGCACCACGCTCGGCGCGGTGCAGCCGCCGCCTGCCGCGTCGATCAGGGTCGAGCCGACGTGCCACACGCCGTCATCGGTCAGCACCGCGGCGCGCAGCGGCGTGGCCTGTTCGATGCGGATGCGCAGCGACAGCCAGGGCAACACCCCGGCCTTGGGTTGGAAGTCGACGATTTTTGGCAGCGGGTTCAGCTCGGCCCAGGCGAAGATGCGCACCACCCGGCCCTTGAAGGCCCGCGCATCGATTTCCAACGGTACCTGCCGCGCGTCTTCGGCGAACGGCGGCGCCAACAGCTTGACCCGCTCGTCGAACACGAACGGCGCGTCGTTCAGGAACTGCTTGTGATAGAACGCCCACATCACCGATGGCACCGGATCGACCTCACTGGCGGGCGCGGCCAACGGCAACAGGCAGGCCAGTAACACCGTCAGGCGCCAGTTCATTGGTACATCTCGGGCACTTCGTAACGCAGGCCGTATCGGCTGTAGATCGCTTGCAGGCTGCCATCGCGGATCAGGCCTTCCAGCGCTTCCTCCACGGCATAGGCCAGTTGCCGATTGCTTTCATGCACCGCCATGCCGATCTCCCAACGTTGCCGCCCCATGTTCGGGTAAGCGTTTTGCGCCAGGGCCAGTTGCGGGTCGTTGGCCTGATGCACCTGCCAGTCAATCTCGCCACGCATCGCCATCACCGCGTCGACCTCCCCGGCCTTCATCGCCGCAAAAGCCTGGGGCACGTTGGGATAGTGACGGGTCTTGCGCGCCAGCATGCCGTTGAACACCGAGGTCAGGTAAAACGACGGCACGCTGTCGACTTCGACACCAATGGGGTGTTCCTCGAACACCGCCACGCTGGCGACCTTGTCCAGGCGGCGGCGGTCGTACGCCACCTGCCATTGTTCGTTCTGGTACGGCCCGAACATCACCACATGGCCGTTTTCCAATTCACCCTGGTCGTTGCGCCGCTGCGCGTATTCGTGGTCGTAAGGCGCGCGCAGCATCAGGTCGGCCAGTTGCTGGTTGTGCAACGGGCTGCCGCGCCAGATGTAGTCGCGCAGGTCGTCGTCGAGCTTCTCGCCGGCCGGCGCCCAGATCAGCTTCAGTTGCACGCCCAGGGCCTTGGCCAGCGCCTGGGCCAACTCCACGTCCACCCCGCGCGGGGTGCCGCCGTCGTCGAAACTGTAGGGGGCAAAATCCTTGTACACCGCCACCTTCAACTCGCCGGCGGCGATCATCTGGTCATAGCTGCGCACCTGGGCCTGTGCCGCCTGGCAGCACAGCAAGGCCAGGCCGAACACGACGCTGAGCAGGCGCATGGCTTACTCCTCGACGCGCACGGAATCCAGGTAGGTACGCACCGCCCACAAGGCTTCCTGGCTCAGGTAGTCGGCCATTTTCGGCATGTATACACGGCCATCCCGCACGGCACCGTGGCGCACGCGCTCGACAAACCACTCATCCCCGGCGTCGCCTTCGTCGAGCATGCGCAGGTCGGGGGCGATGCCGCCGGACTTGGCTTCCAGACCGTGGCACGCGGCGCAGTTCTGGTTGTAAGCGGAGGAGCCGATTTCGACGGCCCTGTCGTGCTCAGGGGACTTGCGATACGGGTTGTTGGCGGCCCAGCCATCGGCGTCGAGCGGTACGCCCGCATCCTTGATCGGCGTCAGTCCTTTGGTCTCCACAGCCTGGGGCACCACGTTGCCATGGGCCCAGACGTTACCCACACCGATCACACCCACCAACAGGCCGGCCACGAGCAAGGCATTGCGTTTTGTTGTCATTATTTTTGTCCTCAGGATTGCACGCAAACCTCATTGCAGAGGCTATGGCAACCATCTTAGGAACCCGCAGTCCAGCACCGTATGCTGCTTTGGTGGTCGCGTCCTACTCCCTTGGTAGTAGGGCTTGTGGGGCACGTCCAAATCAGCGGCGGTTCGGGAAGTCTTCCCGGCAACAGCGGGAAATTTTCCGTATCCAGCCAGCGCCTCGGCGCACCACCCTGTGCAGGCCAAAACCTCAACTGGGAACTGCAAACCATGACAATAAGATCGCTCCCCTCCCGCTCCCCCGTAAGCCTTGCCGTGCAAGCCTTTTTGCTGGTGGGCAGCCTGTCCTTCAGTGCGGCAGGTTTTGCCGCCGCCGAACCTGCCGCCAAGCAAACGCGCAACGTCACCTGGGAAGACATCGCCAACGACCACCTGACCACCAAGGACGTGCTGCAGTACGGCATGGGCACCAACGCCCAGCGCTGGAGCCCGCTGGCCCAGGTCAACGACAAGAACGTATTCAAGCTCACGCCGGCCTGGTCTTACTCGTTCGGCGATGAAAAACAACGCGGCCAGGAATCCCAGGCCATCGTCAGCGACGGCGTGGTCTACGTCACCGGCTCGTACTCCCGCGTATTCGCCCTCGACGCGAAGACCGGCAAACGCCTGTGGACCTACAACCACCGCCTGCCAGACAACATTCGCCCGTGCTGTGACGTGGTCAACCGCGGCGCAGCGATTTTCGGCGACAAAATCTACTTCGGCACCCTTGATGCGCGCCTGATCGCCCTCGACAAAAACACCGGCAAAGTGGTGTGGAACAAGAAGTTCGGCGACCACGCCGCCGGCTACACCATGACCGGCGCCCCCGTGCTGATCAAGGACAAGGTCAGCGGCAAGGTGCTGCTGATCCACGGCAGCTCCGGCGATGAATTCGGCGTGGTCGGCCAGCTGTATGCGCGCGACCCGGACACCGGCGAAGAAGTGTGGATGCGTCCGTTCGTGGAGGGCCACATGGGCCGCCTGAACGGCAAGGACAGCACCCCGACCGGCGACGTCAAGGCGCCTTCGTGGCCGGATGACCCGACCACCGAAACCGGCAAGGTCGAGGCCTGGAGCCACGGCGGCGGTGCACCTTGGCAGAGCGCGAGCTTCGATGCCGAGACCAACACCATCATCGTCGGCGCCGGCAACCCCGGCCCGTGGAACACCTGGGCGCGCACGTCCAAGGACGGCAACCCCCACGACTTCGACAGCCTCTACACCTCCGGCCAGGTCGGCGTCGACCCAAGCACCGGGGAAGTGAAGTGGTTCTACCAGCACACACCAAACGATGCCTGGGACTTCTCCGGCAACAACGAACTGGTGTTGTTCGACTACAAGGGCAAAGACGGCAAAGTGGTCAAGGCCACCGGCCACGCCGACCGCAATGGTTTCTTCTATGTGGTGGACCGCAACAACGGCAAGCTGCAAAACGCCTTCCCGTTCGTGGACAACATCACCTGGGCCAGCCACATCGACCTCAAGACTGGCCGCCCCGTCGAGAACGAAGGCCAACGCCCAGCCAAACCGTTGCCGGGTGAAACCAAGGGCAAGCCGGTGGAAGTCTCGCCGCCGTTCCTCGGCGGCAAGAACTGGAACCCCATGGCCTACAGCCAGGACACCGGCCTGTTCTACATCCCGGGCAACCAGTGGAAAGAGGAATATTGGACCGAAGAGGTCAACTACAAGAAGGGCTCGGCGTACCTGGGCATGGGTTTCCGCATCAAGCGCATGTATGACGACCACGTCGGCACCCTGCGGGCGATGAACCCCACCACCGGCAAGGTGGTGTGGGAGCACAAGGAACACCTGCCGCTGTGGGCCGGCGTGCTGGCGACCAAGGGCAACCTGGTGTTCACCGGCACCGGCGACGGATTCTTCAAAGCCTTCGACGCGAAAACCGGCAAGGAGCTGTGGAAGTTCCAGACCGGCAGCGGCATCGTCTCCCCGCCGATCACCTGGGAACAGGATGGCGAGCAGTACATCGGCGTGACCGTTGGCTACGGCGGCGCGGTGCCGTTGTGGGGCGGCGACATGGCCGAGCTGACCAAGCCGGTGGCACAGGGCGGGTCGTTCTGGGTATTCAAGATTCCGAGTTGGGATCTGAAAACCGCCCAACAATAACCCTTACAAGGTGGCTGTAGTGAGCGGGCTTGCCCCGCGCTGGGCGGCGAAGCCGCCCTAAGACCAGACACCTCGGTCCCTCTGAAACACCGCGGCGGACCGTTTGGGGCGGCTTCGCCGCCCAGCGCGGGGCAAGCCCGCTCACTACAAAGGTATCGTGATGAACTATTTGCCCGTATTGCTCCTGATCGCTGTCTGCGTGGCCCACGCCGATGACGACACCCCGCTGATCATCAACGGCTGCACCCTTGCCGAACACAGCCAATGCCCCGGCGCCAACCTCAAGGGCGCCAACCTGCGCAACCAGAACCTCAGCGGCATGAACCTGGCCGGCGCCGACCTGCGCGATGCCGACCTGCGCCACGTCAACCTCGACCTGGCCAACCTGGAAAAAGCCCAACTGCAAGGCGCCAACCTCACCCGTGCCAGCCTGCAACAGGCCAACCTGCGCCTCGCCGACTTCAGCGGCGCCACCTTGATGGCCGTACAAGGCTGGGGCCTGTTTGCCCAGGGCGCGCAATTTGAAAACGCCAACCTCAGCGCGGCCTATCTGCAATTCGCACGTCTGTCGGGGGCGAAGATGCACAAGGCCAACCTGCGTGCGGCAGACCTGGAAATGACCTGGCTGAGCAAGGCAGATCTGCAAGGGGCGGATTTGAGCGATGCCAATTTGCAGGAGGCCAAATTCGGGGAAAGCAATCTGGAGAAGGCCACCCTTACGGGTAGCCGCCAGCACTATGCGAACTTCCAGGATGCGAATATGGAGGGCTGCAAGGATTGCCCCACCACCTGGGATCGTTAGCGCACCGCAGATCTATAGGTGTGTGAGCTTGTGTGGGAGCGGGCTTGCTCGCGAATGCGGTGTGTCAGTATCAGATGGGCTAGCTGACCCACCGCTTTCGCGAGCAAGCCCACTCCCACATGAGGCCGGTGTGCATCAGAGAGAACTCGTCACCCCGCCACCCGCACCACCCCCATATCAATCCCCACATGCACCAACTCCGCATGGGAACTCACCTGCAACTTGCTCTTGAGCAAAGTCAGGTGGTTGGACACCGTCTTGCTGCTGATACTCAGCTGTTCGGCAATCTGCCGCGCCGGGGTGCCTTTGGCGAGCATCAGGAAAATCTCCAACTCCCGTGGCGTCATGCTGTGCAAACGCGGGTCGGTGGGCTGGCAGGCGAGTTGGGTGGCCAGGGGTTGTTCAATGTAGGCGTGGCCATCGAGGATGCGCCGCACCGCTTCGATCAACACCTGGGGCGCCGAGCTTTTGGTCAGGTATCCCGCCGCGCCGGCGTCGAGCGCCTGGCGCACCAATGGCAGTTCATCGTGCATGCTGAAAAACAGCACACGCAGTTGCGGCAAGCGCTGGCGCAGGCGCCGGGTGGTTTCCAGGCCGCTGATGCCGGGCAAACCGAAGTCCATGATCACCAGATTCGGCACCGCCTCGTGTACCCGCGCCAAGGCTTCTTCGCCGCTGGCCGCCTCACGCACTTCAATGGCCGGCAACAATGCGCGCAACAAACTGGCATAACCCTGGCGAACCACGGCGTGGTCATCCACCAACAGAATATTCATGACACCTCCACAGGCATGTCCAACGCCAGCGCCCAACCGGCGCCGGGATGACTGATGATCTTCAATTCGCCGCCCAAACAGCGCGCACGTTCATACATCGAATGCAGGCCCACACCGCGCCGCTGAGGCTGCTGCGCGCCGTGGCCGTTGTCGCGCACCCACAGGCGCAGGCGCGTCCCGCGATGCTGCAAACGCACGCGCACCTGGCTGGCGCCGGCGTGGCGCACGATGTTGGTCAAGGCTTCCTGGAGCAAGCGATACAGGTGGGTCTTGTCGGCCGGGGACAGCGGCGGCAGCGCCTCGCTGACCTGCAACTGGCAGTCGATGCCATGGCTGGCACGCCATTGCGTCACCAACATGCCGAACGCCTCGGCCATCGGCAGGTGTTGCAGGGCCACCGGGTAAAGGTCGTGGACCAGTTCGCGAAAGCCCTGCTGCAAGTGGTCGCAGTGTTCTTCCAGCAGATGCACGGTACGCGTCAGCGTGGCGGGTTGATGGGCGATCAGCGGCAACAGGCACACCTGGGCGCGAATCCCCGCCAGGTACTGGCCGAGGTCATCGTGCAGGGTCTGGGCCAGGCGGGTGCGCTCTTGTTCCTGCACCGCCAGCAGGGTTTGGGTCAGCCGGGTGTTGTCGGTGCGCGCCTGTTCGAGGGCATCGGTCATGCGGTTGAAATGCCGCGCCAGTTGCTGTGCCTCCGGCACCCCGGCGCTGCGCAGGCGCACATTGAGACGGCCGCTGCACACGTGCTGCAGGGCCAACAGCAATTCGTCCAGCACGCCCATGCCACGGCGCACCGCCCAGCGAATGGTCAACAGGCTCAGGGCCAATGCCAGCGCACACAGGCCCAGCAATTGCTGCAAGGAATCCCAGACCTCATCGATCTCGTCACGCGGGTCGACGCCGATGGACACGCGCCGGCCATCGGCCAGGTCGAGCACCTCGGCACTGTGGCGCGCCTGGGCAAACAGCAGGCGCCCGAGCCACGCATCCAGCCCCTCTTGCTCCGGCGCGGGCGGGGTTTCATCGGCGCCCAACCAGTGCACGCGCACATGGCGCAGGCTGGCGGTGAGGCGTGGTTGCAGGCTGGCCGGATCGCGCACGGCAGTTTCACTCAGGTAATGCACCACCGCTTCGGCCGACTGCAACTCGCGCTCCACATCCGCCAGGGCCTGATGCATCAGCAACGCCGTGCAGGCGCAGGTGACCAGCGCGAAGAAACCGCACACCCACAGGTTGATCCGCCACAGCGCCGACATGCCTAGCGCGCCAGCACAGTCGGCACGAGCGCCGCCGAGCGCGGTGCGTGGGGTCGGTCGATGCCGATCAGGCTGACGATCAGCAGGAACGGCAAGAGCAACGCCTTGATAATTCGCATGATCGTGCAACCCCCGCAGCGGATACTGGAGCCCCATGCTAAAACCGCACCGCGTGCGGCGGGCTACTACCTTGGTACTGCCCCAGCGCTACTTTCTGCATATTTGCAGGGGTAACCGGGCTTTATATGCTGGCGCCAACTGTCTTGGAGTGCCTTATGCGCCAGCTCGCCCCTTTCGCCGTGACCTGCCTGCTGGCACTCACCTGGGCCACCGCCGGCCAGGCCGCCGAGGCACCGCTGCAAGTGCAGATCGGCTACCTCGGCTATCGCCCGGACCCGGGGCCGTTGCTGTCCAACGTGATTGCCGAACCCACCGATGCCGGGTTGCGGGGCGCCGAATTGGCGATCATCGACAGCAACAGCACCGGCGCCTTTCTCAACCAGCGCTACAGCCTGATCGACGCGACAGTCGATAACCCCGAAGACCTGCTTGCCGCCGCGCAGAAGCAACACGACCAAGGCCTGCGCCTGTTTGTCGTCAACGCCCCCGCCGCCAGCCTGCGCCAACTCAGCGCCGCACTGCCCGACAGCCTGCTGTTCAACGCCGGCAGCCCCGATGACAGCCTGCGCAGCACCGACTGCCTGGGCAACGTGCTGCACAGCCTGCCCAGCCGGGCCATGCTCGCCGATGCGCTGGCGCAATTTCTGGTGACGCGCAAATGGCAGAAGGCGCTGCTGATCGTCGGCCCCACTCCGGACGATCAAGCCTACGCCGCCGCCCTGCGCCGCGCAGCCAAGCGTTTTGGCCTGCAACTGGTGGCCGAGAAAGCCTGGCGTTTCGACAACGACCAGCGCCGCAGCGCCCAGGCCGACATGCCGTTGTTCACCCAGACCGCCGAATACGACGTGGTGCTGGTCGCCGACGAGCGCGGCGACTTCGGCGAATACGTGCCCTACCAGACCTGGTACCCGCGCCCGGTCGCCGGCACCCAGGGTCTGACGCCCACCGGCTGGCACAAGAGCGTCGAAACCTACGGCGCCGCCCAACTGCAAAAACGCTTCGAAGCCCTCGCCGGACGCTGGATGAACGACCGCGACTTCGCCGCCTGGATGGCCGTGCGCAGCGTCGCCAGTGCAGTGAGCAAGCTGCGCGAGGTCAACCCGATGAACATCCGCCAGCTGGAGATCAGCGAGCAGTTGCCGCTGGACGGTTTCAAGGGCCGCAAGCTCAGCTATCGCCCGTGGAATGGCCAACTGCGCCAGCCGATCCCCATCGTGCAACCCCGTGCACTGGTGAGCACCTCGCCCCAGGACGGTTTCCTGCACCCTTTCAACGAAATGGACAGCCTGGGCTACGACAAACCCGAGGTGACCTGCCGCTTTCCCTGAACACACAACAACAATAAGGAATACGCCATGCGCCGCACCCTGCTCTCCTGCGCCCTGCTGCTTGCCGCCGGACACGCCGTGGCCGCCACGGCCTGGGTCTCCAACGAGAAAGACAACAGCCTGAGCCTGATCGACATGCAGACCCTGCAAGTCACCGACACCCTCAAGGTCGGCCAGCGCCCACGCGGCCTGCTGCTGTCCCATGACAACAAGCTGCTGTACATCTGCGCCAGCGACTCGGACCGCGTGCAGGTGATGGACGTGGCCACGCGCAAGATCGTCAAGGAGCTGCCCTCCGGCAAAGACCCCGAGCAATTCGCGTTGCACCCCAACAACCGCTGGCTGTACGTCTCCAACGAAGACGACGCGCTGGTCACCGTGATCGACACCGAGACCGCCAAGGTGCTCGGCCAGATCAACGTCGGCGTCGAGCCCGAAGGCATGGCCGTGAGCCCCGACGGCAAGTGGGCGGTGAACACCAGCGAAACCACGAACATGCTGCACTGGATCGACACCAGCACCCAGACCCTGGCCGACAGCACCCTGGTGGACCAACGCCCGCGCTTCGTCGAATTCAACCACGACGGCACGCAACTGTGGGCCTCGGCGGAAATCGGCGGCACCGTGACCATTCTGGATGTGGCCAGCCGCGCAATCCTCAAGACCCTGACCTTCAAGATCAAAGGCGTGCACCCGGACAAGGTGCAGCCGGTGGGCATCAAGCTGAGTGCCGACGGCAAATACGCCTTTGTCGCCCTCGGCCCGGCCAACCATGTGGCGGTGATCGACGCCAAGACCTACGAGATCCTCGACTACCTGCTGGTGGGCCGTCGTGTGTGGCAGCTGGCATTCACCCCGGATGAGAAACAGTTGCTGGCCACCAACGGCGTGAGCGGCGACGTGTCGGTGATCGACGTGGACAGCCTCAAGGTGCTCAAGTCGGTCAAGGTTGGGCGTTATCCGTGGGGCGTGGTGGTCACGCCATGAACGCGCTGGACGCCAGCGCCATCAGCTTCTCCTACGGCGCGCGCCAGGCGTTGCGCGAGGTGAGTTTCAGCCTGGCGCCCGGGCGTTTTGCGGCGTTGCTAGGGCCCAATGGCGCGGGCAAATCGACCTTGATTGCGCTGCTCACGCGTTTATATGACTTGCAGGGCGGCGACATCCGCGTGGGCGGGCATTCATTGCGCGAGGCGCCGCGTGAGGCATTGCGCCAACTCGGCGTGGTATTCCAGCAAAGCACCCTGGACCTGGATTTGAGCGTCGAACAGAACCTGCGCTACCACGCCGCGCTGCACGGCCTGTCGCGGCGTCAGACCGGGTTGCGGGTGGAGGCCGAACTGGCGCGCCAGGCCCTCGGCGAGCGGCGTCGGGAAAAGGTCCGCGAACTCAATGGCGGCCACCGCCGCCGCGTGGAAATCGCCCGCGCCCTGCTGCACGAGCCGCGCCTGCTGTTGCTCGACGAAGCCAGCGTCGGCCTCGACCCGGCCAGCCGCCTGGCGCTGAACCAACATGTGCGCACGCTGTGCCTGGAACAAGGCATCAGCGTGCTGTGGACCACCCATTTGCTCGATGAAGTGCAGGCTGACGACGCCTTGATGATTTTGCATCGGGGTCGCCTGGTAGCCAGCGGGCAACTTGACCGCCTGCTGCTGGAGCAAGGCGACGACCTGAGCGGTTTGTTCGCACGCCTGACCCGCGCAGAGGTGGCGGCATGAACGCCTACTGGCAGTGTTTCAGCGGCATCGTCCTGCGCGAATGGCTGCGTTTTGTCTTGCAGCGCACACGGTTCCTCAGCGCCCTGGTGCGGCCATTGCTGTGGCTGCTGGTATTCGCCGCAGGCTTTCGGGCAGCGTTGGGCATCTCGGTGATCGAACCCTACGACACCTACATCCCCTACGAGGTGTACATCATCCCGGGGCTGGCCTGCATGATCCTGCTGTTCAACGGCATGCAGGGCTCGCTGTCGATGGTCTACGACCGTGAGATGGGCAGCATGCGCGTACTGCTGACCAGTCCGCTGCCACGCACGTTTTTGCTGTGCAGCAAGCTGCTGGCGACCTCGTTGATTTCGCTGTTGCAGGTCTACGGGTTCCTGGCGATTGCCTGGGTGTATGGCGTGCAACCGCCGGCCCTGGGCTTGCTGATCGCCTTGCCGGCGCTGTTGCTGGTGGCGTTGATGCTCAGCGCGCTGGGCTTGCTGCTGTCCAATGGGATACGCCAATTGGAGAACTTTGCCGGGGTGATGAATTTCGTGATCTTCCCGCTGTTCTTCCTGTCGTCGGCGCTCTACCCACTGTGGAAGATGCGCGATTCCAGCGAGTGGCTGTACTGGCTGTGCGCGGTCAACCCGTTCACCCACGCGGTGGAACTGGTGCGCTTTGCCCTCTACCAACGCTTCGCCGGCCTGGCCCTGCTGGTGTGCCTGGGGCTGACCGTGGTGTTCACGGTGCTGGCGGTGCTGACCTTCAATCCGCAGCATGCCGCCCTGCGCAAAAACGGCTGATCTACTCCTTTAGTACTGGTTTTCGTGTCTATCGTCGCATTCCCAAGGCAGCGGGACTGACGTGTAATGGCCGCATAACGATAAGGATTGACCTGCCATGCTGCCCGCCCGACTGCCCCTGCTGGTCTTGCTGTGCCTGCTCTGCGCCAACGCCCAGGCTGAGGCGCCGTTGTTTTCCACCGACGGCTACCGCATCAGCCTGTACCGCAGCCCCACGCCGGCACAGGCGCCCGGTGCGACCATCGTCGACACCCCTGCCCTGCAAGCCCTGCTCACCCAGAACCCGGCGCCGGTGTTGATCGATGTGTACCGGCGCCAATACCTGCAAGGCCGCTTCATCGAAGACCAGCCCCACGCCAACCTGCCCGGCAGCCACTGGCTGGCCAATACCGGCGACGGCGACCTCACGCCCGAGTGGCAAAGCTACTTCGCACGCCACCTGTACACATTCACCGGCGGTCAGTTGACCCGGCCGTTGGTCTTCTACTGTCGCTCCGATTGCTGGTTGAGTTGGAACGCGGTAAAACGAGCCGCCAATCTGGGCTATACCTCGGTGTATTGGTATCGCGATGGCCTGGATGCGTGGGAAGCGGCAAAACTGCCAGTGATGGCTGCGACACCCGAGCCCTTTCAATAAAAAACCACAACAAGAAGGTGAACGGCCATGTACAAAATCCTGATTGCCGACGATCACCCGCTGTTTCGCGAGGCGATCCACAACGTCATCAGCGACGGCTTTCCCGGCAGCGAAGTGATGGAAACCGCCGACCTCGACAGCGCCCTCGCGCTGACCCAGGACCACGACGACCTTGACCTGATCCTGCTGGATTTGAACATGCCCGGCATGCACGGCCTCAATGGCCTGATCAACCTGCGCAACGAATCGCCGACCATCCCGGTGGTGATTGTCTCGGCCGAGCAGGACAAGCAGATCGTGCTGCAAGCCATCACCTACGGCGCCGTGGGGTTCATCACTAAGTCGTCGCCGCGCCAACAAATGACCGAAGCGATCCAGCAGATCCTCAACGGCAACGTATACCTGCCGCCCGACATCATCCGCACCCAGAAAAACCCCAGCCAACGCCGCATGAACGACACCCCGGGCTTTGCCCCGGAGCTGCTGCAGGCGCTGACCCGCAAGCAATTGCTGGTGCTGGAGCGGATGACCAAGGGCGAATCGAACAAGCAGATCGCCTACACGCTGGAGATTGCCGAAACCACGGTGAAGGCCCATGTGTCGGCAATATTGCGCAAGTTGAATGTGCATAACCGGGTGCAGGCGATCCTGAGTGCCGGGGACATTGACTTCGGCTCCTACCTGCGCCGCTGATCCCCCTGCCCTATGGAGATCCACT
>NZ_JAHPJF010000033.1:0-45127 GCF_020515815.1 Pseudomonas sp. AF03-9 | reverse complement strand
AGCCAGCTCCCACAATTAGATCAGTTGTATTTGATTTACCTTATTCCAAAATACAAAACCCCGGCACTAGGCCGGGGTTTTGTCATTCAGCATTCACCTGCTAGCGCAGGATCATTCCCACTCAATCGTCGCCGGCGGCTTGCTCGACACGTCATAAGTAACGCGCGAAATGCCTTCGATCTCATTGATGATACGGCCGCTGACAGTTTCCAGCAGTTCGTATGGCAGGTGTGCCCAACGGGCGGTCATGAAGTCGATGGTTTCTACGGCACGCAGGGCCACGACCCACGCGTAACGACGGCCATCGCCTACAACGCCAACGGATTTCACCGGCTGGAACACCACGAACGCCTGGCTGACCTTGTGGTACCAGTCGGCCTTGCGCAGTTCTTCGATGAAGATGTGGTCGGCGCGACGCAGCAGGTCGGCGTATTCCTTCTTCACTTCACCGAGGATACGCACGCCCAGGCCCGGGCCCGGGAATGGGTGGCGGTAGACCATGTCGTACGGCAGGCCCAGTTCCAGGCCCAGACGGCGCACTTCGTCCTTGAACAGTTCGCGCAGCGGTTCTACCAGCTTGAGGTTCATCTCCTCAGGCAGGCCACCCACGTTGTGGTGGGACTTGATCACGTGGGCCTTGCCGCTCTTGGCGCCGGCCGACTCGATCACGTCAGGGTAGATGGTGCCCTGGGCGAGGTACTTGATGTTGTCCAGTTTGTTGGACTGGGCATCGAACACGTCGATGAAGGTACGACCGATGATCTTGCGCTTCTTCTCCGGGTCGGACTCGCCGGCCAGGTTGTTGAGGAACTGATCTTCAGCGTTGGCGCGGATCACCTTGACGCCCATGTTCTCGGCGAACATGGCCATCACTTGCTCACCCTCGTGCAGGCGCAGCAGGCCGTTGTCGACGAAGACGCAGGTCAGTTGGTCGCCAATGGCTTTGTGCAGCAGGGCTGCTACCACGGAGGAGTCAACGCCGCCGGACAGGCCCAGCAGTACGTTGTCGGTGCCGACCTGGGCGCGAACCTGGGCGATGGCATCTTCAGCGATTTTCGACGGGGTCCACAGGGCTTCACACTCGCAGATGTCGAGGATGAAGCGCGACAGGATGCGGCCGCCTTGCTTGGTGTGGGTCACTTCCGGGTGGAACTGCACGCCGTAGTAACGACGCTCGTCGCTGAACATGCCGGCGATCGGGCAGCTCGGGGTGCTGGCCAGGATGTGGAAGTCTTCCGGCATCTTGGTGACCTTGTCACCGTGGCTCATCCACACGTCGAGGCCGAACAGGCCGTCGGCGTCAACGTGGTCTTCGATGCCGTCCAGCAGGCGGCTCTTGCCGACCACGTCGACACGGGCGTAGCCGAATTCACGCAGTTCGGAACCCTCAACCTTGCCGCCCAGTTGCTCGGCCATGGTCTGCATGCCGTAGCAGATACCGAAGACAGGCACGCCCAGGTCGAATACGGCTTGCGGGCAGCGCGGGCTGTTGGCTTCGTGCACGGACTCGGGGCCACCGGCGAGGATGACGCCTTTCGGTGCGAATTCGCGGATCGCTTCGTCGTCCATGTCGAACGGATGCAGTTCGCAGTACACGCCGATCTCACGCACGCGGCGGGCAATCAGTTGGGTGTACTGGGAACCGAAGTCGAGGATCAGGATGCGGTGGGCGTGAATGTCGAGGGCCATGGGGATCAGTCTCGTCTATGCAATTCAGGTGAAGAGAATCAGAAACAACTCGGGGCTGAAAACAGCCCCGGTTACTTAACGTTTTGCAGAAAGCATCAACCTACGCGGTAGTTTGGCGCTTCCTTGGTGATCTGCACGTCGTGGACATGGGATTCAGCCATGCCGGCGCCGGTAATCCGTACGAACTCTGGCTTGGTGCGCATTTCTTCGATGTTGGCGCTACCGGTGTAGCCCATCGAGGAGCGCAGGCCGCCCATCAGTTGGTGGATGATCGCGCTCAGGGTGCCTTTGTAAGGTACACGGCCTTCGATGCCTTCCGGAACGAGCTTCTCGGCGCCTGCCGAGGAGTCCTGGAAGTAACGGTCGGAAGAGCCTTGTGCCTGGGACATGGCGCCCAGCGAACCCATGCCGCGGTAAGCCTTGTACGAACGACCCTGGAACAGTTCGATCTCGCCTGGCGCTTCTTCGGTACCGGCGAACATCGAGCCCATCATCACGCAGGAAGCACCGGCAACGATGGCCTTGGACAGGTCACCGGAGAAACGGATGCCGCCGTCGGCGATCAACGGAACGCCAGTGCCTTCAAGGGCAGCAGCAACGTTGGCGATGGCGCTGATTTGCGGCACACCCACACCGGCAACGATACGGGTGGTGCAGATCGAGCCAGGGCCGATACCGACCTTGACCGCATCCGCGCCCGCTTCGGCCAGGGCCTTGGCGGCAGCGCCGGTGGCAATGTTGCCGCCGATCACTTGCACTTCAGGGAAGTTCTGCTTGACCCAACGCACGCGGTCGATCACGCCTTTGGAGTGACCGTGGGCAGTGTCGACCACTACCACGTCAACGCCAGCAGCCACCAGCGCGGCGACGCGGTCGCCGGTGTCTTTACCGGTGCCGACGGCAGCGCCAACGCGCAGACGACCTTGGTCATCCTTGCTGGCCAGCGGGTAAGCCTTGGCTTTTTCGATGTCGTTGACGGTCATCATGCCTTTGAGGGCAAATTTTTCGTCGACGATCAGCACGCGCTCGATGCGGTGCTTGTGCAGCAGTTCGCGCACATCGTTCTTGTCGGCGCCTTCCATGACCGTGACCAGGCGCTCTTTAGGCGTCATCACTTCACGGACGGTGACTTCAAGACGGTTTTCGAAACGCACGTCACGGGAAGTGACGATGCCGACCAGGTCGCCATCATGCAGCACCGGAACACCGGAGATGTTGTGCAGGCGGGTCAGGTCGAACAGGTCGCGCACGGTGGCGTCGGCTTCGATGGTGATCGGATCTTTCACCACGCCGGCTTCGTAACGCTTGACCTTGCGCACTTCGGCAGCTTGCTGCTCGATGGTCATGTTCTTGTGGATGATGCCGATGCCGCCTTCCTGAGCCATGGCGATTGCCAAACGGGCTTCAGTGACGGTGTCCATGGCAGCGGAAACCAGTGGAATATTCAGCTCGATGCCACGGGTTAGGCGGGTCTTGAGACTGACTTCGTTAGGAAGCACCTCGGAATAACCGGGCACTAAAAGAATGTCGTCGAATGTCAGAGCTTCTTGGCTGATACGCAGCATCGCGGGGGCTCCCGAGCGGGAAAATGGAAGCGCGCCATTATACTCATGCACCCCACTGGGCTCAATGTAAAACTCTGACAAACTTGGTAATACTGATAGATGGATTAAAGTTCGACTTTGACCCAACTCATCTTCTGGTCCAGCCAATCGGCAAATTCGTCGATAAAGCTCTGCTTGAACCCCGCCTCCGCCCAGTTGTTGAAGATGAATCCCAGGTTGGAAAATCCGCACTCCTGTAGGAAGAGGAAGCCATTGATGTCGTCTTCATGCCCACACAGCGGACAGGTGAAGTTGTCGGTGTGGCCCGGCATCCAGTCTTCCAGGCTTTCGAACAGCGCCTCGCCGACTTCCTTGCGGCATTCCGGGCAGCCCGCTTCTTCGAGGAAGCCCTTGGCCGGCGTATAGATACAGCGCTTGTAGATGATCTCCAGGCCGTTGATCGGCTCGTTGAACGGCAGCGCCTCGGGGTACAGCACCACGGCGCGCGCACCATCGGCCATGGCGTAGGCCATGCGGTTGCCAGTACGCCCGCAGGTGGTGAGTTCTTCCTTGATGATGTTCTTGCGCACCAGCCAACGCACAATCGCCCGGGCGCGGGGTTCGTGGACGGGCAAGGTGGAGATTTTCGGGACAAGGATGCTTTGGGAGTTCATGGGGCCTGAGAGTCCTGCGGTGTGCCGTCTGGCGCCTTCGCGGGCAAGCCCGCTCCCACAGGTGGCCGCATTCCAACAGAAGAAATGCGCTCGAATGTGGGAGCGGGCTTGCCCGCGAAGAGGCCCTGAAGGCTGGCAGCTTAATCCCTGAAGAAATCAGGTCAAGCGCTCAAGTACCGCCCGATCAATGCAATACCGCTGGCCAGCACCAGCCAGGTCACCAATCGCACAAAGGTTTCACGGGACAGGCGCATCGTCAGCCTGCGCCCAAACCAAAGTCCCAGCACCATCGCCGGCAACAGGCACAGCGCCAACATCAACAGCGGCAAATCCGCATACACCCCGGCAATCAGGAACAGGCTCAAGCGCACCACCGTGCTGCAACTGATCAACGCACTCTGGGTGGCGCGCGCCGCGTCCTTGGGCAAGCGGCTGTTCAGATAGATCGCGTATAAAAAACCGCCGCTGCCAAACAACGCCCCAAACAAGCCGCCCACGGTGCCCATCGGGATCGACCAACCCGCCGCCAATTGCGCCGGCCGGGCTTTTACGGCCAGGCTGTAGATCGCATATGCACTGATAAACAGGCCCATCAACAGCAGCAACACATCCGAGTGCAGGTTGAGCAAAAAAACCACGCCAAGGGTGCAACCGATTGCCATGCACGGCAGCAAGCGCAGCAACTCCGGCTTGTTCACGTCGCGCCGTGATTGCAGCAGATTGCCGAACGCCGCGACAAAATCCAGCAGCACCAGCAGCGGGATGATCTTGGACAGCGGCATAAACAGGATCAGGATCGGCCCCGCCACCAGCGCCGTACCAAAACCGGCGATACCAAACACGATGTAGGCCACCGCCACGCCCAGGCCGATCACCAACCAATCCACAGCGCCAAACGACCACTGGCTCATCAGCTCAACCGGGCTCATGGGTTATTCCTTGAAAGAGATAGCCTTCACTTTAGCCATCGACGAGGGTTGCGACTAATATCTTCAAAGCCCTCCACCCATCTCGAAAAGGCATGACGCGTGATCTCCACCCGCCAACTGCGCTACTTCGTCGAAATCGCCGACAGTGGCAGCTTCAGCGCCGCCGCCGAGCGCTTGTTTGTCGCCCAATCCGCATTGAGCCGGCAGATCAAGGAGCTGGAAACCAGACTGCAAACCCCCTTGTTCGAACGCACTGCGCGCCAGCCCCGACTGACGGCGGCGGGTGAAGCCTTCTACCCACGGGCGCGCAACCTGCTGAGTGAGCTGCTCAAGGCCTGCGAGATGACCACGCAAATCGGCAACGGCCAACGCGGCACGCTGCGCTTGAGCCATTCCAGTACCGTGCCGATGAGTGGCGCGTTGCTGCATGGCATCAGTACGTGGCTGGAACGCTGCCCGGGCGTGTCGATGGACATCGTCAAACTGTCCTCGGAGGCGCAATTGGAGGAAATCGCCGACGGCCGCCTGGAGGTGGGCGTGTTGCGTTTGCCGGTATTGCGCCAGCGCGAAGGCGTGCGCGTGACACCTTTATATAGTGAACAACTGTTGCTCGCGGTGCCGCCGAACCATGGGTTGGCACGCAGCAATGCGCCGATTGAACTGGAACAACTCAAGGACGAAGCGTTTATCTCGATCCCCCATCCCCAGCGTGGGGGGCTGAGTTATCTATCCGCCGAGCTGTGCATGCGTGCAGGATTTTTCCCCAAGGCGGCACGGGTCATGTCGCGCAAGACCACCCAGTTGCAGTTGATCCAGGCCGGCTTCGGTATTGCCTTGTTACCAAAATCCATGCAGGACATCGCCCCCGCCAATGTGCGGTTTCTACCGCTGGCCGACCCGGACTGCCTGAGCACCGTGGCCCTGGCCTGCGCGCAGACGCCGAGCGCGCTGGTGGAGCAATTCTGTCAAACCCTGCGTGAATGCCTATAAACTGCCGCCCATGATTAAAGACCTCTGCTCATGATTAAAGACCCGTTTGCCCGCCTGGGCCTGGACCGCGAAGTCCTGACTGTCAGCCAGCTCAACGGCCGTGCGCGGGTGTTGCTGGAAGACGTGTTCACCAATATCTGGGTCGAAGGCGAGATCTCCAACCTCGCGCGCCCGGCTTCCGGCCACGTGTATTTCACCCTCAAGGACAGCGGCGCCCAGGTGCGTTGCGCGTTGTTCCGCAACAATGCGGCGCGGGTGCGCCAGGCGTTGAAGGACGGCCTGGCGGTGAAGGTACGCGGCAAGGTGTCGTTGTTTGAAGGCCGCGGCGATTACCAACTGATCCTCGACACCGTAGAGCCTGCCGGTGATGGCGCGCTGCGCCTGGCCTTCGACGCGCTGAAGGAAAAGCTCAGCGCCGAAGGCCTGTTCAGTGCCGAGCGCAAGGTGCCGCTGCCGGCCCACCCGCAGAAGATCGGCATTATCAGCTCGCCCACCGGCGCGGTGATCCGCGACATCATCAGCGTGTTCCGCCGCCGTGCGCCGCAGGTGCAACTGACATTGATCCCCACCGCCGTGCAAGGCCGCGAAGCGATCCCGCAGATTGTGCGCGCACTGAAAATGGCCGACGCCCGTGGCTTTGACGCGTTGATCCTGGCCCGTGGCGGCGGCTCGCTGGAAGACCTGTGGTGCTTCAACGAAGAAGCGGTCGCCCGTGCAGTAGATGCCTGCGTAACACCTATCGTCAGCGCCATCGGCCATGAAACCGATGTTTCCATCAGCGATTTCGTCGCGGACGTGCGCGCCCCTACCCCATCCGCCGCCGCCGAGTTACTGGCCCCCGATTCCAGCAACCTGGTGCGCCAGGTTGACAGCCTGCATCGCCGCCTGGTGATGCTGATGCGCAACCGCCTGACTCACGACCGCCTGCGCCTGGAGGGCATGGCCCGACGCCTGCGTCACCCCGGGGAGCGCCTGCGCCAGCAAGCCCAGCGCCTGGATGACCTGGACATGCGCCTGCGCCGCGCCTTCGAACGCAACCTCAACACCCGTCGCGAACGCCTGATCCGCCTGGAAACCCGCCTCGCCGGCCAACACCCCGGCCGTCAACTGGCCCTGCTGCGCCAGCGCCTCGACAGCCTCGCCGAGCGCCTGCCCCGCGCCATGCGCGAAGGCCTCAAGGCGCGCCGCCTGCAACTGCAAAGCCAGGTGCAGACGTTGCAGGTGGTCAGCCCGCTGGCGACCCTCGGGCGTGGCTACAGCATCCTGCTGGATGAGCGCGGCCAGGCGATTCGCAACGCCGCACAAACCCACACCGGCCAGCGCCTGACCGCACGCCTCGGTGAAGGCCAACTGCAAGTGCGGGTGGAAGACAATCACCTGACACCCGTCACCCTTTCGTTATTGGATTGATCGATGCCACGTTTATTCAGCCTGTTGATGTTGTTGTGCCTCGCCGTCAACGCCCACGCCGACAGCTACATCACCCGCACGTTGAACAAGCCGGTGCCGGGCGGTGTGGCCGTGGTCGAGTTGGGCCCATCGGCGGCGGCGCCGAAAGCCACTTACCTGGGCAAGCCGGTGTTGGTGGTCAGGGAGCAGGACAACTGGCTGGCAATCGTCGGCATCCCGCTGACGGTCAAGCCGGGCAATGAACGCATCAGTAGCGGTGGACGCAACCTGCCATTTATCGTCGGCTACAAGAAGTACCCGGAACAGCGCATCACCTTGAAGAACAAGAGCCAGGTGAACCCGGACCCGGCGCAGCTCAAGCGCATCGAGGCCGAGCTGGCGGTGCAGATCAAAGCCTACCGCAGCTTCAGCCCGAACCTGCCCAGCAACCTGATACTGGACAAACCAGTGAACGGACCGCTGTCGAGCAAGTTCGGCGTGCGTCGCTTCTTCAACGGCGAGGAGCGCAACCCGCATTCGGGCCTGGATTTCGCAGTACCGGCCGGTACGCCGATCAAGACTCCAGCGAACGGCAAGGTGATCCTGGTGGGCAACTACTTCTTCAACGGCAACACCGTGTTCGTCGACCATGGCCAGGGCTTTATCAGCATGTTCTGCCACATGTCGAAGATCGACGTGAAAGTCGGCGATCAACTCACCCGCGGCGCGGTGGTAGGCAAGGTCGGTTCGACCGGCCGCGCGACCGGACCGCATATGCATTGGAATGTCAGCCTGAACGATGCGCGGGTCGACCCGGCGATCTTTATCGGCGCGTTCCAGCCCTGACCGACTCGATTGCGCGCCAGCCAAATGGCGCGCAATTAAAGTAAGAGCCCTCACAGCTTTCAGGCATAAAATCCTGTTTTTCGAGCCAATAGCAGAACTTCTCTCAATTTTTCTCGACTGCTTGCCATCTTTCACCCCGGCGGTTAGGGTTGAGCTTATGAAAACCTCTCACACCCTCATTCAGCTCCGCCAGCACCGCAGCCTGTGCCTCGTCAGCGCACGACTGCCAGGCTGAATCGATCTGCCTCGTCCCCGCTTTATCCCCAATAACAGTTACACGGCAGGCCGCCTTTTCTCGGCCCCTAAACAAAGGATTTCCCGATGAGCATGCTCAAAGACCCGTCTTCGAAGTACCGCGCGTTTCCGACCATCGACATCCCGGACCGCACCTGGCCTTCGAAAACCATCACCACCGCGCCGATCTGGTGCAGCTCCGACCTGCGTGATGGCAACCAGTCGCTGATCGAGCCGATGGACGCCGCGAAGAAGCTGCGTTTCTGGAAGACCCTGGTATCGGTGGGCGTGAAGGAAATCGAAGCGTCGTTCCCGGCCGCCTCGCAAACCGACTTCGACTTCGTGCGCACCCTGATCGAAGACGGCCACATCCCCGAGGACACCACCATTCAGGTGCTGACCCAGGGTCGTGAAGACTTGATCGCGCGCACCTTCGAATCCCTGCGCGGCGCCAAGAAAGCCATCGTGCACTTGTACAATGCGACCTCGCCATCGTTCCGCCGCATCGTGTTCAATCAGGACAAGGACGGCATCAAGGCCATCGCGGTCAACGCGGCCAAGCTGTTCGTCAAATACGCCGCCCAGCAGCCGGAAACCCAGTGGACTTTCGAGTACTCCCCGGAGACCTTCAGCGCGACCGAACTGGAGTTCGCCAAGGAAGTCTGTGACGCGGTGATCGAGGTGTGGAACCCGACGCCCGAGCACAAGATGATCCTCAACCTGCCGGCTACCGTGGAATGCGCCACGCCGAACATCTATGCCGACCAGATCGAGTGGTTCGGTCGTCATATCAACCGTCGTGACAGCGTGATCATCAGCCTGCACACCCACAACGACCGTGGCACTGGTGTGGCCGCCACCGAACTGGGCCTGATGGCCGGTGCCGACCGCGTCGAAGGCTGCCTGTTCGGCAACGGCGAGCGTACCGGTAACGTCGACCTCGTCACCGTGGCCCTGAACATGTACACCCAGGGCCTCGACCCGCAGCTGGACTTCTCCGACATCGACGGCGTGCGCAAAGTCGTCGAAGAGTGCAACCAGATCCAGGTGCACCCACGCCACCCGTACGTCGGCGACCTGGTCCACACCGCCTTCTCCGGCTCCCACCAGGATGCCATCCGCAAGGGCTTCGCCCAGCAGAAAGACGACGCCCTGTGGGAAGTGCCCTACTTGCCGATCGACCCGGCCGACATTGGTCGCAGCTACGAGGCCGTGATCCGCGTGAACAGCCAGTCGGGCAAGGGCGGCATCGCCTACCTGCTGGAGCAGGAATATGGCATCAGCTTGCCGCGCCGCATGCAGATCGAGTTCAGCCAAGTAGTACAGGGTGAAACCGATCGCCTGGGTCTGGAGATGACCGCGCAGCAGATCCACAGTTTGCTGCAGCGTGAATACCTGCAAGCCAACACCCCGTATGCGCTGGTCAGCCATCGCTTGCAGGAAGAGAACGGCAACAGCTCGGTGGAAGTGGAAGTCTCGGGCAAAGGCCAGGGCGAAACCAACCTGCGCTGGCACGGCAAGGGCTACGGCACGCTGGAAGCGCTGGTTGCCGCCCTGCCGATCAAGGTGGAGATCATGGACTACAACGAACACGCAATCGGCGCCGGCACCAATGCCAAGGCTGCGGCCTACATTGAACTGCGTGTGAACGGTGAGCGGCCGGTACATGGCGTGGGCATTGATGAAAACATCACCACTGCCAGCTTCAAGGCGGTGTTCAGCGCGCTGAACCGCTCGTTGAGCCAGTTGGAAGCGAAAGCGGCGTAAGCGGCTGCTGAAATGCGAAAGGCCCCTGGGTGTGAATCCAGGGGCCTTTTTTTGCTTTGGGTCTTGGGTGGCGCTGATGGCCTCTTCGCGAGCAAGCCCGCTCCCACATTCGACCGCATTCCTACAGGATAAACGCGGTCGAATGTGGGAGCGGGCTTGCTCGCGAAGGCGGCCTATCAGACAAACTGAAAGGTATCGGCATCCAGATTCGCCGGGAATCGGGTGCGATACGCCGCCAACTCCGCCGCATTCAGGCACACCTGGAACACCCCATCCGCCTCCCCCGCACTGAGCAGGGTCTCACCCTGGAAATCCAGCACCTGGCTGTCACCGGTGTAGACAAAACCCTTGCCGTCCGTACCCACCCGATTCACCGCCGCCACGTAGCACAGGTTCTCGATGGCCCGCGCCGGCAGCAGGCGGTTCCAATGCAAACGCCGCGCACCGGGCCAGTTGGCGGTGTAGAGCAACAGGTCGGTGTCCTGGGCATCACGGCTCCACACCGGGAAGCGCAGGTCGTAGCAAATCAGCGGGCGAATGCGCCAGCCCTTCAACTCGAACTGCACCTGACGCTCGCCGGGGGTGTAGTGATTGTGCTCACCGGCCATGCGGAACAGGTGGCGCTTGTCGTAGTGCAGCACCTCGCCATCGGGTCGCGCCCACAGCAGGCGGTTGCGGTGGCTGCCATCGGCGGCCTGGATGATCACGCTGCCGGTGATCACCGCGTCGTACTTCGCGGCCTGGGCCTGGAGCCAGCGATGGGTCGGACCGTTCTCCGGTTCGGCGAGGGTGTCGGACGCCATGGAAAACCCGGTGGTGAACATTTCCGGCAACACGATCAGGTCGGCGCCCCTGGCCTGCTCCAGCAGTGCCTCGAAGTGTTCAAGGTTGGCCTGGCGGTCGTGCCAGGCCAGGGTGGTCTGGACCAGGGCGATGTTCAGGTCCGGCAGTGCACTCAGATCACGCATAGCTTCTCGGCTGCTTGGCGCAGCGTCTCCTCGCGTTTGGCAAAGCACAGGCGCACCAGGCGCTGGCCTTGGGGTGGGTTCTGGTAGAACACCGAGACGGGAATCGTCGCCACGCCGTGTTCTCGAGTCATCCACAGCGACATGGTGACGTCATCCAGCTCCGGACGGATCTGTGAGTAATCCACCAGTTGGAAGTAGGTGCCGGCCACTCGACTGAAGCTGAAGCGCGACGGCGCCAGTAAGTCGCAAAACAGGTCGCGTTTGGCCTGGTAGAACGCTGGCAGTTCCTCGACGTGTTCCAGGTGCTCGGCCATGAAGTCGGCCAGGGCGAACTGCAGTGGTGTCACGCCACAGAAGTTGACGTACTGGTGCACCTTGCGCAGCTCAGCGGTGAGGGCCGCTGGCGCGACCACGTAGCCGGTTTTCCAGCCGGTGACGTGATAGGTCTTGCCGAAGGAACTGACCACGAAGGCGCGCTGATACAGCTCTTCGTGGGCCAGTACGCTCACGTGGGGCACACCGTCGTACACCAGGTGTTCATAGACCTCGTCGCTGACCAGGTAAATATCCCGGTCACGGATCAGATCGGCCAACTGATCCAGCTCGGCACGGCTGATCAAGGCACCGGTGGGGTTGTGCGGAGAGTTGAGGATGATCATGCGCGTACGGGGCGACAGCGCGGCGCGGATCTTGTCGAAGTCCAGCGCAAAGCCATCCAGGCTCAACTGCACATGTACGCAGCGCCCACCGGCCAGCTCGACTGACGGCTCGTAGCTGTCGTAGCTGGGATCGAACACGATGACTTCATCACCATTTCGGATCACTGCCTGGATCGCGCAGAAGATTGCGGCGGTGGCGCCCGGGGTCACGGTCACTTCACTGTCGGCATCGACCTTGGCGCCGTAGCTGCGGGCGATCTTCGCCGCCACTTGCTGACGCAGGGCCGGCAAGCCGGTCATCGGCGAGTACTGGTTATGCCCGCTGGCGACGTGCTTGCCCACGGCATCAAGCAAACCTTGGGGGCCATTGAAGTCGGGGAACCCTTGGGACAGGTTGAGCGCGCCGGTCTCGGCTGCGAGTTGCGACATGGTGGTGAAAATGGTCGTGCCGACATTCGGCAGCTTGCTGGTGATCATCAAAAAGCCCCTGCAGGTGAGCCCCAAGTTTTAAGCTGCCAATCGCACGGGGTCAAGGCACAAACCCTCGCGCACAAAAAAGGGCTCCAAAGGAGCCCTTTCTTGAGGCTTGACGCTTACAACTTGAAGCTGCCGTTACTTCTTGTCACGGCGCTTCTTGTCGGCCTTCTTGTGGTGAGTCATCAAACGACGCTTCTTGTTCACCTGACGGTCAGTCAGTGTGTTCTTGTTGCCTTCGTACGGGTTCTCGCCACCCTTGAACTCGATACGGATCGGTGTACCGACCAGTTTCAAGACACGGCGGTAGGTGTTTTCCAGGTAACGCACATAGGACTTCGGCACCTTCTCGATCTGGTTACCGTGGATCACGATAATCGGCGGGTTGGCACCACCCAAGTGGGCGTAACGCAGTTTGATCCGGCGGTTGTTGACCATCGGCGGCGCATGCTCGCCAACCGCATCTTCCAGGATCTGGGTCAGGCGGTTGGTCGGCCAACGGGTCACGGCAGACTTGAACGAGTTCTGCACGGACGCGTAGAGGTTGCCCACGCCAGTGCCGTGCAATGCCGAGATGAAGTGAATGTCGGCGAACTCGACGAAGAACAGCCGACGTTGCAGCTCGATCTTGACGAAATCGCGCTCGCTCGGCGTCATGCCGTCCCACTTGTTGATCGCGATCACCAGTGCCCGACCGGCCTCGAGGGCAAAGCCCAGCAGGTTGAGGTCGTGGTCCACCACGCCTTCACGGGCGTCCATCACAAAGATCACCACGTTGGCGTCTTTGATCGCTTGCAGGGTTTTGACCACCGAGAACTTTTCAACTTCCTCGTGGATCTTGCCGCGTTTGCGCACACCGGCGGTGTCGATCAGCGTGTACTTTTCCTCGTTGCGTTCGAACGGGATGTAGATGCTGTCGCGGGTGGTGCCGGGCTGGTCGTAGACGATGACGCGGTCTTCACCGAGCATGCGGTTGACCAGGGTCGACTTGCCGACGTTGGGACGACCGATGATAGCGATCTTGATACCGTCTTTTTCGCTCGGGCCAGGAATGCGCTTGGCTTCCTCACCTTCGGCGACGATTTCCTCTTCGCCCTCTTCTTCCTCGACGTCATCCTTGGGGAAATCGCGCAGGGCAATTTCCAGCATCTGGGTGATGCCGCGACCGTGGGCACCGGCGACCGGGATCGCATCGCCCAGGCCCATCGGGCTGAATTCGGCACGGGCAGCTTCAGGATCGATGTTGTCGATCTTGTTCGCGACCAGATAGGAACGCTTGTTGCGCTTGCGCAGGTGCTCGCCAATCATTTGGTCGGCAGCGGTGTAGCCCGCACGGGCGTCCACCAGGAACAGCACGACGTCGGCTTCTTCAATGGCGAGCAGCGACTGCTCGGCCATTTTTTCGTCCATGCCGTGCTCGTCACCGGAGATACCACCGGTGTCGACAATAATGTAGGAGCGCCCTTGCCACTTTGCCTCACCGTATTGGCGATCACGGGTCAGACCGGACAAGTCGCCGACGATGGCGTCGCGAGTCCTGGTCAGGCGGTTGAACAAGGTGGACTTGCCGACGTTAGGTCGGCCCACCAGGGCGATTACGGGAACCATGCGGCTCTCCACTTCGTTATTTCAGAAAATACAAAAGCCGCTGCATGGCAGCGGCTGGTGCTCGGGGCAGCATAATCAAATGCCGCATGCCCCGCCGAAGCGGGGCCGCCTGGGTGTTACCCCAAGCATAGTTCTTACTTGATGGTCAGGGCTTCCAGCTTGCCGCTGTTGCCAAACACATAAAGCATGTTACCCACGACCAGCGGACGCGCACGCAGGCCGTCGCTGTCGATACGCTCGCGACCTACGAAGCGACCATCCACCTGGCTCAGCAGGTGCAGGTAGCCTTCGAAGTCGCCAACCGCTACGTAGCTGGAGAACACTTCCGGTGCCGACAGTTGACGGCGGGCCAGGGAGTCGTTGCTCCACAGTGCAGTGGTGGAACGCTCGTCGACACTTTCAACGGTGCCGGACGCCAGGCTTACGTAGACGCTGCCAAACCCTTGGGCGACACCGGCGTAGCTGGAAGCATCACGCTGCCAGTTCACACGACCGCTCTGCAGGTCCAGTGCCGCGACACGGCCCTGGTAAGTGGCGACGTAGAGGGTTTCGCCCGACAGCAGCAAGCCACCGTCGATGTCCACAACGCGATCCAGCTCGGAACGACCTTGTGGGATAGCCACACGGGTTTCCCAGGCCGGTACGCCGTTCTGGGTGTCCAGGGCGACTACTTTACCGGTCGACAGGCCTGCAACGGCCAGATTATTGGTCACAACCGGACCACTGGTGCCGCGCAAGGTCAGTACCGCCGGGGTGCTGTCGTACAACCAGCGTTGCTGGCCGGTGCTGGCGTCGAGGCCAATCACACGATCGTCCTGGGTTTGCACCACGACGATGTCACCGTTGGTGGCAGGCGGTGCGAGAACTTCACTGGTCACGCGAGCGCGCCATTTCTCTTCACCGGTGCTGGAATCCAGGGCTACGACTTCGCCTTTCAGCGTGCCGAGCATCACCATGCCGTAACCTACGCCGACGGCGCCGGAGACAGGCAGTTCGAGGTCTTTCTTCCATTTCACGTCGCCGTTGAGGCGATCCATGGAGATCACCACGCCGGTTACGTCGGCGGCCACAATGTTGTCACCGTCGATCGCCGGCACCAACATGTTGTAGGTCTCGCCCTGACCATCACCGATGGAGCGGCTCCACTGCTTCTGCAGGACCACTTCTTCCTTGAAGCTGGTCAGCTCCGCAGGAGGCAGTTCTTTCTTGCTGTTGCTGCTGCAACCCGCGGCCAGAACGGCCAGAGCCAGCAATGCTGCATGTTTCCAACGGATCACGTCACGCATCCCCTTTGGCCAAGTCGTCGAGCTTGATTTGTAAGCCACCGACCGCCGCTTCATCAGACAGCGCCGCCTTGGCTTTTTTGTACGCAGCATTGGCTTCGTCGGTACGACCCAATTGGACCAGAAGGTCGCCCTTGAGCTCTTCGCGAGTGGCTACAAATGCCTTGTCAGCATCGCCGTCGAGCAGTTTGAGTGCTTCGTCGGCCTTGTTCTGTGCTGCCAGTACCTGAGCCAGGCGCTGACGTGCGATTTCACCCAAGGTCGGGTTCTTCGGCTTGTCGGCGATGGCCTTCAGCTCGGAGGCGGCGTCATCCAGCTTGCCGGTGTCGACCGCGACTTTCGCGACGAACAGGCTGCCGTACTGGGCGTAGGTGCTACCGCCAAATTCGTTTTTCAGCTTGCCGGCCAGGTCTGCAACCTGTGCCGGGTCAGGCTTGCCATCCGGAGTCAGCGTGGTTTCCAGCAACTGCTGGTAGAGGACCGAGGCGCCTTGGGACTGGTTGGCCTGATACTTGTGCCAGGCTTGCCAGCCGAACACCACCACTAAAGCCAGCAGGCCGCCAGTAACCAGGGGCTTGCCGTTACGCTGCCACCAGTCCTTGAACTCGGCCAGTTGCTCATCATCAGTACTCGACACCCCAATACTCCTTAATCGCTAAATTCGGCTGTTCGACAGCTTCAACCCTGCACGACGCAGGTGGCCAAGTGCGCAGCGAGCGCATCAAAGGCAATGTTCTGTTGCTCGCCCTGGCCACGCAGGGGTTTGAAACCTATCACTTGCTGGGCCAGTTCGTCATCGCCAAGGATCAGCGCATACAGCGCGCCGCTCTTGTCGGCCTTCTTGAACTGGCTCTTGAAGCTGCCGGCGCCGGCATTGACCTGCAGGCGAAGGTTCGGCAGTTGGTCACGCACCTTCTCGCTCAAGGCCAGGGCGGCCAGTTCGGCGGCCTCGCCAAAGGCGCAGAGGTACACATCCACCTGACGGGAGATTTCTTCCGGGACCTTTTCCAGGGTTTCCAGCAGCAGGATCAAGCGCTCAATGCCCATGGCGAAGCCCACGCCAGTGGTCGGCTTGCCGCCCATCTGCTCGACCAGGCCATCGTAGCGCCCACCGGCACACACGGTGCCCTGGGCGCCGAGTTTGTCGGTGACCCACTCGAACACGGTCTTGCTGTAGTAATCGAGGCCGCGCACCAGCTTGGTGTTGATCACGAACGGGATACCGGCAGCATCCAGGCGAGCCTTGAGGCCCTCGAAGTGAATGCGCGACTCGTCGTCCAGGTAATCGGCCATTTTCGGCGCGTTGACCAGTACGGCTTGGGTGTCGGCGTTCTTGGTATCGAGCACGCGCAGCGGGTTGGTTTTCAGACGGCGCTGGCTGTCTTCGTCCAACTTGTCCAGGTGAGCGGACAAGTACTCGACCAGGGCCACTTTATAGCGGCCGCGGGATTCGCTGGTGCCCAGGCTGTTGAGTTCAAGCTTGACCGCGTCGCGGATGCCCAGCAGGCCCCACAGGCGCCAGGTCAGCACGATCAGCTCGGCGTCGATGTCCGGGCCGTCGATGTTGAATACTTCCAGGCCGATCTGGTGGAACTGGCGATAACGGCCTTTCTGTGGCCGTTCGTGGCGGAACATCGGGCCGATGTACCACAACTTCTGCGGCTGGCCGGCACCGGTGAGGCCATGCTCCAGCACGGCGCGCACGCACGCGGCGGTACCTTCCGGACGCAGGGTCAGGGAGTCGCCGTTGCGGTCTTCAAAGGTGTACATTTCTTTTTCGACGATGTCGGTCACTTCACCGATGGAGCGCTTGAACAGCTCGGTGAATTCGACGATCGGCATGCGGATCTGCTTGTAACCGTAGTTATCCAGCAGGCGCGCGACGGTGCTTTCGAAGTAGCGCCACAACGGCGTCTGCTCCGGCAGGATGTCGTTCATGCCGCGAATGGCTTGCAGAGACTTGCTCACATCAAATCCTTAAATTCGTTCAATCAGCCGCGCGCGATCAGCGCTGCGTCAGCTGCGACCTTTTCGGCCGCTTTCTCGCGGATCAGCTTTTCAAGCTCGTCCACCAGATTGTCATTCGTCAATTTCTGCGACGGCTTGCCGTCGATGTAAATCAGGTTCGGTGTACCGCCGGTCAAGCCCACATGGGCTTCCTTGGCTTCGCCCGGACCGTTGACCACACAACCGATCACCGCTACATCCAGTGGCACCAACAGGTCTTCAAGGCGCAATTCCAGATCGTTCATGGTTTTCACCACGTCGAAGTTCTGCCGCGAGCAGCTCGGGCAGGCAATGAAATTGATGCCACGGGAGCGCAAACGCAGGGATTTGAGAATGTCGTAACCGACTTTCACTTCCTCAACAGGGTCTGCCGCCAGGGAGATGCGGATGGTATCGCCAATCCCTTCGGCGAGCAGCATACCGAGACCCACCGCAGATTTCACTGTGCCTGAGCGCAAACCGCCCGCTTCAGTGATACCCAGGTGCAACGGCTGCACGATTTCCTTGGCCAGCAGGCGGTAGGCTTCGACCGCCATGAATACGTCGGAGGCCTTTACGCTGACCTTGAAGTCCTGGAAATTCAGGCGTTCGAGGTGCTCAACGTGACGCAGCGCCGACTCAACCAGTGCTGCCGGCGTAGGCTCGCCGTATTTCTTTTGCAGGTCTTTTTCCAGGGAACCGGCGTTGACGCCGATGCGGATTGGAATACCGCGATCACGGGCAGCATCCACCACGGCACGCACACGGTCTTCGCGACCGATGTTGCCCGGGTTGATCCGCAGGCAGTCCACACCCAGTTCGGCTACGCGCAAGGCGATCTTGTAGTCGAAGTGAATGTCGGCAACCAGTGGCACCTTGACCAACTGTTTGATGCGACCGAAGGCTTCGGCGGCGTCCATGTCCGGTACGGAGACGCGCACGATGTCGACACCAGCCGCTTCCAGACGATTGATCTGGGCAACGGTGGCGGCCACGTCATTGGTGTCGCTATTGGTCATGCTCTGGACCGCGATGGGGGCATCGCCACCCACAGGCACCGAGCCAACCCAGATCTTGCGCGATACGCGACGTTTGATTGGAGATTCGCCGTGCATGACTATTGTCCCAACTTGAGGCGAGCGGTCTCGCCACTGGTGAACGGCGCCACGTCCACAGGCTGGCCGTTGTAGGCCACTTGCGCGCCACGGGCAAAGCCCAGACGCAGCGTCAAAGGAGGCTTGCCGGCCTGGTCGAGCGTCTCTCCCTTACGCTTCAGACCGCTAAACAGCACCTTGCCATTGCCATCGGTGACTTGCGTCCAGCAGTCGGCGATGAAAGTGACCTGTACGCGGCCATCACCGGCGATCAACGCTGGGGTGGTCGGCGCGGAAATCGCAGGGGCGGCAGGCGTGGCTGGAGCAGGCGCTTGTGCCGGTGCGGCTGGCGTATGCGCCTGCGCAACCGGAGCGGCTGGGGTGGCCTGGGCGTGAGCCGGTGCAGTCGGCGTCGCGGGAGTCGGTGCAGCGGCGGTCGCGGCTGGCGCGGTTTCCGGCGCGGGTTGCTCGGTGGCAACCGGCGCTTCGGGGGCAGCCTGGCCTTCGGCAACAGCCTGGTCTTCCGGCTCATCCAGTGGATGAATCTGGGTGGTGCCGTCGGCGCTTTCGACCTCGACGTGCTCCATGGCGTTGCTGGTCATGTCTTTGGTGCGCTGGGAGGTCTGGTCTTGCCACCAGACAAAACCACCGCCGATCACGGCGATCAGCAGCAACAGGCTGACAATGCGCAGAATCGTGTGGGAAACCCGCACCGGCTCCTCGATACGGCCCAAGCCGTGGACATTGCTGCCCTGGGAATCCGTACCGGTGAATTGGTCGAACTCCTGGACCAGTATGGCCTGGTCGATGCCGAGCAATTTGGCGTAGGCGCGGATGTAGCCACGGGCGAAGGTATGCCCCGGCAACTTGTCGAACGCGCCGGCTTCCAGGTTGGCCAGGGATGTGGTGGTCAAATTGAGCTTGAGGGCCACTTCCGCCAGCGACCAACCATTGCTTTCGCGGGCCTGACGCAAGGTGTCGCCTGGGTTTACGCGATTAGCTGCTACAACTTCCGGGTGCGCCGCTTTCATCATTGCTCCGACAGGTATTGCTGATATTCCGGCGTACCGGGATAGAGTCGTTCGAGTTGCTGGCCAAAACGTGCGGCCGTGTCGTGTTCTTCATGAACCGTCGCCAGCCGCACACCGAGCAATAGACTACGTGCATTTTGCCCGCTGAGCAGGCTAAAACGCTCGTAATAGTCACGTGCCGGCACATAATGCCTGTCTTCGTAGGACAACTCAGCCATTTCGAGCAAGGCCCGCGGCTGACGCCCATTCAAGTGCAGGGCTTTTTCCAGTTGCTGGCGAGCGCTGTCGCGCTGGCCTAGGCGCAGCGAGGTCACTGCGAGGTTCTCGAAGACACGGGAACGCTCAGGATAGAGGGTATCGGCGCTGGCTTGCTGGAAATAAAGGGCGGCCTGGTCATAACGTTTCTGCTCGAACAGGAAACTGCCGTAGTTGTTCAGCAGCCGTGGGTCGGCAGGACGGGCGGCCAGGGCCTTGTTGAAATACTGGCCGGCCAGTTCCGGCTCGGCCTGGGCCTGGAACACCAGGGCCAGCGCGGCATTGGCGTCCGCATCGTCGCTGTCCAGTTCAAGCGCCTTCTTCAGCGGCACCTTGGCCTGTTCGCTCAAACCCTGTTGCAGATAACCCAACCCCAGTTGCACATAGGCAACCCGCGCCTCATCACGGCCTTTGCCGGTTTGCAAAGGGCTCTCATAGCCCGATGAAACACAACCGGCCACAAGGCCGGTAACAAGCAAAAGCAGCGCAAGGCGCAAGGGCATAGAGATCCTCTCTCAGATTCGATTCACGGCAATGAGCGGCAAATCGTCGGCGGCATTCACTTCGCGCCCGGCGATATAACGTTCACTGCGGCGGGTGCGGTCCATCACCTGCCCGACCAGTTGGCCACAGGCGGCGTCGATGTCTTCACCGCGGGTGGTGCGGACGGTGACGTTGTAGCCAGCCTGGTGCAGTTGATCCTGGAAACGGCGGATCGCGTTGTTGCTCGGCCGCTCGTAGCCAGAATGGGGAAACGGGTTGAACGGGATCAGGTTGATCTTGCACGGGGTGTTCTTGAGCAACTCGATCATCTCGACGGCGTGTTCGACCTTGTCGTTGATGTCCTTGAGCAGGGTGTACTCAACGGTCAACACGCGTTTCTCACCCAAGGTCGCCATGTAACGCTGGCAGGATTCGAGCAGCATCTTAAGCGGATACTTCTTGTTGATCGGCACCAATTGGTTACGCAATGCGTCATTGGGTGCGTGCAGCGACAACGCCAGGGAGACGTCGATGTGCTTGGCCAGCTCGTCGATCATCGGAACCACGCCGGAGGTCGACAGGGTCACGCGGCGCTTGGAGATGCCGTAGCCCAGGTCGTCCATCATCAGGTGCATGGCGGAGATGACGTTGTCGAAGTTCAGCAGCGGCTCACCCATGCCCATCATCACCACGTTGGTGATGGCACGGTCGACGGTCGCCGGGACGCTGCCAAAGGATTTGTTGGCAATCCACACCTGGCCGATGACTTCGGCGGCGGTGAGGTTGCTATTGAAGCCTTGCTTGCCGGTGGAGCAGAAACTGCAATCCAGGGCACAGCCTGCCTGGGACGAAACGCACAAGGTGCCACGTTTGCCCTGGGGAATGTATACGGTCTCGACGCAACTGCCGGACGCCACGCGCACCACCCACTTACGGGTGCCGTCGCTGGAGATGTCCTCGCTGACCACTTCGGGACCACGCACCTCGGCAATAGCCTTGAGCTTGTCGCGCAGGGCCTTGCTGACGTTCGTCATGGCGTCGAAATCATCGACGCCAAAGTGGTGAATCCATTTCATTACCTGACCGGCACGGAAACGCTTCTCCCCGATTGAGTCGAAGAATTTCTCCATTTCCGGCTGGGTCAGACCCAGCAGGTTGGTTTTAACAGTCGATGTAGTCATGGATTCACCTTCACTCTTAAGCCAATGCTTAGCGAGTGGTTACTTCAGTAGCTGCGAAGAAGTACGAGATTTCACGAGCAGCTGCGGCTTCGGAGTCCGAACCGTGAACAGCGTTGGCGTCGATGGAATCAGCGAAGTCAGCACGGATGGTGCCGGCAGCAGCTTCTTTAGGGTTGGTAGCGCCCATCAGCTCACGGTTCAGAGCGATAGCGTTTTCGCCTTCCAGAACCTGAACAACAACAGGACCGGAGATCATGAAGGCAACCAGGTCGCCGAAGAAACCACGAGCGCTGTGCTCAGCGTAGAAGCCTTCAGCTTCGGCTTTGGACAGTTGCTTGAGTTTCGAAGCTACAACCTTCAGGCCGGCTTTTTCGAAACGAGTGGTGATCTCGCCGATGACGTTTTTTGCAACAGCGTCAGGCTTGATGATGGAGAAAGTACGTTGAACAGCCATGGTGTAACTCCAGAAACGGTAATTTACGAAAAATTAAACCCGCGAATTATACGCGGGTTATCGGGTATTGCCTAACCTGCGGGGACGATCAGTCGATTTCTTCGATCCAGAGCGCCTGGACCGCTTCCAATACCTTCTCGCCACAGCGGCCAGAGGTGTTGTCGAAATCGGGAAGCTCCATGATCCAGCGCTGCAGATCAACGAAGTTGACCTTCAACGGGTCCACATCCGGCTTCGCTTCAGCGAGCTCTTCAGCAATGCGCTGTACATCATTCCAACCATATTTCATGACAGTACTACCAATCAGTGCGGCGCTTCGGCCGCATGGTTGAGCGAATATTTCGGAATTTCGACGGTGATGTCTTCAGTCCCGACCTTGGCCTGACAGCTTAGGCGCGAATGCGCCTCCAAGCCCCATGCGCGATCGAGAAAATCCTCTTCCAGCTCGTCGGCCTCTTCCAGGGAGTTGAACCCCTCGCGAATGATGCAGTGACAAGTGGTGCAGGCGCAGACGCCGCCGCAGGCACTTTCGATCTCGATGTGGTTGTCATGGGCAACTTCGAGGATGGACTTGCCGGTCTCAGCCTCCACAACCATACCGTCCGGGCAATGCTCGGCGTGTGGCAGAAAAATGACCTGCGGCATTAATTATTCCTCGATTTCATTCAGGTTGCGTCCCGCCAGGGCGGCTTTTACCGTCTGGTCCATGCGGCGGGCGGCAAAGGCGTCGGTCACTTGCGACAGGCGCTTGGTCTGCTGCTCGATGGCATAACCATCGGTGCCCTTCATCAGTTCGGCCAGCTCCTGCATCTGCAGGTCGATGACCATGCGCTCTTCGGCGTCCAGCAGACGCTCGCCGTCGACATCCAGGGCGCCCTGCACCGCTTCGAGCAGGCGCTGGGCATCCACTTGTTGCTCACGCAGTACGCGGGCTACCTTGTCGTCACTGGCGTGCTGGAACGAATCCTTGAGCATCTTGGCGATTTCACCATCAGTAAGGCCATAGGACGGCTTGACCTGGATGCTCGCCTCAACGCCCGAACCCATCTCGCGCGCGGCCACGTTCAGCAGGCCGTCGGCGTCGACCTGGAAGGTCACGCGGATCTTCGCCGCACCCGCCACCATCGCCGGGATGCCACGCAATTCAAAGCGCGCCAGGGAGCGGCAGTCACTGATCAGCTCGCGCTCGCCTTGCAGCACATGGATCATCATGGCCGTCTGGCCATCTTTGTACGTAGTGAAATCCTGGGCGCGGGCGACGGGGATGGTGGTGTTGCGTGGAATCACCTTCTCCATCAGGCCGCCCATGGTTTCCAGCCCCAGGGACAATGGAATCACGTCAAGCAGCAGCAGTTCGCCGCCGTCACGCTTGTTGCCGGCCAGGGTATCGGCCTGGATGGCGGCGCCAATGGCGACGACTTGATCCGGGTCGATTTCGGTCAACGGCTGGCGACCAAAGGCTTCAGCGACCGCCTCACGAACGCGCGGCACGCGAGTTGAACCACCGACCATGACCACGGCGCCGACATCTTCCAACTCGATACCGGAATCACGCACGGCGCGGCGGCAGGCCTTGAGGCTGCGGGCGACCATTGGCTCGATGAGCGAATCGAAGGCTTCACGGGTCAGTTGGGCCGACCAATTGCCGTAGGAGACGTCAACAGATGCAGCGTCAGTCAGTGCTTCCTTGGCGGCACAGGCGGTTTGCAACAGATTGCGTTGCGCGCCCGGGTCCAGGTCGGCAGACAAGCCCGCGCTGCTGATGATCCAGCCCGCAATGGCGTGGTCGAAGTCGTCACCGCCCAAGGCACTGTCGCCTCCGGTGGCCAGCACTTCAAATACGCCGCCGGTCAGGCGCAGGATCGATATATCAAAGGTGCCGCCGCCCAGGTCGTAGATCGCAACCAGGCCTTCGGCATGCTGGTCGAGGCCATAAGCCACCGCTGCCGCCGTCGGCTCGTTGAGCAGGCGCAGCACGTTCAGACCGGCGAGTTTTGCCGCGTCCTTGGTGGCTTGGCGCTGGGCGTCATCGAAGTACGCCGGAACGGTGATCACCGCCCCCACCAGTTCACCGCCCAAGGTGGTTTCCGCACGCTGGCGCAGCACCTTGAGAATATCGGCCGACACCTCCACCGGACTTTTCGGGCCCTGGACGGTGTCGATGAACGGCATGTGGGATTCGCCACCGACAAAGCGGTACGGCAGTTGGTCCCCCAACTGCTTGACGTCGGACAAACCACGCCCCATCAGGCGCTTGACCGACAGCACGGTGTTCAACGGATCGGTAGACGCCGCCAGCCTGGCTGACTCACCCACTTCGGTACGGTCAGCGTGGTAACGCACGGCGGACGGCAGGATCACCTGGCCATCGGCGTCGGGCAGCGGCTCGGACAGGCCGCTGCGCAAGGCAGCGACCAGGGAATTGGTGGTGCCCAGGTCAATCCCGACCGCCAGGCGACGCTGGTGCGGTTGAGGGCTTTGGCCGGGTTCGGCGATTTGCAGTAGGGCCATGGTAATCAGGTCTTATCTGTCTATCAGGCGTGCATCACGGGCAGCACACGGGGTTAATCGTCGAGGCGCTCTTCTAGCTGGCGCACTTCGTAGGTGAGCTTGTCGAGGAACTGCATGCGCCGCATCAGGCGTTCGGCCTGTTCGCGTTGCGCAGCGTCATCCCAACAGGCTGCGAAGCTTTCGTTGAGCTCATCCTGGGCCGCTTTCAGACGACGCTTGAAGACTGCGACACCGGCCAGATCGGCCTCGTCCTGCAAGTCTTCGAGTTCTTCGCGCCACTGCATCTGCTGCATCAGGAAGTCCGGGTCATGCACGGTCACTTCCAGCGGCAACTCGCCACCGTTCATCGCGAGCAGGTAGCGCGCGCGTTTCGGGGGGCTTTTGAGCGTCTGATAGGCTTCGTTGAGGCTGGCCGACTGCTCCAGCGCCAAGCGCTGCTCACGTTCGGTAGCGTCAGCAAAGCGGTCCGGATGCACACCACGCGCCAATTCTCGGTAGCGCGTGGCAAGCTGCTCAAGGTCCAGCCGAAAACTCGGCTGCAGCTCGAATAAAGCGAAATGACAAGGAGTACCCACGAATAGCCTCAGATGTTGAAGCTTTCGCCGCAGCCACATTCACCGCGTACGTTGGGGTTGTTGAACTTGAAGCCTTCGTTCAACCCTTCCTTGACGAAATCGAGTTCGGTGCCGTCCAGGTAGGTCAGGCTTTTAGGGTCGATGATCACTTTCTCGCCGTGACTTTCGAACACCTGGTCTTCCGCAACCACCTCGTCGACGAACTCCAGCACATAGGCAAGGCCGGAACAGCCCGTGGTGCGCACACCCAGACGAATCCCCTCACCTTTACCGCGCCCATCCAGGGAGCGTCGCACGTGCCGCGCAGCCGCTTCTGTCATGCTGATAGCCATCGTTGACTCCTTACTCGTCGCCAAATGCTTAGATCAAGCCTTTCTTCTGCTTGTAGTCGCGAACGGCCGCCTTGATGGCGTCTTCTGCGAGTACGGAGCAGTGGATTTTCACTGGCGGCAGGGCCAGTTCTTCGGCCAGCTGGGTGTTGCTGATGGTGACAGCTTCATCCAGGGTCTTGCCTTTCATCCATTCGGTCGCCAGGGAGCTGGAGGCGATGGCCGAACCGCAGCCGTAGGTCTTGAACTTGGCGTCTTCGATAACGCCCGCGTCGTTGACCTTGATCTGCAGGCGCATGACATCGCCGCACGCCGGGGCGCCGACCATGCCGGTGCCGACGTCTGGGTCTTCCGCGTCCATCTTGCCGACGTTACGCGGGTTTTCGTAGTGGTCGATGACCTTTTCGCTGTAAGCCATGGTACTGAATCCTCACTCATCAGGGCCGCTCTGGAACCCTGTAGACACGCCTGCGTTTTCCGCCACGTGCCTACAGAGCCGGGGTGGCGGCTTCTATATTTAGTGTGCCGCCCACTCGATCTTGGAAATGTCGACACCGTCTTTGTACATGTCCCACAGCGGCGACAGAACGCGCAGCTTGTTGACGGCTTCGCAGACTTTCTGCGCGGCGTAGTCGACTTCTTCTTCGGTGGTGAAGCGGCCGAACGTAAAGCGGATCGAGCTGTGTGCCAGTTCGTCATTGCGGCCCAGGGCGCGCAGTACGTACGACGGCTCAAGGGACGCCGAGGTGCAGGCCGAACCGGACGAAACCGCCAGGTCCTTGAGCGCCATGATCAGCGACTCGCCTTCGACGTAGTTGAAGCTCAAGTTCAGGTTGTGCGGTACACGGGCGGTCATGCTGCCGTTGATGTACAGCTCTTCAAGGTTCTCGACCTGCTTGTAGAAGCGGTCGCTCAGAGCCTTGATACGGATGTTTTCGGCAGCCATGTCTTCCTTGGCTACACGGAAGGCTTCGCCCATGCCGACGATCTGGTGGGTTGCCAGGGTGCCCGAACGCATGCCGCGCTCGTGACCGCCGCCGTGCATCGTGGCTTCGATGCGTACGCGAGGCTTGCGGCTCACGTACAGCGCGCCGATGCCTTTAGGGCCATAGGTCTTGTGGGCGGAGAACGACATCAGGTCGACTTTCAGCTTCGACAGGTCGATGTCGACCTTGCCGGTGGACTGGGCCGCATCGACATGCAGCAACACGCCTTTGGAGCGGGTCAGCTCACCGATGGCCGCGATGTCGTTGATGGTGCCGATTTCGTTGTTCACGTGGATCACGGAAACCAGGATGGTGTCTTCACGCAGCGCGGCTTCGATCATGGCCGGGGTGACGATACCGTCGGTGGTTGGCTCAAGGTAAGTAACCTCGAAACCTTCACGCTCCAGTTGGCGCATGGTGTCGAGGACAGCCTTGTGCTCGATCTTGGTGGTGATCAGGTGCTTGCCTTTGGTCGCGTAGAAATGCGCGGCGCCCTTGATTGCCAGGTTGTCGGATTCGGTAGCACCGGAGGTCCAGACGATTTCGCGCGGGTCGGCATTGACCAGGTCAGCGACTTGGCGACGAGCGTTCTCGACCGCTTCCTCGGCCTTCCAGCCAAATACGTGGGAACGGGAGGCAGGGTTGCCGAAGTTTCCGTCAACCAGCAGGCACTCGCTCATCTTTTGCGCGACACGCGGATCAACCGGGGTGGTCGCAGAGTAATCAAGGTAAATCGGCAATTTCATGGACTTTCTCCTAAATCAGGCTGGCTGGCGTGCCGTTAGCTCTTCGGCTGTCACTCGACGGCGGACGCTTCGATCTTGTCCAGACGCGGCGCCTTGGTATTGCAACGGCGCTGGTCCTGACGCTGGGCTACTTCTTGCACCTCACGGCGAGTCACAAGATCAGCCAAGCTGATACCACTCAAAAACTCATGGATCTGCAGGCTCAAGTCACACCACAGGTGGTGCGTCAGGCAGGTGTCGCCGGCATGGCAATCACCCAGACCCTGGCATTTGGTGGCGTCGACGGATTCGTTGACCGCATCGATCACCTGGGCGACCTGGATGCCCTGCATATCGCGGGACAGCTGATAGCCACCACCCGGCCCACGCACACTGGAAACCAGATTGCTGCGGCGCAATTTGGCGAACAGTTGCTCAAGGTAGGACAGGGAAATGCCTTGGCGCTCGGAGATATCGGCCAGGGACACCGGCCCAGTTTGCGCGTGCAAAGCCAAGTCAAGCATGGCAGTCACCGCGTATCGGCCTTTTGTAGTCAGTCTCATGGACAAGTACCAAGGTGTTTCAGAATGGGAGCGAGTATGCGATTCCCGAGTATTTAAGTCAACTATAAGACCTAGTACTTTAGTCAGGATTACCCGTAAAAAGGGCGCGCGAATCATAGCAGGATGGGGTGGTGACGAACAGCGGGAAGGCTGCAGGATTGGGATGGAGAGACCAATGGAGGTCAAATGTGGGAGCTGGCTTGCCTGCGATAGCGGTATGCCAGCTCCCATAGGGTTATGTATTGGCCTTTGGAACTAGCCAGCCTTGGTAGCCGCTTCGTCCTTGATTTCGGCGAAGTCTTCTTCGCGCAACTCAGGCAGCTCCTTCGCACAGTAAGGACTCCCCAGATCCTTCAACGCACCGCACATACCCTCCAGCTTGCCGTCCACCGCTTGCAGATGATCGAGCAACTGGCCGATGGCACGCGCCACCGGGTCAGGCATATCTTCGCTGACGCCATAGGCATCGAAGCCGATCTTCTCGGCCATGGCCTTGCGCTTGGCTTCCTGCTCGTCGCCGACTTCGGGCTTGACGATAATGCGCCCGGGAATGCCGACAACGGTGGCGCCAGGCGGCACGGCCTTGGTCACGACGGCGTTGGACCCGACCTTCGCGCCGGCACCAACGGTAAACGGGCCGAGCACCTTGGCGCCCGCTCCAACCACCACACCATTCTCCAGGGTCGGATGGCGCTTGCCCTTGTTCCAGCTGGTGCCGCCAAGGGTCACACCCTGGTAGAGCGTCACGTCGTCGCCGATTTCTGCGGTCTCGCCGATAACGATGCCCATGCCATGGTCGATAAAGAAGCGACGCCCCACCTTGGCCCCCGGATGAATCTCGATCCCGGTCATCCAGCGCCCGAAGTTCGACACCAGCCGCGCCAGCCATTTCCAGCCCATGCCCCACAACGCGCTGGACAAGCGGTGAATCCAGATAGCGTGCATGCCCGGGTAGCAGGTCAGCACTTCAAAGGCGTTGCGCGCCGCCGGGTCCCGGTGGAAAACACTTTGGATATCTTCTCGCAAACGCTCGAACATTTTTTAATCCTTCCGCTTTAGAAGCTCACCACGGGCCGCTTTCTGGGTTTCCGTGAGGATGCCACGCAATATATTCATTTCCGCCCGGCTGACCGAGCTGCGTCCGTACAAGCGACGCAGGCGCGCCATCAAGTGCCGTGGTTTTTCAGGATCGAGGAACTCGATGGCCACCAGGGTTTGCTCCAGGTGCTCATAGAACCGCTCCAGCTCGTCCATGGTGGCCAGCTCGCCACTTTTGGTCGAGGCGACTTCTTCCTTTTCCACTTTGCTCGGCTGGCCAGCAGCGGCCAGCCAGGCCATGCGCACTTCGTAAGTCAACACCTGCACCGCCGCCCCAAGGTTCAAGGAACTGAACTCGGGATCTGATGGAATGTGTACGTGGTAATGACATCGCTGCAGCTCGTCATTGGTCAGGCCGGAATCTTCACGACCGAATACCAGGGCGATTTCGGCGCCACCAGCGGCCTCCTCCACCACTTTGGTTCCGCATTCGCGCGGATCCAGCAGCGGCCAGGGGATGCGGCGGTCGCGGGCGCTGGTGCCGAGCACCAGGTTGCAGCCGACCAAGGCGTCTTCCAGCGTGGCGACCACCTGTGCATTTGCAAGGATGTCATTGGCGCCCGAAGCGCGGGCATCGGCCTCGTGATGCGGGAACACGCGCGGCTCGACCAGCACCAGGCGCGTCAGCCCCATGTTTTTCATGGCTCGCGCCACCCCGCCGATATTGCCGGGATGACTGGTATTGACCAAGACGACACGAATGTTTTGCAGCAAGGGAGGCGCTCTCGGACACAGGAAAGGGGAGCAAATCTTACAGAACCGCCTAAGGTTATGCCATGAAAGCGAACGTCGTCCTTCACCTGAAGAAAGTTTCTGCTAGAATGCCCGGCTTTCTTTAACAACCTTAGGTGACACATCCATGCAGCCCATGCTGAATATCGCGCTGCGCGCCGCCCGCAGCGCCAGTGAATTGATCTTCCGCTCCATCGAGCGCCTGGATACCATCAAGGTCGACGAAAAAGACGCCAAGGATTACGTATCCGAGGTGGATCGCGCCGCCGAACAGAAAATCATCGACGCGCTGCGCAAGGCTTACCCTACCCACGGCATCCTCGGTGAAGAAACCGGTTTGCACAAAGGTAGCGGCGAAGGCGAAGACTACCTGTGGATCATCGACCCACTGGATGGCACCACCAACTTCCTGCGCGGCATTCCACACTTTGCCGTGAGCATCGCGTGCAAATACCGTGGCCGCCTGGAACACGCAGTCGTACTGGACCCGGTCCGTCAGGAAGAATTCACCGCCAGCCGTGGCCGTGGCGCCCAGCTCAATGGCCGTCGCCTGCGGGTCAGCGGCCGCACCAGCCTGGACGGCGCCCTGCTGGGTACCGGCTTCCCGTTCCGTGACGATCAGATGGACAACCTGGAAAACTACCTGGGCATGTTCCGCGCCCTGGTTGGCCAGACCGCCGGCATCCGCCGCGCTGGCGCAGCGAGCCTGGACCTGGCCTACGTGGCCGCCGGCCGGTTTGATGCGTTCTGGGAGTCGGGCCTGTCCGAGTGGGACATGGCTGCAGGCGCCCTGCTGATCCAGGAAGCAGGCGGCTTGGTGAGCGACTTCACTGGCGGTCACGACTTCCTTGAGAAAGGTCACGTGGTTGCGGGTAACACCAAATGCTTCAAGGCAGTATTGACGGCAATCCAGCCGCACCTGCCGGCTTCGCTGAAGCGCTAAGCGAGCGAGCACAAAAAAGCACCCTTCGGGGTGCTTTTTTTTGCCTGGGATTGCGGTAATGCTGTATTTCCTGCCACAACACATACTCAATATAGGAGCGGGCAAGCCCGCTCCCACATTTTGAACAGCACCAGGCTTATGGGTTACTGCTGATTCTGGCCGAGGATCAGACGCCCTTCTTTATCCACAGGAATCTGGCCACCCGGATCGCGATCCATACGCACGGTGCCTTCCTTGCCATCCAGGTTGTAACGCACGTCGTAACCGACCACTTTGTCGCTAATGTCATTGACGGTGTTACAGCGGGTTTGCGTAGTGGTGTAGGTATCGCGGTTCTGCATGCCTTCCTGAACCTTGTTACCGGCATAACCGCCACCGACCGCGCCGGCCACGGTGGCCAGCTTTTTACCGTTACCGCCACCGACCTGGTTGCCCAACAGGCCACCGGCCAGCGCACCGACCACGGTGCCGACTATTTGATGTTGATCCTGTACCGGCTTCTGCCGGGTCACAGCGACGTCCTTGCAGACCTCGCGTGGTGTCTTGATCTGGGTTTTCACCGGCTGCACCGCCAGCACTTGCGCATACTCAGGGCCGCTTTTTACCAGGCTATAGGTGGCAAAAGCACCCCCGGCAGTCACACCGACAGCACCCAATACCGCACCAACCAGCAACGACTTGTTCACATGAACCTCCTGACCATCACAAACGGACGGAAACGCCCGCGCTATACCCAGCCTTGGAGCAAAAAAAAAGGCACGAGTTCAATACTCGTGCCTTTCTTGTCACAGCGGATCAACAACGGCCTATCAAGGGCGGTCGTCGACCTCCTTGCCAGTGCTGGCCGGAGGGATCAGGTCTTCGCTGTTGAGGTTCAGCCAGATCAGCACCACGTTGGCGATGTAGATCGACGAGTAGGTACCCGCCAGAACGCCGATGAACAGCGCCAGGGAGAAGCCCCACAGGTTATCGCCACCGAAGATCATCAGCGCGGCAATCGCCAGCAAGGTGGAGATCGACGTCGCCATAGTCCGCAGCAGGGTCTGGGTGGTGGAGATGTTGATGTTCTCGATCAACGACGCCTTGCGCAGTACGCGGAAGTTCTCACGAACCCGGTCGAATACCACGATGGTGTCGTTGAGGGAGTAACCAATGATCGCCAGCACGGCTGCCAGTACGGTCAGATCGAAGGTGACCTGGAAGTACGCCAGGATACCCACGGTCACGATCACGTCGTGGATCAGCGACACGATCGCGCCGACGCCGAACTTCCACTGAAAGCGGAACGCCAGGTAGATCATGATGCCAACCAGCGCCATCAGCATGCCGAGACCGCCCTGGTCGCGCAGCTCTTCACCCACCTGCGGGCCGACGAACTCGACGCGCTTGACCGACGCCGGGTTGTCGCCGCCGACCTTCTGCAAGGCCTCGGCTACCTGGTGACCCAGTTGCGGGTCTTCGCCCGGCATACGCACCAGCAGGTCGGTGGTTGCACCGAAGCTCTGCACGATGGCTTCGTGATAGCCGGCCTTGACCAGCTCGTTGCGCACCAGGGTGACGTCGGCGGGCTTCTCGTAGGTCAGCTCGATGAGCGTACCGCCGGTGAAGTCCAGACCGTAGTTCAAGCCCTTATGGAACCAGCTGAACAACGCCAGAACGGTAAGGAGCACAGTGACGCCGAACGCAACGTTGCGAACGCCCATGAAGTTGATTGTACGTAACATGGCAGCCCCTTAAATCCACAACTTCTTGAAGTCACGCCCGCCAAAGATCAGGTTGACCATTGCGCGGGTCACCATGATGGCCGTGAACATCGAGGTAAAGATACCGAGGGACATGGTCACCGCAAAACCTTTGACCGGGCCAGTGCCCATGGCAAAGAGAATCCCGCCGACCAGCAAAGTGGTCAGGTTGGAGTCGAGAATCGCGGTAAATGCCCGGCCGAAGCCTTCGTTGATTGCACGCTGTACGGTCATGCCGGCGGCGATCTCTTCACGGATCCGCGAGAAGATCAGCACGTTGGCGTCTACCGCCATACCCATGGTGAGTACGATACCGGCGATACCTGGCAGGGTCAGTGTAGCGCCCAGCAGCGACATCAGAGCCAGCAGCATCACCATGTTGCCCGCCAGGGCCACGGTGGCGATGATGCCGAAGAAGCGATAGATGGCGATGATGAACAGCGACACGAACAGCATGCCCCACAAGGCCGCATCGATACCCTTGGTGATGTTGTCGGCACCCAGGCTCGGGCCAATGGTGCGCTCTTCAGCGAAGTACATCGGCGCCGCCAGGCCACCGGCACGCAGCAACAGCGCCAGTTCGGACGACTCGCCCTGACCGTTCAGGCCAGTGATGCGGAATTGAGCACCCAGCGGCGACTGGATGGTCGCCAGGCTGATGATCTTCTTCTCTTCCTTGAAGGACTGTACCGGCACATCTTTCTCTACACCGTCGACCACTTGCTTGGTGTAGGTGGTGACCGGACGCTGCTCGATGAAGATGACCGCCATGCTGCGACCGACGTTGCTGCGCGTGGCGCGACTCATCAGTTCACCACCGTGGCCATCCAGGCGGATGTTCACTTCAGGCGTGCCGTGCTCGCCGAAACCGGCCTTGGCGTCGGTCACCTGGTCACCGGTGATGATCAGGCTACGCTCGATCAGTGCAGGCGGGCGGTTGCCTTCGCGGAACTCGAATTCCTCGGAGGTGGCCTTGGAAGCTCCCGGCTCAGCGGCCAGGCGGAATTCCAGGTTGGCGGTTTTACCCAGGATACGCTTGGCTTCAGCAGTGTCCTGTACGCCCGGCAATTCAACCACGATGCGGTTGGCACCCTGGCGCTGAACGATCGGCTCGGCCACACCCAGTTCGTTGACGCGGTTACGTACCGTGGTCAAGTTCTGCTTGATGGAGTATTCGCGGATTTCCGCCAGCTTGGCCGGGGTCATCGCCAGACGCAGTACAGGTTGACCGTTCAGGTCGGCCGGTACGATGTCGAAATCGGTGAAGTTCTTGCGTACCAGTGCACGGGCCTGTTCGCGGGAAGCCTCGTCAGAGAAGCCCAGCTGGATGGCACCGTTGAGCTGTGGCAGGCTGCGATAACGCAATTTCTCTTTGCGCAGCAGGCTCTTCACATCGCCCTCATAGACTTTCAGGCGTGCGTCGAGGGCCTTGTCCATGTCGACTTCCAGCAGGAAGTGCACACCACCGGACAAGTCCAGACCCAGCTTCATCGGGTGCGCGCCAATGCTGCGCAGCCATTTTGGCGTGGTCTGTGCCAGGTTGAGCGCGACAACGTAGTCGTCACCCATGACCTTGCGCACGACATCTTTGGCCGGCAATTGGTCTTCTTGCTTGGTCAGGCGCAACAAGCCGCCCTTCGCATCAGCTGCCAACGTTGCCGCCTTGACCTGGATACCTACGTCAGTGAGCGCTTTGCTCGCGCGTTCCAGATCAGCCTGATTAACCTGCAGCGAAGTGCTGGCGCCAGTGATCTGGATCGCAGGGTCATCAGGATAGAGATTGGGAGCGGAATAAATAAAACCGATCGCCAGCACCGCCAGGATCAGTACGTATTTCCACAGAGGGTATTTGTTCAGCATCACGCCGCCCGCTTATGACGCGGGGCGCCTTGCGCGCCCCGTCGATTGGTAAAGGTTGTTACTTAGATCGCTTTGAGCGTGCCTTTTGGCAGCGTGGCGGCGATGGCGCCCTTCTGGAACTTCATTTCCACAGTGTCGGAAACTTCCAGTACCACGAAAGCATCGGAAACCTTGGTGATCTTGCCGGCGATGCCGCCAGTGGTCACGACTTCGTCACCTTTCTGCAGGCTGCCCAGCAGGTTTTTCTGCTCTTTGGCGCGCTTGGCCTGTGGGCGCCAGATCATCAGGTAGAAGATGACCAGGAAGCCGACCAGGAAAATCCACTCGAAACCACCGCCCATAGGACCGGCAGCGGCAGGCGCAGCGGCATCAGCCATGGCGTTAGAGATAAAAAAGCTCATTTAGCACTCCAGTTGCAAATAGTGAATCTTAGGGTCGGAAAACTCAGTCCAAGGGCGGCACAGGAAGCCCGCGCTTGGCATAGAAGGCATCGACGAAGGCGGCCAATGTACCCTGTTGAATAGCCTCGCGCAAACCAGCCATCAGGACTTGGTAGTGACGCAAATTGTGGATGGTATTCAACATGCTACCCAGCATTTCCCCACACTTGTCCAGATGGTGCAGATAAGCACGGGAGAAGTTCTGGCAGGTGTAGCAATCACAGGTGGGATCCAGCGGCGAATCATCATGGCGATGGAACGCGTTACGGATCTTCAGCACGCCTGTATCGATGAACAGATGCCCATTGCGGGCATTACGGGTTGGCATCACGCAATCGAACATGTCCACACCGCGGCGCACACCCTCTACGAGATCTTCCGGTTTGCCAACGCCCATAAGGTAACGAGGTTTGTCAGCAGGCATCAGGCCCGGCAGATAATCCAGCACCTTGATCATCTCGTGCTTGGGCTCGCCAACCGACAAGCCGCCGATGGCCAGGCCGTCAAAGCCGATCTTGTCGAGGCCTTCCAGCGAGCGTTTGCGCAGGCTTTCGTGCATGCCGCCCTGGACGATGCCGAACAGCGCCGCGGTGTTGTCACCATGTGCGTTCTTCGAGCGCTGGGCCCAACGCAGGGACAGCTCCATGGAGATCCGCGCGACGTCCTCATCGGCCGGGTACGGTGTGCACTCGTCGAAAATCATCACGATGTCGGAGCCCAGGTCGCGCTGCACCTGCATCGACTCCTCCGGGCCCATGAACACTTTGGAACCGTCTACCGGCGAGGCGAAGGTCACACCCTCTTCCTTGATCTTGCGCATGGCCCCCAGGCTGAACACCTGGAAACCACCGGAGTCGGTGAGGATCGGGCCTTGCCACTTCATGAAGTCATGCAGGTCGCCATGCTTCTTGATCACTTCCGTGCCCGGACGCAACCACAGGTGGAAAGTGTTGCCGAGGATGATCTCGGCGCCGGTGGCGACGATGTCGCGCGGCAACATGCCCTTGACGGTGCCGTAGGTGCCGACCGGCATAAACGCCGGGGTCTCCACGGTGCCGCGCGGGAAAGTCAGGCGACCGCGACGGGCTTTGCCGTCGGTAGCGAGCAATTCAAACGACATACGACTCATAGTTGTTCCTCTGGGCCGCGTGGCGCCGGGTTGCGGGTGATAAACATCGCATCACCGTAGCTGAAAAAACGGTACTCGTTGGCGATGGCGGCCTGGTAAGCGGCCATGGTTTCCGGGTAGCCGGCAAATGCCGAGACCAGCATCAACAGCGTGGATTCGGGCAGATGGAAATTGGTGACCAGGCAATCGACCACATGGAACGGTCGGCCCGGGAAGATAAAGATGTCGGTGTCGCCGCTGAACGGCTTGAGCACGCCATCACGCGCCGCGCTTTCCAGGGAGCGCACGCTGGTGGTGCCTACCGCGACCACTCGCCCGCCACGCGCCTTGCAGGCGGCCACAGAGTCGACAACTTCCTGGCTGACTTCCAGCCACTCGCTGTGCATGTGGTGGTCTTCGATGTTATCCACACGCACCGGCTGAAACGTGCCGGCCCCCACGTGCAGGGTCACATAGGCGGTCTCGACGCCCTTGGCGGCAATCGCAGCCAGCAGTGGCTGGTCGAAATGCAGCCCGGCGGTCGGCGCGGCAACGGCACCCAGGCGCTGCGAGTAGACGGTCTGGTAGCGCTCGCGGTCCGAGTCTTCGTCGGGGCGATCGATATAGGGTGGCAGCGGCATATGGCCGACACGCTCCAGCAGAGGCAACACCTCTTCTGCGAACTTGAGTTCGAACAGTGCGTCATGGCGCGCCACCATCTCGGCTTCGCCACCACCATCGATCAAGATGGAGGAGCCCGGTTTCGGCGACTTGCTGGAGCGCACATGGGCCAGCACACGATGGCTGTCCAGTACGCGCTCTACCAGGATTTCCAGCTTGCCGCCGGAAGCTTTCTGGCCAAACAGCCGCGCCGGAATCACCCGGGTATTGTTGAACACCATCAGATCGCCTGGGCGCAAATGCTCCAGCAAATCAGTGAATTGACGGTGTGCGAGGGCACCGCTGGGCCCGTCCAGGGTCAGCAGTCGACTAGCGCGACGCTCGGCCAAAGGATGGCGAGCGATCAGCGAATCAGGAAGCTCAAAAGTAAAGTCAGCAACGCGCATGATGGAGTTCGTCTAGCAGGGCCGGGAAGTCTAGCGGAAATAGTGAAAATTGACCATGAAAGGTGATTGACCAACGGTAATCTCATCTCTATACTTCGCCGCCATTGAGCCCTGATGGCGGAATTGGTAGACGCGGCGGATTCAAAATCCGTTTTCGAAAGGAGTGGGAGTTCGAGTCTCCCTCGGGGCACCATTTGATGTACATAGACGTCCAACGACGGCTACGCAACACCCATAGAGCCCGCTAAATGCGGGCTTTTTGGTCTCTGGGGTTCCATCCCCGTCCCTTGCAAGCCAGCCTCTTTTTGGTACATTTTCCGTACAGATTCCAGTTCGAGGATTGGAGGTGTACAGATATGCCCCTTACCGCCTTGCAGATCAAAGCTTCCAAGCCGACCGACAAGCAATACATGCTGGGTGATAGTTCGGGTCTTGGACTGCTGGTTCATCCCAACGGAAGCAAATACTGGCATTTCCGGTACACCTACCACGGCCGGCCGATGAAAATGTCCCTCGGTGTCTGGCCGTTGGTGTCGTTGCAGGAGGCGCGCGACAAGGCTGCGGAGTGCCGCCGATTGGTGAAGAACGACATCAACCCTGGCGCCAGGGCCCGGGAAGACAAGCACCAGAAACGTGAGGCCGGGCTCAATACCTTCAAGCGGGCTGCTGAATACTGGTATCAGTTCAAGTCTGACTCTGGTCGCGCTCGGGCGACGCTAAAGAAGATCCGCGACTACCTCGACAAGGATCTGCTGCCAGCGCTGGGATCGAAACAACTTGAAGAAATCACGCGGGCTGACTGCGCAAGATTGCAGGCCAGCATCGAGAAGCGTGGGGCGTTCAACGTGGCAGACAAGGCCCGGACTTGGCTCAAGCAGATTTTCAGTCAGGCTGTTGCACGTGGGTTGTGTGAGAACAATCCGGCTTCCGAGCTCCATGCGATCGCGCTCGCCCCTCCCCCACCGCAGCACTATCCACATCTACGCGAGGACGAGCTGCCAGAATTCCTTCAAGCGCTGAGTACTACCACTAGCCGCCTGCCTGCGCGGATTGCCGCATGGATGGCGATCCTTACAGCCGCCCGCCCCGGCATGGTCCGCTACGCAACCTGGGAAGATATCGATCTTGAAGAAGGCACGTGGACCGTACCAGCAGAGCGCATGAAGATGCGCCGCGACTACATCAGTCCCCTACCCCACCAACTCATCGCGATGCTGATCAAGCTGCATCAACTAACCGGCCGCAGTCACTATTTGTTTCCGGGCAACGGCAACAGGCTGCCTGTGATCTGTGAGAACACCATCAACCTGATCTTCACCAAGATTGGCTACAAAGGGCGGATGGTGAGCCATGGCGTTCGCCACACCGCGAGCACGCTGCTGCGCGAACATGGGTGGCTGAAGGACCATGTTGAAAGCCAATTGGCGCATGTCGAAGGTGGCATCGCGGGTGAGTACAACCAGGCGCTGTATATGACCCAGCGGCGGATCATGATGCAGTGGTATGCCGACTATCTCGATGCACTTCGTGATGGGATGACAGCGAGCCTGCGGGATCAGTTTGATACGCGTGTGAATCAGTTCCTGTCGCACAAGGCGTCGGTGCTACTCGGACCCAAAGCTATCGGTATCGACCGCAGTGAGCTGGAAAAAGAGCGTGGCGCATTCCAGCGGTAACAAGGCCGTGAATTCTCCGTCGTTTTGCTTTACTCGCGGGTCCATCCAAACAGGGCTGCAAAGCCGCCCTGTTTGGATGGACCTCACTTAAAAAATCAAAAGCACTGCAATACGCTACCGGCAGCCACGGTATTCCATAGACGGCTCATGCCGTTTATAACCGCAGGATCATCCAAAAATGCCCCTTGACCCTGAAGGACCCCGGGCGTAGAAAAGATGGTGCAAGCGCTGTCGATGACAGCACCCCAGGTGGTCCGAACCTTGAAGGCCACCCCACTGATCGTGGTGGTTCATCCCAAGTGCGTTCAGCATCCGGCAGCACGTACGGTCACTACCCATGTGATGGATGCCTCTTCACCCTATTGCCCTTGCGGCAACACATATCCCTAACCCCGCTGCCCTGCAGCAACCTATCCGCTTGGCCGATTCTTGCGCCAACCTTCGCCCGTCTCTTTCTGCCGGAAAGAGACGGGCGCTCCTAATACTGCTGCAGCCCTCATCGCACGTGGCTTTGCGGCAATTCCCCTCGTGACAATCGGCGTGACAAACACCGATGTCATCAGCAACAGCGATGCAGATGATGGTGCCGCAGTCCAGGGAATGGATTGCACCTGACTGACAGTCAGGCATGCCCCGGTCATCGCATCGCTGCCTTCACCCGGCTCAGGATCTCGCGGCGCTGGTTTCGTCAGCCAGTGCAGCCTCCACCCGCCCACCTCTTAGGAGGTGTTCAGGAGGCCAGATCATGAGATGCCCATGCTCCCGGTCGTAAGGAGCCGCCAGTCCTGCGTTAGAGGACAACCCTCACAGGTCGCAGGGGCCTTGATCCCTGATAACACTCAACATTCTTGGCGGGATGACTGGGGGAAGGTTTAAACGGGCTGGGTTCAAGAGGTGTTCGATCATGGCTTTGGTAGGTAGAAGGGATGGGCGCAATTTTGGCTACGGTCGGCAATTGAGTTATGCCGGGCCGCAAGCGTTGAAAGACATGTTCGGCGGTGGACATTACGGCACGGTCAAGGCTCACAGCGATCGGTGGCAGGTGTTCGTGCGTTGGTGCAGGTCGGAGGATGGGCCGGGTTTCAACGATGCACGGGAGATTGATCGGCAGACGTTGGCGAACTATGCGACGCATCTTCGCGGCTTAGTCGAGCGAGGTGACTTGGCCATCGCCACTGCGCAGAACAGGCTGTCCAGCGTGAACCGGACCATGGCTGCGCTTCGCGGTGATAAGTATGTGAAAGTGCCGAGTCCGAGCAAGGCGTTGGGGATGCAGCGGACTGTCGTTCGCATGTCGGCACCACAAGGCCAGGATAATGGGCACGTTGTGCGCATCATTGAGGCGCTTCGAGAGTTGCACCCTCGTGTAGCCGCCATTGTTCATTTGGCACGAGCTACTGGCATGCGGCTGCGCGAGGCCACTCTCGCCGACCTTCCGCGACTCGCACTCGAAGCCGAACTTCTCGGCAGGATCAATATCCAGGACGGCACCAAAGGCGGTCGCAGCGGGGCAACCGCGCCTCGCTGGGTCAACGTAGATGAGTATGTTCGTGAGGCGCTCCGGTACGCCGTAGAGGTGTCGCCCTCAAGTAGCCGGAATTTGCTTGGGCAGAATGAGAGCTACGCTAGTTTTCACCAGAGCGTGGTACGGCCGGCGCGGGAGATTCTCCACAGCCACGATCTTAAGGGCTTTCACGAATTGCGGGCGGCATACGCATGTGAACGTTACGAGCAGATCACCGGTCACCTTGCGCCAGTTAACGGCGGGAGGTGCAGCCGGCTTGATCCACAGCTTGACCGAGAGACTCGCATGCAAATCAGCTATGAGCTGGGACACGGTCGAGTCGACGTGGTGGCCGCCTATATTGGAGGCCAAGGATGACAAAGCCATTTGATATGGAAGTGTTCCTGACTGGAGTGCTGAAGGGGGCTAACGCCACTCGCGAGCGTCACATACGTCAAGCCAGAGCTATTCAGGCAGCCATCGCCGACCGCTGGGCTCGAGACAATCCGTGGAGGTGGCAACTAAAGCATCTTGCGTGGTTTTTGAATTGTTATCTGGCAAAACACACGGACTCGACACGCTACTATTACTTACTGACAATCCGGCTGATCGATACTCGCATGAGCAGGGGTTGGCGGCTCTAAAGCGAGTCCAAGCTAGTTGCCTCTACTGTGCCTGAACACACATCTATTCGGCTGCAATTAGGTGCCATTCACGGCTACCAGGTGCTGTGGAATGAGGCCAAGGAATTAGAACCGGCGTCTCAGTTCCCTATCTATCGACAGATCCTATCTGCGGCAGCCGCCTTGCTCATCGAGCGCAAAGTCGTCAGCTCCCCCGCCCCCTCCCGCCAAGCTCATAAAGATCCCTACCTTCGCGAAAGCTGGAAGACGAACGGCCGTCCTTGGACACATCGGCTCAGTGTGGAGCTACCTGCGAGGCAGCCAAAGCCGACGCTCCTCGCCCTCAGTGCTAAAGGAAGGTGTTAAGAGCAACGCATACGGGCAGACAGCTCGGATGGCCATTTGATATGGTGGTCCAAATCGCACACATCGCGCCAAGGACTGCCCAGATGCACTTATCGAAAGCCTCCCTCGTTAACTATAGGAATTTTGAGTTTGCCAAATTTCTTTTCCGACCTGGGGTTAATACAGTGATCGGGGAAAACGGATCTGGCAAGAGCAATCTCTTTAGAGCAATAAGGCTACTTCTTGACGCCAATATCTATAGAGCAGCTCATGATCTATCTGAAGGTGACTTCTTTCGAAGAAGATCGTCCTGGAAAGGCCATTGGATCATAATCAGCCTCGAGTTCGACAATATTAGCAGCGACGAATCAATACAGTCGCTATTCGTGCATCATGGCGCGATCATGACCGGAGACATCGTTAACAAGGCAACTTATAATCTTATATTTCGTCCAAACCCTCACATAAGAACTAAACTTGCCGCTTTAACCAAAGGCGACAAAAAAGGCTTAGCTGAGCTTCAGAATGAGATTACCATTGAAGATTACGAAACTGTATTCACCGGTCGAAGCGATGTCGACTTCTCCAACAAGATGCGCTATCAAGAAATCGTGGGCGATTTTTCATCGGTAATTTTCCCAAGTCGAGAGTCAAAGCTAATCGGCACGAAAATACCTCACCAGCTTTCCGTGGCCAAGGAAGTTTCCTTTACATTTGTCAAGGCACTCAGGGATGTAGTAGCCGACTTCAACGGAAATCGACAAAACCCTCTTCTGACCCTTCTAACACGTAAAAGCCAAGAAATAGACAAGACGAAATATACTCGCATTACGGACACTGTGAAGGACTTGAACACCGACATTGAGAAACTGGAGGATGTGCAACATGTTCGATCAGATATACGTAGCACGATTAGCGAAACAGCAGGAGATGCTTACTCTCCTGCTAGCCTTCACATAAAGTCTGACCTACCCAGCGAACCCGAAAAACTTCTTCAATCTTTGAAGCTCTTTGTGGGTGAGACCGACGAGAATTATTCCGGTGACATATCTGAGCTTAGCCTAGGCGGAGCAAACCTGATTTACCTAACACTAAAGTTACTAGAATTCAAATATCAAAAACAAAGAGAAACAGCTGCAAACTTCCTACTGATCGAGGAGCCGGAAGCGCATATCCACACCCATATCCAAAAAACACTTTTTGACAAAATAAATTATCCAAACACTCAAATCATCTATTCCACCCACTCAACTCAAGTCTCTGAGGTCAGCAATGTTGAAAGTGTAAACATATTAGCCCGAAAAGGCTTGAAGTGCGAGTCCTATCAGCCATCTCGGGGCCTGGACCCCAGTGAGATACGACACCTCCAGAGATATCTTGATGCCACGCGTAGCAGCCTATTGTTTGCTCGCGGCGTCATACTTGTTGAAGGAGATGCTGAAGAGTTTCTCATTCCCTCCTTAATCAAGAAAGTATTAGGTGTTAGTCTGGATGAATTAGGGATTAGCCTCATAAACATACGGAGCACCGGCTTTGAGAACATAGCCTGCGTATTCCACAAATCCCGAATCCGTCGTAAATGTAGCATTATAACTGACTTAGATAAGGCTATTTCTGACACAAAACCGCTCCCATCCGACACTAAAATTATAAAAGCTTATAAGAAAAAAATGCGAGGCTCTGACGCCAAGGGGAAATCAAGAAAAATTTATCTTGAGAACTATTGCAAAGACAATCAATATCTGGACACATATTACGCAGAGCACACTTTCGAAGTTGATTTACTGATGAAGCACAACAGCCATGAGGTAATCAACACCCTAAATAAAGTGTACTCAAATGAAAAAATCCGCGCGACTGCTGAACAAGAACTTAAAAGCAAATTAGTTGGCATCGCCGGAAAGCGCATTTTAAGAATGGCAAACCATGTAGGCAAAGGTTGGTTTGCTATTTTACTTGCCGATGAAGTTACCAAGACAACCAATATACCGGACTACATTTTGAGTGCGGTACTCGACGCATGCGATGGCCTTGCACTAAAAACGGCATTGAAGATTTTGAAATATCGTATCGAGGTTTTAGCCACCGAAAAATATTTTGATACTTTAAGCGCAAATGCCAAAGACGCCCAAGGCCTAATTTCCACATATGAAGAAGGTGATTTTGACAGCACTGTTCTAATGAGCGCACTAGAAACAACTCTGGAAAAAGATTCGGTCTCGATCGCGGTCATTGGAGCTTGACATGGACTTGACCGAAGCGGGGCTTAATGACAAGCAGATCAAGGCAATCGAACATACTCGGAGTGTTTTCCTTACTGCCTGCCCAGGCAGCGGAAAGACAAAAACACTTACGTATAAAATTGCAACTGAGTTGACCAAGTTAAACGATCACAGAAATTTTGTCGTAGCAATAACCTACACACATCGCGCGGCTGATGAAATCCTTGAGCGGGTTGAACGATTAGGTTTATCAACGGACCAATTATGGATAGGCACAATTCATTCATTTTGCCTAGAGTGGATATTACGACCCTACGCCATATACGAGCCTCGACTCGAAAGTGGCTTTACGATCATTAACCAGCCAGACTCAGAAAAACTACTTGAAGATATTTGCCCAAGATATTTAGCACCTAAAATTAAGCCAATCGATTGCAACTACCACTTCATCAACGGGAAAGCTACCCCCCTGTGCTCAGACCTTGCCAAACACGAAAACATACGATCTGTTCTCAGAGAATACTTTACACTACTTAAACAAGAACGAAAAATCGACTTCGAACTTATACTTTTTTTTGCCCACAAACTTACAAGCAGGTTTCCAAGCATAGCGAAGAGCCTAGCCAACCTTTTCAGCATCATACTGCTAGACGAATATCAAGACACTAAAGACATACAGTACTCAATATTATTCTCAATTTTTACCGCAACCCCGGGAAAAACTCGAGCCTTTATCGTAGGAGATCCTAACCAGGCGATTTTCAACAGTCTAGGTGGGCATGCAATTGAATTCTATGATTTCAAAGCCAAGTCTCGGCTCGAAATAGACCAATTATCATTATCTCGCAATTACCGATCATCATCAAAAATCATAGATTATTTTTCAAAGTACCAAGTATATAAAGGGCAAATATCTGCCGATGCAGAATACAAGGATTATAAAAGCACAATTACACATGACACTACCACCTCCTTGCATAGCCTGGAGGATGAAATTGTAAAACTTATAAGATACAGCATCGACGTACAAGGTATTCGCCAAGAAGAAATTTGCGTTGTTGGCCCGCAATGGCCAGCCTTAGCAAACATGACTAGACGCTTAATGAGCAAACTCCCTGACTGTAGTTTTGACGGCCCTGGAATGATACCATTTGGACGCGAACTGGATAATTTTTGGTATAAGCTAAGCCGCATTTGCTTATCCACCCCTGCACCTGATATGTATCTGAGGCGGCTGAGATGGGCGAATGAGGTAATTCGCGGATTACAGGACTCGGGTATAGCTTGCACATACACAAATAAAACTCTTCTCAAAGAACTAAATCAAATAAATCTGAATGAACGTAACGGAATGCGATACCTCGAATATTATTTTGAGAGATTTCTTGCGCTATTTAAAATCAACACCTTGTCCAGCCACCCGGAACTTGAGAACCACTACAATTCTTTTTTCGAAACCGCACGCAAGAGAATTGAAAATGCAAAACGGGATGGATTACATCTTATTGAGGACATAGAAAACTTTCAACGCGCGTTCAAACCTCGAACAGGAATTACAGTATCGACAATTCATGGCGTCAAAGGCGCCGAATTCGACAACGTAATATCTTTTGCCTTATTGGAAGGCATGGTTCCACATTGGGCAGACTCGCAAAAAGCAACGAGTTCCAAAAAGCTGATTTATGTAATTGCTTCTAGAGCAAGAAAAAACTTGTACCTGATTTCTGAAAATGGTAGAAAAAAACCCCCAACGAGCATTTTAATCACCACAAGATATCAGTACGACGCTCCTCCGACATAATAACAACACGCAGATTATTTATCACAAACTAGCAGAGATTACGCCGCCCTCCTGAATGACAAGGTAAGTTAAAATTTTTTTATCCTATCGGTGGAGAAGCGATGGCTACGCTCGACATGCCATTCACTTCGAATAAGGAAAACGACATTGAGTTGGCATCCAAGGCGCCCTAGTAAAAAATCCAGGATCAATGGCTCCAACCAGAGGAACTAGGTGTACCTTTCGTCAGAAAATCGTCCAATAAAAGCCAGCGAACTCCGCGCACCTACGGCACAAATCAAAATACATGCCAAACCGCAAATTTCCGTACAAAAAAATATGTACAGCGGAATAAATCCTCTATAATCAAATAATTAACTCCAATGGTGAGTCTCCCTCGGGGCACCATCTTAAAAAAAGACCTTGAAATTCAAGGTCTTTTTTTTCGCCTGCAGAAAAGCGCGGAACGCATCAAGCCTTCCTTTAGCAGGCGATCTATCCTGCCGAGCCCTCCCCAGGGGCGCCCAGACACCTCAAGGCAACGCGACCCTTTCCCCTACCGCTCATCGCCACTTACACGAGCCCCCAAGGACCCGCTGGAGAGCGCTTCGGAGTGCCGGGTAGATTGACTCCAGCAGCGACCGAAACGCACTCAAAAATCATAAACTTGCCCGGGACTGAAAACGTCGATGAAAGGACCAACCGGCCCTTACTGGGCTTTTTTCGCGCCAAAAACAAAACCCCATCTGCTTTCGCAAAT
>NZ_JAHPJF010000032.1:0-46626 GCF_020515815.1 Pseudomonas sp. AF03-9 | reverse complement strand
GCAGATCCCCAGGCACTGCCCATCCCCTGTGGGAGCTGTCGAGCTTTAGCGAGGCTGCGAAGGCGGCGGCACTGTTGGCGGATATGCTGCCTCTCAACCATAGAATCTCCCACAGGGGGTTGGCAGTGGAGCAACTGTGCAGGCTGGCTTGCGAAGGCGGCAGCACATTCACTCCAAATCCCACTAATGTCGCTTGCCCCAGAACTCCCGCGCCAACTGCCGCAAGTCTTCCGCCAACGCCGCCACATCCCCGGAACTGCGCTGGCTGCGCTGCCCCGCGCAGACGGTGGCCTCCCCTGCATTGCGAATGCCGACAATATTGCGATTGATGTCTTCGCTCACCGAACTTTGCTCCTCCACCGCCGCCGCGATCTGCTGGCTCATGCCGGTGATCTGGCTCACGCGCTGGCTGATGCCATCCAACGCGGCCGCCGCCCGTTGTGCCTGCACGACGCTGGCGTCGACATGTTCGCTGCTCTGCGCCATGGCCTGCACCGCGTCCCGCGCGCCGCCTTGCAGGGTGCTGATCATGCGCTGGATTTCGTTGGTCGATTGCTGGGTGCGTTGCGCCAGACCGCGTACTTCATCGGCAACCACGGCAAAACCACGGCCCTGCTCGCCGGCCCGCGCCGCTTCGATGGCGGCATTCAGTGCCAGCAGGTTGGTTTGTTCGGCAATGGTGCGGATCACCTCCAGCACGCTGCTGATTTCACCGCTGTGACTTTCCAGTTGGTGGATCACCTCAGTGGCGCGGGTCAGTTCCTGGGACAGGCGCAACACCGCATCGCGGCTTTCATCCACCCGCAGATGGCCTTCACGGGTTTCGTTGCCGGCCTGGTCGGCCGCCTTGGACGCCACGACAGCATGGTTGGCCACCGCAGCCACACTGGCGGTCATCTGGTGGATCGCCGCCGCCACCTGATCGGTCTGGGTCTGCTGGCCTAGGCTGCTGGCATGACTGCTGTCCAACTGCTCGACCAACTGCGCGGCATGCCCAGACAAGCGCCACGATGCATCGCCGATGCGCCCGACCACTGCGCCCACCTGGGCTTCGAGCATGTGCAGGGCAAATTCGATCGTCCCGCACTCATCCGTGCGTCCGGTGTAGATCGCCTGGCTCAAGGGGTTGTCGGCGATTGCACGCGCGCGTTGATTCAACTGCGCCAGGGGCCGCAGGATCGCGTTGACCCCCGCCGCGCCCACAGCGCCACCGAGCACCAGCGCCAGCAGTTGCCAAACCAGCGCGTAGTCCGCCAGGCCCAGTCCCAACGCCCAGGTCAGGCCGCCGGTGCCGACCACCCACAACGATAACTTCAGGCCCATGCCGAACGTGGGCAGCAGCGGCCGCTTGCCCCCGCGCAATTGGGCGTAGGCACGCTCCGCTGCTGCGATGCGGCGCGCATCCGGCTTGGTGCGCACCGACTGATACTCCACCGTCACACCATCACGCGTGACCGGCGAGGCATAGGCGCTGACCCAATAGTGATCGCCGTTCTTGCAGCGGTTTTTCACCATGCCCATCCATGAGCGTCCCGCCTTCAAGGTTTGCCACATATGCGCAAACGCCGCGGCCGGCATGTCCGGGTGACGCAACAGATGGTGCGGTGCGCCGAGCAGCTCCTCGCGGCTGTAGCCACTGACGTCGATAAAGTCCTTGTTGGCGTAGGTAATCACACTGGTCAAGTCGGTGGTCGAGAGGATATTGGCGTCAGGGGCAAAGTCCACATTTCGACCGGTGACCGGCAGGTTGATCTTCATGGATAAGCGCGCTCGTAATGGTTGGAGAGTCGGCAGGGCCGTCGACTCTAAGCGCACCAAGGGGGCAAATACTGATCCAGCTCATGTTCCGCGCAATTAGTTTGCCATCACGGCATGCCGGGGGACGTCCAGGTGGTAGGGCTGGGTGATCCGCTGGTATTCGCCGTTGTGCATCAACTGCTCAAGGGCGCGGTTCAGCTCATTGCGCAGCGCCGTATCAGGCTTGCGCAGTGCAATCGCCACACCGTCACCCAATGATTGCGCCGAGATGGCAGGGCCAAGGAAGTCGAAATCCTGGCCGTCTGCCGTGTCGAGCAGCAGCTCGCGGATCTCTATGGGGCCTTGCAAGGTTGCATCTATATCGCCAGCCACCAGGCTGCGCACGAGTTCTTCATTGAGCCAGAAACTCTTGATGATGACGCCCGCCGGCGCCCATTTCGACAGGGCGAAGGCTTCGCGATTGCTCCTCAGCAAGAGCCCGACGCGCTTGCCTTTGAGCGAGCGCCGGCTCGGCAGCAAGCCCGAGGTTTTGCGCGCTACCAGGCGGGTAGTGAAGGGATAGAGGTCATCGGTGAAATTTACCCGCTTGCGCCGCTGAGCGGTCGGCGCCATGCCCATGATCGCGTCGAATTGCCGGGCTTCAAGGGCTGCGAAGCTCTCGACGAGGATCTGATCGACCCAGATGCAACGTGCGTTGAGCTGCTCACACAACGCATTGCCCAACTCGATGTTCAAACCCACCAGGCGGCCGTGCTGATCACGGCTTTGGAACGGCGGAAACTGCGCGGCGACGGCGAAGCGGATTTCGCGCCGTGGCAGGTCATCGGCTATTGCGATAGTGAAGCCCCCGGACAACATCAATAGGGCGAGGGAAACACGCAGGTGTGTCAGGGCCACAGGGGACGTCCTTTTCTAGAAAAACCAGCTTCATCCTCATCCAACCCCGTGAAGAGGCCGTGCAGGTGTCGCGAAAGCTTTCAAAAAAAGGACCTGTGCCTACAAGCAGAAATATCGACTGAGGCTGTAGGCATTTACCACTACAGCTTGTGACCCTCTACTCTCAACGTTTACCCATGGAACGACGGGTGCCCGGTGGCGCCATGCCAGGCGATTTGGTGTGACCGTTCTTGGCACCGTTTTTATACCAAGGTTGGGCGGCATTCTTCGCCCCGGCCAGCTCACCCGGTTTGAAGGGAAACTTGAACGCCGGGATCTCGGCTTTTTCAACGCCTTCGGCGTTGGCCGAATCGACGAGGTCGGCCGCTTCAACAGGGGATTGTGTCGGGGAATTCATGAAAGCTCCGGGGCATGCAGATAATGATGCGGGGCCGGCTTGCAGGCCACACTGGCGCGCAGTATACCTGCGGGCCCATGATCTTTTACCACTGTCGTACGAATGGTCAGCATGTAACTGACAGCGCCGTCAGAAAGCGGTCACCTTGCTGACCGGGTTCACAGGCTATAAATACCCATCCTTTTTCCACCTCTCGTCCCGGCACCTGACAGCATGCACATTCAACGCAAAACCGCCTTGATCGTTGGCGTCCTCGTGGTAGTGGCCATTGCGGCATGGGTCTTCACACGGCCAGCCAAGACCAAATTGGTGGCTTCGACCGCCGTGCCGGTACGCGTCATCCACGTGGTGGAACAGGACCTGCCGCGCTACGTCAGTGGCATCGGTTCGGTGCTGTCGTTGCACAGCGTGGTGATCCGCCCGCAAATCGACGGCATCCTCACCCGGCTGCTGGTCAAGGAAGGACAACTGGTCAAGGTCGGGGACCTGCTGGCGAGCCTCGACGACCGCTCGATCCGCGCCAGTCTCGACCAGGCCAGGGCTCAGCTGGGACAGAGCCAGGCGCAACTGCAAGTGGCCCTGGTCAACCTCAAGCGCTACAAGGAACTGAGCGTCGACGACGGCATCTCCCGGCAGACCTACGACCAGCAACAGGCGCTGGTCAACCAACTGAAAGCCACGGTGCAAGGCAACCAGGCGGCCATTGACGCGGCCCAGGTACAGCTTTCCTACACCCAGATTCGCTCGCCGGTCACAGGTCGCGTGGGGATACGCACGGTGGACGAAGGCAACTTCCTGCGCATGAGCGACACCCAAGGCTTGTTCTCGGTGACGCAGATCGACCCGATTGCCGTCGAGTTCTCCCTGCCGCAGCAAATGCTGCCGACCCTGCAGGGGCTGATTGCCGCCGACCACCCTGCCAAGGTCGACGCTTACCAGGGCGCCGATACCGAAGGCCGGGACAGTGACCTGCTGGGCCAGGGCCGCCTGAGCTTGATCGACAACCAGATCAACAGCACCACCGGCACCCTGCGCGCCAAGGCCGAGTTCGCCAACACCGCGCAGAAGCTGTGGCCCGGCCAGTTGGTGACGATCAAGATCCAGACTGCCCTCGACCGCAATGCCCTCGCCGTCCCCCCGACCGTGGTGCAGCGTGGCCTGGACTCGCATTTCGTGTACCGCATCAAAGGCGACAAGGTCGAGACCGTGCCGGTGCAGGTGGTGTATCAGGACAGCGAGCGCAATATCCTCAAGGGCATCCAGGCCGGCGACGTGTTGGTCAGCGATGGCCAATCGCGGCTCAAGGCCGGCGCCCAGGTCGAGATCCTCAAGGAGCCGCCCCAAGTGATCCAGACCGCTGACGCCCAGGTGCAGCCATGACGTCGCGGGGTTCGGTTTCGGCCTGGTGCATCGACCGCCCGGTCGCCACCCTGTTGCTGACCTTTGCCCTGGTGCTGCTTGGGCTGATTGCCTTCCCCAAATTGCCCATCGCCCCACTGCCGGAAGCGGAGTTTCCGACGATCCAGGTCAGCGCCCAATTACCCGGCGCGAGCCCTGACACCATGGCCTCGTCGGTCGCCACGCCGCTGGAGGTGCAATTCAGCGCCATCCCCGGCATGACCCAGATGACCTCCAGCAGCGCCTTGGGCTCAAGCCTGCTGACCCTGCAATTCACCCTCGACAAAAGCATCGACACTGCGGCGCAGGAAGTGCAGGCGGCGATCAACACCGCCGCCGGCAAACTGCCCAGCGATATGCCGAGCCTGCCGACCTGGCGCAAGGTCAACCCGGCGGACAGCCCGGTGCTGATCCTCAGTGTCAGTTCCCATGACATGCCCGGCACCGAACTGAGCGACTTGGTGGAGACCCTGCTTGCCCGGCAAATCAGCCAGATCGACGGTGTCGGCCAGATCAACATCACCGGCCAGCAACGCCCGGCGATCCGTGTGCAGGCCTCGCCCGACCGGCTCGCCGCCATCGGCCTGACCTTGGCCGACGTACGCCTGGCCATCCAGCAATCGAGCCTGAACCTGGCCAAGGGAGCGCTGTACGGCAAGCACAGCGTGTCAACCCTGGCGACCAACGACCAGTTGTTTCACCCGGATGAATACGGTGACCTGATCATTTCCTACAAGAACGGCGCCCCCGTGCAACTGCGCGATGTTGCCAAAGTGGTCAACGGTTCGGAAAACGCCTACGTCCAGGCCTGGGCAGGGGACACCCCCGGCGTCAACCTGGTGATCACCCGCCAACCCGGCGCCAACATTGTCGAGACCGTCGAGCGCATCCAGGCCGAACTGCCGCGCCTGGAAGCGATGCTGCCTGCCGCGGTGCAGGTCAGCGTGCTGATGGACCGCACCACCACCATCCGCGCTTCGTTGCATGAAGTGGAAATGACCCTGCTGATCGCCGTGTTGCTGGTAGTCGGGGTGATGGCGATTTTCCTGCGCCAGTGGTCGGCCACCCTGATTGTGTCGAGCGTGCTGGGCGTGTCGTTGATCGCCAGTTTTGCCCTGATGTACGTGATGGGTTTCAGCCTGAACAACCTGACCCTGGTGGCGATCGTGGTGGCCGTGGGGTTTGTGGTGGACGATGCGATCGTGGTGGTGGAGAACATCCATCGCCACCTCGAAACCGGGCTGGACAAACGCGAGGCGGCGATCAAGGGCGCCAGTGAAATCGGCTTTACCGTGGTGTCCATCAGTGTGTCGCTGGTGGCGGCCTTTATTCCGCTGCTGTTCATGGGCGGCGTGGTCGGCCGGCTGTTCAAGGAGTTTGCCTTGACTGCTACGTCCACCATCCTGATCTCCGTGGTGGTGTCGCTGACACTGGCCCCGACCCTCGCGGCCCTGTTCATGAAAGCGCCGAGCCACCGCGGCCATGACAACCCCGGCTTTGGCGAGCGGCTGCTGGCCGGATACGAAAAATACCTGCGTCGCGCCCTGGCCCATCAACGCACCATGGCCGGTATCTTCCTGCTGACCCTGGGCCTGGCCGTGGTCGGCTACGTATTTATCCCCAAGGGTTTCTTCCCGGTGCAGGACACCGGTTTCATCCTCGGCACAAGCGAGGCAGCGGCGGATGTGTCCTACCCGGACATGGTCGCCAAGCACAAGGCACTGGCCGAAATCATGCAGACCGACCCGGCCGTGCGCGCGTTTTCCCACTCTGTCGGCGTGACCGGCAGCAACCAGACCATCGCCAATGGACGCTTCTGGATTTCCCTGGTGGATCGCGGCGACCGCGACGTGTCCGCCAGCCAGTTTATCGACCGTATCCGGCCCAAGCTGGCCAAGGTGCCGGGGATCGTCCTGTACCTGCGCGCCGGGCAAGACATCAACCTCAGTTCCGGCCCCAGCCGCAGCCAGTATCAATACGTGCTCAAGAGCAACGACGGTGCGCTGCTGAACACCTGGACCCAGCGGCTCACCGAAAAACTGCGCGCGATCCCACAATTTCGCGACATCTCCAATGACCTGCAACTGGGCGGCAGCATCACCCACATCACCATCGATCGCCGCGCCGCCGCACGCTTCGGCCTCACGGCCACCGACGTCGACCAGGCGCTGTACGACGCGTTCGGCCAGCGCCAGGTCAATGAGTTCCAGACCGAAATCAACCAGTACCAAGTGGTGCTGGAACTCGACACCCAACAGCGCGGCAAGGCCGAAAGCCTGAATTACTTCTACCTGCGCTCGCCGCTGACCAATGAAATGGTGCCGCTGTCGGCGCTGGCCACGGTTGACGCGCCCACGGTCGGGCCGCTGTCCATCAGCCATGACGGCATGTTCCCGGCTGCCAACCTGTCGTTCAACCTGGCGCCCGGCGTGGCGCTGGGTGATGCGGTGATCCTGCTCGACCAGGCGAAAAACGAGATCGGCATGCCGGCCTCGATCATCGGCAACTTCCAGGGTGCGGCCCAGGCGTTCCAGAGTTCCCTGGCCAGCCAACCTTGGCTGATCCTCGCTGCACTGGTGGCGGTCTACATCATTCTCGGCGTGCTGTATGAGAGCTTTGTGCATCCGCTGACCATCATCTCGACCCTGCCCTCGGCGGGCCTCGGGGCACTGGTGATGCTGTGGCTGCTGGGGCAGGACTTTTCGATCATGGCGCTGATCGGCCTGGTGCTGTTGATCGGCATCGTCAAGAAGAATGGCATCCTGCTGATCGACTTCGCCCTGGAGGCGCAGCGCACACGCGGCTTGTCAGCCCATGATGCGATCTTCGAAGCCTGTATCGCCCGGTTCCGTCCGATCATCATGACCTCCCTGGCCGCCCTGCTCGGCGCCCTGCCGCTGATGCTCGGCTACGGCGCCGGTGCCGAACTGCGCCAGCCGCTGGGCATCTCGGTGGTCGGCGGCCTGCTGGTCAGCCAGGCGCTGACGCTGTTCACCACGCCGGTCATATACTTGTACCTCGAAAAGTTTTTCCACAGGCCCAAACCAGCGCTTGCGCCGGTGACCACACATTAAGGCCTAGGCCCCGTCCTGGAACGAAAGGCTCATGCGCGTCCTGATTATTGAAGATGAAGAAAAAACCGCGGACTACCTGCACCGCGGCCTGACGGAACAAGGCTACACCGTCGACGTGGCTCGCGAAGGCGTCGAGGGTTTGCACCTGGCGCTGGAGAACGACTACGCGATCATCGTGCTGGATGTGATGCTGCCAGGCCTGGACGGTTTCGGCGTGCTGCGGGCCTTGCGCGCGCGCAAACAGACGCCGGTGATCATGCTCACTGCCCGCGAGCGCGTGGAAGACCGCATTCGCGGCCTGCGTGAAGGCGCGGATGATTACCTGGGCAAGCCGTTTTCGTTCCTTGAACTGGTGGCGCGCCTGCAAGCCCTGACCCGCCGCAGCGGCGGGCATGAGCCGGTGCAGGTGACCGTCGCCGACCTGTGGATCGACCTGATCAGCCGCAAGGCCAGTCGCAACGGCCAGCGCCTGGACCTGACCGCCAAGGAGTTCTCGCTGCTCAGTGTGCTGGCGCGTCGCCAGGGCGAGATCCTGTCCAAGACCGCGATTGCAGAGATGGTCTGGGACATCAACTTCGACAGTGACGCCAACGTGGTGGAGGTCGCGATCAAACGCCTGCGCGCCAAGCTCGACGGACCGTTTGAAGAAAAACTGCTGCACACCATTCGTGGCATGGGTTATGTGCTGGAGAGCCGCAGTGTCGGCTAACTCCATCGCCCTGCGCCTGAGCGGCATGTTCACCCTGGTGGCGCTGCTGATCTTCGTGTTGATCGGCGGCGCGCTGTACCAGCAGGTGGACCGCAGCCTGGGCTTGTTGCCGGAAGCCGAGCTGGATGCGCGCTACAGCGTGCTTGAATCGTCGGTGGGTCGCTTTGGCACGCCCGACCATTGGGCAAAAATCACCGCCAAGCTCAAGCTGCTCAGTGAAGAGGACAAACGTATCCACTTCTGGGTAGTGAGCGGCGACCCATCCTACGAATACGGCAACCCCGACCCACAGATCCGTGCCTTTGCCAACGGGCACACCGGCAAGCGCGATTTGCATCTGCCGGGCCACCAGCATCCGTTCAAGGCCCTGGTGAGCCAGTTCCCGGCCAAGGATCAGCGCCCGCCGCTGCGCTTCATGATCGCCATCGACACCGAGAACTTTCACGCGACCCAGCACCATCTGCTGGTGGCGCTGATCAGCCTGGCGTTTGTCGGCGTAGTCCTCGCCGCGCTGCTGGGCTTCTGGGTCTCGCGCATCGGGCTCAAGCCGCTGGGCAAGCTGTCGGATGAGGCGCAGAAACTTGCGCCACCGAAATTGTCCGGGCGCTTGCGGTTGTCGCCGCTGCCGCCGGAGCTGAGCCAGTTCGTCAACTCGTTCAACTCCACCCTCGACCGCGTGGAACACGCCTACTCACGCCTGGAATCGTTCAACGCCGACGTCGCCCACGAGTTGCGCTCACCGCTGACCAACCTGATCGGCCAGACCCAGGTCGCCCTGACGCGCGGGCGTTCGGCGGAACACTACTTCGAAGTGCTGCAATCGAACCTCGAAGAATTGGAACGCCTGCGTTCGATCATCAACGACATGCTCTTCCTCGCCAGCGCCGACCAGGGCAGCAAGGCCACCAAGCTGATCGAAAGCGCCCTGGCCGATGAAGTGGCCACCACTCTCGACTATCTGGATTTCATCCTCGAAGACGCCCAGGTCAGCGTGCGGGTCAGCGGCGATGCCACGGTCCACATCGAAAAAGCCCACCTGCGCCGCGCACTGATCAACCTGCTGAGCAACGCAGTGCAACACACCGCGCCAGGGCAGGTCATCGATGTGAAGATCGAGGTCCAGGCGGATCAAGTGGCAATCGGCGTGACCAACCCCGGCGAGGTGATTGCCAGCGAGCACTTGCCGCGCTTGTTCGAGCGCTTCTACCGGGTGGACGCCTCGCGCAGCAACAGTGGCGCCAATCATGGCCTGGGGCTGGCCATCGTCAAGGCGATTGCGCTGATGCACGGCGGCGACGTCTTTGTACGAAGCGACGCCAACGGCAACACCTTCGGCATCACCCTGCCCTTGTAGTGAGCGGGCTTGTCCCGCGCCGGGGGACTAAGCCGCCCTCAATCCAAGCACCGCGGTCGCCCTGAAAAACCGAGGCGTACCATTTTGACCGACTGCGCCACCCGCGCTGAGGACGCAACCCCGCCCACCACACTGTTGCGATTTGGGCAACAGTCATTATCTTGTTACACTCTGTATCGTACCGCTCGCCTGCGTTAATTTGACGCATCGATGAGTGTGACGGCAAAAGCAGTTTGCGCTTACCCGAATTTCCCTCGACTTATTTCCAGGGCTCTACACTGGGAATCTGTTTAAAAGCCGCTGACTTCAGCGGCTTTTTTTTGCCGTAAAAAAGGCCAGGAACACCCCACGACATGGCCGTTCTCGATTGATCCAAAGGAGCTCCCCCGGTGAAGAACTCGCTGACGTTCACCCCGTTATTCCTCGCGATTACAGCAACGATCGCCCCGCTGACCCACGCGGCAGGCAGCCCCCCCGCCGACGGCTTCGTCGAAGGCTCCCACCTCACCGTCAACACCCGCAATTACTACATGAACCGCGACCGACGCGACATTCACAGCGATGACAGCAAGGAGTGGGGCCAGGGCTTTCTCGGCACTTTCGAATCCGGCTACACCCAGGGCACCGTTGGCTTCGGCCTGGACGCCCACGCCATGCTCGGCCTCAAACTCGATGGTGGTGGCGGCACAGACGGTTCCAGCATCCTTCCGTACGGCAGCGGCAACGGCAAGGCGCCGGGGTCCTTCTCCACGGCGGGCGGCACCTTGAAAATGCGCGCGCTGGACACTGAATTGAAGGCCGGCGACCTGTTCCTCAACAACCCGGTGATCGCCGGCGGCATGACGCGCATGCTGCCGCAGACCTTCCGTGGCGTGACCCTGGCCAACCACAGCCTCGACGGTTGGCTGTTCGAAGGTGGCCAGGCCAGTTTCACCAAGCTCTATAACCAGAGCGGCCACCAGCGCATCGGCACCAGCTACGGCGCCCTGCCGAGCCACACCGATGCACAGCACATGAACTGGGCCGGTGTGTCGTTCAGCGGCATGCCCGGGCTGACCAGCAACCTCTACGCCTCCGAACTGAAGGATGTGTGGAACCAGTACTACTACGACCTGGACTACACCTACGCGCTGAACGACCTGGTCAGCCTCAATCCCGGCCTGCACTACTACCACACCCAGGACACCGGGCAATCGCTGCTAGGCAACATCGACAACAACACCTACAGCCTGCATTTCAGCGTGGGCGTGGGCCATCACAGCGTCACCGCCGCGTACCAGCGGGTCAACGGCAACACGCCGTTCGACTACATCGCCCAGGGCGACAGCGTGTACCTGGACAACTCCCAGCAATATTCGGACTTCAATGGCCCGAACGAACGCTCGTGGAAACTCAAGTACGCCTACGACTTCAGCGGCCTCGGCATGCCTGGCCTGACGTCGGCAGTGTCCTACATCAGCGGCAAGACCGACCTGACCAGCGTCGACCCGCAAAGCCGTGGCTACAGCCGCTGGTACAGCGCCGAGGGCAAGGACGCCAAGCACTGGGAACGGGACATCGACCTGAAATACGTGGTGCAGGGCGGCAAGGCCAAAGACTTGGCCGTGCGCCTGCAATGGGCGACCAACCGCGGCAGCAACGGCTATTCGGCGGTGGACAATGACGTGGATGAATACCGCGTGATCGTCGACTATCCGATCAACGTGTTCTGATCCGGGGATCTTTCTTTTTTACCAGCCATTTAATTTTCGTCGCGTAGAACTAAACTGCCAGCATTCCAACCGCTGAAGTCTGCACGATGAGCCAAGACCGTGGCCGTACCCTGCCTGCACGCCCAGAGCTTTTTCTGATTCTGGGCAGTGGCCTGACTGTTGTCCTGATCATGGTGATTGTCGCGGCGCTGTTGATCCGTGAACACGCCAGCACCCTGCAGGCAGCCCAGCGCGCGACCACCAACATCACGCAACTGATCAATGCCGATGTACTGCGTAACGTCGAGCTATACGACCTGACACTGCAGGGACTGATTGCCGCCACCACGCGCACGGACCTGGCGAAAGTGCCCCCGGACGTCAGACATATGGTGCAGTTTGATCAATCCATCGCGGCCCCCTTCAAAGGCGAAGTGCTGTTGCTGGACACCAACGGTGATGTGACTGCCGACTCCTCGACACTGTGGCCGACGCCGCGCAATTTTGCTGACCGGGACTATTTCCAGGCGCATAAAGACAATGCGCAGGCCGGACTGTTTATCAGCCGCCCGTTCAAAATCCATTGCGCCTGTGATCAAGTATGGCGAATCGCATTCAGTCGCCGAGTCTCAGGCCCCAGCGGCGAGTTCGCCGGTGTCGCAGTGGCCACCATGCGCCTGGCGTATTTCGATCAGTTGTTCAATCGCCTGACCATCGGCAATGGCAGCACCGTCAACCTGCTGAACACCCAGGGCATCCTCCTGGCCCAGCAACCGTTGCTGGAACGCGACATGATCGACAAGGACCTGAGTGATCGCCCCAACTTCAAACGCATGCTGCGCGAAGGCGAAGGTAGCTTCCGGGCGATTTCCGCCATCAGCGGCACCGAACGTTTGTATACCTTCACCACCGTCGGTGAGTTGCCGCTGATCGTGGTAGTGGCGCTGTCCAGCGAGGATGTGTTCGCTCCCTGGGAACGCGCCGCGCTGCTGACTTCCGGTGCCACCGGCGTGCTCTGCATCGGCTTGCTGTGGCTGACCTGGATGCTGCGCCGGGAATTGCGCCGCCGCTATCGCACCGAGCGCGTGCTGTCAGAACTGGCAGCCACCGACGCCCTGACCGGCCTGGCCAATCGCCGCATCCTCGACGAACGTCTGCGCCTTGAATGGGACCGCGCACAGCGCTCCACCGAGCCGTTGACCTTGCTGATGATCGATGTCGACCACTTCAAGGCCTTCAACGATCGCCACGGCCACCACGGCGGCGATGAGGCGTTGCGTAACGTCGCCCAAGTGATCGGCACCAATATCCGCCGCCCTGCCGACCTGGCGGCACGCTATGGTGGCGAAGAGTTTGCAGTGGTATTGCCGCATACCGATGCCAACGGCGCCCAGGTCATCGCCGAGCATATCCGCAGCAGCGTCGAGAACTTGCCACGGGTGGCAGGGGACGAGCGGCCAATCACGGTGAGTATTGGCTTGAGCACGTGGGACAAGCACAGTCGGCTGTCGCTGGAGGCGCTGTTGTTGAGTGCGGATCAGGCGTTGTATGAGGCCAAGCACACTGGGCGCAACCGCACGGTGGTCGCCGCGACCCTCTGACATGTCAATGTGGGTTCTGGCTTGCCTGGCAAAGCGCAGTGCCAGGCGGCAGATGTGTAGCTGACATATCGCGTTCGCGGGCAAGCCCGCTCCCACATTCTTGATCTTCATAAGCGTGAACGGCAGGCATAAAAAAAAGGCCACCCGAAGGTAGCCTTTCAAAACTAAAGAAAGAGAGTTGTTACTTACACCGCCGCAACGGGACGCATGTAAGAGATCGGTGCGGTGCTGGCATCTTCGAAGGTCACGACTTCCCAAGCGTCTGTCTGCTCAATCAACTTGCGCAGCAGCTGGTTGTTAAGGGCGTGGCCCGACTTGAAGCCTTTGAACTCGCCTATCAGGCTATTGCCCAGCAGGTAGAGGTCACCGATTGCATCGAGGATCTTGTGCTTCACGAATTCGTCTTCGTAGCGAAGGCCGTCTTCGTTCAGTACACCATCCGCGTCGACCACGATGGCGTTTTCAACGCTGCCGCCGAGTGCGAGGTTGTGCTTGCGCAGGTACTCGATGTCACTCATGAAACCAAAGGTACGGGCGCGGCTGACTTCTTTTACGAACGAAGTGCTGGAAAAATCCACGCTTGCACTTTGGGTGCGGTCACGGAATACCGGGTGATCGAAATCGATCTCAAAGCTCACTTTAAAGCCTTCGAACGGGACGAAGGTGGCGCGCTTGTCGCCGTCTTCTACTGTCACTTCCCGCAGAATGCGAATGAACTTCTTCGCTGCGTCCTGTTCTTCCAGGCCGGCAGATTGGATCAGGAATACGAAAGGTCCAGCGCTGCCATCCATGATCGGGACTTCGGACGCGGAGAGCTCGACGTAGGCGTTATCGATGCCCAGGCCAGCCATGGCCGAGAGCAAGTGCTCCACCGTGTCCACTTTGACGTCACCGTTGACCAATGTGGTCGACATGGTGGTTTCGCCAACGTTTTCCGCGCGAGCAGGAATATGCACGACAGGGTCCAGGTCGGCACGCACAAACACGATGCCGGTGTCGACAGGTGCAGGCTTGAGGGTCAGGTATACCTTCTCCCCGGAGTGCAGACCTACACCTGTGGCACGAATAATATTCTTCAGGGTGCGTTGTTTAATCATGGCTTGGACCGCTTCAGCGCAAATTGCGAACTGGTATCAACAAAGGCTGGCGATAATAGCAGACCAGACCTTTGCTGAACACCAATCACCTTCATAGCCCTGATACATTCCATTAATCGGCCTGACGACGCAGGAATGCCGGGATGTCCAGGTAGTCCAGATCATCTTGCGGATTCGGGCTACGGGACGCCGCAGCACCGGCCTGAGCCTGGTTGCGCATCACGGTCGGACGGTCCAGGTCGCGGTAGTTCACCGACGGCAGTTCCTGGCGCGAAGGCGCTGGAGCGGCAGCCGCCTGGCTTACCTGGCTGGTGTGCAGGGTGTTGTCGATGACCTTTACAGGCTTCTCGATCTTGGCACCCAGGCCGGTAGCAACCACGGTCACGTGCAGTTCGTCGCGCATGTCCGGATCGATAACGGTACCGACCTTGACCATGGCGTGCTCGGAAGCGAAGGCTTCAATGATGCTACCCACGTCGGAGTACTCACCCAGGGACAGGTCAGGACCGGCAGTGATGTTCACCAGGATGCCGCGTGCGCCCTGCAGGTTCACGTCTTCCAGCAACGGGTTGCGGATGGCTGCTTCGGTGGCTTCACGTGCACGGTTCGGACCGCTGGCGCAGCCAGTGCCCATCATCGCCATGCCCATTTCGCTCATCACGGTGCGTACGTCGGCAAAGTCGACGTTGATCATGCCTGGGCGCTTGATGATGTCGGAGATACCGCGAACGGCACCGGCCAGTACATCGTCAGCCTTGGCGAAAGCGGACAGCAGGCTCGCGTCCTTGCCCAGGATGGTCAGCAGTTTCTCGTTGGGGATGGTGATCAACGAGTCAACGCTTTCAGACAGCAGACGGATGCCTTCGTCGGCGATCTGCATGCGCTTGCGACCTTCGAACGGGAACGGACGGGTCACGACTGCAACCGTCAGAATCCCCATTTCCTTGGCCACTTCGGCAATGATCGGTGCAGCACCGGTACCGGTACCGCCGCCCATGCCGGTGGTGATGAACACCATGTTGGTGCCTTGCAGCACTTCGGCAATACGCTCGCGGTCTTCCAGGGCGGCTTGACGGCCGACTTCCGGATTGGCGCCAGCGCCGAGGCCCTTGGTCACAGCCGTGCCCAATTGCAGGATGGTCCGCGCGCCGATGCTTTTCAGCGCCTGGGCATCAGTGTTGGCGCAGATGAATTCAACGCCTTCAATGTTGCTCTTGACCATGTGGTTGACAGCGTTGCCGCCGCCACCGCCGACACCGATCACTTTGATGACCGGGCTTGCGGGGATGTTGTCTACGAGTTCGAACATGTTCCCTCTCCTTTCAGTTCTCTAGTTTTTTCGCCTACTGCTTACTGCGGTGTTGCGGTAAATCTTTAAAAATTGCCTTTTACCCAAGCCTGCAAGCGCTCGAACAACGGCGCCTTGGCTTCATCGTCACTGCGATAGCTGTCACGGATGCTCGGGCCCGACAGGGAAATGCCGTCGGTCTGCTTTTGCAGGCCGTACAACAGCAAGCCCACGCCAGTGGAATAAATCGGGTTGCGCACCACGTCTCCCAGGCCCTTCACGCCATGGGGCACGCCCAGGCGCACCGGCATGTGGAAGATTTCCTCGGCCAGTTCGACCGCGCCTTCCATCTTCGAGGTACCGCCGGTCAGCACGATGCCGGCCGGGATCAGATCTTCGTAGCCGCTGCGGCGCAGTTCAGCCTGGATCAGGGTGAACAGCTCGTCGTAGCGTGGCTCGACCACTTCGGCCAGGGCCTGGCGCGACAGTTCGCGCGGTGGACGGTCGCCCACGCTTGGCACCTTGATGGTCTCGCCGGCACCAGCCAGTTTGGCCAGGGCGCAGGCGTAGCGGATCTTGATTTCTTCGGCGTACTGGGTCGGTGTACGCAGCGCCATGGCGATGTCGTTGGTCACCTGATCACCGGCAATCGGGATCACCGCGGTGTGACGGATCGCACCCTCGGTGAAGATCGCGATGTCGGTGGTGCCGCCGCCGATGTCCACCAGGCACACGCCCAGTTCTTTTTCGTCGTCGGTCAGCACGGAGTAGGCCGAAGCCAGTTGCTCCAGAATGATGTCGTCGATTTCCAGGCCACAACGGCGCACGCATTTTTCAATGTTCTGTGCGGCGTTGACGGCGCAGGTCACTACGTGGACCTTGGCTTCCAGGCGCACGCCCGACATGCCCAGGGGCTCACGCACGCCTTCCTGGTTGTCGATCACGTAGTCCTGCGGCAGCGTGTGCAGCACGCGCTGGTCAGCCGGGATCGCAACGGCCTGGGCAGCGTCGAGCACGCGTTCAAGGTCGGCAGAGCTGACTTCACGGTCGCGGATCGCCACGATGCCGTGGGAGTTCAGGCTGCGGATGTGATTTCCAGCCACGCCGACAAACGCCGAGTGGATCCGGCAACCGGCCATCAGCTGCGCTTCTTCGATGGCGCGCTGGATCGATTGCACGGTGGACTCGATGTTCACCACCACGCCCTTCTTCAGGCCCCGGGACGGATGCGTGCCAATACCGACGATCTCGATCACGCCGTCTTCCCCGACCTCGCCCACCAGCGCCACCACCTTGGAGGTGCCGATATCGAGACCGACGATCATTTTGCCGCTTTGCACGTTTGCCATGGGTCCTGCCTCTTCTTAATTCTTCGCGACAGCGGGTTGCGCTGCCGTGGGCGCAGCCGGTTCACGCCAGCCGACGGCAAGGCCGTTGGCGTAACGCAGGTCGACGCTCGCAATGTTCGTAATCTGTTCTTTCAAGGTCTTGTCATAGATGGCAATAAAGCGGCGCATCTTTTCCACCAAGCGGTCGCGTCCCAGCAACAACTGGATGCCCGGGCCGGAACTGCCGGCGCCGGTCGTCAAAAACCAGCTGCCCCGTTCACGCAGTTCCAGGCGTGCAATGGAGAAGCCCAGTGGCCGCAGCATCTGGCTCAAGGCCTGGTACTGCTGCATCACTTGTTGTTGCGCCCGCTGCGGCCCGAACAGCTGCGGCAGGTGCTCATAGTTCGCCAGCTCACGCGGGGTGAACGCCTGGCCCTGGTTGTTCAACAGCGCTTCGTCACCCCAACGGGCCACGGGCAGTTGTTCTTCCAGGCGGATCGTTACCTGGTCCGGCCACACGCGGCGGACTTCGGCGTGGGCGATCCACGGCATCTGCTCCAGCTCCCCACGCATCCCCGCCAGGTCGATGGTGAAGAAGCTCGCCGCCAGGTACGGGCCGATGCGCTGCTGCACCGCTTGCTGGCTGATGTAGCTCAAGTCGCCCTGCACGCTGATCTTGGTGATCGGGCGGTCGGCATACGGCAACAGACGCTGCGCGCCTTCGTAGGTTCCGAAGCCCAGCACCACCAGCAACACCGGCCAGTACAGCGCCTTGAGGAAACCAAAATTGGCTTTCGGCAGGCGCGCCGACATCGGCTCTTTGGCCACCATCCGGCTGGCACCCCGTGGCACCGGCTTGCGGCTCGGTGCTTGTGGGGGCTGATGACGAAGCGATGCGCCTTTCATGTCTTAGCCTCGGGGCTCAACGCTGGCGGCCAGGATCGCCAGCACCAACTGCTGGAAATCCAGGCCCGCTGCGCGAGCGGCCATTGGCACCAGGCTGTGGTCGGTCATGCCGGGTGCGGTGTTGACTTCAAGGAACCAGAAATTCCCTTGGTCATCCTGCATCACGTCTGCCCGCGCCCAACCGGCGATACCCAACGCCTCACAGGCTTTCGCCGTGAGGTCCATCAATTCCTGTTCCTTGGCTGCGTCGAGGCCACACGGGATCCGGTACTGGGTATCGGAGGCCACATACTTGGCGTCGTAGTCGTAAAAAGTGTGGGGCGTGCCCAATGCGATAGGCGGCAATACCTGACCACGCAGGGTGGCGATGGTGTACTCGGGACCCTGGATCCACTGTTCCACCAACACTTGCGAATCGTAGGTACTTGCCGCTTTCCATGCGTCGATCAATTCGGCGGCCGAGTTCACTTTGGCCATGCCGATACTGGAGCCTTCATGGGCAGGTTTGACGATCAAAGGCAGGCCCAGTTCCTTGGCTGCAGAAATACAATCGTCTTCGCTGCACAGAACGCTGTGACGCGGGGTGGGAATCCCCAGGCTGTGCCACACCTGCTTGGTGCGCAACTTGTCCATGGCCAGCGCGGACGCAAGGATGCCACTGCCGGTGTAAGGGATGCCGGCACACTCCAGCAGGCCCTGCATGCTGCCGTCTTCACCGCCACGTCCGTGGAGGATGATAAAGGCGCGGTCGATCTTCTCGGCCTGCAAGCGGGCGAAGAAGTCGTCGCCCACGTCGATGCCGAACGCGTTCACGCCAGCGCTTTGCAGGGCTTCGAGCACGGCGTTGCCGGACTTGAGCGACACTTCGCGCTCAGCGCTTTTGCCGCCGAACAATACCGCGACGCGACCGAAGTCGGCCGGGGCGATTGTGGAAAACAGGGCGTCGTAATTCGTGGTCATTTCGACTTCCCCTGTGCAACGGCAAACAGCGGGCTCGCCAGCAGTTTCGGGGCAAGGCCACCAATGTCACCGGCGCCTTGGCAGAGCAAAATGTCGCCAGCACGCAGCAACGGCTTGACGATTGGCGCCAGGTCCACACCACGCTCGATGTAGATCGGGTCCAACTGGCCACGCTGGCGGATGCTGTTGCACAGCTTGCGGCTGTCCGCGCCCGGGATCGGTTCTTCACCGGCCGGGTACACCTCCATCAGCAACAGTACGTTGGCATCGGCCAATACATTGACGAAATCGTCGTAGAGGTCGCGGGTACGGCTGTAACGGTGCGGCTGGTACACCATCACCAGGCGGCGCTCGGGCCAGCCACCGCGTACGGCCTTGATCACGGCTGCGACTTCGGTCGGGTGGTGGCCGTAGTCGTCCACCAGCATTACGTCGCCACCCTCTACCGGCAGTTGGCCGTAGACCTGGAAGCGACGGCCCACACCGGCAAAACCCGACAGGCCGGCGACGATGGCGTCATCGCTGACGCCCTCGTCACTGGCGATGCAGATGGTCGCCAAGGAGTTCAATACATTGTGGTTGCCGGGCATGTTCACCGACACGTCCAACGGCTCGCGATCCGGACGCAACACGGTGAAGAAGGTTTGCATGCCTTCCTGGCGCACATTGATCGCACGCACGTCGGCGTCTTCGCTGAAGCCGTAGGTCACGGTCGGACGCTTGACCTGCGGCAGGATCTCACGCACCACCGGATCATCCAGGCACACCACCGCCAAACCGTAGAACGGCAGGTTGTGCAGGAACTCGACGAAGGTTTTCTTCAACTTGTTGAAGTCACCGTCGTAGGTCGCCATGTGGTCGGCGTCGATGTTGGTGACCACGGCCACCAGCGGTTGCAGGTGCAAGAAGCTTGCATCGCTTTCATCAGCTTCGGCGATCAGGTAACGGCTGGTGCCCAGTTGTGCATTGGTACCGGCTGCATTCAGGCGGCCACCGATCACGAAGGTCGGGTCCAGGCCACCGGCGGCGAACACCGAGGCGATCAGGCTGGTGGTGGTGGTTTTGCCATGGGTACCGGCGACGGCAATGCCGTGGCGGTAGCGCATCAGCTCGGCCAGCATCTCGGCACGTGGCACCACCGGAATACGGCGCTCAAGGGCAGTGGCCACTTCCGGGTTGGAGGTGTTCACGGCGCTGGATACCACCAGCACATCGGCGTCGGCGGCGTTCTCGGCACGGTGGCCGATAAAGATCTGCGCGCCGAAGCTTTTCAGGCGCTCGGTGACCGGCGACTCTTTCAAGTCCGAGCCGGACACCTGGTAGCCCAGGTTCAGCAACACTTCGGCAATGCCGCACATGCCCACGCCGCCGATACCGACGAAGTGGATGCGACGGATGCGGCGCATCTCGGGTTGTGGCATGGCTTTCTGATGCTCAACCATGGGCCACCTCCAGGCAGATATCGACCACGGTGCGGGTTGCGTCAGGTTTGGCCAGGCGGCTTGCGGTGCTGGCCATGCTGTTGAGTCGTTCCGGTTGCATCAAAACCTCGGTCAGGCGTGCGGCCAAATCGGCGGCGCCAGTCGTTCTTTGCGGCAGCAGGAAGGCAGCGCCCTCCCCGGCCAAATATTCGGCGTTGCGGGTCTGGTGATCGTCGATCGCATGGGGCAAAGGCACCAGCAAGGACGGCAGACCGGCGGCGGCCAGTTCACTGACGGTCAGCGCACCGGAGCGGCAGACCACCAGGTCGGCCCAGCCATAGGCTTGGGCCATGTCTTTGATGAAAGGCTGTACGTTCGCCTCTACACCGGCTTCGCGATAACGCGCAGCAGTGACTTCACCATGGTTCTTGCCAGCCTGATGAAAGACCTCTGGACGCAATTCCACAGGGAGTTGCGCCAGTGCTTCCGGCAGCAGTTTGTTCAAAGGCTCGGAGCCCAGGCTTCCGCCCATGATCAGCAGGCGCGCCTTGCGCCCCACCAACGCGTCACGGGCGATGTCCATAAACAGCTCGGTGCGTACCGGGTTACCGGTAGTGCGCAGCTTGTCCGATGCACCGAAGGTTTTCGGGAAGGCCTCGCACACCCGCGCAGCCAACGGCACCAACAGGCGGTTGGCCGTACCGGCGACGGCGTTCTGCTCGTGCACGATCACCGGCACACCGGCGAGTTTGGCGGCAACGCCTCCTGGGCCGGTCACGTAACCACCGAAGCCGAGTACACACACCGGCTGCACTTCGCGGATCACCTTGCGCGCCTGCCACACCGCCTTGAGCAACACGAACGGCGCCTTGAGCAGGGACAACTTGCTCTTGCCGCGCAGGCCGGTGACGTTAATCAGGTGCAGCGGCAAGCCGGCATTCGGCACCAATTCGTTTTCGATACCGCGCGGCGTACCCAGCCAGTGCACGGTGTAGCCACGGTTCTGGAATTCCCGCGCACAGGCCAGGGCCGGGAACACATGGCCCCCGGTGCCGCCCGCCATGATCAGCACGTTAGCGCCCATGGGTCGGCTCCTCGGCAAAGTCGCTTTCGCTGAATTCCATCTCTTCGCTGCCCAGGTGGGTTCGACTCTCCCACTCGATGCGCAGCAACAGGCCCAGGCAAGCGCAGCAAATCACCAACGAACTGCCGCCGTAGCTGAGGAACGGCAAGGTCAGGCCCTTGGTCGGCAGCAGGCCGACGTTCACGCCAATGTTGATCAGGAACTGGCCGATCCACAGGAACGACAAGCCGTACGCCACATACGCGGCGAAATACTGTTTGGCCTTCTCGGCCCACAAACCGATGTACATGCCGCGCACACACACGAACACGAACAGTGCGACGGTGCACAGCGAGCCCACTACGCCGAGTTCTTCGGCGAGTACCGAGAACACGAAGTCGGTGTGGGCTTCCGGCAGGTAGAATTGCTTCTGCACGCTGTTGCCCAGGCCCACGCCCAGCCACTCGCCGCGACCAAAGGCGATCAGCGCCTGGGTCAACTGGTAGCCGGAACCGAACTGGTCGGACCACGGGTCGGTAAAGGTAATCAGACGGGCCATCCGGTAGGGTTGCGCCTGCACCAGGACGGTCACGGCCGCGACGGCCAGTACCACCATCAAGGTGAAGCGGAACAGGCCAACACCGCCAAGGAACAGCATTGCCGCCGCTGCCCCCATCATCACGACGGTGGCACCGAAGTCGGGCTCCATCAGCAACAGGCCGGCCATGGGCAGCAGCACGATGAACGGCTTGAAGAAGCCCATCCAGCTTTCGCGCACTTCTTTCTGGCGACGCACCAGGTAGCCGGCCAGGTAGATCACCACGAACACCTTGGCGATTTCCGAAGGCTGCACGTTGAACGCGCCGAAACCGATCCAGCGCATCGAACCATTCACCTCGCGGCCGATGCCGGGCAGGATCACCATGACCAGCAAGCCAAACGCGCCGATCAGCATCAGCCAACCCAGGCGCTGCCAGGTGGCGATGGGAATCATCATGGTGACGATGCAGGCGCCGAGGCCGAGCAGCAGGTACACCAGGTGACGGATCATCATGTAAAGGGTGTTACCCGACTGCACGGCGGCCACTTCGGACGATGCCGAGGTAATCATCACCAGGCCCAGGCCCAGCAGTGCGAGGCAACCGGCGAGCATCGGGAAATCAAGGTCGATACCGCGCCCGGTGATGATCGGCGACGGGTACGGCTTGATGATGTTTCTCAGACCGAGGCTCATACCAAAGCCTCCACGGCGCGGGCGAACAGCTGGCCGCGCTCTTCATAGTTCTTGAACATGTCGAAGCTGGCACACGCCGGCGACAGCAGCACCGCATCGCCCGGTTGGGCCAGGGCCTTGCACTGGGCAATGGCGTCATCCAGGGACGTGGCGCGCACTTGCGGCACCGCGTCGCCGAGGGCGGCAGCGATCAGGTCGGAATCGCGGCCCATCAGCACTACGGCGCGGCAATGTGCAGCGGCCGGGCCCTTGAGGTCCTTGAAGTCGGCGCCCTTGCCGTCGCCACCGGCAATCAGCACCAGCTTGCCGTCGATATCGGCACCCAGGCCTTCGATGGCAGCCAGGGCCGCACCGACATTGGTGGCTTTGGAGTCGTTGTAATAGTTGACGCCATTGAGCTCGCGTACCCATTGGCAGCGATGCTCAAGGCCGCCGAAGCTGCGCAGGGCCGACAACATGGCGTCGAACGGAAGGCCCACCGCATGCCCCAGCGCCAACGCCGCAAGGGCATTGGATTGGTTATGGGCGCCACGGATTTTCAGCTCGCGCACCGGCATCAGATTCTGGAATTCGAAGGCCAGGTATTTCTCGCCGTTCTCTTCACGGATGCCGAAGGCTTTGAAATCGGGTTTGCCCAGGCCGAATGTCCAGCAAGGCATGCCCTCGCCCATCAGCGGACGGCTCAGGGCGTCCTGGCGATTGACCACAAATTGCTTGGCGCCACGGAAGATCCGGTGCTTGGCCAGGTGATACGCCGGCAGGCCGCTGTAGCGGTCCATATGGTCTTCACTCACGTTCAACACGGTCGCCACTTCGGCGCCGAGGTCGTGGGTGGTTTCCAGCTGGAAGCTCGACAGCTCCATCACGTACAGCTCGACGTCGTCGCTGAGCAGGTCCAGCGCCGGCACACCGAGGTTGCCGCCCACCGCCACGCGCTTGCCGGCCGCAGCCGCCATCTCGCCGACCAGGGTGGTCACGGTGCTTTTCGCATTGGAACCGCTGATGGCCACTATCGGTGCCTTCGCGTTACGCGCGAACAGGTCGATGTCACCGGACAGCTTCACGCCGCGGGCCGCAGCGGCTTGCAGGGCGGGTGTCGCCAGGGCCAGGCCGGGGCTCACGTAGAGCTCGTCGGCACGGCACAGAAACTCGACATCCAGCTCGCCACAACGCACTTCCACGTGCGGGTAGTCACGGCGCAGCGTGACCAGCTCCGGTGGATTTTCCCGCGTATCGGCCACGGCAAACGACGTGCCCCGGTTCGCCAGGAAGCGAACCAGGGACATGCCGCTCTTGCCGAGGCCGACAACGATGCGGAAGTGGTCTGAAGCGATCAGGGACACTCGTTTCTACCTCAGTTTCAGGGTGGCAAGGCCGACCAACACGAGAATCACGGTGATGATCCAGAAACGGACGATCACGCGCGGCTCGGGCCAGCCCTTGAGTTCAAAGTGGTGGTGGATCGGCGCCATGCGGAACACGCGACGCCCGGTCAATTTGAAGGACGCCACCTGGATGACCACCGACAGGGTTTCCATCACGAACACACCGCCCATGATGAACAGGACGATTTCCTGGCGCACGATCACCGCGATGGTGCCCAGGGCCGCGCCCAACGCCAGTGCGCCGACGTCGCCCATGAAGACCTGTGCGGGGTAGGTGTTGAACCACAGGAAGCCCAGGCCGGCACCGATCAGCGCGCCGCAGAACACGATCAGCTCGCCCGCGCCCGGTACATACGGGATCAACAGGTATTCAGCGAATTTCACGTTACCCGACAGGTAGCAGAAGATGCCAAGCGCGCCGCCCACCATCACCGTCGGCATGATCGCCAGGCCGTCGAGGCCATCGGTGAGGTTCACCGCGTTGCTGGAGCCGACGATCACGAAATAGGTCAGCACCACGAAGCCAACGCCCAGTGGAATGCTGGCGTCCTTGAGCATCGGGATGATCAGGGTGGTTTCCACCGCACTTGGCGCGGTCATGAACAGGAAGATCGCTGCGCCCAGGCCGAACACCGACTGCCAGAAATACTTCCAGCGGCTTGGCAGCCCCTTGGAGTTTTTCTCGATCACTTTGCGGTAGTCATCGACCCAGCCAATGGCGCCGAACAACAGGGTCACCAGCAACACCGTCCACACGTAGCGGTTGTGCAGGTCAGCCCAGAGCAAGGTGCTGATGCCGATGGACGACAGGATCAGCGCACCGCCCATGGTCGGGGTGCCGGACTTGGACAGGTGCGACTGCGGGCCGTCATTACGAACCGATTGACCAATTTGCAGGTTCTGCAGGGTGCGGATCATCCACGGTCCCAGGAACAGCGACAGAGACAGCGCAGTCAGCACACCTAGAATCCCGCGCAGGGTCAGGTACTGGAAGACCGCGAAGCCTTTGTGGAACTGTTGCAGATACTCAGCCAGCAGCAGCAGCATTAATGTTTCTCCGTACTTGAGCCACACAAGGCCGCGACGACGTTTTCCATCACCGCGCTGCGCGATCCCTTGATCAAAATAGTGGTTTGTTTGTCTTGTTCAGCCGTAGCCAGCGCCTGGATCAGCTCGGCCTGGGTCGCGAAGTGCCGCGCACCGGGGCCAAAGGCGGCCACGGCGTGGGCCATGTTCGTCCCCACGGCGTACAGCGCATCGACTTTGCCAGCGGCATAGGCACCGACTTCGCGGTGGCCTTGTTCAGCCCAATCGCCCAGCTCGCCAATGTCGCCGAGCACCAGGACCTTGCGCCCGGCAAAGCCCTTCAGCAGGTCGACAGCGGCGTTGATGGAGGACGGGTTGGCGTTGTAGGTGTCATCGATCACGCGCATGCCGTTGGTGGCCAACTGCGCCACGGTGCGGCCCTTGACCGGCTGCACCGCGCCCAGGCCGGTGACGATCCCGAACAGCGACACACCCAGGGCGTGGGCGGCAGCAGCGGCGGCCAAGGCGTTGGCGACGTTGTGGTTGCCCAGCAGATTCAACTGCACCTGCTCGCTGCCTTGTGGCGTGTGCAAGGTGAAGGACGGGCAGCCACGGGCGTCGACGCTGATGTTGGAAGCATGGAAGTCAGCCGCTGCGTTGAGCACGGCAAACGTCAGGACCTTGCGACCGGCGGCGCGTACACGCCAGGTCTCGAAGGCCTTGTCGTCCAGATTCAATACCGCAGTGCCCGCGGCATCGAGGCCTTCAAGGATTTCGCCCTTGGCTTCGACGATTTTTTCCGGGCCGCCGAACTCACCGACGTGAGCGGTGCCGGCGTTGTTGATGATCGCCACGTGGGGCTTGGTCAGCGCCACGGTGTAGGCGATTTCACCGATGCGCGACGCGCCCAGCTCAATCACCGCCGCCGTGTGTTCCGGGGCCAGTTCGAGCAGGGTCAGCGGAGCGCCGAAATCATTGTTCAGGTTGCCACGGGTGGCGAGCACCGGCCCGCGTGTGCGCAGGACGCCGGCGAGCAGTTCCTTGACCGTGGTCTTGCCGCTGGAGCCGGTGATGGCCGCAACGGGTTTGTTGAAGGCGGCACGGTTCAGCGCGCCCAACTGGCCGAGGGCCAGACGGGTATCGGCGACCAGCAATTGCGGCAAGGTGGAATCCGCCACTTCGCGCTGCACCAAGGCCCCCACCGCGCCTTTGGCGGCGACGTCATTCAGGTAGTCGTGACCATCGAAACGCGGGCCGGCCAAGGCGACAAACAGCTGTCCCGGCTTGATGTTACGACTGTCGATGCTGACACCGTTGAAGCTGCAATCGCCCGACAGCATACGGGCCGACAGGGCCTGGGTCAGTTCGCTGAATTTCATCGCTTCAAGCATGGGCAACCTCCCAGGCGGTCAAGGCGTGATCGGCCTCGACCAGATCGGAGAAGGCATGGCGTTCGCCGTTGATTTCCTGGTAGTCCTCGTGACCTTTACCGGCCAGCACCACCACGTCGTCAGCGCTGGCGCCGGCGATCAATTGGGCGATGGCGGCGCCGCGGCCGGCAACGAAGGTGACCTTGGACGCGTCTTTGAAACCGACGCGGATGTCATCGAAAATCTGGCTCGGATCTTCGCTGCGTGGGTTGTCGTCAGTGACAAGCACGCCATCGGCCAGACGTTCGACGATCTCGGCCATCAATGGACGTTTGCCGCGATCACGATCGCCACCGCAGCCGAACAGGCACAGCAACTTGCCCTTGGCGTGAGGACGCAGGGCTACCAGGACTTTTTCCAGGGCATCCGGAGTGTGGGCGTAATCAACCACCACCAGCGGCTGCGAACCGCCACCCAAACGCTGCATGCGACCGGCCGGGCCTTCCAGCTTGGGCAGCACCCGTAGGATTTCATCCAGGGCGTAGTCCAGGCCGAGCAAAGCACCGACGGCGGCGAGGACGTTGCTCAGGTTGAAACGACCGAGCAAGGTGCTGCGCAAATGATGCTCGCCCTGGGGCGTGACCAAAGTGGCGCGCACGCCTTCGTCATTGAATTGGGCTTCACGGCAATACAGGTACGCGCTGGAATCTTCCAGGCTGTAGCTGATCAGCCGAGACTCGCGGTCCTCTGCTGCCAGTTGGCGACCGAACGCGTCGTCCAGGTTCACCACCCGGCACTTCAATTCATTCCAGGCAAACAGCTTGGCCTTGGCGGCGGCGTATGCCTCCATGGTGCCGTGGTAATCGAGGTGATCACGGGACAGGTTGGTCATCACCGCCACGTCAAATGCCAGCGCGGTCACGCGGCCCTGGTCCAGGCCGTGGGACGAGACCTCCATGGCAACGGCCTTGGCGCCGGCCTTTTTCAAGTCGGCCAGGGTCGCTTGTACGGCAATCGGGTTCGGCGTGGTATGCAGGCCGCTTTGCAGCGCACCATAAAAACCGGTGCCGAGGGTGCCGACGATGCCACAGTGCTGGCCGAGCAGGTCAAGCGCCTGGGCCACAAGCTGGGTCACGCTGGTCTTGCCGTTGGTGCCGGTGACGCCCACCAGGTTGAGGTGACGGCTCGGCTCGCCATAGAAGCGCCCGGCGATGTCCGACAGCTGCTTGGCCAGGCCCTTGACCGGAATCAACGGCACGTCGGTGATCGGCAGCACAGTGGCGCCTTCCACTTCATACGCCACGGCCGCCGCACCGCGCTGCAAGGCATCGGCGATGTGCTCGCGACCATCGAACTTGCCGCCCGGCACCGCCAGGAACAGGTCCCCGGCGCGCACATTGCGGCTGTCCAGGCTCAACTCGCGGATCAGCAGATCACGACCGGCGTGGGCAAAAATCTTGTTCAGGCTAAGAGACATCAGCCGCGCCCTCCATTGGCTTTTACAGCAGCGGCCGGTGGTCCGGCGTTCGCTTGTTGGGTCGGCGGCAGGTTGTCCGGGGTGATGTTCATCAGGCGCAGGGTGCCGGACATCACTTTGCTGAACACCGGCGCCGATACCAGGCCACCGAAGTAGCCGGCTTTACTCGGTTCGTCGATCACTACGACGATGGCGTAGCGTGGATCGCTCATCGGGCCGAAGCCGGCGAACAGCGAACGGTAGGAGTTCTCGGCGTAGCCCTTGGTGCCCACCGAGGTTTTACGCGCAGTACCGGACTTGCCGCCCACGTGGTACGCCGGCACCTGGGCACGGAATACGCCGCGCGGTGCTTCGATCACTTGTTGCAGCATGCCCTGCATGGTCTTGGCGACGTTTTCCGGGATAACCTGGGTGGCTTTCGGCGCTTCGTCGACGTGGATCAGGCTCAGTGGAACCATGCGACCATTGTTGGCCAATACCGAGAAGGCGTGGGCCAGCTGGATCGCGGTCACCGACAGGCCGTAGCCGTAGGAGAGCGTTGCTGTCTCGGCTTTCTTCCAGTCGCGATAGTTCGGCAGGTTGCCTACGCGCTCGCCCGGGAAGTCGAGGCCGGTGGGTTGACCCAGGCCGATCTTCTGCGCCAGGTGGTAGATGGTTTCGCCGCCAATATCGAAGGCGACCTTACTCATGCCCACGTTACTGGAGTTGATCAGGATACCTGTCAGATCCAGCACCGGGCCTTCGGTACGGGACACGTCACGGATAGTGTATTTGCCCAACTGCAAGGTGCCCGGATAGACCTCGACCTTGTCGCTGGGCTTCCAGCGTCCGGTTTCGAGGGCGGCACTCATGGAGATGGCTTTCATGGTCGAACCCGGCTCGAACACGTCGATCATGGCGCGGTTGCGCATCATCGCCGGTTGCAGGTTGCGACGGTTGTTCGGGTTGTAGGTCGGCTGGTTGACCATGGCGAGGATCTCGCCGGTCTTCACGTCCATGATCACCAGGCTGCCGGCCTTGGCGCCGTTCTCGATGATCGCGTTACGCAGCTCGCGGTTGGCCAGATACTGCAGACGCAGGTCAATCGACAACGCCAAGGGCTTACCGGCCTTGGCGTTTTTGGTGACCTGGACATCCTTGATCAGTCTGCCGCGCCGATCCTTGATGACTTGTCGTTTGCCGGGAACCCCGGCCAGCCATTCATCGTAGGCCAACTCCACGCCTTCGCGGCCGTGGTCATCGATGTCGGTAAAGCCAACCATGTGGGCGGTGGTTTCACCGGCCGGGTAAAAACGCCGGAACTCCTCGATGCCGTAGACACCGGGAACCTTGAGGTCGAGCACTTGCTGGCCTTGCTCGGGGGTCAGGCCGCGAACAAGGTAGATGAACTCTTTGTTGGCCTGGGCTTCGAGGCGCTCGGAGAGGGCCTTCGGGTCCTGGCCCAAGGCGGCGGCAAGCTGCGGCCACTTTTCCTTGGCGGTTTGCAGTTCCTTGGCGTTGGCCCACAGGGTGGTCACCGGCGTACTGACGGCCAGGGGCTCGCCATTACGGTCAGTGATCAGGCCGCGGTGCGCAGGGATCGGGATATGCCGCAGGCTGCGGGCATCGCCCTGGCCGATCAGGAAGTCACGATCGATCACTTGCAGGTCGATGATCCGCCAGGCGATCGCGCCCACCATCAATGCCAGCAAGCCGAGCATCAGGCGGAAGCGCCAGGGGTAGAGTGCGCCTTCGAGCTTCATCATGGCGCCACCATGCGGACTTCGGCCGCGCCGGGGATGTGCATTTTCAGCTGTTCAGTGGCCAGCACTTCGATACGGCTGTGGGCCGTCCAGGTGCTTTGCTCCAGGATCAGTCGCCCCCACTCGGCCTGCGCCTTGTCACGCACACTCAACTCCCCGTACAGGGTGTTGAGCAATTGACGGTTGAAGTGGGCACTGTAGGACACCGCAATCGCGGACACCAGCACGCCGACGTACAACAGCATCATGAAGAAGCTGCCGCCCGGGAGGGGCTTGGCGAAAAGCTTGCTCAACGCAGCTTCTCCGCGACACGCATGACGGCGCTGCGCGAACGTGGGTTGGCCTTCAGTTCGGCTTCGGAAGCGAATTGCGCTTTGCCATGGATCTTGATTTTCGGCACGAAGGCTTCGAAACGTACCGGCAGGTTGCGCGGCAGGTTGTCGGACTCACCCTTGACCAGACGGCGCATGAACAATTTGACGATGCGGTCTTCCAGGGAGTGGAAGCTGATCACCACCAGGCGACCGCCCACTTCCAAGGCATCCAGCGCGGCTTCGAGGCCCGCTTCCAGATCGCCCAATTCGTTGTTGACGTGAATGCGCAGGCCCTGGAACGCACGGGTGGCCGGGTTCTTGCCCTTCTCCCACGCCGGGTTGGCGACTTTCAGCACTTCAGCCAGGTCGGCGGTGCGCTCGAACGGCTGGATTTCGCGGCGCTCGACCACGGCACGGGCCATGCGGCCGGCGAAGCGCTCTTCGCCGTATTCCTTGAATACACGGGTGATTTCTTCGTGGGAAGCGGTGGCGATGAACTCGGCCGCACTGATGCCCCGGGTAGGGTCCATGCGCATGTCGAGCGGGCCGTCGTTCATGAAGCTGAAGCCACGCTCGGGATCATCGAGCTGTGGCGAGGACACGCCCAGGTCGAGCAAAACCCCGGCCACTTTGCCCGCCATGCCGCGCTCGGCGACTTCGGCACCCAGCTCGGCAAAGCTGCGCTGCACAACGACAAAGCGGCCGTCTTCGGCCGCTAGCGCTTGCCCGGTGGCAATCGCTTGGGGGTCCTTGTCGAATCCGAGGAGCTTTCCGTCGGACCCAAGCTGGCTGAGTATCAAGCGGCTATGCCCGCCCCTGCCGAACGTGCCATCCAGATAGCAACCATCCGCGCGCACAGCGAGAGCCTCAACGGCTTCGTCAAGCAATACGGTGATGTGGTTAAAGCCGCTATCAATAGTCACAAGATCAAATCACGCAGTTCATCAGGCATCGCGCCCGGTTGTTGAATAGCAGCCAGGTCAGCTGCAGAAACAGCATCCCAGGCATCTTCGTCCCACAATTGGAACTTGTTCAGTTGGCCGACCAGCATTGCGCGCTTATCCAGCTTGGCGTACTCGCGCAAACGCGGCGGTACCAGGAAGCGACCACTGCCGTCGAGCTCGAGGTCGACGGCATTACCAATCAGCAAACGCTGCAGGCGACGGTTTTCTTCACGCAATGAAGGAAGGGCGCGCAATTTGGTTTCAATCAACTCCCACTCATCGAGGGGGTAAACACATAAACAAGGGTCAACGGCATCGATCGTGATGATCAACTGTCCAGAACTTCGCGAAATGAGCTCGTCACGATACCGGCTCGGCATGGCGAGACGGCCTTTTGCATCGAGACTGATAGCGTTAGCTCCGCGAAACACAGATGCGTTTCTCCAAATTTTAGCGTTTTACGTTCAAAAAACCCACTTTGTGCCACTTTCCGCCACTTGCGCACACTATAGGAATGCGCCCACCACACCGTCAAGGCGCGGATTCAAGGAAAAGCCTTACAGAACGGAGATTTAGGAGCGTAAAAGGAAGAGAAACGAGAGTTTGGCGAAGTTTTTGACCCAGCAAGCACAAACAGCTCAAAGAGCTATCGCTCAAAGTTAAAGTGATTTATTAAGAGTAAGATTTTTTTGGTATTACGAAGATGCATCTGCCAATGATTCGGCAGGGAGGGATTCTTGCGTTACTACCGGTTTTCTGCACGAGATTCGGACAGAAGGAAAAAGGTGGAGAGTCGATCTGTAAGCCGGGTTCTGTCTTGAACAGTCATTCGTCTACGATGGCCATCACTGGACATCTTTAGCAACCTACCCGGTCCCAGCGCGGGCCACGCCTTGGGACCCTATTTGGTCTTGCTCCAAGTGGGGTTTACCTAGCCACGAACTGTTGCCAGTCGTGCGGTGCGCTCTTACCGCACCTTTTCACCCTTACCGGCACCGAAGCGCTTAGGCGGTTATTTTCTGTGGCACTTTCCGTAGGCTCACGCCTCCCAGGCATTACCTGGCACTTCGCCCTATGGAGCCCGGACTTTCCTCCCCCCCCTAATTTTCATAGAGGGCAGCGACTGTCCAATCGACTCTCCGCCGCGCAGGTTAACGGCACGGCGGACTTAGGACAAGTAATAAAAGTTCAGAATTGCCATCACGTTCAGACGGAATACAGCTTTGGCCCCGGAACTATTCGGCTTTCTGTTTATCCAGCGCAACTTGATACAACACATTCTTGCGCACGCCGGTAATTTCCGCCGCCAACGCTGCCGCACGCTTGAGGGGCATTTCCTTGAGCAGCAGGTCGAGAATGCGCATGGCCTCGCTGTTTACCGCATCTTCACTCTCCGGCGCCGTCCAGCCCGCCACGAGCACCACACACTCGCCGCGCTGCTGGTTGCTGTCGCCTTCGACAAATGCGCGCAGCTCTTCCAGCGGCAGTCCCTTGAGGGTTTCGAAGGTCTTGGTCAGCTCGCGGGCCAGCAGTGCCAGGCGCTCGCCGCCGAACACCAATTCCATATCCTGCAAACATTCAAGAATGCGGTGAGGGGCCTCATAGAAGATCAGCGTACGCGGCTCTTCCTTCAACGCTTGCAGGCGCGCACGCCGCCCCACGGCCTTGGCCGGCAGGAAACCTTCAAAAATAAAGCGGTCCGACGGCAGGCCTGCAGCCGACAATGCTGCAATCAGTGCGCAAGCCCCCGGAACAGGCACTACATTGATACCAGCGGCCCTTGCCTGACGCACCAGATGGTAGCCAGGGTCGGAAATCAGCGGCGTGCCCGCGTCGGAGATCAGCGCCACGTCATCACCGGCCAGCAAGCGCACGATAAAGCGGCTGCCTTCTTCCCGCTCGTTGTGTTCGTGACAGGCCGCTAATGGCGTGCTGATACCAAAATGCTGCATCAAGCGCTGGGAGTGCCGCGTATCTTCCGCCGCGATCAATTTAACCTCGCGCAACACTTTCAGCGCCCGAGCGCTGATGTCGTCCAGGTTGCCAATGGGCGTCGCCACCACAAAAAGCGAGCCAGCAGTGGAATTCAAAGGACCTGGAGCAGTCAAAACGCACACCTCGATGGTTGGCAAAAGCCGCATTGTAACGCGTAGACGCCTTGAAAATATGCCATCACGGCCGATGCCTTTTCAGCCAATGATGGCCACCAGCAACATTTGCACGACCTAATTCGACGGTTTCACGCCAGTAACATCGCGCCTGGGCCAGTGCTTGGGTACAATTCCACGCTAATTTGATCGGTATCAGGAACACTTACATGATCGCTTGCCTGCGGCTGCTCTCCGCCCTCTGCCTCGCTGCCCTGTTGGCCGCTTGCGCCAGCTCGCCCTCGTCCAGCCTTGGCGACCTCCCACGGACCCCGGACGCCAGTATCGAGCAACTGCTCGAACAGGCCACCTCCGCCAAGACGCCAGAAAAGGCCGCTTTGCTGCGCCTGAGTGCGGCAGACATGGCTTACCACCAAAACAATCCAGGCCGCTCGTCGCAGATTCTTGCGCAGGTGCCCCTGGACGTCCTGAAACCAGCCGCGCAAGTATTTGCCAGCACCCTGGCTGCCGAACTGGCCATGGCGCGCAACCAGCCCAAGGCGGCGTTGACCGCCCTGAGCCACCCAAGCCTGCAAAACCTGAAGGACCTGCCGCCCGAACAACAGCTGCGCACCGGCAGCGTGCACGCCCGCGCCTATGAAGCCGATGGCCAGACGCTGGCCGCCGCCCGCGAACGCGTGGCCATGGCCCCACTGCTCAGCGGTGATGCAGCCAAAAACAACCACGAAGCCATCTGGACCTTGATTGCTGCAGTGCCTGCCGACCAACTGCAAGCCAGCGGCAACCCAACGCTCGACGGCTGGATCACCCTGGCCCAAGCGGTCAAAGGTGCCGGCACCCTGGAGCAACAACAAGCCGCCATCGACACCTGGCGCGCGCAGAACCCAAGCCACCCGGCAGCCGTACAACTGCCGTTGCCACTGACCAAGCTCAAGGAACTGGCCAGCCAGCCCCTGAACAAGATCGCCCTGTTGCTGCCGCAGGAAGGCCCGCTGGCCTCCGTCGGCAAAGCGCTGCGTGAAGGTTTCATGGCGGCGCACTACCAGGCTCAGCAGGCCGGGCAGAAGCCGCCGGTCATCGAGTTCTTTGACAGCTCGCGCCTGACCTCCATCGACGACTTCTACGCCAAGGCCCAGGCTGCCGGCGTGCAACTGGTGGTCGGCCCGCTGGAAAAACCGCTGGTCAAACAGCTGAGCGCACGCCCGCAACTGCCGATCACCACCCTGGCACTGAACTACAGCGAGGCCGACCAGAACCCGGCGCAACTGTTCCAGTTCGGCCTGGCCGCTGAAGATGAAGCCCGTGAAGTCTCGCGTCGTGCCCGCGCCGACGGTTTGCATCGTGCAGCCGCCATGGTGCCGCGTGGTGAATGGGGTGAACGTGTCTACAAGGCCTTCCGCCAGGATTGGGAAGCCAACGGCGGTACCGTTGTCGGCGTGGAATACGTCGACCAGCCGGTCGCCCTGGCCCAGCAAATCGCCGACCTGTTCCAACTGCGCAAAAGCGAAGGCCGCGCCAAGAGCCTGCAAAACACGGTCGGCACTGACGTAGCAGCGCAACCTTCGCGCCGTCAGGACATCGAGTTCATCTTCCTGGCCGTGACCCCGCAGTTGGCCCAGCAGATCAAGCCGACCCTGAACTTCCAGTACGCCGGTGATGTACCGGTGTATGCGACCTCCCACGTATTCAGTGCCAGCGGTGACAAGAACCAATACCTGGACATGACCAACGTGATGTTCTGCGAAACCCCTTGGTTGCTCAACAGCACCGACCCGCTGCGCAATCAGGTGGCTGCGCAGTGGCCGCAAGCCAATGGTAGCCTTGGCCGCCTGTACGCGATGGGCGTTGACGCCTACCGCCTGGCGCCACGCCTGGGCCAACTCAAGGCACTGCCGGACACTCGTATTGATGGTCTCTCTGGCAACCTGGGCATCAGTGCCAGCCAGCGTGTTGATCGCCAGATGCCATGGGCCAAGTTTGTTGGCGGCGACATCCAGCGCCTGCCCGACACCCCGCGCTGATGCCCGAGCGGTCCAGCGCACAAAGCGGCAAGGACGCCGAACTGCAAGCTCTGAAACACTTGCAACAGCAGGGTCTGCGCCTTCTGGCGCAGAACTGGTTGTGTAAACGCGGTGAGCTTGATCTGGTCATGCTTGACGGCGATACAGTAGTATTCGTCGAAGTCCGCTACAGAAAACACGCACAATGGGGTGGCGCGCTCGCCAGTATCGACGGGCGCAAGCGTCAGAAGCTGATACTCGCCGCGCAGTTTTTCCTGCAGAAAGAGCATCGCTGGGCCGACGCCCCCTGCCGTTTCGATGTGGTTGCCATTGAACGCACACCGTCTGGTCAGGCTGATCTGAACTGGCTCAAAGATGCCTTCGACAGCTGATTCGCCGGACATCTTCACCACACACTTTTGCTCTTTGCTTTGCGGGCTGCACATTCCTGTGCCAAACAGCCGCGCTACTTAAGGTCACACAGATGGACATGCAATCCCGAATTCGCCAGCTTTTCCAGGCCAGCATCGACACCAAGCAACAGGCGATGGACGTACTTGCACCGCACATCGAGCAAGCCAGTCAGGTCATGGTCAACGCGCTGCTCAACGAGGGCAAAATGCTTTCGTGCGGCAACGGCGGTTCGGCCGGCGATGCCCAGCATTTCTCGTCCGAACTGCTCAACCGCTTCGAACGCGAGCGTCCGAGCTTGCCGGCCATCGCCCTGACCACCGATTCGTCGACAATCACCTCGATTGCCAACGACTACAGCTACAACGAAATCTTCTCCAAGCAGATCCGCGCCCTGGGCCAACCTGGCGATGTGCTGCTGGCGATTTCCACCAGCGGCAACTCGGCAAACATTATTCAAGCGATCCAGGCCGCACATGATCGCGAAATGATTGTCGTAGCATTGACCGGGCGCGATGGCGGCGGCATGGCTTCGCTATTGTTGCCGGAGGACGTGGAGATCCGCGTTCCAGCCAATGTCACCGCACGTATCCAGGAAGTCCATCTGCTGGCGATCCACTGCCTATGCGATCTGATCGACAGCCAATTGTTTGGGAGTGAAGAATGACCGTTAACCGCCTCAGCCTATTGGCCATCACGCTGTGCATCGCTATCAGCGGCTGCAGCACGGCAATCACTGCAACACGTGACACCCCGATCCAGGATGACAAGGGCACCCGCACCTTCGGTAGCAAGATCGACGACTCGCTGATCGAAACCAAGGTTGAGGTCAACATCGCCAAGGCCGCTACCGACTTGGGCAACGGTGCGTCGCGCATCGTCGTCACCAGCTTCAACGGTGTGGTCCTGCTGGCCGGCCAGACTCCGCGTGCCGACCTCAAGGCCCAGGCTGAACAGGCCGCCTCAGCGGTGCAGCGTGTGAAGAAGGTGCACAACGAACTGCAGGTCATGGACCCGATCACCCTGCTGGCCATCAGCAATGACGCGCTGCTGACCACCAAGATCAAGGCACAGATGCTGACCGATAACGCGATTCCTGGCTCGCGTATCAAAGTCGTCACCGACAACGGCATCGTCTACCTGATGGGCCTGCTGACCCAGGCCGAAGCCACCCGTGCAGCCAACCTGGTGCAGGGTGTGTCCGGTGTGCAGAAGATCGTGAAAGTGTTCGAATACATCGACTGATCCAACCGTCAGCCACAAAAAAGGGCGCCGTGCATTGACTGCACGGCGCCCTTTTTTATGGTCCTGTGTGTTACTGGTACTGCGAGTACGGGTTGCCCTGGAACTGATTGTTCTGTTGTGGCGCTTGTTGCTGGGCGCCCGGCTGGCCATATTGCTGACCTGGGATCGGGCCAAGGTTGACCTCTACTCGACGGTTCTGGGCACGGCCGTTGACGTCGGCGTTGCTGGCAATCGGGTTATCCGGACCGGCGCCACGTACACTCAGGTTGGCCGAACTCACACCCTGGGAAGTCAGGTAGTTGGCCACGCTCTGTGCACGACGCTGGGACAGGTCCATATTCAACTGGCGGCTGCCGGTGCTGTCGGTGTAGCCGACGATCTGGATGGTGTTCTGATTGAACTGCTTGAGGGAGTTGGCCAGGTTGTTCAGCGGCTGGTAGAAGCTGCTGGAGATCGCGTCCGAGTTGGTGGCGAACGTAATGTTGCCCGGCATGATCAGCTTGATCTGGTCACCCTGGCGCTGCACTTCGACCCCGGTATTGGCCATGCTTGCACGCAGCTTCTTCTCTTGCTGGTCGGCGTAGTAGCCATAGCCCGCAGCACCGGCACCGGCAACCACCGCACCGATCAGCGCACCCTTGCCGCGGTTGTTGTGGTCGATGGCCGCACCGGCCAATGCACCGGCCAGGGCACCCAGGCCACCGTACTTGGCGGTCTTGCTCATACCGCCGGAATCATTGCTGGCCTGTCCTTGGCTGCTGCCGTCGTAAGGGTTAGGCGTAGCGCAGCCCGACAACAGGGCTACGACGGTGGCGACAACAAGCAGACGACGCGAAGTGAACATGAAGGAGGCTCCTACTTTTGCATTCTATGGTGCAAAGGACATTGGCAATGGACCTGTGCCGAGTTTGGAACGCGACAAACAGCAAAAATTCCGTGGCCGCGCGCCGACCAGTAACAAAAGATTCGGAACCAAGACTGCTATAGAAACCGTAGCAGACCTACGCTGAACGCGACCTGAGTTTTTGCTACAACGGTTATCGGTTTAGAACAGCCCCACTCCTCCTAAGCCCGTACAAACGGGTTCTCCCGCATCTCATCCCCCAGCCGGGTATCCGGCCCGTGCCCTGCCACCACCGTTGCGCCCTCATCCAGGGTATACAGGCGCTGCTTGATCGAGCGCACGATGGTCGCCTGGTCCCCGCCCCACAAGTCCGTACGTCCCACGCCACGCCGAAACAGCGTATCGCCGGCAATCAGCAACTTGGCATCGGCAAACCAAAAGCTCATCGAACCCGGCGTGTGCCCTGGCGTATGCAACGCCACACCGCAACCGCAGGCCAACTCTTCGTCATGTTCCAGCCAGCGATCCGGAGCCGGCACTGGAGTGTAGGGCACGCGAAACATCTGACACTGCATCTCAAGGTTGTCCCACAGGAACTGGTCTTCCTTGTGCAGGTGCAAGGTGGCACCGGTCTTCTCCTTCAATTGGCCGGACGCCAGGAAGTGATCAAGGTGAGCATGGGTGTGGATGATGCTCACCACCTTGAGACCCAGCGCATCCAGGCGCGCGAGGATCAACTCATGGTTGCCGCCCGGATCGACCACAATGGCTTTTTTGCTGATGGGATCGCCGATGATGGTGCAGTTGCATTGCAGGGGGCCGACGGGAAAGGTTTCGCGGATGAGTGTCGGCTTGACGGTGTCCATGGGCGGTCCTCTAGTGCAAACGAAATGTCGCTTTCGGGCGAATATCGCCAGAACAATTGCACTATTAAAACAGACTGGCGGTCACTCGCTAACCAATCAATCGCAACTCCTGCGCCCGCGCCACCGCCTGCGTGCGGCGCTCCACCCCCAGCTTGCTGTTGATATGACTCGCGTGGGTCTTGACCGTGTGCAACGAGATAAACAGCCGATTGCTGATCTCCTGGTTCGAGCAGCCTTCGGCGATCAGTTGCAGCACCGCCAGCTCCCGTGCACTGAGGGTTTCCTGCAGGGGTGCAGCCTCCACCACCACAATCGCCGGCAACAGCGCCAGCAGGCTCTGGTTCAGCAAGCCATGGGCGTCCTGGCCCAACTGTTCGCGCATCCAATCGGGGTGGTTTTCCAGTAAGCGCTGGAACGGCTGCAGCGCGCCACCTGCGCCCGCCTCCAGGGCCTGGGCCACAACCGCACGGGCCTTGGCTTCGTGACCACCGTCCAGCAGCAATTGCGCCAACTGGGTCAGGGCCATCAGCGCAATCATCTGGCGTCCGCTGTTCCGGGCTTGCTGCGCCAGTTCTTCGAGACGTTGCAGGGCGGCAGCGGGTTGATGACGCGTGGCCTCCAGCGCGGCCTGCTGCAGGCCGATATGTTGCGGCAGGTGTGGATGAAATTCCGGTGCGGCCGCGGCGTGCTCACCATTGTAGGTTTGCCCCAAGCGGTTCAACCACGCATCCGCCAGGTCGGTGCGGCCTTGGGCCAGCCAGAGTTCGCACTTGATCAGGGTGATCATCGCCAAGTAGTAAATCGGCGGCACGTCCCAGATATGCATCAAGCGCTCGGCCTCGGCCAGTTCGGCAAACGCCTTGGAGAAATCATTGCGCCTCCCCTCAAAGCTGGCGATCACGCAGTGCCCGATCAACACGCTTATATCGCGGCAGGCGCGAGCCTCCACCAGCCCTGCGCGCAAACGGGCAATCCCCGCATCGGGCTGGTAGCGCACCAACAACAGGTAGCCTTCATAGAGCGACAGCCGCGCACGCACTGCGTACAACCGCTCGGGCGCCAAGCCATGCAAGCGTTGCAGGCCCTGACGCACTTCATCCAACGAACGCAGAATCTCGCCCCGGGCCTGTAGGACGCGTGCGCGGTCATAGTGGGCCAAGGCTTCAAATAGCGGGTTGCCGACACGTTGCGCCAACTCCAGGGATTCACGGTTCAAGCCACGGGCACGCCACAAATCGGCGTCGACGATGGCCAGGTTGGAGAGTGTCGACAGGCACATCAAGCGCTGGCCGTAGCGTCGCTGCGGCAGACTTTCCAACGCTTCACTGCAATAGCGCTGGGTCAATTCACGATTGCCCCGCCCGCGCGCGATAACGCCACTGAGCGCCAACCACTGGGCCAGCATCGACTTTTGCGCGGTGGCGGAAGGCGCCGGCAGAAAGCGGCTGAGGTAGCCGGATAATTCCTCCGCGGCATCCAATTGGCAGGCCAGGCCCAGGGCCCAGCTATACAGCACGATCAGGCGTGGCGTGCTGATCAACAGGCTATCCGGCAAGTCCATCTTCCAGCGCAGCAACATGCCGACATTTTGCTCGGCCAGCAGTTGCTCCTCCGAAAGGTTCTGCACCAGATTGGCGGCCACATCCAGATGGCCGGCGCGCAACGCCTGCTCCACCGCTTCATCGATCAAACCCTGGGCATTGAACCAGCGGCACGCGCGCAGGTGCAGGCTGGCCGTCGGCAAGACGTTGCTGCTTTCGCGCCGGGACCGCAACAAATCGGAGAACAAATGGTGGTAGCGATACCAGTGGCCCTGATCATCCAGCGGCACCAGGAACACTTGATGGGCTTGCAGGTAACGCAGGTTCTCCGCGCTGTCGTGGGCTTCGCGTACGGCGTCGCACAGCTCGCTGCAAAAACGTTCCATGGGGGCGGTGTCAAACAAGAAGGCCTGCACATCGGCCGGTAGGCAGTCGATCACCTCCTCCAGCAAATAATCGCGGATCAGCCCTTCGCCGCCATGCAGGTTTTGCGGCAACGCGCCTTCATTGCCCGCTTCGGAAGCGGCCAGCAACCAGAAGCGCAGGCCGGCGACCCAACCCTCACTGCGGCGGATCAGGTTGTCGAGAGCTTCACCGCGCAATGAGCTGCTATGACGATCCAGTACGGCAAGGGACTCGGCATGGGTCAGGCGCAGGTCTTGCTCATGCAGTTCCAGCAGGTGCCGGGACAGGCGCAGACGTGCCAGATGCCAGTCCGGGCGCTGGCGACTGGTGACCAATACCACCAGGCAATCAGGCAAATGGTTGAGGAAAAACTGCAGACAACGGTCGAGCACCGGCCCCTGGGCCAAATGGTAGTCATCCAGTACCAGCAATAGCGGTGCGCGGGTGGATAGATGCACCGTCAGTTCGTCGAGCAAGCCGTCGAGCCATTCTTCAAACGCAAAGGGTTGGTGACGCTGGCGCATTTTCAGCAGCCCCAGGGATTGGGCGCCGAGTTGCGGGAAGTACTGCTGCAAACCGTCGAGCAGGCGCTCGAGGAAACGTCCGGGGTCGCTGTCCCGTGGGCTCAAGCCCAGCCACAGGCTTTGCCAGTGGGCCGGCAGGCTCTGGCAGAACTCCACCGCCAACGAACTCTTGCCAAACCCGGCGGGTGCGCTGACCAGCAACAGTCGCCCGTCCAGCCCGGCAGTCAGCCGTTCGCACAGCCGCGGTCGCAGCACGTAGCCGTCAGGCAGGGGTGGCCTGTAGAAGCGACCTTCCAGGGTCGGGATTACCGCACTGGCAGGCCCTTGGATTCGGGACAGATCAGTCATCGCCGGGCTCTTGTAGAAGGCTGTTGTCGGCATTGCAGATGTCCGCAGACTAGCGGTAAAAGCGGCGGGATTGTAGATCTTTGCAACATTTGCCTGAAAAAGAACTGAGACAAAAAATGTGAGAGGGGGCTTGCTCCCGATAGAGGCGGGTCAGTCAACCGATGAATTGACTGGCCTGCCGCCATCGGGGGCAAGCCCCCTCCCACATGGGCAATCGCTAGGGCTTAGCGAACACCGTCCTGACGCAACGCCGCCGGGGTGAAGTCGCTGGTAGTAGCGGTGAAGCCGAAGTTATACGCCTGCTTCTCTTCGTTCTTCATACCCAGCGCCAGGTAGCGACCCGACTGCAGGTCGTAGAGGGTTTCCACGGCATACCACGGCACTTGCTTGTCGTAGTAGTTCTCGGCGTGGGCCTCGGCGACGCGCCACAGTTGGCCGCGACCGTCGTAGTGGTCAATCACCGCCGCTTGCCAGGTATCTTCGTCAATGAAGAAGTCACGCTTGGCGTAGATGTGGCGCTGGCCTTCCTTCAAGGTCGCGACCACGTGCCAGACGCGGCGCAGCTCATAGCGGGCCAAGTCCTGGTTGATGTGGCCAGCCTTGATGATGTCGGCGTACTTGAGCTTCGGATCGTCGAGCTTGTAGCTGTTGGAGGCGATGTAGATTTCCTTCTTGCCCTCCAGCTTCCAGTCGTAGCGGTCCGGTGCACCGTTGTACATGTCGAGGTTGTCTGAGGTACGCAGGCCATCGGCAGCAGTACCCGGGCCGTCATAGGACACCTGCGGCGCCCGGCGCACACGGCGCTGGCCGGCGTTGTAGACCCACGCCGAACGCGGTTCCTTCACCTGGTCCAGGGTTTCATGCACCAGCAGCACACCACCGGCCAGACGTGCCGGGGCAGTCACTTCCTGCTTGAAGTAGAACAGCACGTTGCCCGGGTTTTTCGGGTCGAAGTCCTTCATCTTGTCGCGGAAAACGAACTGGTCCTTGAAGTACACCAGGCTGAACGAACCGTTGGTTTGCGGTGTGGCCTGGGTGACCAGACGCGTCACACTGCCGCCACGATAGCGGGTGATGTGGTTCCAGATCACTTCCACGCCGCTTTTCGGGATCGGGAACGGCACGGCGGTTTCGAAGTTCTCCAGGCCGTTGCCGCCAGACACCAGGTTGGTGGTGGTGGCGTTCTTCTTGATGGAGGCGAACACCTCAGCCGGCACCGTGGCACCGCGGTGGGTCGGGTAGACCGGCATCTTGAAGCTGTCCGGGTAACGCTTGAACATTGCGTATTGGCCCGGTGCCAGCTTGTCTTTGTACTGTTCGACGTTCTGCGCGGTGATGGTGAATTGCGGTTGCTCACTGGCGTAAGGGTTGGCCAGGAAACCACGGGCATCTACAGCGCCGGCGTTGGTCGGCAATGGCGACCACTTGGGAATGGTGCCCGCCGCGTTACCGGCCATTTCGGCGCCCATCGGGGTCAGGCTCGTGCCCAGCTTGGCGGCTTCATCCGCCGAGACTGCCGCCATGACGTTGCTCGCCAGGATCGACAGCCCAAGCACACCCACGTGCAACAGACTTTTAGTTATTTTCATGTTCTGGTTCTTCCTGAAATACGGTCGCTTAGAAGTTCATGCCGAAGCTGAGCGCAACAAAATCCCGGTCGTCCACCGTGGTGTACTTGCCATCAAAGAAGTTGGTGTACGACAGGCCTGCGGTGTAGGTGTTCTGGTATTCCGCGTCCAGGCCAAGGCTGACGGCCTTGCGGCCTTCTTCGAAGTTGCCACCTGGACCAGGGGAATAGCCGCTCACATCATGGGACCATGCGACGCTAGGCTTGAGGTTGATCCCTGCAAAGACGCTGTTGTAATCCCAGATGGCGCGGGCGCGATAACCCCAGGAGTTGGCGGTGGTGAAGCCGTCGTTTTCGCAGTAGCGCGACAGGTTGTTCTGCGCAGCGCCAGTCAGGGTGCCAGCGTTCAAGGTCTGGCACGTACCATTTGGCAGTGGGCCAGGGCCGTAGCTAGGATCGCGGCCGTAACGGGCCTTGGAGGTTTTTTCCAGGCCACCGACGTGAGTGAAGCCAACTTCACCGACAACCGTCAGTCGCTCAGCCCCCATCACCTGATCGAAAAAGTGAGTGAACGTGGTTTGCAGCTGGGTGATCTCCTTACGGCGATAGCCAGGTTGGTCCTGGTCCGCCTTGCCTTGCAGCACCGAGTAGTTGGCCGCTGCCGGGTTGACCGCGGCCAAAGGCGTCAGCCCGGAATACAGAATGTCCGTAGTGTTCAACTGCACCGGTGCATTCGGACGGTAGCTGATTTCACCACTCCACGCGGTGCCGGTAGGCAACGTCGTAGAGAAGCTGAGGCCGTACAGGCGGATGTCCTCAGGGTATTCAACGTAGTAACTCGAGTTGCCGGCAACCACGAACGGCAACAGCGATGGCGCGATCGCGCTGGCTTGTCCCAAGGTCAACCCTTGGCCCATCAATGACCCAACCAGGTTCGCAGGGCTGTACTTGCTCGCCGCCGCCCCTCGTCCGCTGAAGATCGGTGCGCGGCTGTGGTAGTTCATGAAGTAAGCGCCGAACTCGGTATCCAGCGGCTCGAACATGTAGTGGGCGGCGAAACCAAACTGGCCGCTGTCGCGCGCATCACGGTCAGGACCACGGCGAACAATGGCGCCCTCATCCGGCGAGCCGAAGTTCACACCCTGGGCCGCCAGCGCACCGAACGCCGCATTCCGGAGCGGCGCCGGCAAGGCGTTGGACAAGCCTTGACGGGTTCGCAGTACCGCAAGGTTATTGTCGCAACCGTCGGCGATCACATCAGGCTGCGAGAAGAATGTCCCACAGTTGTCGACAACGGTCTGGTCCCACTCCAACTGGTAGAAACCGTCTACCGACAGGTTGTCCGTTACGCTTTGCGACAGATAAAACATGTTGACCGGAATCAGGCCTTCCTTGATCTCGGCGCCCGGACGACGGAACGCAGACACGTCGATCGGGTTGATGGAGTTGATGCCACCCCCAATGAAGGTACTTTCACCCCAGCTGACCACCTGCTTGCCGAAACGCACCGAGCCCGGCAAATCGGCAATGTTGTAGTTGTGGTAGATGAAGGCGTCGAGGATCTGCGCGCCGGAGGATTTGGCGCCCTCTTTGCGATTGCTGTCGCTGATGTCCTTGAACGGACGACTTTCATCCTTGAGTTCAAAGTCGTACCAGTACTTGCCACGCACGAACACACCGGTATCGCCGTACTTCAGTTCCAGGTCATGGATGCCCTTGAAGATCTTCGAGAACGTCTCACCACGCTTGAAGTTCAGGTGCCCATCGTCAGAGGTCTGCGAGAGACCGTGCCCACCGTTGTTGGAACCGATCAAGTTCTTGTTGGCCTTTTCCGTCGACCAACTGGCCCCCACGGAAAGAGACGAGTCAAAACTCCCTTCGACTTCACCGATATTGAAACTGACGCCGAATGCGGGCCCGGCGAGCGTAGAGGCGAGACTGACGGCCAGGGGCAGTCTTGCCCGGCGCCAGAACTGGTTTACTGAGGTCATCGACGCTACTCCATGTGCATTATTGTTATGGCAGAGAGTTCATTCTGTGATGCGTGTAACGGCCGGAATACAACGATTCCAATGCCGCTCGGCAACTGAGCCCCCATGGCCCAAAGCGGAACATCCTTGAAAAACTCTGGAAGGGACTATAGCCAGCGGGGGGTAGTGCTTGATCCCTCTAAAGTGTGATTTGCATCACCGACCCGTCTGCCACGACCCTTTCGCCATGTCGGCGAAGGCCGACGCGGCAAGGATGGCTGAAAATCGGCAAATCACAAGTAGAGGCGCAAGATAGAGCATTGCCGTGCCCGGGCGGGCACGGCGAGGGGCGTCAGAGGGTGGACAGGAACGTGCTGTTGTTGGCCTGCCATTCAATGATGTCGATGCGGATACGTTTCTTGTCGAGTTTGCCGACGCTGGTCTTGGGAATTTCCGTAACAACGGCGATCTGACTCGGAATCGCCCACTTGCTCAGGTGGCCCAACTCCACGAACGGCTTGAGGTGCTCCTTGAGCTCACGGGCCCCTATCACATGGCCATCACGCACCACCAGCAAGGCAAACGGACGCTCACCCCACTGCGGATCGGCGATGCCCACCACCGCTACTTCGCGTACCGCCGGGTGACGGCTGACCAGATCTTCGAGGGCCAGGGAGGAGACCCATTCGCCGCCGGTCTTGATCACGTCCTTGATGCGATCACGAATATCGATCACCCCAAACGCATCCAGCGTGGCCACGTCACCGGTGTGCATCCAGCCGCCTTCCCACAGCTCGGCGCCCTTCTGCGGCTCGTTGTAATAGCCTTCGGTCAGCCATGGCGCACGCAGCACCAGCTCGCCTTGGGACTCGCCATCGGCAGGCAGGAAGTTGCCTTCGCTGTCGATGATCGCCGCGTCTACTAACGGCCCGGGCACGCCGGCCTTGATGCGGTAGGTGGTGCGTTCGTCCTCGCTGCCGGCCATCAGTTCTTCGTTGAGGTGGGCACACGATACCAACGGCCCGGTCTCGGACATGCCGTACGCAGCCGTCAGTTGAATCCCACGAGCCTTGGCAGCTTCGTACAGCGTACGGTTGAGCGCGCTACCACCGATGACGATTTTCCAGCCGCCAAAATCCACGCCCTGTGCAGCCTTGGCGTTGAGCAGCATTTGCAGGATGGTTGGCACGCAATGGGAAAAAGTGACTTTCTCCTTGCGCCACAACTCCACCAGAAACTCCGGATCGTAGCGGCCGGGATAGACCTGCTTGAGGCCCAGCATGGTCGCCACATACGGCAGGCCCCACGCATGAACGTGGAACATCGGCGTGATCGGCATGTACACATCGTTGGTGCCCAACAGGCGCACGCTGTCGACGCTGCCCATGATGGTCGCCACACCGATGGTGTGCAGCACCAGTTGGCGATGGGTGAAGTACACGCCCTTGGGGTTGCCGGTGGTGCCGGTGGTGTAGAAGGTGGTCGCGACGGAATTTTCGTCGAAATCCTGGAAGTCGTATTTCGGGCTGGCGGCGGCCAACAGGGTTTCGTACTCGCCCACGAGGTCTGGCAGCTCGGCGGTTTTCGATTCACCGTCGGTGAGCAGCAAGGTCTTGTCGACCGTCGTCAATTGCCCGGCGATGGCTTGGTAAAGCCCCACGAACTCACTGTTGACCAGCACAAAGCGGTCCTCGGCGTGATTCATGGTGTAGAGAATCTGTTCCGGCGACAGACGCACGTTGATGGTGTGGATCACCGCGCCAATCATCGGGATGGCAAACATGCACTCCAGGTAGCGATGGCTGTCCCAGTCCATCACCGCCACGGTGTCACCGGCCTTTACCCCGGCTTCGGTCAACACATTGGCCAGGCGCGCGACGCGCTCGATCAAGGTCGGATAGGTGTAGCGCAACTTGTCACGGTAGACGATTTCCCGGGTTTTCTCGTAACGGGTCCCGGACATCAACAGGCGCTTGATCAACAGCGGATATTGGTAGGCGCCTTCGGCGGGGGGGATAACACGGGTCTGCAACATAGGAATCCCTTTTATGACTGCACGGTCTTGGCTGGAAGTTCTGCACTGTAGAGCGCTTATGTTTCAGCCAAATCAGCCAAAGGAATGATTTGCAGGAGGGGATAGACGCTGGCTTTTAGCCACTGCTCTGCCATTTTCTGTTACTTCTCTTTGAATCAAAGGATCAGGAAGCCCCCCTCACCAGAAAGCGAACTTTCCGACACCCCTTACCGATAACAACTCTTTACGCTCCGGACTCTCAACGCACTCAGGAGTAAAGGGATGACTTCCAGCGTACTACCGAGCCCATTTTTCGATCACAGCCGGCACGTGCTGTGGGTTCGCAATT
>NZ_JAHPJF010000031.1:0-53700 GCF_020515815.1 Pseudomonas sp. AF03-9 | reverse complement strand
GGGTGAATCAGTCAACTCATGTATTCACTGACTCACCGCACTCGCGAGCAAGCTCGCTCCCACATAAGCCCGGTCGGCATAGCATCAGCGCCAAGCGCTACGTCGCATCCGCATGACTGACCATGCCTTTGATCACCACCGCAGCCGTGGCCAGCGCAGCCGGAATCACCAGTGCCGTCAGCACTTGCTCGAAATTCCAGCCCAGCCCCAGCAACGTCGCGCCCATCCACGCGCCGAGGATCGCGCCGAAGCGACCGATGCCGAGCATCCACGACACGCCCGTGGCACGGCCCTGGGTCGGGTAGAAACGTGCGGCCAGCGATGGCATCGCCGATTGCGCACCGTTGACGCACATCCCGGCGATCAACACCAAGGTTGCCAGCAGCGTGATGTTGCCCAGGCTCTGGCCGACCGCGTAGGCAAACACCCCGGCCAACAGATAGAAAGTGCCGATGACCTTGTGCGGATTGAACCGGTCCATCGCCCACCCCACACCGACCGCACTGAGCACGCCACCAAACTGGAACAGTGCACCGATAAACGCGGCCTGTTCCATGCTGGCGCCGCTGTCGCGCATCAGGGTCGGCAACCAACTGGTCAGCAGGTACACGATCACCAGGCCCATGAAGTAGGTCAGCCACAACAGCAAGGTGCCGGCGCTGTAGGTGCCGGAGAAGATCACCGCGAAGACGTTGCGCGCCTTGACGGTTTTTTGCTCGGGCACGCTGAACGCAGTGGCTTGGGCGACGATATTCGGTTCGATGGGCGCCAGGGTCTTGCGCACCTTGTCGGTGCCACGATTGCGCACCACCAGGTAACGCGCCGACTCCGGCAGCCAGAGCATCAGCACCACCACCAGGATCAAGGGCAGAATGCCGCCGATCATCAACAGGGCATGCCAGCCGAACGCCGGGATCAGCTTGGCCGAGATAAACCCGCCACCGGCCATGCCCAGGTTGAAACCGCAGAACATGCTGGTCACCAGCAGCGACTTGTGGCGCTCGGGGGTGTATTCGGAGAGCAGCGTGGTGGCATTCGGCATGCCCGCCCCCAGGCCGAGCCCGGTGAGAAAGCGCAGCACCAGCAACTGGTCGACGTTACTGCTGTAGGCCGACGCCAGGCTGAACGCACCAAACACCAGCACCGCGCCGACCAACACCACTTTGCGCCCGAAGCGGTCGGCCAGCGGGCCCGAGCCGAGGGCGCCGAAGACCATGCCGATCAACGCGGCGCTCATCACCGGGCCGAGGCTGGCGCGGTCGATGCCCCAGTCCTGGGACAAGGCCGGCGCGATAAAGCCCATGGCCGCCGTGTCGAGGCCATCGAGGAAGACAATCAGGAAACACAGGATCACCACACGCCACTGGTAGCGTGACAGCGGCTGGGCGTTGATGAAGGACTGGACGTCCAGGGTAGTACCGACAGAAGGCTGATTCATTATTGTTATTTCCACACCGATGGGCGGGCTGACAACCTTTGGTCGTCATTATTATTGGGGCGCGCCCTAGAGCGCTGCCGCACATTAATAAGCCAGGGGAAACATCGTCAATTGACCGAGCCGGGATCTGTGCGGTCACCGAACACCTTAGGTAAACAGCTGCGCGCTCAGTTCGCGACTGGCGCTGAGCATACTCGGCAGGAAACGCTGCTCCAGCTCGTTGCGGCTGACGCGTCCGGCGTGGGTGCTGACGTTGAGCGCGGCCAACACCTGGCCAGACGCGTCATACACCGGCACGGCGATGGAACGCAGGCCCTGCTCCAGTTCCTGATCGACGATGCACCAGCCTTGCTGACGTACTTGTTGCAGGCAGTCGAGCAAGGCCGTCGGCGTGGTCAGGGTGCGGCTGGTCTTGGTTTGCAGGTCGGCGTGGTCGAGGTAGTCCTGTAAAGAGGCGTCGTCCAGTGCGGCAAGGAGGATGCGGCCCATCGAGGTGCAATACGCCGGCAGGCGCCCGCCTACCGACAGGTCGACCGAGATCAGGCGCTGGGTCGTGGCGGAGCGGGCGATGTAGAGGATGTCATCACCCTCGAGGGTGGCCATGTTGCAGGCTTCGTGGAGTTGCTCGCTCATGCGGTCCAGATAAGGCTGCGCCGACACTGCCAGCGGCGTGGACGATAAGTACGCATGGCCGAGGGTCAGCACTTTGGGCAGCAGCGAATAGGTGCGCCCATCGGTGGTGGCGTAGCCGAGCTTGATCAGCGTGTAGAGGCAACGGCGCACGGCGGCACGGGGGATTTCGGTGCGGTGGCTGATTTGCGCAATGGTCAGGTGCCGCTTGCGCTCCTGGAACGCCTGCACCACGGCCAGGCCACGGGCCAGGGAGGTCATGAAATCCGGATCGCCGGTAAACGCCTGAATCCGCTTGGCCGGTGAAGCCACGATCGGTGGCGCCACTGATGCGAAAGAGTTGCGCAGTTGATCGTTCATCTCAGGGATCCTTTTTCTTGTTTTCAACCACAAAAGGTTTGGCCTCTATTACAAGCCGCGCGGGTCGCCAGACACAATGTCCGCCCCGCAACGCTGGGCGATTATCGAACACATATCCGATTATCGCAATTCACCCCGCCCGGATCATAAAGCTGGGTGGCGCCTCGCAACAGCATGAAGAGGAGATATTTCTTGACGCCAGATTTTCAGCAATTACGCACGCGTTCAAGTAACAGAACGCTCACACAAAGTTGTCGATTTTTAACTTTATGGTGATAGTGTTATTCAAATGCGCCGCTATACTGCAAGCTGTGCAGAGGTCAGCCCGGTTTGATAATCGGGACCAGAGCTCGCCAGGCGGCACACTCAGTGTGTGACGTCGGTCACAAGTACCGGTTTATTGAATGGACTCCAGGCACGACTTTCAAACTTGAAGGGTTCAACTTGGAATTGCCTGAGCACGACTGTCCAATACACCCCTGTACGGCAATTAAACTCAACTCACTTCAATCAGGTATTCAATAAAGTGACAAAAGATGAACTGCGCGCGGAACTTGAGCGCCAGGAACAACGTTACAAGGACGTTTACGGCGGGGAAGTCACCACCTACGCCGCCCAGCCAGAACCTGAACGCAAACCTTGGCGTAAACGCGCCAGCCTGCTTGACCAGGCCTTTGCCCAGGAAATCCAAAAGATTGAACAGGAACTCAAAGCCGAAGAGCCATAAGCACTTCGGCCCGAGCGCCAGGATTTGCCACCTCGGCTGGCTTATTGCCAGCTGAGGGCAGCCACTGCTCTAACAAGCGACCTACAGTCGCAGACGAAATTTCATACAAATGTTTCAGGCATGCCATTTTCATGGCAATTCCCTGCCCTGCAAGCCTTGTGCTTTATAAATCAAAGACTTGTCAAAGCCCCGAAAACCCTGGGATAGGCGCCTTTCCCCCAGGCTTTTTCAATGAAGATTGTTACCGATGAGCAGCTAATGCATCGATTACTGAGGTTTTCTGGCATAATCGCGCCCCCTTACGACCGGGTCAGAAAACCTTCATGATCGATTTATTCAGCGGACTGGATGCTTGGGTTCTAGTGAGCCTGTTGCTCGCCCTGGCCTTTGTCCTCGCCTTCGAGTTCATCAATGGCTTTCATGACACCGCAAACGCGGTGGCCACAGTCATCTATACCAAAGCCATGCCGCCACACCTGGCCGTGTTCTTCTCCGGGGTGTTCAACTTCCTCGGCGTTTTGCTCGGTGGTGTCGGTGTCGCCTACGCCATCGTGCACTTGCTGCCGGTGGAGTTGCTGATCAATGTGAACACCGGCCACGGCTTGGCCATGGTCTTCTCCTTGTTGGCGGCGGCGATCACCTGGAACCTGGGCACTTGGTACTTCGGTATCCCGGCGTCCAGCTCCCACACCCTGATCGGCTCGATCCTCGGTGTCGGCCTGGCCAACGCCCTGATCAACGACATCCCGTTGGCCGATGGCGTGAACTGGCAGAAAGCGATCGATATCGGCGCCTCCCTGGTGTTCTCGCCGATGGCCGGCTTCCTGGTCGCAGCCCTGGTGCTGATCGGCCTGAAGTGGTGGCGCCCGCTGTCGAAGATGCACAAGACGCCGGACCAGCGCCGCAAGCTCGACGACAAAAAGCACCCGCCCTTCTGGAACCGCCTGGTCCTGGTGATCTCCGCCATGGCCGTGAGCTTCGTGCACGGTTCCAACGATGGCCAGAAAGGTATCGGCCTGATCATGCTGGTACTCATCGGTATCGTGCCGGCGCAGTTCGTACTCGACCTGGGCAGCACCACCTACCAGATCGAACGCACCCGCGACGCCACGGTGCATTTGAGCCAGTTCTACCAGCGCAACAGTGCCACCCTTGGCGAGTTCCTGGCCCTGGGCAAAAGCGTGAAGGATGACCTGCCGGGCAAGTTCCAGTGCAACCCGCAGCAGACCGAACCCACTATCAGTGCGCTGATGGAGACATTGAAAGGTGTGTCCGACTACCACTCGTTGACCGCTGATCACCGTATCGAAGTACGTCGCTACCTGCTCTGCCTGGACGATACCGCGAAGAAAGTCGGCAAGCTGCCGGGCCTGGAAGCCCGTGAGAAGGCCGACCTGGACAAGCTGCGCAAAGACCTGACCGCCACCACCGAGTACGCACCGTTCTGGGTGATCCTCGCGGTTGCACTGGCCCTGGGCCTGGGCACCATGGTGGGCTGGAAGCGTGTGGTACTGACCATCGGTGAGAAAATCGGCAAGCAGGGCATGACCTATGCCCAGGGCATGTCGGCACAGATCACCACGGCGAGCATGATTGGCCTGGCCAACATCTTCAGCCTGCCGGTGTCGACCACCCACGTGCTGTCGTCGGGCGTCGCCGGCACCATGGTCGCCAATAAGAGCGGCCTGCAAGGCGGTACGGTCAAGACCATCCTGATGGCGTGGGTATTGACCCTGCCGGCAACCGTGGGCCTGTCGGCCGGGCTGTTCTGGCTGGCGTCCAAGGCGCTGGGCAACTGATAGTCTGCTTGCAATAAAAAAGGTGCGATCCGCGAGGGTCGCACCTTTTTTTATGCCTGTAGCCAAGCTCAATAAAAATGTCTTGTTGATTAAATTACAGGCAAAAAAAAGGGCGACCGAAGTCGCCCAAAATGCCTTGCGTGCTCATGTAACCTGGAAAGCCCTATGGTTTTTTACGCTTGTTCGCGTCTTTCCAGATAAAAATTCCAAACCCTACAAAAAACAACACCATGAGGCTGACGGTCAGCACTCCGGCAAATACCACATTGTCGATAAACATGACCGGCCTCCTGCACTTGCCCTGTTGCGATAGGGCTAAGTTAATCGAGAAGGTGGATTGGAAAATTGACGGGGATCAATGTCGCCCACGACGGGGCGTAAAGAAGGGCAATAACTGACCTGCATCAACAGATGCAGGTTGTTTCAACGCTTTTTCGGTTTGTTCTTTGGTTTTTTCTTAACTTTGCCCAACGGCATCGCTTGCTCGAATGCCTGGCGCACTTCATTCAGGCGTTTGTCATTGAGGTCATGCACACGCTTGGCACGTTCGGCATTCAGGTCAATCAGCTTGTCGTCATCACTCATGGCTTGGCTTACGTCGTGGCGGAAATACCTCAATAATGCGGCCTGCCCCACCCGACGGCAAATCAGCGGGCGACAAAAGGCAGGTCATCGCCCAAAATCGGCACTTCCCATTAGTACTGGAGCGCACGCGAGTGGCACTGCACAAGGACCTTCCGCCGTTGCTGGCCCTGCGCGCCTTCGAAGCCGTGGCGCGGCACTTGAGCTTTATCAAGGCGGCGCAAGAGCTGTCGGTGACCCAGAGTGCGTTGAGCCATCAAGTACAGAAACTTGAACAGCATCTGGGCAAACCGCTGTTTATCCGACGCACCCGTGCGATCGATCTGACTGCCGACGGCCAACGCTACTACGATGAAATCCGCCCTGCCCTCGACGCAATTGCCACCGCCACCCGCACCCAGCGGGCAACACCCAGTGCCACGGTGTTGCGCATCGGCCTGCTCGCCTCCTTCGCTACCCTGTGGCTGGCGCCGCGCCTGGCCGGGTTTCTCAACCGTTACCCGCATATCCAGGTCGAGCTGCTACCAGCCATCCAACTGGCCGACGTCGCCGGTGCCGAAGTCGACCTGGCGATCCGCTACGGCAAGGGCGATTGGCCCGACGTGCAGGCCACCCGACTGATGGCGGAAGTGATCTCCCCCGTATGCAGCCCGGCATTCAAGGCCCGTCATGACGGCCCGTTGCTGATGGCTACATCGCACAAACCCTTCGAATGGACGGATTGGTCTGCGCATTACCAGGTCGACCTCAGCCGTCACCCCCGCGTGATGCTGCACGACTACAACATCGTGGTCGAAGCCGCCGTAGCCGGCCAAGGCATCGCCATGGGCCGCCATCGCCTTATCGAGCGTCGGCTCCAAGACGGCAGCCTGGTGCAAGCCTTCGACTGGCCGCCCTACCACAGTGACATCGGCTACTGGCTGATCGCCCCCCAAGGCCGCCTCAGCGCAGCGGCCGAGTGTTTCAGCCAGTGGTTGAAGGAAGCCTGCAGCGACGCGTGAGTTATTTTGATACGTCGTGTGAGATCTATCCGTTTGTCGCCAATCCGACCGAGCAACATGATCAGTCCTCCCTAACCCTTGAGGATGGATCATGAGCGACTCCCTGCGCCAACGCGTACACACCCTCGGCCTCACGCTGCCAACGCCCAGCCTGCCGGCGGCCAACTACATCAGCCATGTCATCAGCGGCAACCAGCTGTTGATCTCCGGGCAAATTCCCCTGATCGATGGCCAACCTGCCTATGTCGGCCGCCTCGGGGAATCCCTCAGCGATGAAGAAGGCGCCCACGCCGCAGAACTGGCGGCGTTGAGCCTGCTCGCGCAATTGGGCGATGCACTGGAGGATGACCTGTCACAGCTGGTTCGTACGCTGCGCCTGGGCGTTTACATCGCCAGCAGCGGCGACTTCCAGCGCCAGAGCCTGGTCGCCAACGGCGCGTCGAACCTGTTGGTCAACGCCCTCGGTGAAAAAGGCCGCCATGTGCGCACCGCCGTGGGTGTCTCCAGCCTGCCCGCCGGTGTGGCGGTGGAGATTGACGCCATTTTCGAGCTACGCCCGTGAGCCCGCTCAACATCCAGGCGCTGCGCGACGCCACCCCCGGCTGCCAGTCCGGCATCGCGCACTTCAATCACGCAGGGGCATCGCTACCGAGCCAGGCCACCCTCGATGCCATCATCGAACAACTGCACCGCGAGGCTCGCGACGGGCCGATGGAGGCTGGCGAGTACGGCGCGCAACTGCTGGATAACGCCCGTCACGCCGCCGGGCAATTGCTCAATGCGCCCACCGCATCCATCGCCTTCGCCGGCAGCGGCTCGGCCGCCTGGAACATGGCGTTCCAGGCGCTGGCCCCATGGCAGACGGGCGACCGTATCCTGGTGGGGCGTCATGAATGGGGCGGCAACCTGGCGAGCATGCAACTGGCAGTGCAAGCCGGTGCCCGCATAGAAGTCATCCCCTGCGACGCAACCGGCGCGGTCTGTCCGCGGGCGCTGGAAGCAATGATCGATGCCAAGGTCAGGCTGATCGACCTCACCTGGCTGCCCGCCAACGGCGGCCTGATCAACCCCGCCCAGGCCATCGGCGAAGTGGCCAGAAGGCACGGTATCCCTTACTTCATCGATGCCGGCCAAGCCGTCGGCCAAGTGCCGGTGGATGTGCAGGCGCTGCACTGCGACGTGCTCAAGTCGGCCGGGCGCAAACACCTGCGCGGGCCACGCGGCACGGCACTGTTGTATGTGCGACCAGACTTTCTCAAGCAACTGAACCCGGCCCAGCGCGATGTATTTTCTGCACCGTGGACAACCGAAGGGTTCGACTTGCGCAACGACGCCCGCCGCTTTGAAACCAGCGAAGCGTCCTACGCCTTATTGGCGGGATTGGGCAATGCGTTGCAGGAAATCAATCAGTTGGGGATTGCGCGGGTATGGGAAACGGTCTCACAGGTCAGCGAGCGAATCCGCGAAGGGCTGCGTCAGATTCCAGGAATTACCCTGCACGACCTGGGCACCTGCCAATCCGGGCTGATCGCCTTCAACCTCGCCGGCTGGGACGCCTTCGAACTCAAGCGGCAATTGGGCCTCAAGCGCATCAATATCGGCGCCAATGACGTGGCGTACACCCCGCTGGACATGCAGGCGCGCGGCCTGGCCAGCATTGCGCGGGTTTCCGTCAGCCCGCTCAATAACACACACGACGTCGAACGGTTGCTGGTAGCCCTGGAGCAATTGCGCGGCTAAACCTCGACGTCCACCCACAAACCCTGGCGCGGCGCGTCTTCGATCAGCGGCACCACCGGCACGGTGTTGTCGGCGTTGAGCAGGTCGCCCGGAATGGCCAGGTGCTGCTCCGGGTCTTCATCGGCTTCGCGGCGGCGTTTTTGCTGCTCTTGCTGGCGGCGTTGTTCTTCGCGCAGCAGAAAGGTCGACTGCTCGGCATCGCCCTTCTTCAGGTCGATGGTGCTTTCGTTGGAGCCCGCCTGAACTGGCACCACGGGCGGAATATCCGGTTTCTGGCGTACCGGATCGAGTTGTGACGTGACCGGCACAACGCTGACGGGCAGCATGGGTGGCAGCATAAGGTTTGTTCTCCTGATCAACAGGCTGTCGGCGCGCCTGCGGGCGACTTGAGCCTACACTCGCCAAGCTGTGACCCAGTCGACACTCCCAAGTGCCCGCCACCCGTCGATCCGACTTCCGGGCAGCCACTCAAACGGAGTAGTTTTTGTCAGGAGTTCTTTGGCTGAGGGCCGTGTTCCGTTAAGATAGTCGGCTTTTTCACGGCGGGAGTCAGGCAGCATGGCGCAGCAGTATCAACCGGGGCAACGCTGGATTAGTGACAGCGAAGCAGAGCTGGGGTTAGGCACCGTTCTGGCACAGGACGGCCGCTTGTTGACCGTGCTCTATCCGGCCACTGGCGACACCCGCCAGTATGCGCTACGGAATGCGCCCCTCACTCGCGTGCGGTTCTCGCCGGGTGACACCATCACCCATTTCGAAGGCTGGAAAATGACCGTGCAGGAAGTCGACGACGTCGACGGCTTGCTGGTGTACCACGGCCTCAATGGGCAGAACGAGCAGGTCACCCTGCCGGAAACCCAACTCTCCAATTTCATCCAGTTCCGCCTGGCCAGCGACCGTCTGTTCGCCGGGCAGATCGACCCGCTGGCCTGGTTCTCGCTGCGCTACCACACCCTGGAACACACCAGCCGCCAATTGCAGTCTTCGCTGTGGGGCCTGGGTGGCGTGCGTGCGCAACCGATTGCCCACCAATTGCATATCGCCCGTGAAGTCGCCGACCGTATCGCGCCGCGGGTATTGCTGGCCGACGAAGTAGGCCTGGGCAAGACCATCGAAGCCGGCCTGGTGATCCATCGCCAACTGCTGTCGGGCCGCGCCAACCGCGTGCTGATCCTGGTCCCGGAAAACCTGCAACACCAATGGCTGGTGGAAATGCGCCGCCGCTTCAACCTGCAGGTTGCGCTGTTTGACGAAGAACGCTTCATTGAAAGCGATGCCGCCAACCCATTCGAAGACACCCAGCTTGCCCTGGTGGCACTGGAATGGCTGGTGGACGACGAGAAGGCCCAGGACGCGCTGTTCGCCGCCGGCTGGGACCTGCTGGTGGTCGACGAAGCTCACCACCTGGTCTGGCACGAAGAAAAGGCCAGCGCCGAATACGCCCTGGTCGAGCAACTGGCCGAAGTGATTCCTGGCGTGCTGCTGCTGACCGCCACCCCGGAACAATTGGGCCAGGACAGCCACTTCGCCCGCCTGCGCCTGCTGGACCCGAACCGCTTCCACGACCTGGCCGCCTTCCGCGCCGAGAGCGAGAACTATCGCCCGGTGGCCGAAGCCGTGCAGGAACTGATGGACAAGGGCCGCCTGTCGCCAGCCGCCCACAAGACCATCCAGGGTTTCCTCGGTGACGAAGGCGAAGCCCTGCTCACCGCCGTCAACGATGGTGACACCGAAGCCAGCGCACGCCTGGTGCGCGAGTTGCTCGACCGCCACGGCACCGGCCGCGTGCTGTTCCGCAACACCCGCGCCGCCGTGCAGGGTTTCCCGGAGCGCAAGCTGCACGCCTACCCGCTGGCGAACCCGGACGAATACCTCGAATTGCCGCTGGGCGAGCACGCCGAGTTGTACCCGGAAGTCAGCTTCCAGGCGCAACCGGACATTGAGGAAGAAAACCGCTGGTGGCGCTTCGACCCACGGGTCGAATGGCTGATCGACCAGCTGAAAATGCTCAAGCGCACCAAGGTCCTGGTGATCTGCGCCCACGCCGAAACCGCCATGGACCTGGAAGACGCCCTGCGCGTGCGCTCCGGCATTCCGGCCACGGTATTCCACGAGGGCATGAACATCCTCGAGCGTGACCGCGCCGCCGCCTACTTCGCCGATGAAGAGTTCGGCGCCCAGGTGCTGATCTGCTCCGAGATCGGCAGCGAAGGCCGCAACTTCCAGTTCTCCCACCACTTGGTGCTGTTCGACCTGCCGTCTCACCCGGACCTGCTGGAACAGCGGATCGGCCGTCTGGACCGGATCGGCCAGAAACACGTGATCGAACTGCACGTGCCATACCTGGAGACCAGCCCGCAAGAGCGCCTGTTCCAGTGGTACAACGAGGCGCTGAATGCATTCCTCAACACCTGCCCGACCGGCAACGCCTTGCAGCATCAGTTCGGCCCACGCCTGCTGCCGCTGCTGGAAGCAGCCGACGACGGCGAGTGGCAAGCCCTGATCGACGAAGCCCGCACCGAGCGCGAGCACCTGGAGCAAGAGCTGCACACCGGTCGCGACCGCTTGCTGGAACTCAACTCCGGCGGTGCCGGGGAAGGCGACGCGCTGGTCGAGGACATCCTGGAGCAAGACGATCAGTTCGCCCTGCCGATCTACATGGAAACCCTGTTCGATGCGTTCGGCATCGACAGCGAAGACCATTCGGAAAACGCCCTGATCCTGAAGCCGAGCGAAAAAATGCTCGACGCCAGCTTCCCCCTCGGCGACGACGAAGGCGTGACCATCACCTACGACCGCAACCAGGCACTGTCACGTGAAGACATGCAGTTCATCACCTGGGAACACCCGATGGTGCAGGGCGGCATGGACTTGGTGCTGTCCGGTTCGATGGGCAACACCGCCGTGGCCCTGATCAAGAACAAGGCGCTGAAACCGGGCACCGTGTTGCTGGAACTGCTCTACGTCAGCGAAGTGGTCGCACCGCGCGCCCTGCAACTGGGCCGCTACCTGCCGCCGGCCGCCTTGCGCTGCTTGCTGGATGCCAATGGCAATGACCTGTCGAGCCGTGTGTCGTTCGTGACGCTCAACGACCAGTTGGAAAGCGTGCCACGGGCCAGCGCCAACAAGTTTATCCAGGCCCAGCGCGACCAGCTGACGCCACGGATCAACGCCGGCGAAGAGAAGATCACCCCGCAGCACGCCGAGCGTGTGGCCGAGGCCAAGCGTCGCCTGGCAGCGGACACCGACGAAGAACTGGCACGCCTGACCGCGTTGCAAGCGGTCAACCCAACCGTGCGTGACAGTGAATTGGTGGCGTTGCGCAACCAGCGCGAGCAAGGTTTGGCGATGCTGGACAAAGCCGCGCTGCGGTTGGAAGCGATTCGAGTCCTGGTCGCAGGCTAGTAATAAAGAAGGCCCGCGCAATGCGGGCCTTCTTTATATGCCTTGAGGGCCTCATCGCGGGCAAACCCGCTCCCACAGTTGACCGAGTTCCAATGTTGGAATGCAGCCAAATGTGGGAGCTGGCTTGCCTGCGATGAAGTCACCGCGGTCTCAAGCTGTAACCGCCGAAGCCGGCACCTCAATAACCCCCAGCCCCTCCTTCATCTTCTTGGCATCACGCACAAAACACCGCGACGCCTGGAACAGAAACAGCATGGTCAGCAACAGCGCCACCGGGATCAGATACATGGCGTCATGCAACCCCACTGCCTTGTACGCCTCGGTCATCTGCTCCGCCCCCGCCGCATACATCGCCGAATGGGCGAAATGATCGGACAAGCCCCCCACCACGATCGGCCCCATGCCGCCGCCCAGCAAGTACAACCCGGCAAAAAACAGCGCCATCGCCGTGGCCCGCAGACGCGGCTCGACCACGTCTTGAATCGCCGTGTACACGCAGGTGTAGAAGTTATAGGCAAACAGCCAGCCCACACTGAACAACGCCACGAACACCCCGATCTCGATACGCCCGGCGTGCAACGCCCAGGCCGTGGTGACGGTGGAAATGATCAGGCTGAACGCCGCGAACAGCAGGCGGCCGTTGGCAACCCGCTGATGAATCTTGTCGGCCACCCAACCGCCCAGGGTCAGGCCCACCAAGCCGGTCAGGCCGACGATCACGCCCGTGGCGACCGCTGCATCCTGCAATGGCATCAGGAAGTAGCGCTGTAGCATCGGCACCAGGAACGAGTTGCAGGCATAGGTAGCGAAGTTGAAACACAGCCCGGCCAGCACCAGCCAAAGGAACGTCGGCACCGCCAGCACGCGACGGATCGGGCGGTCGACGCGCGCCTGGGAGACTTGCACGGTTTCAGCGGCGCCGCGCTTGGGCTCCTTGATATAGAACATGAACACCGCAAGGATCATCCCCGGCACGGCGGCGATAAAGAACGGCGCGCGCCAGCTGTCGAACGCCTTGACCATCCAACCGATAGTGAAGAAGGCCAACAACAGGCCCAGGGGCAAGCCGAGCATGAAAATGCCCATCGCCCGGGCACGGCGATGGGCAGGAAACAGGTCGCCGATCAGCGAGTTGGCCGCCGGGGCGTAGCTGGCTTCGCCGATACCGATGCCCATGCGCACCAGCAAAAAGCTCCAGAAACTGCCGACCAGGCCATTGACCGCCGTCAGCCCACTCCAGGCGAACAGGCCCCAGCCCATCAATTTGCTGCGCGAACCGGTATCGGCCAGGCGCCCGAGGGGCAGGCCGGCGATGGCATAGACGATGGTGAAGGCGGTACCGATGATGCCGAGCTGGAAGTCGCTCAGGTGCCATTCCATGCGGATCGGCTCGATGATGATCGCGGGAATGGTGCGATCGAAGAAGTTGAACAAATTGGCGAGGAACAGCAGGAACAGAATGCGCCAGGCATTCGCCGCTTGGGTCGAGTTCTGCATGGGTCCGTCTCTTTTATTGTTATGAGAGCTGCGATGCCCGATGCATCCTGCCCGGTCCCTGCAACATAGTGGGGCTGGCAGCGCTTGTCTGTAATGATTCGTAAAGCTGATAGGGCATGATTTCCCCCGGTTTCATGGGACTTTCCCTACGAAAATATATATCTGCTCCCCTCTTCCCAACGGCCATGGCGCAGATAGAATGGCAAGCCTTCCTGTAGTCCCCCTCTTACTTTCTTATCGATGACGCCCATGTCCGAAGCCAGTCCGTGCCTGAGTTGCGGTGCCTGCTGTTCACACTTTCGCGTGTCTTTTTTCTGGGGTGAGTGCGCCTCGTCCGGAGGGACGGTACCCGACGATCTGGTGGTACAGATCAACCCGACCCGCGTGGCGATGATCGGCACCGACCAGAAACCCGTACGCTGCTGCAGCCTTGAAGGTGAAGTGGGCAAGGGCACCAGTTGCTCGATCTACACGCAACGCTCGAGTACCTGCCGCGAATTTGAAGCGTCCTGGCACGAGGGCGTGCACAACGCCGATTGCGATGCAGCCCGCGCCGCCTTCGGCCTGCCGCCCCTGGAATCGCCCTTCGAGCTGGATCTGCCCATCAGCGCTTAGCATCAAACGCTATGGCCGGCATGCCAAAATCATTCAGAGCAAAGTGCCATTATTCATGGCGAATCCTGCGAGGCTTCTATACTCGACTGCATAGGTCATCGCCGTAGGCAGTGACGAGACTCTATGATGGGGCACGCTATGGAATGGCTTGGTCTGAATTTTTTTACCGAGCTTCCAGCGAACGGGCATTTATTACTCAATTGCAGTCATAACCCCTTCCTGGTGCTACTGGCCTACCTGGTCGCCTGTGCGGCCGGTTTCGGTACGCTCGATATGGCCGAGCGCGTCGGCCACGTCGAAGACCCTACTGCACGTCGCCGCTGGCGCTGGCTCGGTGCCGGTTGCCTGGCCGGTGGTATCTGGTCCACACACTTCATCAGCATGCTGGCCTTCCAGGCGCCCATCGCGATTCACCACGAATTGTTCATGACCTTCATTTCGCTGCTGATCGCCATGATCGCCTCGCTGTTCGCCATGCAAACCCTCAGTCATCCCCGGCTGCGCTTGCACCAGTATCTGCTGGCGTCGGTATGGATGGGCCTGGGCATCGCCCTGATGCACTACGTCGGCATATCCGCCATGCGCTCCCAGGCCCAGGCGTACTTCGAGTCAGCACTGTTCATGGCCTCGATTGGCATCGCCATCGGTGCCAGCCTTGCGGCGCTGCTGCTGTCGAGCTACCTGCGCAACGGCGCCGGGGTGTTTCACCAACTGCTCAAATACGCGGCCAGCCTGGTGCTGGGCGCCGGCATCCTCAGCATGCACTTCACCGGCATGGCGGCCATGCGCCTGATCGTGCCCACCGGCGCAGACCTCTCACTGCCGCTGAACAACAACCCCATCCAACTCGGCCTGTCGGTCGCCGTCATCACCTTGCTGGTGATCGGCAGCAGCGTCAGCGCGGCGCTGGCGGACAAGAAGCTGCAACACAAGGAGCGCGACCTGCGCCGAGTCAACGCCCTGCTCAGCGAGTTGGACCAGGCCCGTGCCTCGCTGCAGCAAGTAGCGCATTTTGACGCCCTGACCAGCCTGCTCAACCGGCGCGGATTCAACCAGATCTTTGCGGAAAAAGTCGCTGAAAAAACCGCATCAAACGGCATGTTGGCGGTTATTTTCCTTGATATCGACCATTTCAAGCGCATCAACGACAGCCTCGGCCACGACGCCGGCGACCAATTGCTCAGCGTCCTCGCCGGGCATATCAAAGGGTCGGTGCGCAGCCATGAAGACGTGGTTGCGCGGTTTGGCGGCGACGAGTTCTGCATCCTGATCAACATCCACCACCGTGACGAAGCGCGGCACATGGCCCAGCGCATCATGCAGAAGATGAAAGACCCGATAGAGTTGGCCGGGCGGCGCATGGTGATGACCACCAGCATCGGCATCAGCCTGTTCCCGGACGATGGCCAGACCTGCGAAGAGCTGCTGAAAACCGCTGACCTGGCGCTGTACCAATCCAAAGACAGCGGCCGCAATACCCTGAACTTCTTCAGCTCCAACCTGAAAACCCGCGCCTTTCTCGAACTGCAACTGGAAGAAGAGCTGCGTGGCGCACTGCGGGCCAGAAACCAGCTGGTGTTGTTCTACCAACCGATCTTCGACATGAAACTGGGCAAAGTCTCGCGCCTGGAGGCCTTGGTGCGCTGGCAACACCCGACACACGGCCTGTTGGCTCCGGACCGGTTTATCGGGATCGCCGAAAGCAACGGCCTGATTGCCGAACTGGACCACTGGGTGTTGCGCCAGGCCTGTCACGATCTGAGCCTGTTGTCTGACCGGGGCTACTACGAACTGACCATGGCGGTGAACTGCTCGGCCTTGAACATGGCCCGCGACGAACTGGCCGATGAAATCGAAGACGCACTGCGTTTCGCCGGTGTGGCGGCCCACCGCCTGGAACTGGAAGTCACCGAAAACGCGCTGATGGGCAATATCAGCAGCACCCTGGCGTTGCTGCGCCAGATCCGTGCACTGGGTGTTTCACTGGCCATCGATGATTTCGGCACCGGCTATTCCTCCCTCGCCTACCTTAAGCGTCTGCCGCTCAATACCTTGAAGATTGATCGCTCGTTTATCCAGGACATCCCCAAATCCACTGCCGACATCGAGATCGTCCAGGCGATTATCGGCATGGCCCACACCCTGCACCTGCAGGTGGTCACCGAAGGCGTGGAAACCCAGGCGCAGTTCGAGTTGCTGCTCAAGCATGGCTGCGATTTCGTCCAGGGCTACCTGCTCAGCCCGGCGGTGTGCGCCGCCGACATCATCGGCGTGATCCAAGGCATTGAAAGGCACAACCCGCTGCATGCGTTGAGCGCGGCGGGCGCGACGGACATTTGCGCCCCCAAGGCGCCCTCCCCCGGCCGTGCCGGTTCCACCTCGGTGGTGCGGCCAATCCGCTGACGTCGAAACTTTGGCATTTCGCCATCATTTGCTTAAAGAAACCCGACCAACGGCCGATTCATCAGAGTCCGGCTACGTTTTCCCTTGAGAACGCAGGGTTAATTTTCACATCCCGGACGAAGACGCGCTGCAAAGTCGCGAACTCCCATTCAGTGATGGCTCCTTGAAATTCTCCAGCCATCCGTCCAGGTACATGGCGCCCAATGACTTCCAAAAATAACTCTGCCACCGTGGTCCCCGACGTGTTGCCGACAGCACCTGTGGAAAAATCCCCAGGTTCAAAGTCATTGAGCAGCGCCCGCCCGCTGGCCACCCAGCAATACCTGTACTTCACCGAAACCAACACCGACCGCATCCTCGACAACCTCGACGGCCTGCGCGACATGGTGTTCCCACGCCTGCCCCAGCAGGAAGGCGACGGCGACCCGCGCAACGAGCAGGAATTTCCTTCGGTCTGCCTGATCGGTCTGGGGCGCTGCGGTTCGAACATCGCGCTGGACGTGGCCGAGCTGGTGTACAACGCGCGCAAGTTCTACCTGAATGAGTTCAGTAACGAAGACAAATCGGCGGACAAGGGCTACAGCCCGGCGCAGTGGATCCGCAACAACCTGCGCCTGGGCGGCGGCAAGGCCAGCAAGCCGGTGTTCCTGGTGGAACCGCTGGTGATGCTCGGCGACCTGGACAAGGACATCGCCGGGCGCATCCGCTTCTCGCGCAAGGGTGAAAAAAGCGGGTTCCTGCGCGACTACAGCAAAATGAAAATCATGGACCTGTCGGAGGTGCATGCCGGTGGCGCGGGTAACGCGCCGATCCTCGGCCAGTACCTGGCCAAGATCATCCTCAACAAAGATACCCAGCGCTTTTCCAGCCCCGACTGGAAAATGATCCACTCGTACCTGATCGACTCCTGCGGCATCAAGGCCAACCAGTCGCGCCTGTACTTCTCGATCTTCAGCGCCGGCGGCGGCACAGGTTCAGGCATGGCCTCGGAATTCGGCCTGGCCCAGCAACACTCGTACATGAACAAGACCTTCGACACCAAGCCCGCCGACGAGCATGACAGCAAGAGCGGCCACGCGTTTGTGTTCGAGCCGATCTTCACCAGCGGCATCTGCGTGCTGCCGAACATCTCCGACCACCGCAGCGAAATGTCCGAGGCACTGCATATCAACGCCGGGCGTTTGCTCTGCAAGTATCTGTCGGAAGAATGGGATTTCTCATACAACTTCGCCAATGAAGACAGCAGCGAGGCCAGCGTGAAGGGGCGAATCCGCCCATGGAACGCGATGATGCTGATCTCCAACGACATCATGCGCTACGCCGAAGAGAGCGATGACGGCAACATCCAGAACATTGACGTCAATGCCATGGAAAAACACGCCAATCAGTATATTTCCCAGCAGATCTTCAACATCCTCACCGCCCAGGCGGTGACCACCGACTACGACCAGAACTACTTCCGCCGCGCCGGTATCGACATCGGCGAGACCATCCGCCTGGATGCCAACGACCTGTTTATGAGTCTGGCCGGGCCGGTGGCGATTGCCTACGCCGAGTCGGTGGTGCCGGAAACCCCGGCGCCGTCCAACGACAAGTTCAAGGTGTTCGACAAAGAACCGCAGCGCCTGAACATCGACGACCTGTTCTTCCGCTCCATCGACCTGCCGCACTTCAACAAGGTCACCCAGGCCATCGAAGGCATCAGCTTGCTGCCGATTGAATCCAAGCGCTACAGAGCGTCCCTGGAGCAGTACAAGAACTCCGGCTACGACGCTGCGGCGTTGCACGACCTGCACTTCTTCAAGAACTGCTCGTCGGTGGTGTCGATCGTCTCGCTGCCCAAGGACTACAAACTGTCCTACATGGACCTCAACCGGCTCAAGACCCACCTCAACAGCCTGTTCCCCAATACCACGCTCAAGCGCTATGCCCTGGTGATCGGCGCCTCGGCCAACCTGTCGCTGACCACCTTGATCGCCAAGAGCCCATGCCTGTCGGACGACTTCCTGACCTTGATCGTGGCGTTTATCAAACGCTGCTTTGCGCGCAACCCATACCGCTTCGACGAGACGCTGGACAACTCGATCCTGGACTTCATCATCCACGAGGACTTCGACGAAGACCGCATCGACGAGTTGCTCAACGAGTTTGAAAACCCGGCGAAGATCCTCGATACCAACTGGTACGCGATCAAGCCGATGTATGAGAAGAAGTACCGCGAACTGATCAACGACAAAGAGAAATTCGTGTCGATCAATGACATCCGTCTGTCGCGGGACTGTGTGAAGAAGGCGATCAAGTACCTGCGCGAGATCTACCGTCACCGCATCGGCAAGACCAAGGTTATTTCGTTGAATAACCACACAGGTAAAACGGCCTGAGACCTTGAGACGGCGCCCATCGGCGCCGTCGTTGTTTCAGAGTGCCATGCGCTGGCGCAGGAAGGCCAGGATGGTTTGCTCATCAGCGGCGTTGGCAGGCCGGGGCAACTGCTGCGGCCAGACGACGTCCTTCGCGCTGAAGAACGTCTTCTGCTCGGCCTCGTCCCAGCGTCGTATCTCTTTATAGGCAGATTCCCACCAGCCATGTCGGCACACGTCGTAATACGGATGCTCCGGTGCGGAGCTGCCGTAGAGTAAATCGCGACCAACCCGTTTCATGTGTTTGCACTGATTGCGCAGTTGCCACTTGATGCGCAGGCGCTGCCAGGCCGATGGAATGGGTTTGACGCGCGGCACATCCAAGCAACGGGCGACCAAATCAGGGCTGAACGCTTCACCGTGCAGGCTGAAAAAGTACGCCTGCATGGCGTGGAAGAAACGTTTGTCGGCGTAGAAGTGGTGCACAAATTTCGTTGCCTCGCACACCTTGCTGCCGCGCATTGCAAAAGAAATCGCGATTTGCTCGATGGTGTGGATATCGAACGAGCCTTGGGTCCACTCGTCGATCAAGCCGATGGCAGTTTCGAGTAGCGGCACGTCACTCGCTCGAACACCACACAGGCCACTGTTGTAGAGCTTGAAGCTGTTGCCGGCGCAAATGCCATGTGCACGCAGGTGCTCGCCCAGCTTGAGGTAGTCGGGGCGTTTGCAGACGTAGCTCCAGTCGTATTCAAACTCGTCCATCACATACTGGCCGGGCGTGATCAACTCGAACACACGATGGGGCGACTTGAGGAACAGTGTGTCTGTGTCGACAAACAGGGTATGGTCCGCCAGCGTCACCCCATGGGCAATCGCGCAAGCCTTGCGGCGGTGGATGTAGCCGTTTTCACCCTGCCAGCGGGTCAGGGTCTGCTGATCCAGCTCAACAGTCTCAACCGGCCAGCCGGCGTAGTCCTGTGGGCGGTCGGTCATGACTCGGATACACAGCGATTCTCCACGCTTGAGCTGCGATAAGGCGGTGAGGATGCTGAACTTGGCCTCGCGCCGATAAACATCCTGTTCACCGTAGACAAGGTAGAGCAACTGTTAGGGCGTTTTCTCTAAGGGGGGCAGCGCTGACAGCATGACAAGCTCCATGTAACAAGCGGCGAACTTTACCGGAATCCATCGGCAATTCACCGTTTCACACAGATTTATCTGACAGGCACCCGCCGTTTATTCACACCAAGAAACAATTCACCCGCGCTTTTGGCCGCGAGAAAACTGTTCCCATGACGCGCACGTCACCCTGCGCTGTGACCTTTCTCTACGGCAACATGCCATCACGGCGCCAGCGGTTACTCCGCTACACACTTCCTTCGGCGAAAAACACGCACCTTTTTGGTGCCTAGCCTTCTTGTGCTGCCCTTTCCTGGATCAGAATCCACGGCGAAACCACCACCGCCCATAGGCTTGGATCACGTTCCACCAGGTCCAATGCCCGCGTCGCAGACACTTCGCCCAGGCTCCCCGAGGCCAGCCAGGAGGCGACTTTGTCACGGTTGTCCTCGGCCATTCCTTCGGCGGCCTCGATCAAATCCAGGCCGGCGTCGACCCACAATAGGGCACCCTTGGCAAAGAACGGTTCAAGCTCCTTCCAGGAAATTTCGGCGGTTTCACCGAGCAGCTTGGCATAGAGGGTGCTAGGTTCTTGCGTCATGGGAATTCACCTGAGTAAAAAATCGGCGCAATCATAACGTCGAGGCTTTCGCATAAAAAGCCAGGCAGAAAAACCCAGTTGCAAATGAGTCATCGATAGAAAGTGTCAGAAAAGCCAAGGATTGCCCGAAACTTTGGCATCAGCCCGCCGCGATTCTGTCTTTTTCTTTCATTTAAGCGACATGCCCGGGTTTTGCCCCCAGCAGCCAGCTTTTCAAGCGATCAACCGGCGCTCTACACTGTACCGGTACAGTTGCCAGGCCGCTGCCGGGGGGATGTCCGAGATATCCGATCCGGTTCTGCAGCTCACAAGGCCGCTAGAACTATAAAAAATACAACAGCAAGAGTGGAGCACTATGAATAAGGCTACTAAGCAGATTTCCAAACTGTTTGCCGCTATGGTCCTGGCTGGGGTTGCCGGCCATTCGTTTGCAGCCGACACCATCAAGATCGGCATCGCCGGCCCGAAGACCGGCCCGGTTACGCAATACGGCGACATGCAGTTCGTAGGCGCAAAACAAGCGATCAAAGACATCAATGCCAAGGGCGGCGTCGATGGCAAGATGCTTGAAGCCAAGGAATACGATGACGCTTGCGATCCAAAACAAGCCGTTGCCGTAGCCAACAAAGTGGTCAACGATGGCGTCAAGTTCGTGGTCGGTCACCTCTGCTCCAGCTCCACTCAGCCAGCGTCGGACATCTATGAAGACGAAGGCGTCATCATGATCACCCCGGCCGCTACCAGCCCGGACATCACCGCCCGTGGCTACAAGCTGGTCTTCCGCACCATCGGCCTGGACAGCGCCCAGGGCCCAGCGGCCGGCAACTACATCGCCGACCACGTGAAGCCGAAAGTCGTTGCCGTACTGCACGACAAACAGCAATACGGTGAAGGCATCGCCACCGCCGTCAAACAGACCCTTGAGAAGAAAGGCACCAAGGTTGCCGTCTTCGAAGGCCTGAACGCCGGCGACAAAGACTTCTCCTCGATCATCCAGAAGCTCAAGCAAGCCAACGTCGACTTCGTCTACTACGGCGGCTACCACCCAGAGCTGGGCCTGATCCTGCGCCAAGCCCAGGAAAAAGGCCTGAAAGCCAAGTTCATGGGTCCGGAAGGCGTCGGCAACGACTCCATCTCGCAAATCGCCCAAGGCGCTTCCGAAGGCCTGCTGGTCACCCTGCCGAAGTCGTTCGACGCCGAGCCTGAGAACAAGGCCATCGTTGACGCCATCAAGGCTGACGGCAAGGACCCAAGCGGCCCGTTCGTGTTCCCGGCCTACTCCGCCGTTGAGCTGATCGCCGGCGGTATCGCTGCCGCGAAGAGCGAAGACACCGCCAAAGTGGCAGCCGCCATCCACGCGGGCACGTTCAAGACCCCTACCGGCGACCTGAGCTTTGACGCCAAGGGCGACCTGAAGGACTTCAAGTTCGTGGTCTACGAATGGCACTTCGGCAAACCAAAAACCGAAGTTTCCCCTCAGTAAGCCAGGCGTTACTGGTCCAACAAGCCCACTGTGAAAGCAGTGGGCTTTGTTTTACGAGGTTTATGGGCCTGTCACCCGCGATCCGGGCGCTGGCTCACCTGAAAATCTTAAAACCGTCACCAGCGGTTCGCTGGCAAACGCTTCGTGCAAATGTGCTCATAGAACACAGCGCGGGGCCGGAACATGACTCCACCAGTGAAATGCGTATCGGGTTTTTAGGAGCGCTGTAATGCCTGAGATCTATCATTTTTTCCAACAGCTGGTTAATGGCCTGACCATTGGCAGCACCTATGCCTTGATAGCCATTGGCTACACAATGGTTTACGGCATCATTGGAATGATCAACTTCGCCCATGGCGAGGTGTACATGATTGGTTCCTACGTGGCCTTTATCGCCCTTGCCGGGCTGGCCATGATGGGGATCCACTCCCTGCCGCTGTTGATGACCGCCGCGTTTATCGCGTCAATCGTTGTAACCAGTGCCTACGGCTACAGTATCGAGCGTGTTGCCTATCGTCCCTTGCGTGGCAGCAACCGTTTGATCCCGTTGATTTCCGCCATCGGCATGTCGATTTTCCTACAGAACACCGTATTGCTGTCCCAGGATTCCAAGGATAAATCCATCCCCAACCTGATCCCTGGGAGCTTCTCCTTCGGCCCGGGCGGCGCGGAGGAAGTGCTGATTTCCTACATGCAGATCCTGGTCTTCGTCGTCACCCTGGTGGCCATGCTGGGCCTGACCCTGTTCATCTCCCGCTCCCGTCTGGGGCGCGCCTGCCGGGCCTGCGCCGAAGACATCAAGATGGCCAACCTGCTGGGCATCAATACCAACAACATCATCGCCCTGACCTTCGTGATCGGTGCCGCGCTGGCAGCGGTCGCGGCGGTGCTGCTGAGCATGCAGTACGGCGTGATCAACCCCAACGCCGGTTTCCTGGTAGGCCTCAAGGCCTTTACCGCAGCGGTATTGGGCGGCATCGGCAGTATCCCGGGCGCGATGCTCGGTGGCCTGGTGCTGGGTGTGGCCGAAGCCTTTGGCGCCGACATCTTCGGCGACCAGTACAAGGACGTCGTGGCGTTCGGCCTGTTGGTTCTGGTGCTGTTGTTCCGTCCGACCGGCATTCTGGGCCGTCCGGAGGTTGAGAAAGTATGAGCAGATATCTTAAATCGGCGTTCTTCAGCGCCCTGCTGGTGTGGGCCGTGGCCTTTCCGGTACTCGGCCTCAAGCTGAGCATTGTCGGCATCAACCTGGAAGTGCATGGCACCGGTCCCGTGACCCTGACCATCATCGCCTTGTGTTCGGTGCTGATGTTCCTGCGCGTGTTGTTCACCCAACAGGTCGGTGCCTTGTTCAAGGGCAACCGTGGGCCGTTGGTATCGCCCAAGGTCAGCCAATTCCTGACCCTGCCGCGTACCCAGCGCTACATCATCATCGCGTTGATCATCGCCGCATTGATCTGGCCGTTCTTCGGCTCGCGCGGCGCCGTCGACATCGCCACCCTGATCCTGATCTACGTGTTGCTGGGCCTGGGCCTGAACATCGTGGTGGGCCTGGCCGGTCTGCTCGACCTCGGTTATGTGGGTTTCTATGCGGTGGGTGCCTACACCTACGCGCTGCTCTCGCACTACCTGGGCTGGAGCTTCTGGATCTGCCTGCCACTGGCGGGCATGGCGGCGGCGACGTTCGGCTTCCTGCTGGGCTTCCCGGTATTGCGCTTGCGCGGTGACTACCTGGCGATCGTGACCTTGGGCTTCGGGGAAATCATCCGACTGTTCCTGCGTAACCTGACCGACATCACCGGTGGCCCGAACGGCATCAGCAGCATCCCCAAGCCGACCTTCTTCGGGCTGTCGTTCGACCGCAGCGCCGCAGAAGGCATGCAGACCTTCCACGAGTATTTCGGGATCGACTACAACCCGGTAAGCAAAGTGGTGTTCCTGTACCTGGTGGCGCTGTTGCTGGCGTTGGCGGCCTTGTTCGTGATCAACCGTTTGCTACGCATGCCGATCGGCCGTGCGTGGGAAGCGTTGCGCGAAGATGAGATCGCCTGCCGTGCCCTGGGCCTGAACCCGACCATCATCAAGCTCTCCGCCTTCACCCTGGGTGCTGCGTTCGCCGGTTTCGCCGGCAGCTTCTTCGCCGCGCGCCAAGGCCTGGTCACCCCGGAGTCGTTCACCTTTATCGAGTCGGCGATCATCCTCGCCATCGTGGTACTGGGTGGCATGGGCTCGCAGTTGGGCGTCATTCTGGCGGCAATCGTGATGATCCTGCTGCCGGAAATGATGCGTGAGTTCAGCGAATACCGCATGTTGATGTTCGGCGCCATGATGGTGCTGATGATGATCTGGCGTCCTCAAGGCCTGCTCCCTATGCAACGTCCACACATGGAGCTGCGCAAATGAGCCGCGAGATCCTGAAGGTTGAAAACTTGAGCATGCGCTTCGGCGGCTTGCTGGCGGTCAACGGCGTGGCCCTGACCGTGAAAGAGAAACAGGTGGTCGCATTGATCGGCCCCAACGGCGCCGGCAAGACCACGGTGTTCAACTGCCTCACCGGTTTCTACAAGCCGAGCGGTGGCAGCATCCTGCTGGACGGCCAGCCGATCCAGGGCCTGGCCGGTCACGAGATCGCCCGCAAGGGCGTGGTGCGGACCTTCCAGAACGTGCGCCTGTTCAAGGACATGACAGCGGTCGAGAACCTGCTGATCGCCCAGCACCGTCACTTGAACACCAACTTCCTGGCGGGCCTGTTCAAGACCCCGGCGTTCCGCAAGAGCGAGCGCGAGGCCATGGAATTTGCCGCGTACTGGCTGGACAAGGTCAACCTGACCGAGTTCGCCAACCGCCCTGCCGGCACCCTGGCCTATGGTCAGCAACGTCGCCTGGAAATCGCCCGTTGCATGATGACCCGTCCGCGCATCCTCATGCTCGACGAACCGGCTGCCGGCCTGAACCCCAAGGAAACCGAAGACCTCAAGGCGCTGATCAGTGTGCTGCGTGAGGAACACAACGTCACCGTGCTGTTGATCGAACACGACATGAAACTGGTCATGAGCATTTCCGATCACATCGTGGTGATCAACCAGGGCACGCCGCTGGCCGACGGGACGCCGGAGCAGATCCGCGACAACCCGGAAGTGATCAAAGCCTATTTGGGGGAAGCGTAAAATGCTGCAATTCGAAAACGTTTCCACTTTCTACGGCAAGATCCAGGCCCTGCACAGCGTCAACGTGGAAGTGCGCCAAGGTGAGATCGTCACGCTGATCGGCGCCAACGGTGCCGGCAAGTCGACCTTGCTGATGACCCTGTGCGGTTCGCCGCAAGCCCACAGCGGCAGCATCCGCTACATGGGTGAGGAACTGGTGGGCCTGCAATCGTCGCAGATCATGCGCAAAAGCATCGCGGTGGTGCCGGAAGGTCGTCGGGTATTTTCCCGCCTGACCGTGGAAGAGAACCTGGCCATGGGCGGGTTCTTTACCGACAAGGGCGACTTCCAGGAACAGATGGACAAGGTGCTGCACCTTTTCCCTCGGCTCAAGGAGCGCTTCAGCCAGCGCGGCGGCACCATGTCCGGCGGCGAGCAGCAAATGCTCGCCATCGGTCGGGCGCTGATGAGCAAGCCCAAGTTGCTGCTGCTCGACGAACCGTCCCTGGGCCTGGCACCGATCATCATCCAGCAGATCTTCGACATCATCGAACAGCTGCGCAAGGACGGTGTAACGGTGTTCCTGGTGGAGCAGAACGCCAACCAGGCCCTGAAAATCGCCGACCGTGCCTATGTGCTGGAGAACGGCCGGGTGGTGATGGAAGGTTCGGGTGAGCAATTGCTGACCGATCCCAAGGTGCGTGAGGCGTACCTGGGCGGTTAACCACCGGTTGCAGCACGAACCGGGTCAAAAAATGTGGGAGCGGGCTTGCTCGCGAATGCGGTGGATCAGCCAAGTATCTGTTGGCTGGCACGCCGCTTTCGCGAGCAAGCCCGCTCCCACATTTGCGTTGTGTGTTTCTTTGAATCCGATGAGACCCGAAATTATTTTTGGTGGGTTTGTAACGGATCCCCCCCTCCTGTCTCTAGTGGTGCAAGCAGGCAATCAAGCCCGCCAACTCAACCCACTGCTGGAGATTCACCATGACCACCAAACTGTCCGCTGCCACCCTCGTCCTGGCCCTCGGTTCCGCCCTGAGCCTGTCCGCGCTGACCACCACCGCCCACGCCGCTGACGATATGCAGAAATGTTTCGGCGTCGCTGAAGCCGGTAAAAACGACTGTGCCGCAGGCGCTGGCACGTCCTGCGCTGGCACCTCGAAAACCAAGGACCAGGCCAACGCCTGGAAGCTGGTTCCCGCTGGCACCTGCACCCAAACCCCAAGCTCCACCTCGCCGACCGGTTTCGGCCAGGAAGCGGCCTTCACCGCCAAGTCCTGAAACCCTGGGCCGCCTGAGTACTGATGATGATTCTTTCATCCCTGCACCCCGCCTCCCAGGCTCAGGCGCCCGGCCTTCCGCGCCGGGCCGGGCTGGGGCTCAAGCACGAGCACTTGAGCGAAGTGCTTGAGACCACCCCCGACATCGGTTTTTTTGAAGTGCACGCCGAAAACTACATGGTCGCCGGCGGGCCCTTTCATCACTACCTGGGATTGATCCGCGCGCAGTACCCGCTGTCGTTGCACGGCGTGGGCCTATCCATCGGCGGCGAAGGCCCCCTGGACCCTGCGCACCTGGCACGCCTGGCCACGCTGATCGAGCGCTATCAACCCCAGTCCTTTTCCGAACACCTGGCCTGGTCGAGCCATGGCCCGGTGTTTCTCCATGACCTGCTGCCCCTGGCCTACGACGCCGCCACCCTCAAGCGTGTGTGCGAACATGTTGACCAGGTCCAAAGCGCGCTCAAGCGCCCGATGCTGCTGGAGAATCCGTCGACCTACCTGCAATTCCAGCGCTCGACCCTGGACGAGACCGACTTCATCAGCGAAATCGTCCGCCGCACCGGCTGTGGTTTGTTGCTGGACGTCAACAACGTCTACGTGTCGTGCATCAATCACCAGCGCGAGCCACTGGCCTACATAGACGCGTTACCGCTGCACGCCGTCGGTGAGATTCATCTGGCCGGTTTTGCCGAAGACACTGACAGCCTCGGCGAACGCCTACTGATCGATGATCACGGCGCGCCCATCGATAACGCCGTATGGCAGTTGTACGAAAGTGTACTGACACGCACCGGACCGGTCGCCACATTGATCGAACGCGACAATCAGGTACCGGCCTTCAGCGTGCTGCAAGCCGAAGCCCGGCACGCGGACTGGCACCTGTCGCAGGTCAGCCCATGAGCCTGCACGCCGATTTTGCCGCCGCCTTGCTGGCCCCCGAAGCGACCTGCCCCGACGGCCTGTTCAGCCGTAACGGCGCCGACCCCGCCAGCCGCTTCGCGGTGTATCGCAACAATGTACACAGCGCGTTGATCAACGCGCTGGCCACCGCGTACCCCGTGACCCTGCAACTGGTGGGCGACAGGTTTTTCCGCGCCATGGCCGGCCTCTACCTACAGAGCTGCCCACCCACCAGCCCGTTGATGTGCGAGTACGGCAGTACGCTCGCCGACTTCATCCAGGGTTTCGAACCGGCGGCCAGCGTGCCCTACCTGGCGGATATGGCACGGCTGGAACGCTTGCGGGTCTGCGCGTATCACGCGGCCGACCATGCGCCGCTGGCCCCTCAAGCGCTACTCCAGGCCCTGCAAGGCCAAGCCGACCTGGGGGCGCTGCGCGTGCAACTGCATCCGTCCGTGACCACGCTGGCTAGCGCGTATGCGCTGGTGGCGATGTGGGCCGCGCATCAGGCAGAGGGTGGCGTAGGCACCCTGGACCCCTGGCATGCCCAGAGTGCCCTTGTATTGCGCCAAGGCCTGGAGGTCAAGGTGTTCGCCATCGACCCTGGATCGCTGGCCTTTATCGACCGCCTGGGCCACGGCTTGCCTTTGCAGAGGGCCGTGGAGTGCGCCCTGGAGGCCAACGCTGAATTCGACCTGCACCAATGCCTGACGCTGCTGATCAGCCACCAGGCCATCATTCATTTGCATCTGGACCAAAAGGTATCGCCATGAACACCTCCGCACCGTGCCTGGTAAGACGGGTCATTCAACTATTCGAAAAAATCCCCTACAGCCTGATCGCCTTCATCGCACGGTTTTCCATCGCCGCGGTGTTCTGGAAATCCGGGCAAACCAAGGTCGAGGGCTTTGCCGTGGACCTGATCGGCGGCACCTTCGAGCTGGGTGAGCCACGCCTGGCCGCGTCGACCTTGCCGCTGTTTCGCAGCGAATACCACGTGCCGTTGCTGTCGCCGGAGGTGGCCGCACATATGGCGGCGTTTGCCGAGCATTTTTTCCCGGTGCTGATTCTAGTCGGGTTCGCCACGCGATTCTCGGCCCTGGCGCTGATCGGCATGACCCTGGTCATTCAGCTCTTCGTCTACCCGGACGCCTACCCGACCCACGGCACCTGGATCGCCGTGCTGTTGCTGCTGGTGGCCAAGGGACCGGGGCGCTTGTCCATCGACCAGTTGATCGCCCGCCGCTACCACTAAAGCCGGTCGAGGGCCTCGCCGCTGCGCTTGAACCAGTCCACCAGGTAATCGGCCAACACTTGAGTGCGACGCGGCAGGCCGCCTTGATAGGGATGCACCAAGTACATCGGCATGCTCCGCGTCTGAAAGTCGCGCAGGAGCAAGCGCAAGCGCCCGTCAGCCAATTCCGCGGGTAAGACGTAGGACGGCAGACGGGCAATACCAGCCCCGACCAGCGCAGCCTTTTTCAACAGGTTGTAATGATTGGAGGCGAAGGTGCCACTGACCCGCACCCGCAATAACTCGTGCTGCTGGTGGTACAGCCACTCTTCGCGGCCGCTGTAGTGACTGTTGAGCAGGCAGGTGTGGCGGGCCAGATCCGCCGGGGTCTGCGGCTCGCCATGCTGCTCCAGGTAAGCCGGGCTGGCGCAGGTCATCTCATGCCAGGCCAGCAATGGCTTGGCCACCAGGCGCGCGTTTTCGATGGCACCGGAACGCACCCCCAAATCGAAGCCATCCCGCGCCAGATCGCGATAGTTGTTGTTCAGCTCCAGCTCGAGCTGAACTTGCGGGTAGTGCTTGGAAAACTCCAGTAACAAGCCATCAAAGAAGGTTTCGCCCAACGACACCGGAACCGTCATACGCACCGGTCCGACAAGATCGTCTTTGAGCCGCGCCAATGCCTGACGGGCGCGGTCGACCTGGACCACCAGCGCCTGGGCTTGGGGCAGCAGCGCCGCGCCGGCCGCGGTGAGGCTGAGCTTGCGCGTGGTGCGATGCAGCAACACGACCGAGTACTGCGTTTCCAACTGGCTGATGCGCTTGGACAGTTGCCCCTTGCTACAGCCCAACTGCTCCGCCGCCACGGTGAAACTGCCGGCTTCGATCAACACGGCAAAGGCCGCCAGGTCATCCATCTCGCTCATGGATTGTTTCCAAAATAAAACCAAAGGTTGCCTATTAGCACGTTTATCCAGGGAAAAAGCCACTCTAGACTGAACCCTCACTTACCCCCACTGGAGGAACAGCACCATGAAAATCCTATTGATTGGCGCCAGCGGTACCGTCGGCTCGGCAGTCAAGAGCGAACTGGCGCAGCGTCACGAAGTGATCAGCATCGGCCGCACCAGCGGTGACTTTCAGGTGGACATCAGCGACAGCGCCTCAATCCGCAAGCTGTTCGAGCAGACCGGCAAGTTCGACGCGCTGGTCTGCGCCGCCGGCAGCGTGAAGTTCGCGGCACTGGGTGAAATGAGCGACGCCGACTTTGAACTGGGCCTGCGCGACAAACTGATGGGCCAGGTCAACCTGCTGCTGATCGGCCGCGAGTACGCCAACGACGGCGCGTCGTTCACCTTTACCAGCGGCATCCTCAACCGCGACCCGATCCGCACGGGGGCATCGGCGGCGCTGGTCAACGGTGCGCTGGATGCGTTCGTCAAAGCAGCGGCAATCGAATTGCCACGGGGTCTGCGCGTCAATTCTGTAAGTCCTACGGTACTGGTGGAAGCGATGGGCAGCTACGCGCCTTACTTCCGCGGCTTCAAACCGGCGGCGGGGGCAGATGTGGCGTTGGCCTACGCCAAAAGCGTCGAGGGCTTGCAGACCGGTCAGACCTTTATCGTGGGCTGACCTTAACGTCTGTCAGAATCGCCTGAAGCTGGCAGGCGGGCTTGTGATGCGGCGCCAGCCTGCGTAACGTGGCGGCACTTGTCTGGAGACCCTCTATGCGTGCCGCTCGTACCCTTGCCCTGTTTGCCCTGCTCCCCCTGTTCGCCGCCTGCCAGATGTTCGAAGGCGAGCCGGCCAAGCCGTCGACTGCCGGCCTGACCCGCATGCAGGGCGAACTCACGGCGGTCAACGGCAAGCTGCTGTTCCAGCCGTGCAACGACCAACGCAACTACGTGGTCAACGACACCGGCGGCACCAGCGTCCTGCAGGAAGCCGCCTCCCTGGCCGGCCAGCAAGGCACCTTGTTCGCCGACCTGCGTGGCAAGTTCTCCGGCGTGGCCAGCGGCACCCAGGGCAGCGTCGACCTGCAACAGCTCTACCGCGTGGAGCGTTCGACCTCGGCCTGCAACGACCCGGACTTCAAGCGCATGATCCTGCGCGCCAACGGCCACAAGCCGGCCTGGGCGATGAATGTCACGGCCAAGGGCATGGTGCTGGAGCGCGAAGGCCAGCCGCCACTGGCGGTGCCGTATGTGGAAGAACAGATCGGCGATGGCCGTTTCAACCTGATGACCGAAGCCAACAACCAGCACGTCGAACTGTGGGTAGCCCCGCAACGTTGCGTGGACAGCGTCAGCGGCAGCCTGCAACACATGACCGCCGAATTGCGCGTCAACGGCCAGGTGCAACGCGGTTGCGCGGCGTTTGGCGGCTCGCGCGACGACTGACGCCGCCCTGGGCTGTTTTAACATGACGGAAAATGTCCATTGGGGCTTATAATCGCCGGTTTGCAAAACAGCCGGCCTCTTTGCCCGCCGCCTACCGGATCCCGTCATGCTACGAATCACCGAACTCAAGCTGCCCATCGACCATCCCGAAGAAGACCTGCGCCCTGCCATCGTACAGCGCCTGGGCATCGCCAGTGATGACCTGCTCGATTTCACCCTGTTCAAACGCAGCTACGATGCGCGCAAGAAGTCATCGGAGCTGTGCTTCATCTACACCATCGACCTGGATGTCAAAGGCGAAGCCGCCCTGCTGCTCAAGTTCGCCGATGACCGCAACGTCAACCAGGCGCCGGACGTCAGCTACAAAGTGGTCGGCCAGGCGCCTGAAGGCCTGACGGAACGCCCGATCGTGGTCGGCTTTGGCCCGTGCGGTATCTTCGCCGGGCTGCTGCTGGCACAAATGGGCTTCAAGCCGATTATTCTTGAGCGCGGTCGCGAAGTGCGCCAGCGCACCAAGGACACCTGGGGCCTGTGGCGTAAGAATGTGCTGAACCCCGAGTCCAACGTGCAGTTCGGCGAAGGCGGCGCCGGGACCTTTTCCGACGGCAAGCTGTACAGCCAGATCAAGGACCCGAAATTCCACGGGCGTAAAGTCCTGCACGAATTCGTCAAGGCCGGTGCGCCGGAAGAGATCCTTTACGTCAGCAAGCCGCACATCGGTACATTCCGCCTGACTGGCGTGGTGGAAAACATGCGCGAGCAGATCATCGCCCTCGGCGGTGAAGTGCGTTTCGAGCAACGCGTCACCGATGTGCTGATCGAAGATGGCCAGCTGCACGGCGTCGTCGTCGACGGCGGTGAGCAGATCCTTTCCAGGCACGTGATCCTGGCGCTCGGCCACAGTGCCCGCGACACCTTCCGCATGCTCCACGGCCGCGGTGTGTACATGGAAGCCAAGCCGTTCTCGGTGGGTTTCCGTATCGAACACCCGCAGTCGCTGATCGACGCGGCACGCCTGGGCAAATACGCTGGCCATCCAAAACTCGGCGCCGCGGACTACAAACTGGTGCACCACGCCAAGAACGGCCGCTCGGTCTACAGCTTCTGCATGTGCCCAGGCGGTACGGTGGTCGCTGCCACCTCCGAGCCGGGCCGCGTGGTGACCAACGGCATGAGCCAATACTCGCGTAACGAGCGCAATGCCAACTCCGGCATCGTGGTTGGCATTACGCCTGAGGTGGATTACCCGGGTGGACCGCTGGCGGGTATCGAGTTGCAGGAGCGTCTGGAGTCCCACGCCTACATCCTCGGCGGCAGCAACTATGAGGCCCCGGCGCAATTGGTGGGCGATTTCATCGCGGGTAAGCCATCCACGGCTATCGGTAGCGTGGAACCGTCCTACAAGCCGGGGGTAGCCCTGGGTGACCTGGCCCTGGCCCTGCCGGACTTCGCCATCGAAGCGATCCGCGAAGCACTGCCGGCGTTCGAGAAGCAGATCAAGGGCTACTCGCTGCACGATGCCGTGCTGACCGGGATCGAGACGCGCACGTCGTCGCCGTTGCGGATCACTCGTAATGAGTCGATGCAGAGCTTGAACGTCAAGGGCCTGTTCCCGGCCGGTGAAGGCGCGGGCTATGCCGGTGGGATTCTGTCGGCGGGTGTGGACGGGATTCGGATCGCCGAAGCGTTGGCGCGGGATATGTTGGGCCTCGAAGCCTGATAACTCGCTTATTTATTGAATGTGAGCGGGCTTGTGTGGGAGCGGGCTTGCTCGCGAAAGCGGTGGATCAGTTGAACAGTGTGTGACTGACACACCGCATTCGCGAGCAAGCCCGCTCCCACATTGGTTTTTGTGTTGAGTCAGATATTGGCGCGCAAGACGCTGGCCGGCAGCGGCTCGCCCCGCTCCACACTCGCCGCAACAGCCGCAATCAAGCCCTCCAATTGATAACCCTGCGTTTTAAGCCACGCCTGATCATAGTAAGTGGTGGCATACCGCTCTCCCCCGTCACACAAGATCGCCACGATCGACCCCGACTTGCCGGCTGCTTTCATCTGCAGCGCAGCCATCAACGCGCCGATCAAGTTAGTCCCACTGGACCCGCCGACCCGCCGCCCCAAGCGCGCGGCCAGGTAATGCATGGCCGCCAGCGATAATGCGTCTGGCACCTTGACCATCGCATCAATCACCTTGGGCAGAAACGACGCCTCGACCCGCGGCCGGCCAATGCCTTCGATGCGCGAACCACAGTCCAGGCGCAAACTGGCGTCGCCGCTCAAGTAGTAATCAAAAAACACTGAGCGCTCCGCATCGGCACACAGCACGCGGGTGCAATGCTGGCGGTAACGCACGTAACGCCCCAGGGTTGCCGTGGTGCCGCCGGTACCGGGGCTGGAAATCAGCCAGCTCGGCTCTGGGTAATGCTCAAACCGCATCTGCTGGAAGATCGACTCGGCGATGTTGTTGTTCGCGCGCCAATCGGTGGCCCGTTCCGCGTAGGTGAACTGGTCCATGAAGTGACCACCACTTTCCTGCGCCAACCGTTCGGATTCGGCGTAGATCTGCGTCGGATCGTTCACCAGATGGCTCTTGCCACCGTAAAAGGCGATCTGCGCGATCTTTTCCTGGGAGGTGGTGGCCGGCATCACCGCGATAAACGGCAAGCCGAGCAGGCGGGCGAAGTAGGCTTCCGATATCGCCGTCGAACCGCTGGACGCCTCGATCACCGGTGCGCCCGGCTTCAACCAGCCATTGCACAGCGCATACAGGAACAGCGAACGCGCCAGACGATGCTTCAGGCTGCCGGTGGGGTGGCTGGACTCGTCCTTGAAGTACAACTCGACACCTGGCAAGCCGGGCAGCGGCAAGGGGATCAGGTGTGTGTCGGCGCTACGCTGGAAGTCCGCTTCGATGATACGAATGGCTTCGCGGGCCCAGGGACGGTGGTCGCTCATGAGGAGGTTCTCTAAGGATTTCACGCCCAATCTTAGGAGGTTTCCTACACTCCACACAGATACAGTACCGACTCAATTGGACACACAATTGCTAAGCTTTGGCGCACTGCCCTCCCAATCACTCTCTTATAACAAATAAGAATATAACTTTTGTTTTAACAACTAACGGTACGGGTTAGGGTAGCCACCTATTGAACCTGGATTGGAGAGCATCCCTTGCCTCTGCGTAGCACTTTCACCCGTTTCTTCCAGCTGGAGGCCGCCAGTGGCTTGCTGTTGATCGCCGCTGCCGCACTGGCGCTGATCATCAACAACTCGCCGTTGTCGCACCTCTACAACGCCTTTCTCGATGTGCCGGTGGTGGCACAGATCGGCGCACTGAAAATCGCCAAACCTGCACTGCTATGGATCAACGACGGCCTGATGGCGCTGTTCTTCCTGCTGATCGGCCTGGAGGTCAAGCGTGAGTTGCTTGACGGCCATCTGTCCAAGCCGTCCCAGGTGGTGCTGCCCGGCGCAGCCGCGATTGGCGGCATGGTCGTACCGGCGCTGATCTACTGGGCGATCAACAAGGACTACCCCGCCGCGCTGTCGGGCTGGGCGATCCCCATGGCCACCGACATCGCCTTCGCCCTCGGCGTACTGGCCCTGTTGGGCAAACGCGTGCCGGTGTCGCTCAAGCTGTTCCTGATGACCCTGGCGATCATCGACGACCTGGGCGCAATCATCGTGATTGCGGTGTTCTATTCCTCCGACCTGTCGGGCGCCGCACTGGCGGGCGCGGGCGCTTGCCTGATTGCATTGATCACGATGAATCGCCTCGGTGTGATCAAGCTTGGCCCGTACCTGATCATCGGGTTGATCCTGTGGGTCTGCGTGCTGAAAAGTGGTGTGCATGCCACCCTGGCCGGCGTGACATTGGCCTTCTGCATCCCGATGCGCACCAAGAATGCCGAGCCTTCGCCATTGATGACCCTGGAACACGCCCTGCACCCTTGGGTGGCCTACGGCATCCTGCCGCTGTTTGCGTTCGCCAACGCCGGTGTGTCCCTGGCCGGCGTCAGCCTGGAAAGCTTCACCCACCACGTACCGCTGGGCATTGCCGCCGGCCTGCTGATCGGCAAGACCGTCGGCGTGTTCGGCCTGACCTGGCTGGCCATCAAGACCGGCCTGGCCGCACTGCCCAGCGGCGCCAACTGGGGCCAGGTGTTTGGTGTGGCGATCCTGTGCGGCATCGGCTTTACCATGAGCCTGTTTGTCGGTTCCCTGGCGTTTGTGCCGGGTGCCAGTGAGTTTGCCGGGGAAGACCGAATGGGGATTCTGACCGGGTCGATTCTGGCTGCGTGCATTGGCTATGCAATAACGGCGATGGCGAGTCGCAAGAAAGCATAACGAATGCAATGACTGTGGCGAGGGAGCTTGCTCCCTCGCCACATTTCCCTCCTGTTCCCATTCCCCCCTCAGATAAGACCTACATCGCCCCTGCTCGGCTTGCCATAACGTCGGCCCTCGTTATGCAGCACGCCAGGAGGGCACGATGGCAAATACCAAGGATACATTCCAAGTCTGGCGGTCCTACGGAACCGGCACCGGCGGTTATCGCATGCTTGAGCCCATGAACGAGGCCGAATTGGCGGCCCGTGCAGCGCGGCAAAAAGCCCACCAAACCCTGCTCGCCCGCCAGGAAGCCTATGAAAACAGCCGCCTGGCTGATCCGCACCCCGCCCCAACGCCCTTGATAGGCTGCGTTTTTACCAAGTCCTGCAACCTGCCGGACAGCATCATCGACTATCACGACCCCACCGGTTATGTGCCGCTTGATCGCCTTGAGGACTATGGCGAGTACGCGTTGCTGGGCGGTCGCGAGACCGACGAGTCTGGTGTGCTACCTCTCAAGAAAATCAGCGGCAGTGCTTTGCCGGCAGGCCTCGGAACGCTGGCGCTGGCCGGCACTGTTACAGGCTCAGTCGCCGCAGCCGGGGCAAGCACTGCCGGGGCAGCCTTCCTGACGGGCCTGGTGGGGCTGATCTGGCCCTCCAGTCTTGGCGACAGCGCGCTCTACACCGAAGAGCAACTGCGCTCCATGGCGAGAGCACGCACGCGGGTTCGCTTGCATGTCGAGCAACGGGAGGACGGCACGCTCAAGGGATACGCGTTCTACACAGGCAAAAATCGCGACTGGGAAATGGTCGATGTGGTGCAGTTTCAGTTGCAAGAGATGCAGTACATCGCCGACCTGGGTGACGGGATTGAACTGATCTGGACGCCTGCTGCAAACCCCGGTGACACCCTCGGCATCCCAGCGTTGCAAGCCGCGCCTTCGACACCGCATATATGGGTGTACCCGGCCAACGAGAAGGCCGCCAACATTATCGTCGACCCGATATATCCGCCGGACTACAAAGATTTCATCCTGGTGTTCCCGGCGGATTCGGGTGTTAGACCGCTGTATATCGTCGTCAGTTGGAAGTACGAGGACGCGCCTTATCACAGTAAAAAGGGGAATTCGGTTAAAAGTAAAAGGCCTGAAAACGGACTTGATTCACTTGATGCGTCGATAGAGGTGAACCCACCAAATTCGCGCCGCCGTATTGCGATCGATCCGCATACCAAAGAATTCGTAGTGATAGACCGTACCGAAGAGGGTTCGTATCACGCCCATGTAAGACCTTGGAGTGGATTGCGACAAGAAATGAAAAACGCCTTGATCAGAGCTGGTAAAACCAACCGCAAGGGAAAAATACTGGGAGAGACCAAATGACTATGCGATACCACGATCCATCATTGACCCATGATGAAGCAGTACAATATTTAGCCACTTCGGATGTGAGCAAAGTGACAGAAGCGTTGATTTCAATTGGGCTTGATGAAATGGACGGTGCATGGGCACAAGAAACCTGCCTCCAGTTTATCGAACATATTGAAGGTGACATTGCTGCCGCAGCTATTGTCGCTATCGGTCACATTGCACGTCGATTCGGCGAGGTAGATATGGAAAAAATCGCTCCCGCCTTTGAGCAAGCCAGGCGAAGAAGCCCTTCTTTGTCGGCGGCAGTAAATGATGCAATGGACGACATAGAAATGTTCACCTGACCCCCACCAAAAAGCCGCCTTGACCTGAACCAAGACGGCTCCGCCTCTCAGACCTTAAAGGTCATCAAAGCTGTCCCGCAGGAACTTCCAGACGTGATAAGCACGCAGGCCGTTCACTACGAGGTTCCACGTACGTCGTGCAAACTTGGACATACTCGGCCCTCCGTGAGTTGGGCCTTACCTCCAGCACACTTACCGGAACACGTGGGCCTTTGGATGCAGGTCGATGCATCTTTGAAGCCGCAAGCCCAGCCACTAACCGGGCTTGCAACAAAAACCCCCAACCGGTCACCCGATTGGGGGTTTTTCGTTTCTGCGACTAATTCTTAGCGAGTAACCCGGCTAGTCCCATCAACGGTCATGATGCGCACGCGGTCGCCAATGCGGAAGATTTCATTCTCCTGCACGGCCTGCACGTAGGCGCGCATGCTGCCGTCGTCTTCGCGGACGGTGATTTCCACGCCCTGGGTGCGGGTCAGGCCTTCTTCGGTGGCCGAGCCCAGCAGGCCGCCGGCAACTGCGCCGATCACCGCGGTCACGATACTGCCACGGCCGCCGCCGATGGCGCTGCCGCCAACGCCGCCGATGACTGCGCCGGCAGCACCGCCGATTGGGGTCTTGGTACCTTCGATTTTCACTGGGCGCAGGGATTCGATGGTGCCCATGCGAACGCTCTGTACACGACGCGCTTCGTCACGGGAGTACGAGTCGCCGGTCAGACTCGAAGCACAGCCACCCAGCAGAAGTGACAGGGTGGTGAAGCAGGCAACTAGTAAAACGGACTTACGCATAGCATCAACTCCAAAGGACAGGTGGTCATTAAACGCGGCAGCTTGGCGCCTGTCACGGCCCGCACCGCAAAAAATTGCTTTCATTCAGCCTGAGTACAGACTGCCAGTACCAGAAAACTCGACAAACGGTAGCCCAGCTCTTGTGCCAATAGATGTCACGACTGTTTCAACATTGTAGTCACGCAGCCGGATGCGGCCGAAGTCTGTGCAATAGAGACTTCGGCGCAACGGACAATATTCAGGTGAGGTGACGAAAGGTGACGCTCAGGGCGCCAGGCGCTCGCGGGTCCAGTCGGTCCCTTGCAGGCGATAGTTCAGGCGGTCGTGCAGGCGGCTGGCGCGGCCCTGCCAGAACTCGATGCGCTCGGGCAGCAGGCGATAACCGCCCCAGTGCTCGGGGCAGTCGGGCTGGGTATCGCTGAAACGCTGCTCGGTGGCCTTGAGCAAGTCCTGCAGTTCTTCACGGTCACGAATGACCTTGCTCTGCGGCGACGCCCACGCGCCCAAGCGGCTGCCCAATGGGCGGACCTGATAATAAGCGTCCGACTCCTCAGGCGTGACCTTGACCACCCGCCCCTCGATCCGCACCTGGCGCTCCAGGGTTGGCCAGAAGAAAGTCATCGCCGCGAACGGTCGCGCCGCGAGCTGTTCACCCTTGGCGCTCTGATAGTTGGTGAAGAAGGTAAAACCCTGGGCATCCAGGCCCTTGAGCAGCAGGATGCGGCAGTGCGGGCGCCCGTCCTGGTCAACCGTGGCCAGAGTCATGGCATTGGCTTCCACCGGCGGTTGCTCGGTTTTCACCGCATCGCCAAACCACTGGTGGAACAACGCAAACGGCTCGCTCGGGGCCTGCGCCTCGCTCAAACCATCCCGTGTGTAGTCACGGCGCATATCGGCCAGTGCCTGGGTCATGCGGTTTTATCCTTCTTTCAACAGATCAGTTTTTCGCCTGGTCGTTAGCCGGTGCAGCCGCCTTGGCTTTGGCTGGGGCCGCTTTCTTGGCAGCGGGTTTGGCCGGGGCTTTCTTGGCGGCGGGCTTGGCAGCGGCTTTCTTCGCGGCAGGCGCCTTTTTCGCCGGGGTCTTGGCGGCCGGAGCAGGTGCTGGAACGTCCTGCACCGCAACCATCTCAGCCACTGGCGGGGTCTTGCCCGAGTTGTACTTGCTCAGCAAGGCCAACATAGTTGTACGCTGAGTGAACATAATTTCCATGCGACGGTTCAGCGCACGGCCCTGGGTGCTGTCGTTGGCGGCACGTGGCATCAGGTCACCCATGCCGCGCAGCATCAGGCGGTCCTGCTTCAGGCCGCTGAGGCTGAAGATCGATGCGATCGACTGTGCACGTTCCTTGCTCAACGCCTGGCTCGCCGGTGCAGTGCCGGTGGCGTCGACGTGGCCCAGGACCAGTACGGCGGTCTTTGGATCGGCTTCAACAGCCTTGGCGACGCGGGTGAACGGGCCCAGGGTGACCGGCAGCAACATCGACGGACGTTTCGGGTTGTAGGAACCGTCCACCGGGGCGATCACGACCAGTACGTTGTCACGACGTTCCAGTTGCAGGTTGCTGTCCTTGATCGCAGCACGCAGGCGCGGCTCATAGTCGTCCAACCAGGCCTGGGTGATTTTCGGGTCAGGCATTGGGATATTGGTCACGTCGACCTTGGCCAGGGGCTTTGGCTTGCTTTCGAACGGCCACCACCAATGGGTTTCGCTCTCTGCCTTGGCGACAGCTGGCGCGGCGGCAGGTGCAGGGGTAGCAGCCTTGAGGTCGGCTTTCAAGTCAGCGGCCTTGGCGTCGGCGGCAGCCTTGGCGTCCGGCTTGGCGTCGACCTTGGTCACTGCGTCCTTGGCAGCCGTTTTATCCGATCCAAATGACCACCAATGCCCACCGTCGGCATCATTTTGTGGAGTTTGTGCACAGCCGGTAATAGTGAGGCAAAGCGCGAGTGCCAAGGACTTGTTCGATAACATGAGGTATCCACAAAATGAGAAAAAACCAGGGGTCTCGAGGACCCGTTAAACAGACGCCAGGATAAGAATAAAGTTACATACTTTCCGTCAGCGTCTTCTTATAGTTGCCTTTGTAACAAAAAAACGTGAAACAGCAAGGGGTTTACAGACAACCGGCCAATATTCCGACCAACTTCTGTGCACGTGGGTCCATAAGTACATAAGGCCCCAATGTATTAGTCACGAAACCAAACGCTACATCATGCTCCGGATCGGCGAAGCCCACCGAACCACCCGCACCAGGATGCCCGAACGCACGCGGGCCAAGGCCGAAGGTGGCATTCGGCAGTTGCGGTTGATCCAACATGCAGCCCAGGCCAAAACGGGTTTGTGTCAATAATGTTTTATCCGGCCCGATACTGTGTTCACGGGTCAACTCTTCAAGCATGTCGCTTTCGAGCAAACTACCGTCCAACAAACCGCTATAAAAACCCGCCAGGCTGCGCGCATTACCGTGACCATTTGCCGCCGGCTGCTGCATGCGTCGCCATTCAGGTTTATTAGTGCTGGTCAGAATAGACGGAGGATTGGCAAATGCCCGCGTAGTCATTGCAGTCGGTTCACGCATCATTACTTGCAGTAACCGTTGCGCGGCGGCATCGCCCATATTGCCTTTGCTGCGCGCTATATGCGCAACACGATAAAACTCTTCATCCGCCAGGCCTACGTGGAAGTCCAAGCCCAGCGGCCGTGCAACCCGCGCCACGATGGACTCCCCTGGCCCGCGCCCGTCGGCACGCCGCAACAGCTCGCCGACCAGCCAGCCATAGGTGATCGCCTCGTAGCCATGTCCTTGGCCCGGTGTCCACCATGGGGCCTCGGCCGCCAGGGTGTCGACCATTAATTGCCAGTCGTACAACGCCTCGGCGGGTAGCATCTCGCGGATCGCAGGCAACCCGGCCTGATGGCAGAGCAACTGGCGCAAGGTGATGGCTTCTTTGCCCGCCGCCGAAAATTCCGGCCAGTAGTCGGCCACGGGCGCATCCAGCTTCAGCTTGCCCTCGGCCACCAATTGCAGGGCCGTGACGGCGGTGAAGGTCTTGGTGCAGGAGAACAGGTTGACGATGGTGTCGCTGTGCCACGCCTCGGCACCGTCCTTGTCGGCGGTGCCGGCCCACAGGTCGACGACGGTTTCGCCGCCGACCTGGATGCACAGCCCGGCGCCACGCTCCTGGGGGTCATCGAACAACGCGGCGAACGCTTCACGTACCGCTTCGAACTGGAGCTCGTAATGACCCTGAATCTGCACCTAAGCCCCCTCGGAAAACGCCGTAAAAAGTGGTCGACATTGTTCCAGTCATTCCAGGATTTGGGAACCCGTCAACGCTGAATCAATGACCATTTCCAGCATGCCCGCCGGCATGTCCGGCGCCTTTGCCGTCACCGCCCGAGCGACCGCTTGCATGCTCATGCGCCGCGCTGGCCGCCTTGGCTTTTTCCGCCTCCTTGCCCAACTGCTCGACGGCCGCCAGGTTGCTCTTGCGCACGCTGTCGACAAAGCCCTGGAACGGCACATCGGTGATGCCGACCAGCCCGAAGTGGCCGTTTTCAGCGTCCAGCAGACGCCCGGTCACCGGCTGATCCAGATACTGGAACCAGTGCACGCCAATAATCGACGGCTCGGCCATGGCCTGCTTGAGGAAGTTGGCGTACGCCGCGCCGCGATCTTCCTCCCTGGCCAATTGGGTCACGCCGCCCCAGAACGGCCCACGGTCCGCCGAGCCGAAGTTGAATTCGGTGATCAGCACGGGTTTGTCCAACGCGCGCAGAGCCGCGAAGTCATAACCGTCCTGGGGTTTAAGGGTGTACATGTTGAAACTCAGCACATCGCAATACTGGGCGCACGACGCCACCGCCTCCGGAGTGCTCACCGCGTAGCGGCCGCCCAGTAGCAACTGGTTCGGCGCGTGCCATTTCAGCGCATCAGAGATGGTCTTGAAGTAGGCGTCGGCGAAGGTCTTCTGGAAATATTTGAAGTCGGCCTCGATTTCCGGGTGCTCGGCATTCGGCATCGGCGCTTCGAAACCCGGGTCTTCCATCAACTCCCAACCCGCCACATGAACGCCCCAGGCTTTCGACAGGCCGTCCTCGTTACGATACTTGTCGCGCAATTGCTTGAGGAACGCGCGTTTGGCCGGCACATCGGTGGTCATGCGCAAAGTGCCGTAGGCCAGGGCGTAACGGGACTTCGGATCATCGCCAGGACCGGCCCAGGCCAATTCATTGTCGGCGAAATAGCCGATCAACCATGGGTCATCACGGTGATCGCGGGCGGCAATGGCCACGGCGCGTTCGGTGGCCATGGCGAAGCGCGGATCAAACGGGTCGGGCATGCCGCCCCACCAGTCGGTGCCGGTGCTGATACTGGCGTAGTCGCCGACAATTGATAGCGGCAAGGTGTACGGCACGCGGTCGGCGCGGGCCAGCGCTTCGTCACTCCAGTTGCCCACAGTGTTGAAACCCCAGGCTTGCAGGCGATCTAGGGTGTGGCTGACCCAACGCTTGTGGTCGAACCCCTCACCGCCATAGGTACGTTGCAGGTTGGCGCCGTAGAAGTCATACCAGCGCCCGGCACCATAGCTGCGCCCTTCGCCGGCCCCATTGCCGGTGCGGTTATCGCCGCTGCCGTAGTAGTTATCCAACGGCTCGCCGGCCTTGGGTAACGCCGCGAACATCCATTCACGACCGGATACGTAGGTCTGGCTGTTATCCGGGGCCACGGTATTGACGCCCAACGAGTAGAACGGATGGCCTTGCGGCGTCACCAGATACCAGCGACCATCGCGCTTCTCGGTGCGGAAAAAACCGCTGGCCTCGAACGCCGGGCCTTTGTTCCAGCCGCCGTACGGGTCCAGTGCGGATTTATCCCGCGAGGCCAGCCAGCCCTGGAGCTGTTGCTGCTCCCTGGCGGCAGCGGCCTTGAGTTGTTCGTCGCTGCCAACCTTCTCCGGCCAGCGCGCACGGGTGGACTGACCATACGCATCCACCAGCTCGCTGTAGGCAGCCTTGATCACCGGCTCGCTGTCCTGCACGCCAAAGCGCTCCAACAGGATGCTCTGGGCCGCGCTGGGCTTGAGCATCGACAAGGTCACCGAAACCACCTGGCTGCGGTCGACTTCGCCAAAACTGCCGCCGAGCAACACGCGTTGGCCGTCCACGGTGATCGGCATCGGCGGGCCAGCCTTCATGCCCTGGCTCAACGGTGAGTTGGCTTGCAACGGGATCAGCAAGGTCTGCGCCGGACCCGCCGGCAGGTCGATGCGGCTGCGCAAGATCTTGCCGTCCGCGCTCTGCACTTTGACGTATAGGGTCAGCGCCCAGTCCATCGCACTCTGGATGCGCAGGCTCATGGCGCCGGACTGCGACCAGTCCCAGACGCCGCTCTGCGGGCTGAGCACCAGGCTCGGTTCGGCGGCCGGGTTGAAGGTGATGCGGCGCAACACCTCGCCTTCAGGGGTTTGTTCGGCGTTGTATTGCGGCAGGCTGGCGTCCTGGGTCGCCACCTTGACCACATCGGCAGGCCGGACGAAATTGAACAGGGTCTGTTGCCCGGCAGGCGCGGCCATCAAGGGCGCGGCGAACAACAGGGCAAATAGAGCGGGCAGCGTGCGAATCATACAGACAAGGTTCTCCCAGACGGCCGATGAATGGCCTGATGAAATACAGTGAGATAGACCACGGAGTGGGCAAAATCGCCCACGGCGGCTTAAGAAATTTCGCGCCTGAATGGCGGCAAGGCATTCAGGATAGCCTTGCCATAGCGCTGGGTGACCAAACGACGGTCGAGCAAGGTGATGGTGCCCCGGTCCTGTTCGGTACGCAGCAAGCGCCCGCAGGCCTGGACCAGCTTCAAGGAAGCGTCCGGCACCGAGATTTCCATGAACGGATTACCGCCCCGCGCTTCGATCCATTCGGCCAACGCCGCCTCGACCGGATCATCCGGCACCGAGAACGGGATCTTGGCGATCACCACGTGTTCGCAGTAGGCGCCCGGCAAGTCCACGCCTTCGGCAAAGCTGGCCAGGCCGAACAGCACGCTGGAGTCGCCGCCATCCACCCGCGCCTTGTGCTTGTTCAGGGTTTCCTGCTTGGACAGGTTGCCCTGGATAAACACCTGCTTGCGCCAGTCGCGGTCGAGACCGTCGAACACGTCCTGCATCTGTTTGCGTGACGAGAACAGCACCAGGGTGCCGCGCGAACCTTCCACCAGCTCCGGCAGGTCGCGGATGATCGCCGCGGTGTGCGCTGCGGCGTCCCGCGGGTCGGCCTTGAGGTCGGGCACTCGCAGCACACCGGCGTCGGCATGATGGAACGGGCTGGGCACCACGGCGGTGACGGCCTTTTTCGGCAGGCCGGCGCGCATGCGGAAGCGGTCGAAGGTGCCCAGGGCCGTCAGCGTGGCGGAGGTCACCAGGCAGCCGTAGGCCACGTTCCACAGATTGCGACGCAGCATTTCGGCGGCGAGGATCGGGCTGGCGTTGACCTCGATGTCAAACAGCGCACCGCTTTCCGACAGGGTCAGCCAGCGGGCCATGGGCGGGTTGTCTTCCGGGTCTTCGACGGTGAAGGCGGTCCACAATTCCCAGTTGCCTTGGGCGCGGGACAGCAGGCTGCCGAACAGCGGATACCATTCCTCGGCCTGGTTGCTGGCGATGCCGATGTTGACCTCGCCGTCCATGCCTTCCTTGAGCAAATCGGTGAGACGGGTAAACAGGTCGGTCAGGCGCGAAAAGCCCTTCTTCAACTCGATGCCCATTTCGCGCATATGTTCGGGGATCAAGCCGCCGACGAAACGGTGACGTGGGCGCTCACGGCCTTCCACATCTTCGCCGGGCTTGAAGTCGGCGACCTGCTCGCAGGCGCTGAACATGAATTGCTGCTGGGTCTTGATCTCCCGCGCCAGCTCCGGCACTTGTTCGATCAGCTTGCCCAGGTCGCCGGGCAGTGGGTGCTGGGCCAGCAACTTGGTGAGGTTCTTCGCGGTGCTTTCCAGCCAATCGGCGGTGGAACGCAGGCGCGTGTAATGGGCGAAGTGACCGATGGCCTTGTCCGGCAGGTGATGGCCTTCGTCGAAGACGTAGAGCGTGTCACGCGGATCGGGCAATACGGCACCGCCGCCCAGGGCCAGGTCAGCCAGCACCATGTCGTGGTTGGTGACGATCACATCGACCTTGCCCATGCCCTCGCGGGCCTTGTAGAAGGCGCACTGGCCGAAGTTGGGGCAATGGCGGTTGGTGCATTGGCTGTGGTCGGTGGTCAGGCGCGCCCAGTCGGAGTCTTCCAGGGCGGTGGGCCAGCTGTCGCGGTCGCCGTCCCATTTGTTGCCGGCCAGTTTCTCGATCATGCTGGTGAACAGCTTCTGGCTGACCTCATCCACCTCGATCTTGAAGCCTTCTTCTTCGAACAACGACGCGGTGGCGGTTTGCGCGTGGCCTTCCTGCAACAACACGTCGAGCTTGGACAGGCACATGTAGCGGCCACGGCCCTTGGCCAGGGCGAAGGTGAAGTTCAGGCCGCTGTTGCGCATCAGGTCGGGCAGGTCTTTGTAGACGATCTGCTCTTGCAGGGCCACGGTGGCGGTGGCAATCACCAGGCGCTTGCCGGCGGCCTTGGCGGTCGGGATCGCGGCCAGGCTGTAGGCCACGGTCTTGCCCGTACCGGTGCCGGCTTCGACGGCCACGACCGCGGGCTCACCTTCGCGGCGACCTTCGTCGTCGGTGTCGATATCCCCGAGGACCTTGGCCACTTCGGCGATCATCAGGCGTTGGCCGTAGCGCGGTTTCAAGCTCTTGGCTTCGAGAAAACGCGAGTAGGCGCCCTGGATCGTGGTTTTGAGTTCAGTGCTGATCATGGATAGTCGGGCGCAAAAAAACGCTGGATAAATTTTCAGTGGTTCGGATCGGCCGCTATCATACCCCGCTAATGAATCCCGCGCAGAACGGAGTACCGCAATGACCGCGTTTAGCCTCGCCTACACCCTGCATGTATTGGCCGCCCTGATCTGGGTCGGCGGCATGTTTTTCGCCTGGATGATCCTGCGCCCCGCCGCCGGGGCGGCACTTGAGGGCCCTGCCCGGCTCACGCTGTGGGCAAATGTGTTTCAACGTTTTTTTGTGTGGGTATGGGTCGCGGTGGCGATTTTGCCGATCAGCGGCATTGGCTTGCTGCACCTGCGCTTCAGCGGGTTTGAGACTGCGCCGCGTTATGTGCAGGTGATGATGGGCCTGTATCTGGTGATGACGGCGTTGTTTATCCGGATCCAGGCGTTGAAATTCCCGCAATTGCGCGCGGCGGTGGCGGCGCAGGACTGGCCGGTGGGGGCGGCGGTGCTGGGGCAGATTCGCCGGTTGGTAGGCATCAATTTGATTGTGGGATTGGTAACAGTGGCAATCGCCTCAGCCCGACCAATGCTCTGAGCTTGTAGTGAGCGGGCTTGCCCCGCGCTGGGTGGCGAAGCCACCCCAACCGGTACGCCGCGGTGTTTCAGAAAGACCGAGGTGTCTGGATTTGGGGCGGCTTCGCCCCCCAGCGCGGGGCAAGCCCGCTCACTACAAGTTACAGGCGTTGGATGGTGACGGAACCTGCGGGACCCGCTGGTCCTGGTTGGCCTTCCAACCCAGGACGGCCCTTCTCGCCGCCATCGGCCTGATACACCAGGCACCCCTTGGACTGCCCGCCTTTGCCCGGCTTACCCGCCGTGCCCGCCAAACCACCCGCTCCACCGTCGACCCAGACCTTGATCTGCTGCGCCGGGAAGTCCTTTGGCAATTCGACCCGCACTTGCGCACCCGCCGCACCCGGCAAGCCATCACCACCGTTGTCGCCATTGGCGCCACGCCCGGCCGCGCCCCAGGTGCAGCCCGGGTCCACGCCGTTGGCACCGTCCAAACCGGCATAACCTTTGGCACCAGCACCACCACGGGCATCCACCGACAACTCATCGGCCGCCAATGATTGAATGCGCAAGGTCAGGTCGCGCCCGGCCTTGGCCGGTTTTTCATGGGTGCCGGGAGCGCCGCGCGAGGTGAACTGGCTGCCGTGGTCAAGTTGCGCATGGCGCACCTGCAATTGCAGCGCGGTATTACCCGGGACGATGGCGATACGCGCGTCACGCCCCAAGTGCAACTCATCCACCGTGACCTGGCTGATACTGGCCGGAATCAGCAACGTGCCGTAGTCCGCCACATCCAGGCGCTCCAATTGCAGCACGCTGGTGCTGTTGGGCAGGCGCATCAACGAGTTGGTTTCAACACTGACGCTCTGGGCCAGGGCAATGGGGCTGACCAACAGGGCCAACAGTAAAACCTTACGCATCTTGGGGCTCCCGAGTTTGTTCTAGTTTTTTCTTTGGACGCACAGTAACGACTTCTACCGGCGATTTGCCAGTGAAGGTTCAAAAAAGTTGGGAAAGGTCGGTTTCGGTAAAGATTGCCGGCAATGCCCCTGTGGCTCCCACAGGGGCAAGGGCTGTCAGCGGTTGATCTGGATTTCCACGCGGCGGTTCAACGCACGGCCTTCAGCGGTTTTGTTGTCGGCGACCGGATGGCTTTCGCCAGCCCCCGTTACCGAAACAAAACTGCTGCGCGGCACACCCGATTGGATGAGGTACTCGGTGACCGAATGCGCACGTTTTTCCGAGAGTTTCTGGTTGTAGGCGTCTTTGCCGACGCTGTCCGTATGACCACTGACCCGCAGTTGCGCGCCCGGTGCTTCTTTTTTCAGGCGGGTGGCGATGGTATCGAGCTTGGCTTTATCCGCCGCCGTCAACTTGGCCGAATCGAACTGGAACAACACATCGCGGATCACGATGGTTTCTTCCTTGACCACGACCACTTCCTCAACCACTGCCGCGACCGGCACCGGCGGGCAACCGTTGGCATCTACATGCACGCCCTTCGGCGTGCCCGGGCACTTGTCGCGGCTGTCCGGTACGCCATCGCCGTCCTCGTCGCCATCGCCATGCACCCAGCAATAGGCGCCGGCCATGCCGCCGACCAACAGCGCGCCATAGCCCGCGTAGGCCGAGCTTTCCGTTGCACCGATCGCCGCGCCGGTCACACCGCCAACGGCGGCGCAGGTGGGCCAATCGGTTTTTTGCAAGCCTGCGCAACCTGTCAATACGCTGGTTAGCAGAATCAAGGGCAGAGCTGTCCGCATGATGCTCATCTGATTTCTCCTGAGGGGATCGGCGGGGGCCGATGGGTGGAGTAAAGACCGCTCTTTTCATCTGCGCCAGTAGGCCGCACCCCCGGTTTCATTGAGGATCGCCGCCAGTGCCTGGCTTTTCGCAATCACCCGCTCTAGGCCAGCACGCTCAGCCGCGCTAGTCTCTATGGTCCTGATGTGAGGATCTGTGATGACCGCTGGTATTTCCGCTCGTACACCCCAACAAGCCTTGGCTGCCCTGCTCGACCTGCACCAGCCCAAGCGCCTGTTGCTGTTGGGGGCCAGCCAGTTCCCGGCGCTGGAGGCTTTTAAAGCCGAACACCCGGACACCCAGGTGTCCATCGCCCCACCCGGCCCCCTGCCCGCCGAACTGGCCGCGCAGCGTTTTGACCTGGCGCTGGTGGTCGACTGCCTGGAACACCTGTCAAAGGCACAAGGCCTGACCCTGCTCGGCGGCATCCGCAACCTCAATGCCAGCCGCATTGCGGTGCTGGTGGACCTCGGCGCGTGCCAATGGCAAGACACCGACTTCTTCTCCCTGGCCCTGCAGGCCGGCGAGCGTTTCCAGCGCGATGAGCAGGTTCTGACGCTGTTTACCTACGATCTGCTTGACTATAAACAGGTGCCGGACTGGCTCAACGCCCGGTTCTGGGCCAACCCGGAAAACTTCGGAAAGTATTGGTGGTAACCCGATGAGTACATCCATTTGCCCCTGCGGCAGTGGCAACCTGCTGGATGCCTGCTGCGGCCATTATCACGCCGGCCACCCGGCGCCCTGCGCCAGCGCGCTGATGCGTTCGCGCTACAGCGCCTATGTGCTGGGCCTGGTGGACTATCTGGTGGCAACCACCCTGCCCGCGCAACAGGCCGGCCTGGACCGTGACGCCATCGGCGCGTGGAGCGCCCAAAGCACCTGGCTGGGCCTGGAGGTGGAAAGCTCCGAGGTGTTCGGCGGCCAGCCGGAGCACGCGTTCGTGACCTTCACCGCCCGCTGGCATGACAGCACTGGCGAACACAGCCACCGCGAACAGTCTTCTTTCGTACAGAATGACGGGCGCTGGTACTTCATCGATCCGACCGTGGAGGTGAAGACCGGGCGCAACGATGCCTGTCTGTGTGGCAGCGGGCAGAAATTCAAGAAGTGTTGTTCCAGTTATCTCTAACCAACACAGGACAAACGCCATGCTTCGGATCTACAGCTTGATGCTGGCGTTAACCCTCGGCCTGAGCGGCTGCGCGTCGTGGTTCGAAGACGACGCGCCACCGCCCCACGTGTCCCTGGTGAAAGTCGAAGTGGTGCGGGCCAAGCTGTTGGAGCAGAAGTTCAAGCTGTACTTTCGCGTGGACAACCGCGACGACGCCGACCTGACCGTACGCGGCCTGGTCTACAAGGTCAGCCTGGACAACTTTGTGCTGACCGAAGGTGAATCCAACGAGTGGCTCACCGTGCCGCCCAGAGGCCATGCTTTTTTCAAGGTTTCGGTACGCACCAACCTCTGGCCACAGATCCGCGATGTGGTGCAGATGCTGAAAAACCCGAGCAAGCCAGTGCCCTATCGCCTTGAAGGCGAGCTGAAAACCGGATTATTCATCGGTTATGACGTGCAGGTGGCCCACAATGGCGAGATAATCCCCGGCGATTTTATTCCGGAGCGACATCAATGACTCAGCAACCCCATGTCCATGGTCCTGACTGCAACCACGATCACGATCACCATGATCACGACCACGGCCATGTCCACGGCCCGAACTGCGGCCACGCTCACCAGGAGCCGGTGCGCAACGCCTTGAAGGACGTGGGTCGCAACGATCCGTGCCCGTGCGGCAGCGCAAAAAAATTCAAGAAGTGCCACGGGGCGTAATACGCCACTTGAATCTGTAAGCGGGCTTGTGTGGGAGCGGGCTTGCTCGCGAAGGCGGTGTGTCAGTCACAGGTATTTCAACTGACCCACCGCCTTCGCGAGCAAGCCCGCTCCCACATTGGATTGCATCTCAAATCAGGATTTGAGCTGAAACAACAGCTCAACCTCTAGCCCGCCACCGTCTCGATTCCTCAAGCTCAACCGCCCTTCATGCGCCCAGGCTTAGCCCAGCACATCACGGGAGTTGATCACCGTGGCGTATTCGCCGTGCAGGTTGCCCAGGGACATGGCGTGCACCAACTCGGCGGGGTGCGGCGCACCGAAAAAGTCCGGTTTGTCGAAGGTGTAGCACGCGTCCTCAATCACCCAGGTATCAAACCCGAGGTTGCCGCCAGTGCGGGCGGTGGCTTCCATCGAGTTGTGGGTGGCCACGCCCACCAGCACCAATTGCACGATGCCGGCCGCGCGCAACTGCGCTTGCAGCGGCGTACCGCTGAAGGCATCCGGTACGCGTTTTTGAATCAATTGCTCGCCGGGCGCAGGCACGCAATTGTCCTGGAACTCGACGCCGGACTGCCCAGGCCAGAACACCGAGTCCGGCAGATGGGACAAATGCTGCACATGGATCACCGGGCGCCCGGTACTGCGCCAATGCCGCAACAGCGCCTGGATGCGTTCTTCGGCCTGTGGGTTATTACGCCGCCCCAGCTTGGGGTGATGAATGCCTTTTTGCTGATCAATCACGATCAGCGCCGCGTCCTGTCGAAATGCCATAACGATAGACCTAAATGTTTCATTGAATTTTCGCGCTCCCAGCATCACCTATTCCTACAGCCATTCGCGCACTTGGAGAGCGTCATGATCGACTTGTACTACTGGACTACCCCCAACGGTCACAAAGTATCACTGTTCCTGGAAGAAGCCGGCCTGCCTTATGAGGTGCATCCGATCAATATCGGCCAGGGCGACCAGTTCAAGCCGGACTTCCTGAAGATCGCTCCCAACAACCGCATTCCGGCCATCGTCGATCATCAACCGAGCGATGGTGGCGCGCCGATTTCGTTGTTCGAATCCGGCGCCATCCTGCTGTACCTCGCGGAAAAAACCGGCAAGTTCATTGCCAAGGACCTACGCGGTCGTCAGGAAACCCTGCAATGGCTGTTCTGGCAGATGGGTGGATTGGGGCCGATGGCCGGCCAGAACCATCACTTCAGCCAGTTCGCACCGGAAAAGATTCCCTACGCGATCAAGCGTTACGTGGATGAAACCGCACGCCTGTACGGCGTATTGGACCGGCGCCTGGCAGACCGCGCGTTCGTCGCAGGCGAGGACTACAGCATTGCCGACATGGCCATCTATCCGTGGATCGTTTCCCACAAGTGGCAGAGCCAGCGGTTGGAAGATTTCCCCCATGTGCAGCGTTGGTTCAACAGCATCAAGGAGCGGCCGGCGACAGTGCGGGCCTACGAACTGGTGCAGAAAGTGAATCCGCCCAAGGCCTGACCCCAAAGCATTTGATTTGAGCCCGTCTCAAGATCTGATGCTTTCCCCAAACTCCTGCTTGCGTCGTTCCACCGCGCTCACTAACGTAGCGCCTTTACTGACGCTACCCCCCGCAGGAGCTTTGCCATGGCCTCGCCAGCCCTCTCACATTTTCTTCCCCGGTTCGGCGTTGCCGCGGCAGTGGCCAGTGCATTAAGCCTGGCCGGCTGCCAACTCCAGAGCATCCAGGACACCCTGCCGCCGGTCGCCGGCGTGCAACCGATCAAAGGCCTGGCACAGAATGTGTCGGTGCGTCGCAATGCCCAGGGCATGCCGTTGATCGAAAGCAACACCTTCCATGACGCGCTGTTCAGCCTCGGTTATGTACATGCCAGTGACCGCATCACCCAGATGGTCACGTTGCGCCTGCTGGCCCAGGGCCGTCTGGCGGAGATGTCCGGTCCCGATGTGCTGGATGCCGACCGGTTCATGCGTGCGGTCAACCTGAAAAAACGCGCCGGCGAGCTGTATAACGCCTCCTCGCCACGCCTCAAGCGGTTCTTCGAGGTGTACGCACGCGGCGTCAACGCCTACCTGTTCCGCTACCGCGACAAGCTGCCGCCGGACCTCGCCCAGACCGGCTACAAGCCCGAGTACTGGAAACCGGAAGATTCGGCGCTGTTGTTCTGCCTGTTGAATTTCAGCGAGTCGGCCAACCTGCAGGAAGAAATCGCTTCCCTGGTGCTGGCGCAGAAAGTCGGCGTCGACAAACTCGCCTGGCTCACCCCGAGCGCGCCGGATGAAGCGATCCCGCTGGCCGAAGCCGAGAAACTCAAAGGGGTCAACCTGGGCCAGATCACCGGCCTCGCCGGGCTGGACACGGTCAGCCAGCAACTGAACCGCCTCAACGCCCTGGCCGTGACCACCTCGAGCAACTGGGCGATTGGCCCGCAACGCAGCCGCAGCGGCAAAAGCCTGCTGTCCAACGACCTTGCCGCCCAGCCGCAAGCGCCGTCGCCGTGGAGCTACGTGCAGATCCGCGCGCCGAAATACCAGGCGGTCGGTGCCTCGATTGCCGGTCTGCCGACCCTGTTGTCCGGCTTCAACGGCAAAGTCGCGTGGAGCATGAGCACGGTCAAGGGCGACACCCAGGACCTGTTCCTGGAGAAGGTCAAACGTCAAGGCAGCGCGTTGTACTACGAGAGCAACGGCAAATGGCTACCGGCCGCTGTGCGCAACGAAACCTTCTTCGTCAAAGGCCAACGCTCGATTCGCGAAGTGGTGTACGAAACCCGCCATGGTGCCCTGCTCAACAGCAGCCAGGCACTGACCAGCGGCCTGGGTCTGGCCTTGCAAACCGCCGACTTCAAGGACGACAAGAGTCTGGACGCGTTCTTCGACCTGTCCCGCGCACAAAACGCCGGCAAGGCCTCGGACGCGACCCGCGAGATTCGCGCCATCGCGTTGAACATGGTGTTTGCCGACGCCAGCAACATCGGCTGGCAAGTCACCGGCCGCTTCCCCAACCGCCGCGAAGGTGAAGGCCTGCTGCCCTCGCCGGGCTGGGACACGCGCTTTGACTGGGACGGTTACGCCGACGCAATGCTGCACCCTTACGACCAAGACCCGGCCCAAGGCTGGATCGGCACCGCCAACCAGCGCACCGCACCACGCGGTTATGGCATGCAGCTGTCCAACTCCTGGGACGCGCCCGAGCGCAGCGAGCGCCTGGCGCAACTGGCCAATGCGGGCAAGCATGACACCCGCAGCATGATCGCCATGCAGTACGACCAGACCACCACCTTCGCCGCCAAGCTCAAGAGCATGTTCCAGGCGCCAGGCATGGCCCAGCCGCTGAAACAGGCGATTGACGCCCTGCCGGCAGCCGAGCAGGCCAAGGCCCGCGAGGCGTTGAGCCGCTTGATGGGGTTCGATGGGCGCCTGGTGTCCACCTCCGCCGACGCGGCGCTCTACGAACTGTTCCTGCAAGAAAGCACCAAGCAGATCTTCCTCGATGAACTCGGCCCGGAAAACAGCGCCAGCTGGAAGGCGTTTGTCAGCAACGCCAGCCTGTCCTACGCCGCCCAGGCCGACCACCTGTTGGGCCGTGAAGACAGCCCGTTCTGGGACGACATCCGGCCCCCGCAGAAAGAAGACAAACCGGCAATCCTCGCCCGTAGCCTGGCCGCGGCGATCAGCGCCGGCGACAGCCAACTGGGCAGCGATCACAAGGCCTGGCAGTGGGGCAAGTTGCACAGCACCACCTGGAAAAACGCCGGGGGCCAGGTGATTCGAGGCCCATTGGCATCCGGTGGCGACCACAACACCCTGAACCCGGCACCGTACAACTGGGGGCAGGACTTCACTACCACCCAGGTGCCGGCGCTGCGCATGATCGTCGACTTCGGCCAAGTGGAACCGATGACAGGCCAGGGTGGCATCGGCCAATCCGGCAACCCCGCCAGCCCGAACTATGCCAACGGCATCGACCCATCGCTCAAGGCGCAATACCTGAGCTTCCCGATGCAGCCGCAGAACTTTGACAAGGTGTACGGGAAGACGCGGCTAACCCTGACCCCAGGCAAATAACCCCGCCCCCCTACGAAGGGCAGCCCCGC
>NZ_JAHPJF010000030.1:0-56745 GCF_020515815.1 Pseudomonas sp. AF03-9 | reverse complement strand
CAAGCTTCAACCTCATGTGACTCTGGGTGGACTTAGATTCGGATGAAGGTGCCGGTGCCTTTGAGGATGTTTTGCAGGGTTTCTTCGACTTCGGCCAGGTCCGCTGCGGCGGTGGCGTGGGTGATCTGTAATTGATCCTTGCCGCCCAGCGCGTCGGCATCGCCTGCTGCCAGTTCTACCAGCAGCGTGGTGTCGCCCAGGGTGACTTTAAGCCCGTCGAGCGTCGATGGCTCGTAGTCCCAGGTCAGCTCCACTTCGTCTTCATCCGGGTAGCGGGTGAGCATGAACATCTCGCCGTTCTTGCCGTGGCAGCAGAGCATGGCCATGTTGTCTTCTTCGTCGTCGCACGGGGTGACCATCAGGGCGTCGGTTTTAAGTTGCAGCATGGGGAATCCTGTCAGGGCTAGGGCGCAATGCCGGCGATTGTGCCATTGCGGCGAATTTTGTGCTGCATTCTATGTCTGGCCCAGTGCATGACCTTGCGGGCCGAATCGGTCATTTCTGGCACTCACAGGCGTGATAATAGTCGATTTTTTCGCCGCGAATTCCGGGTTGCCCAAGTTGCAACCCGCAGCCTGCTTACCGATGACCGAATATGTCGCAGCATCGCAAGCAGCTGTCTTCCTACACTCGTTAAGCTGCGCAACGGATGTGCACCTGCCAGGCGCCTGACCTGCCCGTCGTACCGTCACCCGGCAAGGTGTGTATCTTGTGAAAGTTGTATGTGACCCGGTGGTCTTGTCCAGCTTCACCCACCTGTCACGCCGAATTCGCTATGGTTAACCTGCGAACGGCGCTGACGGTCTCCCCGCAAGGGGACAACACGCGACGCTTTCATCAATAACAAGCCCAAGCGGAGTACCACAGATGGCGTTCTTCACCGCAGCCAGCAAGGCCGACTTCCAGCATCAACTGCAAGCGGCACTGGCGCAGCACATCAGTGAACAGGCACTGCCACAAGTGGCGCTGTTCGCTGAACAATTCTTCGGCATCATTTCCCTGGATGAACTGACCCAACGTCGCCTTTCCGACCTGGCCGGCTGCACCCTCTCTGCGTGGCGCCTGCTTGAGCGCTTTGACCACACCCAACCGCAAGTGCGTGTGTACAACCCCGATTACGAACGTCATGGCTGGCAATCGACCCACACTGCGGTCGAAGTGCTGCACCATGACCTGCCGTTTCTGGTGGACTCGGTCCGTACCGAGCTGAACCGCCGCGGCTACAGCATCCACACCCTGCAAACCACCGTGCTCAGCGTGCGCCGTGGCGCCAAGGGCGAGTTGCTGGAAATCCTGCCAAAAGGCACCCAGGGCGAAGGCATCCAGCAAGAATCGCTGATGTACCTGGAAATCGACCGTTGCGCCAATACCGCCGAACTGAGCGTGCTGAGCAAAGAGCTTGAGCAGGTGCTGGGCGAAGTGCGCGTGGCCGTGGCCGATTTCGAGCCGATGAAAGCCAAGGTCCAGGACCTGCTGGCCGGTATCGACGCGAGCCAGTTCGCCATCGACGGCGAAGAAAAGGCCGAGATCAAGAACTTCCTGGAATGGCTGGTGGGCAACCACTTCACCTTCCTCGGCTATGAAGAGTTCGTGGTACGTGACGAGGCGGACGGCGGTCATATCGAATATGACGCCGATTCCTTCCTCGGTCTGACCAAGTTGCTGCGTGCCGGCCTCACCGCCGACGACCTGCGCATCGAAGACTACGCGGTGAACTACCTGCGCGAACCGACGGTACTGTCGTTCGCCAAGGCGGCCCACCCAAGCCGTGTGCACCGTCCGGCCTACCCGGACTATGTGTCGATCCGTGAGATCAGCGCCGACGGCAAGGTCATCAAGGAACACCGCTTCATGGGCCTCTACACCTCTTCGGTGTACGGCGAAAGCGTGCGCGTCATCCCGTACATCCGCCGCAAGGTCGCCGAGATCGAGCGCCGCTCGGGCTTCCAGGCCAAGGCGCACTTGGGCAAGGAGCTGGCGCAAGTCGTAGAAGTGCTGCCCCGTGACGACCTGTTCCAGACTCCGGTCGACGAGCTGTTCAGTACCGTGATGTCCATCGTGCAGATCCAGGAACGCAACAAGATCCGCGTGTTCCTGCGCAAAGACCCGTACGGTCGTTTCTGCTACTGCCTGGCCTACGTGCCGCGCGACATCTATTCCACCGAAGTGCGCCAGAAGATCCAGCAAGTGCTGATGGATCGCCTGAAAGCATCGGATTGCGAGTTCTGGACCTTCTTCTCCGAATCCGTGCTGGCCCGTGTGCAACTGATTCTGCGTGTCGATCCGAAGAACCGCCTCGACATCGACCCGCTGCAACTGGAAAAAGAAGTGGTGCAGGCTTGCCGCAGCTGGCAGGACGACTACTCGAGCCTGGTGATCGAAAGCTTCGGCGAAGCCCAGGGCACCAACGTGCTGGCCGACTTCCCGAAAGGCTTCCCGGCTGGTTACCGCGAGCGTTTCGCTGCGCATTCGGCCGTGGTCGACATGCAGCATCTCAACAGCCTGACCGAAGCCAATCCGTTGGTGATGAGCTTCTATCAGCCGCTGGGCCAGGTCTCCGGCCAGCGCGAGCTGCATTGCAAGCTCTATCACGCCGACACCCCACTGGCGCTGTCCGACGTGCTGCCGATCCTGGAAAACCTCGGCCTGCGCGTGCTGGGCGAATTCCCGTACCGTCTGCGTCATGCCAATGGCCGTGAGTTCTGGATCCATGACTTCGCGTTCATCGCCGCCGAAGGCGTGAACCTGGACATCCAGCAACTCAACGACACCCTGCAGGACGCGTTCGTGCACATCGTGCATGGCGACGCGGAGAACGATGCGTTCAACCGCCTGGTACTCACCGCCGGCCTGCCATGGCGCGACGTCGCGCTGCTGCGTGCCTACGCCCGTTACCTCAAGCAGATCCGCCTGGGCTTCGACCTCGGTTACATCGCCAGCACCCTGAACAACCACACCGACATCGCCCGCGAGTTGACCCGGTTGTTCAAGACCCGCTTCTACCTGGCGCGCAAACTCACCGCCGACGACCTGGAAGACAAGCAGCAACGCCTGGAGCAAGCGATTCTCAGTGCGCTGGACGACGTTCAGGTGCTCAACGAAGACCGCATCCTGCGTCGCTACCTGGACCTGATCAAAGCCACGCTGCGTACCAACTTCTACCAGACCGACGCCAACGGCCAGAACAAGTCGTACTTCAGCTTCAAGTTCGACCCGCGCGCGATTCCCGAGCTGCCAAAGCCGGTGCCGAAGTTTGAAATCTTCGTCTACTCGCCGCGTGTCGAAGGCGTGCACCTGCGCTTCGGCAACGTTGCCCGCGGCGGCCTGCGCTGGTCCGACCGTGAAGAAGACTTCCGTACCGAAGTGCTTGGCCTGGTAAAAGCCCAGCAAGTGAAGAACTCGGTCATCGTGCCGGTGGGTGCGAAGGGCGGCTTCCTGCCGCGTCGCCTGCCACTGGGCGGCAGCCGCGACGAGATCGCGGCCGAGGGCATCGCCTGCTACCGCATCTTCATTTCCGGTCTGTTGGACATCACCGACAACCTCAAGGATGGCGCCCTGGTGCCACCGGCCAACGTCGTGCGTCATGACGACGATGACCCGTACCTGGTGGTTGCCGCGGACAAGGGCACTGCGACCTTCTCCGACATCGCCAACGGCATCGCCATCGACTACGGCTTCTGGCTGGGCGATGCGTTCGCCTCCGGTGGTTCCGCCGGTTACGACCACAAGAAAATGGGCATCACCGCCAAGGGCGCGTGGGTCGGTGTGCAGCGTCACTTCCGTGAGCGCGGCATCAACGTGCAGGAAGACAGCATCACCGTGGTGGGCATCGGCGACATGGCCGGTGACGTATTCGGTAACGGCCTGTTGATGTCCGACAAGCTGCAACTGGTCGCAGCGTTCAACCACCTGCACATTTTCATCGATCCAAACCCGAACCCGGCCACCAGCTTTGTCGAGCGCCAGCGCATGTTCGAGCTGCCGCGTTCGGCCTGGACCGACTACGACACCAGCATCATGTCCGAAGGCGGCGGTATCTTCTCGCGCAGCGCCAAGAGCATTGCCATCTCGCCACAGATGAAAGAACGCTTCGACATCTCGGCCGACAAGCTGACTCCGACCGAACTGCTGAATGCCTTGCTCAAGGCGCCGGTGGACCTGTTGTGGAACGGCGGTATCGGCACCTACGTCAAGGCCAGCAGCGAAAGCCATGCTGATGTGGGCGACAAGGCCAACGACGCCCTGCGCGTCAACGGCAACGAGCTGCGCTGCAAGGTGGTGGGCGAGGGCGGCAACCTCGGCATGACCCAGCTGGGTCGTGTGGAATTCGGCCTCAATGGCGGCGGTTCCAACACCGATTTCATCGACAACGCCGGTGGTGTGGACTGCTCCGACCACGAAGTGAACATCAAGATCCTGCTCAACGAAGTGGTGCAGGCCGGTGACATGACCGACAAGCAACGCAACCAGTTGCTGGCGAGCATGACCGACGAAGTCGGCAACCTGGTGTTGGGCAACAACTACAAGCAGACCCAGGCCCTGTCCCTGGCCGCGCGCCGTGCCTACGAGCGTGCTGCCGAGTACAAGCGCCTGATGAGCGACCTGGAAGGCCGTGGCAAGCTGGACCGCGCCATCGAGTACCTGCCGACCGAGGAGCAGCTCGTCGAGCGCGCGGCCAACGGCAAGGGCTTGACCCGCCCGGAGCTGTCGGTACTGATCTCGTACAGCAAGATCGACCTCAAGGAAGCGTTGCTCAAATCCCAGGTGCCGGATGACGAGTACCTGACCCGTGACATGGAGACTGCGTTCCCGCCGAGCCTGGTGGCCAAGTTCGGCGAGGCCATGCGTCGTCACCGCCTCAAGCGCGAGATCGTCAGCACCCAGATCGCCAACGACCTGGTCAACCACATGGGCATCACCTTCGTTCAACGACTCAAAGAGTCGACCGGCATGAGCCCGGCGAACGTGGCCGGCGCTTATGTGATCGTGCGCGACATCTTCCACCTCCCGCACTGGTTCCGCCAGATTGAAGCCCTGGATCATCAGGTTTCCGCTGACGTGCAACTGGAGCTGATGGACGAGCTGATGCGTCTGGGGCGCCGCGCCACGCGCTGGTTCCTGCGCAGCCGTCGCAACGAACAGGACGCTGGTCGTGACACCGCGCACTTCGGTCCGCACCTGGCGGCGCTGGGCCTCAAGCTCGACGAACTGCTGGAAGGCCCGACCCGCGAAGGCTGGCAGACCCGCTACCAGGCTTACACCGAAGCTGGCGTGCCTGAGTTGTTGGCGCGCATGGTTGCAGGCACTACCCACCTGTACACCTTGCTGCCGATCATCGAAGCCGCCGACGTGACCGGGCATGACGCCGCCGAAGTGGCCAAGGCCTACTTCGCCGTTGGCAGCGCCCTGGACTTGCCGTGGTACCTGCAGCAGATCAGCGACCTGCCGGTGGCCAACAACTGGCAGGCCCAGGCCCGCGAAGCGTTCCGCGACGATGTGGACTGGCAGCAACGGGCGATCACCATTTCGGTACTGCAAATGGCCGACGCGCCACAAGACATGGAAGCCCGCGTGGCCCTGTGGCTTGAGCAGCACAAGGACATGGCTGAGCGTTGGGTGGCGATGATGGTGGAGATTCGTGCTGCCGTTGGCACGGACTACGCCATGTATGCAGTGGCCAACCGCGAGTTGCTGGACCTGGCGTTGAGTGGTCAGTCGGTGTTGTAACCGGCTTGATCTGACGCTGAAAACAAAAGCCCCCGTATCGCAAGATACGGGGGCTTTTTTACTTGAATTGGAATGCGATCACTGTGGGAGCTGGCTTGCCTGCGATAGCGGTGTATCAGTTGCAGATGTGTTGGCTGACCCTCCGCTATCGCAGGCAAGCCAGCTCCCACATTTTGATCTGCATTTGTCAGGGGGATCAGTGGTGTTTGAGTAATTTGGATTCCAGGTGATCCAGGTGCTGGGTCATCAGGCTCACGGCGGCGGTGGCGTCCCGTTGCTCCAGCGCATCCACAATCGCCACATGTTCTTGCCATGCACAGTAGGTGCAGGCTTTCGCTTCATATTGGGCAATGACCAACGATGTCAGCGGCACCAGGCTGTTAAGAAACTGCGCCAGCGGGGCATTACGCGCCATCGCCGCCAGTTGCAGATGAAACTCCCCGGACAAACGAATGGCCGGGCCACGTTGATCGCGCTCGATGCATTCGCGTTCGCGGGCGATCAGTTCGCGTAACTGGCGCACTTGTGTGGGTGTCGCATGCACGCAGGCCAGTTGCACCACGGTGATTTCCGTCAGGCGCCGGGCTTCGAGGATCTGCCGGGTTTGCTGCGCATCCGGTGCGGCCACCTGGGCACGCTGGTTGGGGCGCAGGATGATCACTTGTTGATGGGACAGTTTCGCCAGGACCCGACGAATCACGCTGCGGCTCACGCCAAAGGTCTCGCCCAGGCTCTCTTCGGTGAAACGGCTGGCCGGCGCGATGCGCTGTTCGAGGATGGCGTCGAACAGGCGCGGGTAGATGTCGTCCACCGAGGGCTTTTTACCGGCGATCAAGCGCAGGGCTGGGAAGATAGGGTCGCGTTGCAACGCATAAGCGGTCATGGCCGGTCTCCAAAAAATCAGCTGCCCAGATGGTCATCCGGGATGTTCAAGCGAATGCCCATGCGCAGGCCTTCCTGAAGGATGTGCCGACGCATTTCGGCACTGGCCAGGGCGCTGTTCTTGTTGCGGATGGCGCGCACCACGGCTTCGTTTTCGCGCAGGCGTTCGGCCAGGTGTTCCGGCGAGTTGCGCAATACCTGCGCGCTTAGCTTGAGGGCGTTGCGGGTCTGCTGCACCACGTTCTGGAAGATCGGGTTGGAGGTCAGGGCGAACAGTTCTTCGTGAAAGCCGATATAGGCATTCATGCCGGCCTCGGCGTCTTCGGCGTCGAGGGCTTCGCGCATGTCCATCAGGGTCAGGCGCAGTTGGCCGACTTCCTTGCTGCTGATGGACTGGGCGACCAGGCCCACGACGAAGGGCTCCAGGGTGTAGCGCAGTTGCAGGATGTCTTCGAGGCTGGCGTCGGCCACCGCGTCGTTGGTCTGGGGTTCGCTGACATCGGTTTCGAGCACGACCACGCCCTTTCCGGGCATCGAGCGCACCAGGCCAAGGGTTTCCAGCACGATCACCGCTTCGCGCAGGCTCGGGCGGCTGATACCCATCTGTTCCGCCAGTTCGCGTTGGCCGGGCAGCATTTCGCCCCGGCGCCACTGACCCCGCGCCAGGGCGGCGCGGAGTTTTTCTACCACTGAATTGACGACGGTTGAGGTGCTTATCACGTCTACCTCTCCTTTATGTTGCAAATACGGTAATGAATCCAGTGAAGATCTAGTGTGGGAGCAGGCAAGCCAGCTCCCACATTGGTCTGTGTTGTCCTCAGGAATACCTCAGAACTCCTGATGCGCCGGCAGTACCGGCTTCTTGGCCTGGAAGGTATAACCGTGCTGGCCTTCGAGTACTTTATTGGCGCGCTGGATGTCGATGTCTTTTTCCCAGCGGGCGATGGCTACGGTAGCGACGCAGTTGCCGATCAGGTTGGTCAATGCACGACCGATGCCCATGAACCAATCCACCGCCAGCACCAGCACCAAGCCCACCACCGGAATCGCCGGGATCGCCGTGAGTGTCGCCGCCAGGATCACCAGGGCCGAGCCCGGGATGCCGTGGGCGCCCTTGGAGGTGATCAGCGACACCAGCAGGATGGTCAGCAAGTCGGTCATCGACAGTGGCGTGCCGGTGGCGTTGGCGATAAACACGATGGCCAGGGTCAGGTAGATCGAGAAACCGTCGAGGTTGAACGAATACCCCGTCGGAATCACCAGGCCTACGGTAGAGCTGCCGATGCCCAGGTGCTCGAGTTTGCGCATGATCTGTGGCAGCACCGCGTCGGACGAAGCGGTACCCATCACGATCAGCAGTTCTTCGCGCAGGTACTTGAGCAGCGGCAACATACGCAGGCCGGACAGACGCATTACCAGGCCGAGGATCAGCCCGACGAAGGCGAAGCAGGTCAGGTAGAACAGGCCGACCAGGCTGCCCAGGTGTTGCAGCGAATCGAGGCCGTAGGTGCTGGTGGTGAAGGCGATCGCGCCAAATACACCGATTGGCGCCAGGCGCACGATCATGCCCATGATGCGGAAGATCACATGGCTCAGTTCGTTGATCAGGCGCGAGATGCCGGAAGCCGCCTCACCCACCAGGTTCAGCGCGCTGCCGAACAGCACCGAGAACAGCAGCACTTGCAGAACGTTGTTGTCGGCGAAGGCGCCGATTACCGAGTTGGGGATCAGGTCCATCAGGAACTGGCTGGTGCCTTTGATGTGCTGGCCTTTGTCGGCCAGTTCATTGAGGCCAGCGGAGGACAACTGCTCAAGGTGGATATTGGCGCCGGTGCCGATCCCGGTGCTGAAGGCCATGACCAGGCCGATCACCAGGGCGACGGTGGTGAGGATTTCAAAGTAGATCACCGACTTGAGGCCGATGCGCCCGACTTTCTTCAAGTCGCCTGCACCGGAAATGCCGCTGACCACCACGCAGAACACGATCAGGCCAATCAGCATTTTGATCAGCTTGATAAAGCCATCACCCAGGGGTTTGAGTTGTGTGGAGAATTCGGGAAGGGCCAAGCCGCATATGACGCCGAGCATCAGGCCAATCACGACTTGCAGGAAAATCGAACGCGAGCACCATCTGAGCATGGGAGGGATCTCTATTCGGTGCCCTGGTGGTTCCAGGGCTTAATTGTTGTGGTCTTACCGGTAAGTCCAGTGCCGGGCCAGTCTACGCTGGGGTTTTTTGAAATCACAAGTAAAAATTCGCCGGTTGACCGGTCCCGGTCTGACCAGTTGGTCGGTGACGGTGATGCTTGAGCGGTTGGCGGGTGATAAAAATTTTCGCTTATCATCCGGTGCTTGGCACTTGAGGTAATGGATGGACAGACCAGGACTGACGACCGACGCCTGTGGGCAGACCTATTGCGCCTGGCGCACGTCCGCGCCGGAATACCCGCGTTACCACGATCACGAGTGGGGCGTGCCGGTGGCCGACGACACCCAGTTGTACGAGAAGATCTGCCTGGAAGGCTTTCAGGCGGGCATGGCGTGGATCACCATCCTGCGCAAGCGCGAGCAGTTCAGGGTGGCGTTCGAGGGCTTTGATTTTCGCAAGGTCGCCACGTATGGCGAGGCCGATATAGCGCGCTTGATGAACGATGCCGGGATTGTGCGTAATCGGGCGAAGATCGTGTCGACCATCAATAATGCGCGGCGTGCCTGTGAGCTGGTGGATGAAACGGGTTCACTGGCAGCCTGGCTGTGGGCGTTCGAGCCCACTGCACAAGAGCGCCCGGCGGTGGTCGATCTGGCTTATTGGGCCGCCAACCCCACGTCCCCGGCCTCGGTGCGGTTGTCGAAGGCCTTGAAGAAGCGTGGCTGGACCTACGTCGGCCCGACCACGATGTATGCGCTGATGCAGGCGATGGGCATGGTCAACGATCACTTGGAAGGCTGCCACTGCCGGGCACAGATCGAAGACCTGCGCCGGCAGTTCAAGCGGCCCTGACGCCTGGGTTCAGGAGAGGAAGCCGCCGTCTACGTTCAGCGATACGCCGGTGGTGTAGCTGGACGCATCGCTCGCCAGGTACAGCACCGCGCCGGCCATTTCGCTCGGGTCGGCCACGCGTTTGAGCGGGATCTGCGCCAGTGCGGTTTTCAGGATCGCATCGTTTTTCACCAGCGCCGAGGCGAACTTGGTGTCGGTCAGCCCTGGCAGCAGGGCGTTGCAACGAATGCCAAACGCTGCGCATTCCTTGGCGAACACCTTGGTCATGTTGATCACGGCGGCCTTGGTCACCGAGTAGATGCCCTGGAACACCCCAGGGGAGATGCCGTTGATCGAGGCCACGTTGATGATGCTGCCGCCACCGTTCTCACGCATCAGCTTGCCGGCTTCCACCGACATGAAGAAGTAGCCGCGGATATTCACGTCGACGGTCTTCTGGAAGGCGCCGAGGTCGGTGTCCAGCACGTTGCAGAATTGCGGGTTGGTTGCGGCGTTGTTGACCAGGATGTCCAGGCGGCCGAACTGTTCGCGAATACCGGCGAACACCTGGGTAATCTGCTCCATTTCGCCGATATGGCAGGCAATCGCCGTGGCTTTGCCGCCGGCGGCGATGATCGCGTCCGCCACATGCTGGCAGCCGTCCAGCTTGCGACTGGAGACGATCACATGGGCGCCTTGCTGGGCCAGTAACTTGGCGATGGCCTCACCGATGCCACGGCTGGCGCCGGAAACGAAGGCGATCTTGCCGTCGAGGTCGAACAGGTTGGTCTTGGACATGGAGGTTCCTTAAAGGGCTGATTTACCGATCACGTTCAGGCTCATCTGCTCCAGCAGCTTGTTCATCTGGATGAACTGCGCGAAGCGTTTGTCCTGGGTCTGGCCATGGAAGAAGCGGTAGTAGATCTGCTGCACGATGCCGGCCAGGCGGAACAGGCCGTAGGTGTAGTAGAAGTCGAAATTGTCGATCTGGATGCCGGCACGTTCGGCGTAGTAGTCCACGAACTGGCGGCGGGTGAGCATGCCGGGGGCGTTGCTCGGCTGGCGGCGCATCAGTTGCACCGGGGCCGGGTCGGCGGCTTCGATCCAGTAGGCGAGGGTGTTGCCAAGGTCCATCAACGGGTCGCCGAGGGTGGTCAGCTCCCAGTCGAGCACACCGATGATCTGCATCGGGTTGTGTGCGTCGAGGATCACGTTGTCGAAGCGGTAGTCGTTGTGCACGATGCTGGACGTCGGGTGGTCGGCCGGCATCTTGTCGTCGAGCCACGCGCGCACTGCTTCCCAGCGCGGGGCGTCGGGGGTCAGGGCTTTTTCGTAGCGATCGCTCCAGCCGCGGATCTGCCGTGCCACGTAGCCTTCGGGCTTGCCCAGATCGGCCAGGCCGCATGCGGTGTAGTCGACTTGATGCAGTTCGACGAACTTGTCGATAAAGCTTTTGCACAAGGCTTCGGTCTTTGCCGCGTCCAGGCCCAGTTCGGCCGGCAGGTCGGAGCGCAGGATGATGCCGTTGACCCGCTCCATCACATAGAACTCGGCGCCGATCACCGACTCATCGGTGCAGTGCACGTAGGCTTTGGGGCAGTACGGAAAGCCGTCCTTGAGGCTGTTGAGAATGCGGTATTCCCGGCCCATGTCGTGGGCGGACTTGGCCTTGTGGCCAAAGGGCGGGCGGCGCAGGACAAATTCCTGGCCGGGGTACTCCAGCAGGTAAGTCAGGTTGGACGCGCCGCCAGGAAACTGGCTGATGGTGGGCGTGCCGCTCAGGCCGGGGATATGGGCCTTGAGGTAGGGATCGATCAGGCTGGCGTCAAGTTCTTCGCCTGCCCGGATCTGGGTCGATTGGTCGTTCAGCGCCATGCTTATCCCTTCTGCTTATTCTAAAGGCCTCGGACTATTTCCTAATCTAATGCGCACAACCGCCCAGCGACAAGGTCGGGGCGGTTTAATAGGTTAGCGTGTTGGAGGGTGATCAGCGTGCCTGATGGGTCACTTTGCAGGCGGGGGCAGCGCGACCGGCGTGAGCACCGGGCGACCGGCGAAAAACTCCACCAGGTTATCCGCCACGCGCTGCACCGTATCATGGGCGGCCTCCGGTGACAGGCCAGCGACATGGGAGGTGAGCACGGTGTTGCTCAAGCGCTTGAGGGCGTCGGGCACTTGGGGCTCGTCGTCGAACACGTCCAGGGCGGCACCGCCAATGCGCCGCTGCTCCAGGGCAGCCACCAGGTCGGCGGTGACCACCACGCTGCCGCGTCCGATGTTGACCAGGTAACCATTGGGGCCGAGGGCGTCGAGGGCGTGGCGATCGATCAAGTGGCGGGTGCCGTCGCCGCCGGGCGTGGCCAGGATCAGGAAGTCCGAGGTGCGCGCCAGTTCCACCGCGCTCGAACAGTAGGTGTAGTCCACATCATCGCGCGGCTGGCGGTTGTGGTAGCTGATTTCCATACCGAAGCCGAGGGCCGCGCGCTTGGCGATCTCCAGGCCTACCGCACCAAGCCCGAGTATGCCCAGCTGCTTGCCGCCCAGGGACGGCCGCATCACTTTGGGCCATTCATTGCGCCGCACGGCGGCGTCGGTCTGCGGAATGCCGCGCACCAGCGACAACAACAAGGCCATGGCGTGGTCGGCCACTGATGGCGCGTTGACCCCGGCGCCGTTGGTGACCACGATCCCGCGATTGCTGGCCGCTTGCAGGTCGACATGTTCATAGCCTGCGCCGATCACGCAAATGATTTCCAGCAGGGGCAGGGCGTCGATTTCCGCGGCGTACAAGCCCAGCGGACCACGGGTCAGCACGGCCTTGATCTGCGCGCCGTGGGTCTTGATGGCCTGGGCGCGTTCGGCGGGTGTGGGAGCCAGGATCACATGAAAGTCATTGCTTTCGATGATGGGCAGGTAGGCGTTGATGGTTTCAACCAGGACCAGAACTGTTGCGGTCATCGGAAGGCTCTTCCTGAAGGGTTTGAGAGGATGAGTATGCGGGATTTGTAGGGCGGGGCGTTTTACTGAGAAAGAAAATTTTCTTCTTGCGTAATGCTGTTCTAACAGCTGGATATTGCGCAGAACACCCTCAACGGTGAACTGCGCAATAGGCCCCTGAGGGCCTCCGCGGTTTAGTGGGTCGCGTGGTCGCTTGAGCGCCAGAGGTCCCTTGCGCTGATACGCTTCACAAACGCCCCGGCCAATGTCCCATTGTGATGCTCGATGATCGCTTCGGCCTTCAGCGCCGGAGTGTCCATGCAGGTGTGGCCATCCTCGGGCAATACCACCGAAAACCCCAGTTCAACCGCTACACGGCAAGTCGTGTCGATGCAAAACTGGGTTTTCATGCCCACAATCACCAGTTCGTCGACCTGGGCTGCGCGCAGTTGTCGGGCCAGGTCCGTACCCAGAAAACAGCTTGGGCGGGTTTTGTTGAATAGATGGTCACGGTGCTCGTCCACCTCCAGGCCGTGCCATACCTGCCAAAGCGGGCTGCCCGCCGCAATCGGCGAACCTTCGGGGCCGGTGTGGCGCGCCACGAAGATCGGCTTGTTGGCGGCGCGGGCGCGCTTGATCAACTGGTTGATGGTGTCGAGCAGGCGTTCACGCTCGAAAGGTCTTTGCGGGCCATCGTATAGGCCGGCTTGCATATCGATGATCAACAGGGCGTCAGCCATGGTGTTGCTCCTTGTGATTGCCTGGTGGGCGGAGCAACAAAAAGGCCCCGTCCATTGCTGGCGGGGCCTTGGGTTGAATCTGTGGGGTATTTAGCTCGACCACCCACAGCCACCGCGCGACCCGCCGAAAGCGGTCGTGGTGGTGGTGCGGGTGAGGTGCAACGGCATAACGTTCATTGCCGGATCATGCTGGCGTGGGCGCTGGATTGTCAACAAATGTGTCTGGGTTGGGTGCGGCGTGTCGATATACCACGCCACCGTTCCTCAGCTAAGTCTTTGCTTATTCACAAGAATCCCGGACAATCGCGCCCCTTCTATGGTCGGGGCGCTGCCTGTCAGGTTTTTCTGACTCGTCCCGGCTGTGTAAATGCGGAGATCCGACCGGATGAATGATCAGGCCAATAGCGTTGACGAACGCTATCCATCGACACCTGCAACCCTCACAAGCTGGAGCCGCCAGGACACCACCTGGATGCTTGGCCTGTTCGGCACGGCCATTGGCGCCGGCACTTTGTTTCTGCCTATCAACGCTGGCCTGGGCGGCTTCTGGCCGTTGCTGATCCTGGCGCTGCTGGCGTTTCCGATGACGTTCTTTGCCCACCGTGGCCTGACCCGCTTCGTACTCTCCGGTCGTGATGGCTCCGACATCACCGACGTGGTGGAAGAACACTTCGGCATCAAGGCCGGTGCAGTGATCACGTTGCTGTACTTCTTTGCGATCTTCCCGATCCTGCTGATCTACAGCGTGGCGTTGACCAACACGGTCAGCAGCTTCATGGAGCACCAGTTGCACATCATGCCGCCGCCTCGGGCAATCCTGGCGTTTGTGCTGATCCTCGGCCTGCTGGCCGTGGTGCGTTGCGGCGAGCAGGTGATCGTCAAGGCCATGAGCCTGATGGTGTATCCGTTCATCGTCGCCTTGCTGTTCCTGGCGGTATACCTGGTCCCGCACTGGAACGGCGGCATCCTCAGCACCGCCAGCGTGGTGCCGGAACCATCGGCCTTGCTCAGTACCCTATGGCTGGCGATTCCGGTGATGGTTTTCTCGTTCAACCACTCGCCGATCATCTCGGCCTTTGCGGTTGATCAGAAGCGTCAGTACGGCGCCCATGCCGATGAGCGCAGCTCGCAGATCCTGTCCCGCGCGCACCTGCTGATGGTAGCGATGGTGCTGTTCTTTGTGTTCAGCTGCGTGCTGACCCTGTCGCCGGCGCAGTTGGCCGAGGCGAAAGCGCAGAACCTGTCGATCCTGTCGTACCTGGCCAACCACTTCGACAACCCGACCATCGCGTTCGCCGCGCCATTGATTGCATTCGTGGCGATTGCCAAATCGTTCCTGGGCCACTACATCGGCGCCAGTGAAGGCCTCAAGGGCCTGGTGGTCAAGACGGGTCGCCGCCCGGCACCGAAGACCCTGGACCGCATGACCGCCGCCTTCATGCTGGTGGTGTGCTGGATCGTGGCCACGCTCAACCCGAGCATTCTCGGCATGATCGAGACATTGGGTGGGCCGGTGATTGCTTCGATCCTGTTCCTGATGCCGATGTACGCGATCCGCAAAGTACCGGCCATGGCCAAGTACCGCGGGCAGGCGTCCAACGTGTTTGTCACGGCTGTTGGCCTGGTAGCGATTACGGCGCTGATCTACTCGCTGTTGTCCTGATAACCGGCGGCACCTGAAGAGGCCGATTCGCGCACACCGTGAATCGGCCTTTTTTGTGGCTGCGCAAAACCAGCACCCGGATCAACCCGGCGCCGGTTAATGAAGGCTAAGCTTGTCGGCTTATTGGTTTCTGATTTGGAGACCCCCAAGGTTGGCTCGATTGAATACTCAAACCCCTCCCGCTGTTGCGGCGTCTTCCAGGCGCATCCAGGACATCCTCGCCGGGCTCTCCATCGCCGGTTTGTTGCTGCCGGAGGCAGTGGCCTATTCGAGCATTGCCGCGCTCCCGCCCCAGGCGGGTGTGATTGCCTTGTTTGCCGGGCTGTTGTGCTACGGCTTGTTGGGCACCAGCCGCTTTGCGATTGTGTCGGCTACGTCATCTTCGGCGGCGGTACTGGCCGCAGCGACCGCCAGCCTTGCCGGTGATGACCCGGCGTTGCGGCTTTCCCTGGCGTTTGGGCTGGTGTTGGTCACGGGTGGATTTTTCTTGCTGGCCGGGCTGCTCAAGCTGGGTGGCGTCACTTCGTTTATTGCCAAGCCGGTGTTGCGCGGTTTCGCGTTCGGCCTGGCGCTGACCATTATCCTCAAGCAACTGGCAGCTGTGGTGGGCGTACACCTGAGCGACAACAACCTGATCCGCTTCCTGCCGCAATTACTCGAGCAGTGGCCAAGCTGGAACTGGCCGGCGGCGCTGGTCGCGGCCGTGGCCTTGTGCGTGTTGTGGCTGTGCGCGCGGATTCCGCGCCTGCCGGGCGGGTTGCTGGTGGTCGTGCTGGGAATTGCCGGCGGGCAACTCCTGGACCTACAGGCCCACGGTGTGGGGTTGATTGGCATGATCGACCTGCGCCTGGAACTGGGGCGCTTGCCGGTGCTGCCGTTCGCCGATTGGTTGCGCCTGGGGGAGTTGGCGTTTGCGTTAGTCATGATCCTTTATGCGGAGTCCTACGGCTCTATCAGCTCGTTCGCCCTTAAACATGGCGACCGCGTGTCATCCAATCGTGATTTGTTGGCGCTGGGAGCGGCCAACCTGGTGTCCGGGTTGTTTCATGGGATGCCCGTCGGCGCCGGGTATTCGGCAACCTCGGCGAATGAAGCCGCCGGTGCGGGTTCACGGCTGGCCGGCATCGTCGCGGCGCTGGTGGTGTTGGTGATTGTGTTGACGGTGCTGCCCTACGTCGCCCTGACACCGGAGCCGGTGCTCGCAGCCATTGTCATCTATGCGCTGGGGCATGGCTTGAGCGTGCAACCGCTGGGGCGCTATTTCATCTGGCGGCGTGACCGCCTGCTGGTGATCTGCGCGGTCGCGGCGGTGCTGGTGCTCGGCGTGCTGGATGGCTTGTTGCTGGCGGTGGCGATCAGCGTCGTGTTGATGCTGCGCCAGATGTCCTCCGCTGACATCCAGGTGCTTGGTCGCCTGGGCGATAGCCACGACTTTGTTGACCGTCAGCATCATGCCGACGCACGGGAGGTGCCGGGTGTGCTGATCGTGCGTCCCAGCGAGGCGCTGTTTTTCGCGAATACCGAACGCATCCTGGGCGCGGCCTTGCGCCTGATGCGCCAATCGCCAGTGCAAGCCGTGGTGCTGAGCCTGGAAGAATCGCCGAACCTGGATGGCACCAGCATTGAAGCGCTGGCCGCGTTTTTTGCGCAGGTGCGCGGGGAGGGTAAGCGCCTGGTGCTCGCGCGTGTACGGCACGACGCCCTTGAGGTGTTGCAGGCATTGCCTGAGGCAATGGCGCCGCAGGTGCTGCTCAGCGATTTGAGTGTGGATGGCGCGGTGCAACTGGCCAAATCCCGGGCATAAAAAAACGCCGCGTATCTTGCGATACGCGGCGTCTTCTACGTCAACACACCTTAGGCTTGAATCACCGGGATGTTGGCGCTTGCTGCGATTTTGCGGAACTCGGCGATCTGGTCGAAGTTCAGGTAGCGGTAAACGTCACTGGCCATGGTGTCCAGTTTCGCTGCGTAACCCATGTACTCTTCGACGGTCGGCAGGCGACCCAGGGTGGAGGCAACTGCCGCCAGCTCAGCCGACGCCAGGTAGACGTTCGCGCCATCACCCAGACGGTTCGGGAAGTTACGGGTCGAAGTCGACACAACAGTCGAGTTCGGCTCTACACGTGCCTGGTTACCCATGCACAGCGAGCAGCCCGGCATTTCCATGCGCGCGCCAGCTTTGCCGTAGATGCCGTAGTAGCCTTCTTCGGTCAGTTGGTGTGCGTCCATCTTGGTCGGCGGCGACAGCCACAGACGGGTTGGCAGCTGGCCCTTGACCTGTTCCAGCAGTTTACCGGCAGCGCGGAAGTGACCGATGTTGGTCATGCACGAACCGATGAACACTTCGTCGATCTTCTCACCGGCAACGCTCGACAGCAGACGGGCATCGTCCGGGTCGTTCGGTGCGCAGAGGATCGGCTCGTTGATTTCCGACAGGTCGATCTCGATGATTTCGGCGTATTCCGCGTCGGCATCGGCTTCCATCAGCTCAGGGTTCTTGACCCAGGCTTCCATCGCTTGGGCGCGACGTTCCAGGGTACGCGCATCGCCGTAGCCTTCGCCGATCATCCAGCGCAGCAGGGTGATGTTGGAGTTCAGGTACTCGGTGACGGACTCTTTCGACAGCTTGATGGTGCAACCGGCAGCCGAACGTTCAGCCGAGGCGTCGGACAGCTCGAAAGCCTGTTCCAGCGTCAGGTCGTTCAGACCTTCGATCTCCAGGATGCGGCCGGAGAAGGCGTTTTTCTTGCCTTTCTTCTCTACAGTCAGCAGACCCGATTGGATCGCGTAGTAAGGAATGGCATGAACCAGGTCACGCAGGGTGATGCCAGGTTTCATTTTGCCTTTGAAGCGCACCAGGATCGATTCCGGCATATCCAGTGGCATTACGCCAGTGGCTGCGGCAAACGCGACCAGGCCAGAACCGGCCGGGAACGAGATGCCCATCGGGAAACGGGTGTGGGAGTCACCACCAGTGCCGACGGTGTCCGGCAGCAGCATGCGGTTCAGCCAGCTGTGGATGATGCCGTCGCCTGGACGCAGCGATACGCCGCCACGGGTCATGATGAAGTCAGGCAGGGTGTGGTGGGTGGTCACGTCGATCGGCTTTGGATAGGCCGCGGTGTGGCAGAAGGACTGCATTACCAGATCGGTCGAGAAGCCCAGGCACGCCAGGTCTTTCAGTTCGTCACGGGTCATCGGACCGGTGGTGTCCTGGGAACCCACGGTGGTCATCTTCGGCTCGCAGTAGGTGCCAGGGCGAACGCCTTTGCCTGCTGGCAGGCCGCACGCCTTGCCGACCATTTTCTGGGCCAGGGTGAAACCCTTGCCGGTGTCGACAGGTGCTTCAGGCAGCTTGAACAGGTCGGTTGGGCCCAGGCCCAGCTCGGCGCGTGCCTTGTCGGTCAGGCCACGGCCGATGATCAGCGGGATACGGCCGCCGGCGCGGACTTCGTCCAACAGCACCGGGGTCTTCATTTCGAAGGTGGTGATGACTTCGTCGGTGCCGTGTTTGCAGACTTTGCCAGCATGTGGGTACAGGTCGATCACGTCGCCCATGTTCATGTTGGAAACGTCGAACTCGATTGGCAGCGCGCCAGCATCTTCCATGGTGTTGTAGAAGATTGGAGCGATCTTGCTGCCGAAGCAGAAGCCGCCAGCGCGCTTGTTCGGCACGTAAGGTACGTCGTCGCCGAAGAACCACAGTACGGAGTTGGTCGCCGACTTGCGGGACGAGCCGGTGCCGACCACATCACCGACGTAGGCGATCGGGAAGCCTTGGCCGCGCATTTCTTCGATCTGCTTCATCGGGCCGGTCTTGCCTTGCTCGTCCGGCACGATGCCTTCACGGGCCATTTTCAGCATGGCCAGGGCGTGCAGCGGGATGTCCGGGCGGGACCAGGCATCTGGAGCAGGGGACAGGTCGTCGGTGTTGGTTTCGCCGGTAACCTTGAATACGCGCAGGCTGATCTTGTCGGCCAGGGTAGGGCGGTTGCGGAACCATTCGCCGTCAGCCCAGGACTGGATCACGGCTTTGGCGTGTTCGTTGCCGTTACGGGCTTTTTCGGCCACGTCGTGGAACGCATCGAACATCAGCAGGGTGTGCTTGAGTTGGGCGGCTGCGACAGCTGCCAGCTCGGCATCGTCCAGCAGCTCGACCAGGGTCACGATGTTGTAGCCGCCTTGCATGGTGCCAAGCAGTTCAACAGCGCGCTTCTTGTCGATCAGGGGGGAAGTGACTTCGCCCTTGGCCAGGGCAGACAGGAAACCGGCCTTGACGTAGGCAGCTTCGTCAACACCTGGTGGGATGCGGTTGGTGATCAGGTCAACGAGGAATTCTTCTTCGCCAGCCGGAGGATTTTTCAGCAGCTCAACCAGGCCTGCGGTTTGTTCGGCGTTAAGCGGCTGGGGAACAATACCCAGGGCTGCACGCTCTTCGATATGTTTGCGGTAGGCTTCAAGCACAGTTATTACCCTCATCAGTGGTCCCACGGGACGCTCATCCAGAAATGAACGGCACGCATGCGCTCGGGGGCTTTTTGGGCCGCAAAGCCAGCGCTGCCGGCATTCCTCACAGAAGCTGCTTTCAAAGTTTTACGCCTGCAGAACGGAGCTGATGAGGGTTGGCGCTGGTGACTGACCTACCGGGTCAAACACCATCGCCAACACCGTTCTGAAGGAACGACTGTGCTCGTGACGCTTTGAAAACAGCTTCCAGCGGATTGTTGGCGCCTTACAAGGCCGGATGATTCTACGGCAAAAAAAAACTAAAGGTAAGTTGCCTCGCCAAGTTTGCAGGGTGATACAGGTTAGACAAAGGGCTAACATGGCGCATTGTTTCGCTGATTTGTGTGTCGTTGCCTATGTCCAACCAAGCCATCAAAACCCCCTGCGTAGGCCTGTGCTCCACGGTCTACGGCGATCTCGTGTGCCGTGGCTGCAAGCGTTTCCACCACGAAGTGATCCAGTGGAATGGCTATAACGAAGAAGAAAAGCGTGCGGTTTGGCTGCGCCTGGAGCAACTGCTGGTGCAGGTGATGGGCGGCAAGGTCGAGGTTTTCGACCCCAAGACCCTGCGCGTTCAACTGGAACAGCGCAAGATTCGCTTCGTACCGCACCAGTCGGAGTATTGCTGGGCGTACCAGTTGATTGCCCGGGGCGCACGGGTGATCTCCAATCTGGAGGCCTATGGCATGGTGCTGTTGCCGGAATTTCGCGACTGGGCCTTGCCGGATTTGCGCGATGCGATCGACCGGGAGTTTTTTATCCTGTCCGAAGCGCATTACCACCGGTATATCGCACCGGGGTTTCTGCGGGATGTGTTTGCTGACTGACAACACCCGACCCAATGTGAAATGGGCTTGTGTGGGAGCGGGCTCCCACAGTTTGATCCTCGTCGCCCTCAGGACTTAGCCGCCAGCTCTTCCAGGTGATCCATAAGGCTCGCAGGCTTGAGCACCAGCACATCACTTTCCAGCTTGTCGAGCACGACCTCCGCCGTATTGCCGATTAACGCGCCGGAAATGCCGGTACGCGCCACCGTGCCGATGATGGTGACGACCGCATGGTACTTGTGCGCCGCAAAGGGAATCAGCACGTCGGCAGGGCCTTCCTCGATGTGCAGCCTTGAGTTGTCGATATCAAACTCGGCTTGGAATGCCCGGCACTGTTCGCGGTAGCGCGCCTCAATCGTTTCTTTGAGCTGGAACGTCGGGTCCGCCGCCGATAGCATCGGCGAAGGGTGGGCGCTGATCACATGCAGTTGGGCCTTGGCCAGGCTGGCGATGTCGAAGCCATGACCGACTATCTCGGCGTGCAGTTCACGGTGTTCGGCGTCGGTATTACCCACATCGATTGCCGCCAGGATCACACCTTCAGCCCACGGCGTAGACGTCTTGACCAACAACACCGCCGTCGGGCAATAACGCAACAGTTTCCAATCCGCCGGGGTCAGCAGAGCCTTTTTCAAGGGGCTGTCGGGAAAGTGCTGCTTGATCACCAGTCCACAGCCTTCGGCCTGCTGCACATCAATAATGGTTGCATGCAGGCTCTCGTTCCACGCCTGCTCGGTGGTCACGCTGTAGCCATCCTCCTGCAAGCCCGCCTTGAGCAGGCTCAGCAGCGCCGAATGCTCATGTTTCCTGTCGCACACCAGCAAATGCAAGTGCGCACCGGTGACCCCGGCGATCAACTTGGCGCGTTTGAGGGCCAGGCTTTCCGAATGTTCGGGCTCGATGAGCACCAGGATGCTGCGGATGGCTTGCATGGTCGGTAACTCCGGGAAGTGGTGGGCATGAGACAACTATAGTTGCTGCCCGGCGCACGTCATGTTGATGCACATCAAGGCCGGTGGCTGGTGGTCTGCGGCGTGGTCGGTATAATCGGCGCCCTTTTGTGATCCTTTGCCCGTGAGCCCGATGAACCTGCCCGAAATCCACGAATTCCTCGGTTGCCGCACTCCCGACGCCTGGGTCCAGGCCGCGCTGGCCGATCAGGAAACCCTGCTGATCGACCACAAGAACTGCGAATTCAAAGCTGCCAGCACCGCCCTGAGCCTGATGGCCAAGTACCACAGCCATGTCGACCTGATCAATATGATGTCGCGCCTGGCCCGCGAAGAGTTGGTGCACCACGAACAGGTCATGCGCCTGATGAAAAAGCGCAAGATCGAGCTGCGCCAGCTGCATGCCGGTCGCTACGCCTCGGCGTTGCGCAAAGTGGTGCGCAGTCATGAGCCGGTCAAACTGGTGGATACGCTGGTGGTCGGCGCCTTTATCGAAGCCCGCAGTTGCGAGCGTTTCGAAGCGCTGGTGCCGCATTTGGATGAAGACCTCGGCAAGTTCTACTTCGGCCTGCTGAAAAGCGAGGCGCGGCACTTCCAGGGCTATCTGAAATTGGCCTACCAATACGGCGACGCCAAGGACATCGCCCAAGTCATCGAGCGGGTGAGGGCGGCCGAGCAGGAACTGATCGAGTCACCCGACGTCGAGTTCCGCTTTCACAGCGGCGTGCCGGCCTGAGGCCACGACCACACCGATCAACACGGTGATCGCGGTCAGCAGCAGGATCACCGTTTGCGTACCCAGCGGCGCCGCCAGCAGTGCAACCGCCAACCCGGCCAGGGGTTGCGGCAGGTTGTTGAGCAAGGTAATCACCCCCACGGTTTTGCCAAAGTCCTGCACCGGAATCACCTTTTGCCGCACGCTGCGCATGTACACGCTGTACATCTTGTCGAAGCCGATCACCAGCAGGAACCCCAGCGAGTAAGCCCACAGATTGGGGCTGATCGCGGTGATCAGCGCGCCGGCGGCAATCAGTGCGTATGACAGGCCACCGAGGATTTTCAGCGACAGGGTGGCGCGCGCCAGGTAGAACAGAATCGCGATGGTCACCCCTGCGCCTGCGGCTTGCAGTACCGCATAGGCGTCCTTGTCGGCGGCGTAAAGCCCGGTGACCATTGCGGCTGACGTGGCCAGCGTGACCCCGATGATCAGGTTGACCCCCACCGTCAGCGCAATCAGGCGTTTGAGCCCGGCAAGCTGGCGGATATGCCCGAATGCAATCCGCAGTGGTTGCAGCCAAATATCACGATGCTGTTCAAATACCGCCAGGTCGACCGAGCTGGAGCGCTGCCACACCCCCATGGCCACGTCCGCCAGCACAAACAACCCGGCAATCCCCAGCACCACCCAATGCCACGCCCACACTTCGAGCATCAGCGCTGCCACCAGCGGCCCGAGCACCAGTCCGCTCTGGTCGGCAATCTGCGAGTAGGAGAGGGTCTTGGCATAACTGTACTGCGCAAAGATATGCGGCATCAGCACTTCGCGGGCCATGATGCCCTGGGTGGTCAGCACCCCGCACACGGCCGAAAGCAACACCAGCCAATAGATGCCGTCGAACATCCCGTACAGCGCCACCGCAACGAAGCACGTCAGCGCGCGATAGACCTGGCTGATATGCAGGATGCGCACCGGCGGGTACTTGTCGCACAACGCCCCGCACAGCGGAAACGCGAGGAAACGCGGCAACGACTCGACAAAAAACGCCAGCCCGGCCCAGGACACGCTCCCTGTGCTCTGAAACACTATCAAGGGCACGATAAACAGCAGAATCTGGTCGGCCAGGCGCGACAGGAACAGCGAAACGAAGAACGCCAGGTAATCCTTGCGCATACAACTCCCTGTAGATGGCGTTAAAAATTGCAGGCTATTTGTTAAAAAGTCTTAAAAGCATGAAGCTTCGTCGGCCGCTGCTGGCCAGTTGCTCAAGTTGCCCAGCTTGCCACCTATAATGCCCGCTCTTCAATCTGCGTCGCACACTGAGAACTTATGGAAAACCTGGGGCTGGGCAAGGTCTTGCTCGTTGAAGACGATGAGAAGCTGGCAGGGCTGATCGCGCATTTTTTGTCGCAGCATGGTTTCGAGGTGCGCGTGGTGCACCGGGGCGACGCGGCCTTGGCGGCCTTTCTCGATTTTCGCCCCAAGATCGTTGTCCTCGACCTGATGCTGCCCGGCCAGAGCGGCCTGCACGTGTGCCGCGAAATCCGCAATGTGTCCGACACGCCTATCGTGATCCTCACGGCCAAGGAGGACGACCTGGACCACATCCTCGGCCTGGAATCCGGCGCTGACGACTACGTGATCAAACCGATCAAACCGCCGGTACTGCTCGCCCGCTTGCGCGCGTTGCAACGTCGCCAGGCGCCGGAGCCCACCGTGCGTGGGGCCCTGAGTTTTGGCCGCTTGGCGATTGACCGTAGCTGCCGGGTGGTGCGCCTGGGAGACGAAACGATCGAACTGACGACCATGGAGTTCGAACTGCTGTGGCTGTTGGCCAGCCACTCCGGCACCATCCTGTCCCGCGATGACATCCTCAACCGCATGCGCGGCATCGCGTTCGACGGCCTCAATCGCAGCGTCGACGTGTACATCAGCAAGCTGCGCGGCAAACTCAACGATAACCCTCGTGAACCGGTGTGCATCAAGACCATCTGGGGCAAGGGCTACCTGTTCAATCCGTTTGCCTGGGAGGTATGAATGCTGCGGCTTTATCTACGCCTTTACCTGATCCTTGCTCTGGGCCTGGCGGGGGCGATCTGGCTGGTCAACTACACCTTCGACGAGTGGCTGCCGGAAGCCAACGAAACCTACAACCGCGAGGCGTTGCGTGGACCGGCCTACGCCCTGGTCGAGCAGTTGCGGCCGTTGACGAGCGAAGCGCGGGCTGCCCGCCTCGCCGAGCTGCAACCCCATTACGGGTTGCATCTGAAACTGCTGTCGCGTGATTCCCTGAGGCTGAACGAGCGTGAGCAGCAACTGCTGGCGGACGGGCTGCTGGTCGTGCGTGGGCACTTTATGGAGTTCCTCGCCCGTATCGATGACGGCCCGCAATTGCTGGAAATCAAGCTGCCGGAAGAGCCCAAGTGGCTTTACCTGTGGGCTTATGTGCTCCTCGGCCTGTGCCTGGCCGTCGTGCTGTATTTCTGGGTGCGTCCCCATTGGCGTGATCTGGAGCATATCCGCCTGGCCGCACAGCGTTTTGGCGACAATCACCTGGCCTCGCGCATCCTGCTGCCACGCCGCTCCACCGTGCGCGAACTGGCCGGGCACTTCAACCAGATGGCTGAACGTATCGAGAGCCTGATCGCCAACCAGCGTGAACTGACCAACGCGGTTTCCCATGAATTGCGTACGCCGATTGCGCGCTTGTCGTTTGAACTCGATCAACTCAAGCAGCAGGTCGACCCGCGTCTGCGTAGCGAACTGATCGCCGACATGTACGCCGACCTCGGTGAGCTGGAGGAAATGGTCTCCGAGTTGCTGACCTACGCCAGCCTGGAGCGCGGCGCGACCCAGGTCACCCGGGAAAATATCGAGGCTCACAGCTGGCTCGACAGCGTGATCGGCAGCGTGGCCCTGGAGGCCGAGGCGGCAGGGGTCCGACTGACGTTGCGCAGTTGTGAGGTGGACACCATCCAGATCGAACCGCGCTTTATGGCGCGGGCGGTGATCAACCTGCTGCGCAATGCCATTCGTTATGCCGAGCGGCGTGTGGAGGTTTCGTTGGTTAAGTTTGGCAGCGGCTACGAAGTGCGGGTGTGTGACGACGGCCCCGGCGTGCCCGAGGATGGCCGGGCGAAAATCTTCCAGCCGTTTATGCGCCTGGATGCCAGCCGTGACCGCCGCACCGGCGGCTTCGGCCTGGGCCTGGCGCTGGTGCAGCGGGTGTCGCAGTGGCATGGCGGGCAGGTAGAAGTGCTGGATTCTCAGTGGGGCGGGGCGTCGTTTCGGATGACGTGGGCCTATGCCGAATGATCAGGCGCCGCGCTGAGCCCGGCGCTTCACACAGGTGTTGATGGGGGGCTGGATCAGAAGGTGTATTCCAGCGCACCTATGAGCGAGCTTTGCAGGCGCCGCTCGACGATAGGGCTTTTGCCCGCGTCCCCCGACAGGTACTGCATGTCCAGCAGTGTGCTGAATGTGGTGTGCTCGCTGACCGGCAAACTCCACGTCAGGTTCAGGCCACGGCTGAACAACCCGCCTTTGGCGTCATATGCCTGAAAACGGCTGCGGGCGGCTTGGCCGGGCGTCACGCCATACCATGTGCGCAGGTAATTGGCGTCGCCAAAGCGGCTGTTGAGGCTGGCATCGAGGCTGCCGTAGTCGCCGTCGTACAGGTTGGTGCCGATGCTCAACTCCAGCGAGGTGAAGGCTTTGGCGCTGTCTTTGTGGTCGTCGTCCTTGAGCGCATGTTCCAGGGTTGCCCCCACAATCGCTGCGCCGAGGTTATAGCTGGCGCTTACGCCCAATTGCGGGCGTGATTTGATTTCGCCCATGCCTTTGAGGCGGTCCGAGCCCAGGCGGCCGGTTTTGTTTTCATCTTTGCGTGAGGCACTGGCGCCGATATAGGCGCTGAAACTCAAGGCGTTGCCTTCGTAGCCCCAGCCCAGCCCTTTGTCGGTATCAAGGAAAATCCCCCATGGGCTGACGATCGCGCCGCCCAGCAGCGGCGTGGTGGTGCGCTCGTCGCTGCCGCTGTAGCGCGGCAGGTTGGCCACGCCGGCTTTCAATCGATAGTCCCAGTCGTCGGCCAAAACCTGATGGGCACCGGCCAACAGACACAGGGTGGAGATGGACAAACAGAGGTTTTTTGATCGCATCGTGCGAAGCATGTAGAGCACCCGATTGGAGGTTTGGAAGCTCGAATGCTAGGTCTGGAGGAGGGCGGGGGTCTTTGACAGCTTTGTCGGAAAACTGTCAAAGACTGTTAAGCGCGCAACACATCGCGGGCCGTGATGCTTGCTACTGATCCATCGCGCTCAAGATGCCATGGGCCGCCGTCACTCTGTCGGCAATCGGGTAGTTCTTGTTGGCCAGGATCACCACGCCTATATCCTTGCCAGGCACATACGCCACGTACGCTCCAAAGCCGCCGGTAGAGCCGGTTTTGTTGAACATGACGTTGCCCGGTTGTGTCTGCGCCGGTTGCAGCCAATGGGCTTTATTGGGTTGCAGCGCGATGAGCGTGGAGTTGCCGTCAAGCAATGCCTGCAACTTCACCGGGTAGGGGTAGTATTCCCAGCCCAGGCCTTGGGTCATGCCGTTGACGGTGTAGTAGCCGGTGTGTGTCGTGGCAATTGCCTGTTGCAGCGGCGCGCTCAGGGTTTGTGGGTGCATGTTCGCGAGGACAAAACGCGCCATGTCCTGGGTGCTGGACTTGACGCCGTAGGCCTCGCCGTCCAGTGCGCCGGGGCCGACCCGTACCGGGTTTTGCTGCTTGTCATAACCTTGGGCGTATTGGTCGGCCTTGTCGGCGGGCACGGTGATATAGGTGTGCTTGAGCCCCAATTGCGGCAGCAGGGTTTTCTCCATCGCCACATTGAAGGGCTGCCCCAGGCTTTGCGCGCTCAGGTAGCCGAACAGGCCGATGCTAGGGTTTGAGTAGAGGCGTTGCACACCGGGGGCGTAGGTAGGTTTCCAGTGCTGGAAATAGCCGAGCATGGTCTTGGCGCTGTCGGCGGCTTCCGGAAACTGCAGAGGCAAACCACCCGCCGAGTAGGTCGCCAGTTGCAACAGGCTGATGCGGTCGAAGGCGCTGCCTTGCAGGGCTGGCAGGTGCTGGCTGGCCTTGTCCGTCAGCTTGAGTGCGCCGGTGGCCTGGGCATAACCGCCCAGCGTGGCGGTGAAGGTTTTGCTGACGGAGCCAAGTTCGAACAGGGTGTCTTCGGTGACGGGGCGCTGGGTGGTCTTGGACATTACGCCGTAGTTAAAGTATTGCACCTGGCCATTTTTGATCGTGGCTACCGCCAGGCCGGCGATTCCGTGTTGCTGCATCAACGGCGCAACGTTGCTGTCCACAACCTGGCGCAGGTCGGTGGCGGCCATGCAGGTTCCAGATCCAATAATTGCGGCTGAAATAAGGCAATTTCTTACGTGATGGTTCATGCTGACTTGCTTCCATATCAAGGGTGCACTGCCAACCGAGGCCTGCGCAGGCGGATAAATCTAGGTAGATTTGCGCGCGTCGACAAACGATCATATCTCGCACCAGCCATTAGAATAACTAGGGTCAAGCATGTTGCGCTCCCATCTACCCCTCAATGCCCTGCGTGCATTCGAAGCCTCTGCACGGCATTTGAGCTTTACCCGCGCGGCCATCGAGCTGTGCGTTACCCAGGCGGCGGTAAGCCATCAGGTTAAAAGCCTGGAGGCACAGCTCAATGTCACCTTGTTCAAGCGCCTGCCACGGGGGCTGATGCTCACGAGCGAGGGCGAAACCTTGCTGCCGGTGGTGCGTGAATCGTTTGACCGGATTGCCCAGACCCTCAGTCGGTTCGAAGGCGGACATTACCGCGAAGTGCTGACGGTGGGCGCAGTCGGCACGTTTGCCGTGGGATGGCTACTGCCGCGCTTGCCGGAGTTTCACGCACGTTATCCATTTATCGACTTGCGGCTGTCGACCCACAACAACCGCGTCGACGTCGCCGCCGAAGGCTTGGATTACGCGATCCGCTTTGGCGCGGGTGCCTGGCATGGCACCGACGCAAGCCCCTTGTTTGAAGCGCCGCTGAGCGTGCTTTGCGTGCCGCACATCGCCGAGCAACTGCAAACCCCGGCCGACCTGCTCAAGTTCACCTTGCTGCGCTCTTATCGGGCGGATGAATGGACCCAGTGGTTTCAGGCCGCAGGTTTACCTGCCGACACTCTGGTGCCGCGCAGCATTGTGTTTGACTCATCCCTGGGGATGATGGAGGCGGCATTGCAGGGCGCGGGCGTGGCCCTGGCGCCGGCGATGATGTTTTCGCGGCAATTGGAAAATGATGTGATTCGCCAGCCATTCGACGTGGGCATCACCACCGGCAGTTACTGGCTGACCCGCCTGCAGTCGCGTGCCGAAACCTCGGCGATGCTGGCGTTCAAGGGCTGGTTGATGGCGGTAGCGGGGCGCGGCTGAAGGTTTACTCGCGAAACAAAATGAAACATTTGCGCCGGCCTAGCCTCTACCGTAGCCCCAGCCGAGTGCCTATATGAACAGTCCGCGTCCCTCCGCCCGCATGCCCCGCCTGATCCAACTGCGCAACCTGAAGATGGCACGTTCCGCCCACGCCTATGTGCGCGGCAGCACCGTGCAGTTCTACGATTGGCTGCACAGCCTGCCTGGCCGCCGGTTGCCCCACGGTCCGGCGATCTGGATCTGCGGCGATTGCCATGCGGGCAACCTGGGGCCGACCGGCGACAGCAAGGGGCGCATCGATATGCACATCCGCGACCTCGACCAGGCCGTGATCGGCAACCCGGCCCACGACCTGGTGCGCCTGGCCCTGTCCCTGGCCACCGCGGCTCGTGGCTCTGACCTACCTGGCGTGACCACCGCACGCATGCTCGAAGAAATGATGGTGGGCTACGAACAGGCCTTCAAGGACAAGCCGGATGAAGCGCCGCCGCGCCCGTCCCAGGTCAAGGCCGGCATGCGCAGTGCCGTGGAGCGCACCTGGAAGCACCTGGCACGTGAACGCATCGAGAATGCGCGGCCGAGCATTCCCCTCGGCAAACACTTTTGGTCGTTGTCGCGGGCGGAAAAAAGCGCCTTGGCCGACGTTTGCGCATCGGACGACCTCCACCAGTTGGTCACGTCCCTCAAGGGGCGGCCCAAGGACGCCAAGGTCGAGTTGCTGGATTCGGCCTATTGGGTCAAGGGCTGCAGCTCCCTCGGCTTGCTGCGTTACGCGGCGTTGCTGGGGGTGGGAGACAAGGACGATCGCGAATACTGCCTGATCGACATCAAGCAGGCGGTGGGCGCTGCGGCACCCCGTGCCGCACGGGCGAAGATGCCACGGGACAATGGCCGCCGGGTCGTCGAGGGCGCTCGCCAGCTGTCCCCAGGCCTGGGTGAGCGCATGCTGGCGACGCGCTTTCTGGAGCACGGTTTTTTCATCCGTGAATTGCTGCCGCAGGACATGAAGCTGGAGTTGGACGAACTCAGCGAGACCGACGCGATGCATGCCGCCGGGTATCTCGCCCGGGTTGTCGGTATCGCCCATGCCCGCCAGATGGGCCGGGACACGCGCAAGGCCTGGATGGCCACGCTGCAAGAAAACCGCTCCAGGCAGCTGGATGCGCCGTCCTGGTTATGGACCAGCGTGGTGCAACTGGTAGGCAGCCATGAGCAGGGCTACCTCAGCCATTGCCGTCGGTATGCGCTGGAGCACTGACCTGCAAATACCGAAAATCAAATGTGGGAGATCTATGGTCGAGGGCAACACTTCTACCAACAGTGCCGCCGCCTTCGCAGCCTCGCTAAGGCTCGACAGCTCCCACAGGGGATTGGCAGTGTCCGGGCGATCTCCAGCCGAGCGCTGACAGCCCAGCAGCACCGATCAACTGTGGGAGCGGGCTTGCTCCCGGATCTGGGTGGCCACTAGGCCAGGTATTTGCGGAACCAGCCCAGCGTCCGCTCCCACGCCAGATTCGCCGCCGCCTCGTCATAGCGTGGCGTCGAGTCGTTATGGAAACCATGGTTGGCGCCCTTGTAGATAAACGCCTCATACGTCGTGCCTGCTGCCTTCAACGCCTGTTCATACGCCGGCCAGCCCTCGTTGATCCGCGTATCCAGCTCACCGTAATGCAGCATGATCGGCGCCTTGATGCGCGGCACGTCCTTGGCCTGCGGCTGGCGCCCGTAAAACGACACCGCCGCGCCCAACTCCGGGTAAGCCACCGCCGCCGCGTTGGTCACGCCGCCGCCGTAGCAGAAGCCGGTGATACCGACCTTGCCGGTGCTGCTGTCGTGGTGCATCAGCCATTCGATGGCGGCGAAAAAGTCGTTCATCAGCTTGGTCGGGTCGACGGTCTGTTGCAGGGCCACGCCTTTTTCATCGTTGCCGGGATAGCCGCCCACCGAGGTCAGGCCGTCGGGCGCCAGGGCGATAAAGCCAGCCTTGGCCAGGCGGCGGGCGACGTCTTCGATGTACGGGTTGAGGCCGCGGTTTTCGTGGACCACCACTACCGCTGGCAACTTTCCTGACGCCGTGGCCGGGCGCACGAGGTAGCCGCGCACGCTGCCGTTGCCGTTGGGCGATGGGTAGGTGATGTAGTCGGCGACGATGTCCGGGTCGGTGAATTTCACCTGTTCGGCCAGCGCGTAGTTGGGGCTCAGCGCGGCCAGCAGCGCCGAGGCGGTGAGCCCGCCGAAGGTGAACAGCGCGGCGCGGTCGAGAAACTCGCGGCGGTTGATCTTGCCGTGGGCGTAGCCGTCGTAGAGTTCCAGCAGTTCGGGGGCAAAGTCCTGCGCGGTGAGACGAGTCATCGGGGCCATCCTCGATTAGCGGTAGCAGTCAATGTAGACCACGTTTAATCGTCGCGGCCATGGGCGGCAGAGGCCAACTGCCCGGTGTCGACGCGCACGAACAATGAATCGCCAATGGCGGTCAGCACGTCACCGGCGTACACCTCGCAGACCACGCGGCTTTTGCGTCCGACGTCGCCCTCGACCCGGGCGCGCAAGGTCAGGGTGACACCCATGGGCGTTGGCTTGATGAACTTGATGCCGAGGTTGCCAGTGACGCACTCGATGCGCGGCAGGCTGCCGGGCTCGCGCTGTTCGGCGCGGTAGTGGTAGGCCATGGCGGTCCAGTTGGAGTGACAGTCCACCAGCATGGCGATCAGGCCACCGTAGACCAGGTCCGGCCAGCCACTGTATTTGGCTTCGGGCACATGCTCGGCGACCAGGTGGATGCCGTCGGCGTCCCAGCGGCTTTTGATGTGCAGGCCGTGGGGGTTGCTGGCGCCGCAGCCATAGCAGATACCTTCGGGGGCGGTGATGTCCTGGAGGGAAGCGGGGTGCATGCCAAGTCCTTTTTGTTATGGGGGCTACTCTGTTTAGCAGGACACGGGCAGGATGGGAACCCGATGGCCTTACTTCCCGCGGAGCGTGCATGAACCGTCGAATATCCCCAGTCGTGTTGCTGGCACTGGTGCTTGGTGTGTTTTCCAATGCCCGGGCCGTGGAATACCGTGATGTCAATCGCGCCGCCAGCCAGATCAGCTTTACCTTCCAGCAGTTCGGGCAGCGGGTGTATGGCACGTTCAACGAGTTTGAAGGGACGCTGGCGTTCGATACCCAAGCGCCTGGGGCGGCGCACGCGTTGCTCAAGATCCAGCTCGCCAGCATCGACGCCGGCAGCGCGGATGCCAACGACGAACTGCAGCGCCCGTCATGGTTCGACACGGCGACGTACCCGGTGGCGGTCTACCAATCCAGCGGCGCCACGGCGCTGGGCAACAATCGCTTCAAGATCAGCGGCAACCTGACGCTCAAAGGGATTACACGGCCAGTGACGGTCGATGTGGTGCTCAAGGAGTTGGGCGGGATTGGCGTGTTCGACGGTGAATTCATCCTCAACCGTGCCGATTTCAAGATCGGCGAGGGTGAGTGGGCTGGCAACAGCGTGGTGTCCAACGACATCCACATCAAATTCAAGATGGTTTCACCGCAACGCTAGCGGGCAAACCTCTTTGCCCCGGCCACGCATCCGATCACCGCGACGGTGACCAGCACCATGCCCAGGCTGACCTGCTCATGCAGCAGGCCCGCCGCCAGTGCCAGGCCGAAGAACGGCTGCAGCAGTTGCAATTGGCCAACGACGGCGATGCCACCCTGGGCCAGGCCGCGATACCAGAACACAAAGCCGATCAACATGCTGAACAACGCCACATAACCCAGGCTCAGCCACGCCGGCAGGCTGATGCCGCGCACACTCGGCGGCGCCAGGATCACACTCAACGGCACCACCACCGGCAACGACACCACCAGCGCCCAGCAGATCACCTGCCAGCCTCCGAGGCTGCGCGACAACTTGGCGCCCTCGGCATACCCCAGGCCGCACACCAGCACCGCCAGCAACATCAGCAGGTCACCGGCCGGCGCAGCGCTGAGGCCCTGGGCGAATGCATAGCCCATCACCAGCGCGCTGCCGGCGATCGAGAACAACCAGAACACCGCACGCGGCCGTTCGCCACCGCGCAATACGCCAAACACGGCGGTAGCCAACGGCAGCAGGCCGATAAATACGATGGAGTGGGCGGAGGTCACGTATTGCAGTGCCAGTGCTGTCAGCAGCGGAAAACCGATCACCACGCCCAGCGCGACAATCAGCAACGGCCCCCACTGGTTGCGTGCGGGACGCTGTTCCTTGAACCACCCCAGCAACAGCAGCCCCAGCACGGCAGCGATGGTTGCGCGGAGCATGGTGAGGAACACCGGGTCGAACTCCATCACCGCCAAACGGGTGGCGGGCAACGAACCGCTGAAAATCACCACGCCGATAAAGCCGTTGATCCAGCCCTGGGTGCTGCTGTCCGGGGTGCTGAGGGAGAAAGTACGTTGCATGGGCAGGGGCCTGAAAAGAATGATTGCGTGCCGGTCATCCTAAAGTTGAAGATTAGGACAATCAAAAAATTGTCATGGATACATCCCGATGCCCCGCGCCCGCTACAAATCGCTGGTCGACACCTTTGCCCAAGCCATCCGCAGCGGCGACATGCCGCCCGGCACACGCTTGCCAACTCACCGCCAGTTGGCCGCCGAGCATGGCCTGGCGCTGGTCACCGCGAGCCGGGTGTATACCGAGCTGGAGGCCATGGGCCTGGTCAGCGGCGAAACCGGGCGCGGCACCTTTGTGCGCGAGATTTCGCTGCCGCCAGGGCAGGGCAGTGGGCAGATGAGTGTTGCCGCGGGGATGTTGGACCTGAACTTCAACTACCCGTCCTTGCCGGGCCAGGCGGACTTGTTGCGCACGGCGCTGCGCCAACTGGCGCTGTCCGGCGATCTGGAAGCGCTGCTGCGCTATCAACCCCATGCCGGCCGTGTGCATGAACGCGCGGCGGCGGCGCGTCATCTGCTGAGCCGTGGGTTGGCGGTTGCCTCCGAGCAGGTGTTGCTGGTCAGTGGCGCCCAGCATGGCCTGGCGGTGACGATGATGGCGCTGCTCAAGCCGGGGGATGTGATCGCCGTCGATGCACTGACCTATTCGGGTTTCAAGGTGCTGGCCGAGACCTTGCACCTGGAGATCGTCGCAATCCCGGTCACGCCCACCGGCCCGGATCTGGAGTACCTGCACAGCCTTTGCCGCAAGCGCCCGGTGCGTGCGGTGTACAGCATGCCGACCCTGCACAACCCGCTCGGCTGGGTCATGGGCTTGGCGCTGCGAGAAAAGTTGGTAGCGATTGCTCGCCAGCACAACCTGATGATCATCGAGGACGCGGCCTACGCCTTTCTGGCCGAAGATGCACCACCACCGCTGGCGACATTGGCGCCGGAGCGCACGGTCTACGTGGCCGGGCTGTCGAAAAGTGTCGCGACGGGGCTGCGGGTGGGGTTTGTCGCTGCACCTGTGCCCTGGGTGAAGGCGGTGGAGCGCACGATCATGGCCACCACCTGGAACGTTCCGGGGGTGATGAGCGCCATTGCCGTGGGTTGGATCGAGGACGGCACCGTTGCCCAACTGGAAGCGCAAAAACGCGAGGATGCCCGGGCACGTCAGGCCTTGGCGGCGCAAGTGCTGACGGGGCTGGATTACCTCAGTCACCCGTCCTCGTATTTCTTGTGGTTGCCGCTACCGGAGGAGGCCCGCGCCGATCAGGTCGCCATGGCCTTGCAGCGCGAGAACGTCTCTGTATCCACTGCGGAGCCGTTTGCGGTCGGTGCTCATGTGCCCCATGCGTTGCGCCTGGCGCTGGGCTCGGTAGCCATGCCGATGCTGCGCGAAGCATTGGTCAAGGTGCGAGCGGTGGTGGCGTGGTGAGCCGGGGTTAAGCGGCTCGCCGGGGCGTTTCAGTACTTGTAGGCCTGACGTCCGATCAACAGCCATTTGCCATGCTGCTTCTGCCAGACTTGGAAGTTGTCGATGTCGGTGGGCACTTCGACGCCGCTGTTCACGGCCAACGCGTGAAAGTGGTTGCGCACCAGCGCCGTGTCCCCATCGAGGGTGATGGTCTGGTTTTGCATTTCCAGGGTCTTGAAGGCACTGGTATGGGTTTCCAGATCGGCGATGAATTGCGCCTTGTTCTGCACTTTGCCGCTGGAGTGGCCGTAGGTGAGGGTGTCGGCGGTCAGCGCGTGGAGTTGCTTGAGGTCCAGGTGCAGCATGGCTTGGGTCAGTTGGTCGACCGCCTGGGCCACTTCCTTTTCTGCCGGGGCAGGGGCGGCAGCGACGTAGCCGCTGAACAGGCAGAGAAAACCGATCAGTACTTTGACGTTGGGCATGGGTGTTTCCTTATTGTTTTTGGGTGAATACGACACTTTAGTCGTCGTACAACATTGCAATAATCAGGGCGCCCAAGGAAAGGGAAATTTTGAAATATTCATAAAATATTAGCCATTTAGTGATCGTTGATCTTATGTGACGTCCTAACTCATTGGGAGGACCATGGGGTTTCTTTCTAGTGAAGTGGCACATCGCTATGCTGTTACCTCAACAACAAGACACCTGAGGGACAAAATGGATTTTGACTGGCACAGCGACCCCATCACTCGCGCCACCCCCGTGACTTCCCACTACAAAAACACCCAGAACGTCCGCCGCTTCATGCTGGAGCACTGCGGCCCGGGGTTTAAGTTTGATCGGGCATTCATGGCCTGGATTTGCGGCGGTGCGGCCAAAACCCTGGGCGACGTAGTGGATGAGTGGCAACGCCGCCATCCAGACCAGGAGCCCGGGCAGTGATCGCCGAAGGCCTGGCGGTGCTGATCCACTACACCACTTATCTGAGTCCCGGCGTGCTGCTGTTCGGTCTGTGGTTTGCGCTCACGCCCAAGGCAATGCCGGCGATGCGCATCCTGATTCTGCTGGCGGCGTTCGTGTTGATGCGCGACGTGATGACACCCTTGGGCCTGTGGACGCTGGGCAGTGGGGTGCAGATCGGGTTCACGGCGAATGCCTTTGTACTGGCGGTGCTGGGCGGGTTGTCGGTGCTGTTGATCCTGCTGCTCGCCTACATCGCCCCGGATCTGTGGCGGCTGGTGCGCTGGACGATCGGCAGCCCGCACGTTGGCTTGGCCGTCGGGCTGCTGGTCGGATGTTTGATCGGTGCACCGCTGCGGCTTTACCAAGGCATTGAGGCGTCTGCGTTTTACGGTTACTGGGTCTGGCTGCCGGCCATGGTGGTGCTGGCCTATGGCGCCAATGCCCTGGAAGAGGTGTTGTTTCGCGGGTTTTTGCAGGGTTATCTGGAACAACAGCTGACGCCATTGCGTGCGGCGTTGACCAGTGGCGTGGCGTTTGCGGCGTGCCATGCCTTCCTGGCGTTGAGCGTGACCCAGTTGGGTTGGCCGGTGTTGGTGTTTACCTTGATCGAAGGTGTGGCGTGTGGGTTGGTGCGCATGCGCTATGGCGTGCTGGCGGCGACGGTCACCCATGGGACGGCGATCTTGCTGGTGGCGGTGCCCTACATAGCCTGATGCGGCATACAGGCTCAAGACAATATGGAAAGGGGCCTGCTCCCACACAGGCCTGCGTTCATAAGGCTTGGCGCGTTCAGTCAGATTGCAGTGCAGGTGTACGCGGTGGAACCTGGCGTTTGTTGCCCATCGACTCGAACGCCGCGGCAAACCGCAGCAACGCGGAGTCATCATACGCACGCCCGGCAAACGTCAGCCCGACCGGCATGCCGATGTCTGCCATCACGCCCATTGGCACGGTGACCGTCGGTACGCCCAGGTGGCGGATCGCCAGATTGCCGTTGGCCACCCAGACGCCGTTGCTCCAGGCAATATCTGCCGATGCTTCGTTCACGTCTGCGTCTGCCGGGCCTACATCGGCCACGGTGGGAAACAGCACGGCGTTGAGACCGAGGTTGTCCATCCAGTCTTCCAGGTCCAGCCGGCGGGTTTGTTCCAGGCCGCGCAGGCCGTCAGGGACAGTGCTGATCTCGTTCCATGGGGTGATGCCGCGTTCGGCCATGCGCACGTACTCGTCCATGCCGGCGGCGAGGTCGTCTTCGCGGTTCGGCAAGGTGCCAGGGTCATGGGGGAAGATCTTCGCCCCATCCACATCCGCCAGGCGGTTGAGGCTCGGGTCGGCGTTGGCGCGCAGGAAATCGTCGAACGCCCATGCGGACAATTCCCACAACTCATCGTGGAGAAATTCCTTGGAGACCAGGCCACGGGTAAACACCGTTGGCGCGCCGGGGCGGTCGCCTTCGCAGTTGGACACCAGCGGGAAATCCACTTCGACCACTTCGGCGCCCGCCGCTTCCAGGGCTTGGCGTGCGGCTTGCCACAGCTCGATCACCGTCGCGCGGGTGTTGATCTTTTGCCCGGTCGGGCCGCCGATCCCAGGTTTTTCGCTGGTGCCGGCTTCCGGGTCGGCGTTGATGTACATGCGCGGCACGCCGAAGCGTTTACCGGCCAGGGACGCGCAATCCACCGCCAGTTCAGCGTAGGACGCCGGACGCACCGAGGCGACGCTGGGAATCGCCACCCAGGGTTGCAGGCGCCACAGGTCGCCACGGGTGTCGGGGTCTTCGGCGACGATCACGTCGAGCACTTCCAGCAGGTCGGCCATGGTGCGTGCGTAGGGCACGACCACATCCATGGTCGGTGTCAGTGGCCAGTTTCCACGTACCGAAATCAGTCCACGAGACGGGGTGTAGGCGCACAGGCCATTGTTGGACGCCGGGCCGCGCCCGCTGGACCAGGTTTCTTCCGCCATGCCGAACGCGGCAAAACTCGCCGCCGTTGCGGTGCCGGCGCCGTTGGAGGAGCCGGAGGCAAAGGGGGCGGTCAGGTAGTTGGCGTTGTAGGGGCTTTCCGCGCGGCCATACACACCGCGCTGCATGCCGCCGTTGGCCATTGGCGGCATATTGGTCTTGCCCAGGCAGATCGCCCCGCCGGCGCGCAGGCGCTCGATGGTGAACGCATCGCGCTGGGCGACGAGCTTGGCAAAGGCCGGGCTGCCGGATGCCGCGGTCAGGCCTTTGACCAGATAGCTGTCTTTGGCGGTGTAAGGAATGCCATCCAGTGGCCCCAGGGTGGCGCCCTTGGCCCGACGTGCATCGGACGCCTCGGCTTCTGCAAGGGCTTGCGGGTTGCGCACGACCACGGCGTTCAGCGCGGTAGCGGTGTGCGGCCCATCATAGGCCTCGATCCGCGCCAGGTAAGCCTGGACCAATTCAACGGCAGTGGTCTGGCCGGTTTCAAGCGCAGCGCGCAATTGGGCAATGGAGACTTCGGTTACTTGCATCACGTTTTTTCGCCGCCTTCACGTGGGGGTATCGCGGCAGTCTACGTACAGATATTTCACAAAACCAGCGGCGAATACTCTGCAAAGGCGGCGCGCATTATCTGCCAGGTGTGGGCGTCGGCCGGAATCAGATGTTCGATACGCAGGGAGGTGAGTGTGATGTCCTGGGGCATGCCGAAGGTGGTGAAGGTTGACAGAAAGTTCAGCTCGCCCTGGGTTGAGCGGATACGGGTGAGTACCAGTGGCGGCAGTTCCTGGGGCGGCTCGGTGGGGCTTGGCGTCGGCAAACCGGTGAGCAACTGCGCCAGCGGCGGATTACCCAACGCCTCTCGGCTCGCGCGCTGCCAGGCCAGGGTGCGGATCTCGTCGGCATTGAGCAGGTGATCACCGAGGCCGCCGGGTTGCAACAGGGTGGTCAGCAGGTTCAAGCCATCGGCGGCGTCCGGCGCGATGCCGACCAGGCCAAACAACACCGCAGTACTGGCATTCGCCGCCAGCACTTGCCACTGGCTGTCGAGCAGAATCGCCGGGGCAGGATTGTTGGCGTGCAGCACATGGCTGACGGCTTCGCGAATTGCCGTCATGCCGGGTGCAGCGAGCGGGGTGGCGTTGTAGCGCGGGGCGAAACCGGCGGCGAGGAACACGCGGTTGCACTGCTCCAGAGGGGTCTCCAATGCCGTCAACAGGTTATGCAAAGTCGCGGGGCTGGGTTTGGCGCGGCCGGTTTCGAGGCAACTGAGGTGGCGCTGGGAAACACCAGTGATCAAGGCCAGGTCGAGCTGGCTCAGCTTGGCCTGGCGGCGCAGTTGGCGCAGGTGTTCGCCGGCGGTAGAGGGGGTGTCCATGGCAGGTTCATGACCTCCGAGGTCATTGCGAGGGGCAGAACCTTATCACTAACGTGAGCCTTCATCACGTTGAGGAACAGACCATGCCAAGACCCTATTTCGCCCTGGCCGGCTTGCTCGGATTTACCTTGTATACGGGGTTCACGATGCTGACGGCCGAGCAGTCGCTGCTGGCGTTTGCAGCGCAGTTGCTGTCGCGACCGGACACGGCGCAGGTGGTCATCGACCTGTACCTGATGGCCGTGCTGGCGTGTGTGTGGATGTACCGGGATGCGCGCAGGCGAGGGCGGCCGCTGCGTTCGGTGCTGCCGTATTTTTTGCTGACGGCGGTGTTTGTGTCGTTGGGTCCGTTGCTTTACATCGTGGTGAAGGGGTTTAGGGATGAATGATCTTTTACCTGTCTATGCGGGATGCGTGTTGGTGCTGTGCCTGAAGATGTTCGCCATTTCCTGTTATCAGGGATATTTCCGCATACGCGCACGGGCGTTTACCAATCGTGAAGACGCGGCCTTTTTTAATCGCAGAGCGCAGCCTATGGAGTTGCCGCAAGTGGCCCGCGCGGCCAGGGCGTGGGCCAATGACCTGGAAAATATCCCGCTGTTTTTTGCGTTGGGCGGGTTGTGTGTCGCGCAGCAGAGTGACAGCGCCGCGACCCTATGGTTGCTTGTGGCCTTTACCCTGGCGCGGGTGCTGCACACGGTGATGTATCTGATGGGCTGGCAACCCTGGCGCACGCTGGCCTATGGCGTGGGTGTGGTGTGCCTGTTCGGCCTCGGCGCCGGGATTATTGGTAGCGCCATCGATCAACGGTGGGTAGAGCTTTAGCGAGGCTGCGAAGGTGGCGGCAAGGCCAATAGACAGGTTGCCGGTGCTGGCGTCTTCGCAGGCAAGCCAGCTCCCACCGTTGACCGTGTTCACCAATCAAGATGTGGGAGCGTTCGGGGTTATGGGTTGAGGAAGGCTTGGTAGTTGTCCTTGGTGATCTGCTGATAGGGGATGGTCAGTTCAGCGGTGTAGGGTTGCTTCTTGACCATCTTCACCGCCAGGTCAATCGAGCCCACTGCCTGACCCTTGTTGTCCTGGTACACCGTCACCAGCAGTTGCCCTTTTTTCACTGCGTCCAACCCGGCAGGGCCGCCGTCGCTGCCGGCCACCAGGATGTCCTTGCCCGGCTGCATGCCGGCCTGGCTGATGGCCATGGCCGCGCCTATCGCCATCTCGTCCGCGTTTGCCGCCACCGCGTCGATCTTGCGGCCGGATACGATCCAATTGTTCATCAGGTCAATCGCTTTGTTGCGCTGCCACTCTGCGCTCTGTTCCTCGACGATCTTGATATTCGGGTACTCCTTGAGCACGCTCTTGACCCCCAGCGTACGGTTGTGGGTAGCGTTGTTGGACAGTAGCCCGAGCATGATCGCCAGGTTGCCCTTGCCGCCCATTTTCTCGGCCAGGTAGCGCATCTGGATCTCACCGGCCTTGACCTCATCGGAACCCACGTAACCCACGCCCGGCGGCAGTTGCGGCGCGTCCGGGCGGCGGTTGACGTAGACCAGCGGGGTCTTGGCCTGCTGGGCATTGGTGCTCATCTTGGCGGTGGCGGCGGTGTCCACCGGGTTGACGATGATGGCGTCCATGCCCTGGGCAGTGAAGTTCTGTACCTGATTGAGCTGGCGCACTACATCGCCCTGGGCGTCTTCGAATTGCAGGGTCACACCGGGCAATTCCTTGGCGTGGGCGGCCATGTAGTCGCGCATTTGGGCGAGGAACACATCGTCGACCTGGGCGATGCTGACGCCGATACGGATATCGGCCAGCGCCCAGGGCGTGACAGCCAGGGTAAACAGTGCCGCAAGGACTTGCTTCTTCATGGTTTTGCTCCGTTGTTATTGTTGTTGTTAAAACACGGGGGATTTACGCCTGGCGCTTGGCCCGCATCTGCGCCACGGCCGCTGCGAAGTCCGCTGGCGGCCAGCGTTCGCGCAACGCCTGCTGCATCAGTTGCTGCCCGGTTTGCGGGGCCAGGCCCTTCAGCGGCGGGTCGGTATCGAGGTTGGTGGGAAACGAATAGCCGTCGGCCGTGCAGGCGATCACCGCCTCGGCATCCAGGGCCGGGTTGGCCAGCAGGGCCGGATACACCGCCAGCATCATGCGGTCGCGGTCGAGGGCCTCCATGGGTTTGCCGAACGCCGAGGAGATTTGCAGCAGATTGGCCATGCGCTGGCGATCCGGCGTGCGGTTGGTGCCGGCCGCGTGGAACAGCGCCGGGTTGAAGAACAGCAGGTCGCCCTTGTCCAGCGGCAGTTGCACGGCGTGTTGCTGGAAGTAGTCGATAAAGTCCTCACGGCGCCACGCCAGGTAGCCCAGGGCGTATTGCTGGGAGAACGGCAGCAGTTGGGTCGGGCCGGTTTCCAGCGGCATGTCCGAATGGGCCACTGCACCTTGCAAGGTCAGGTACTGGGACAACACGTGCAAGGGCAGGGGGAAGCGCTCGACCACATCGTCGGTCTGGAACCCCAGGTGATAGTCACGGTGCGGTTGCTGCGCCTGGCCGCCGGGGTGCACCACATTGACCTGCGCCGTCACCTGGAAATTGGGCCCCAGCCACGCTTCGGCAATCAGCCCCAACAGCGGGTTGGCGTAGTACTCGACAAACGACTCGGGCGACTGCAGTGCGGCTTTCTGCAGTGAGTTCCAGATCCGCCCGTTGCTGCCGGCCTTGGCAAAGTGGTCGGCGGCCACGCCTTGGGCGGCTTCGTTGGCGAAGATTTTTTCGAATACCTGGCTGTGACGGTCGACCACTTCCAGGTCTTCGTAGGCGCCGCGCACGACCATCACGCCCGGGCCATCACGGAACAGCCGGTGCAGTTCATTCATGGCCGTAAGTCTGTCGCTATTGCGCAGTGCACGTGCCTGATAGATCGGCACGTTGTCCAGCACGTGCTGGCACAGCGGGTACTCTTCAGCCGTGGCCCGTTGCGCGCAGATCCGGCTGAAGTCCGCCAGGCGCACGGCATTCGCGCTCACGAACGCCGACATCACACACCTCCCGGCAGGCTCAGGGCCTGGTGCGGTTGCGGGCTGCCGCCGTCGGTGCAGCCCACCACGCCTTGCTCCAGGTCGATCACCGCGCCGGTCATCATTCCCGATTCACTGGACAACAGAAACGCCACGCTGCGCGCCACTTCCTCGGGCTTGAGCAGACGCCCGAACGGCTGCGCGCTTTCGGCCTGCTGCAACCAGCCGTCCCTGGCGCCGTGGTACTGGCGCTGGATCTGATCTTCGTGGGGCGTGTCCATCCAGCCGATGTTCAAGCCGTTGACCCGGATACGGTTGCGCAACGCACTGAACGCGACGTTCTTGGTCAGGATCGCCAGCGCGCCCTTGGACGCCGCATAGGCGCTGAGGAACGACTGCCCACCATGCCCGGTGATGCTCTGGATATTCACCACGGCGCCTGCCACACCTTTGCTGATCATCAGCTTCAGCGCTTCCTGCATCAGGAAAAACGGCGCCCGCACATTCACCGCAAACAGCTTGTCGAACAGCTCCGGCGAGGTGTCGAGGATGGTGCCGCGATCTGACATGCCGGCGCAGTTGACCAAGCCGTGCAAGGTGCCGAAGTGGGTGTGTGCGGCAGCGATGATCGCCCGACAATCCTCGACGTTTTCCAGATCCGCCTCGACAAAAAACGCCTGGCAATCGAGTTGCGCCAGTTGCCGTACCTGTTCTTCGCCTTGGGTGCGACGGCGCCCGCAGATGATCAGCCCGGCGGCGCCACGTTGGGCCAAGGTATGCGCCACTGCCGCACCGAGGCCCTGGGTGCTGCCGGTGACGACAAAGTATTGGCCGCTGAACGGCATGGCGAGATCGGCGTTAGGCATGGGGTTCTCCTGAATTTTTGTTGTTGTGAGTCGCCCGGCTCGACGCCAGACGAAACTGAGACTAGCATTGCGAAACCTCAGAAATACCCAAATAAGACCTCAAAAATACCTCAGGCGAACCGCATGCTCGAACGCGCAAAACACTTTTCCATCAAGCAGCTCGCAACCCAGGCGGGGGTGAGCAACGCCACGGTCGACCGTGTGTTGCACCAGCGCGGCAGCGTGCATGCGCAAACCCGGCGGCGCATCGAACAGGCGCTGGAGGAATTGGAGTCCCAGGAGAAAAATGGTTTGGCGATGGGGCGTACGTTCCACGTCGACGTGATCATGCACACGCCCCAGCGCTTCAGCGCGGCGGTGCAGGCGGCGATCGTCGCGCAACTGGCTAGCCTCGCGCCGTTTCGGATTGCCCCGCGGTTTCACCTGTTCGAAGAGATCGCCCCCAAGGCCATGCACGATCAACTGCTGCGCTGCCTCGACACCGGCAGCCAGGGCGTGGTGCTCAAGGCGGCCGACGAGCCGGCGGTGAACCTGGCGGTCAAGCAACTGATCGCGGCGGGCATCCCGGTGGTGACCCTGGTGACCGACCTGCCGCAGAGCGAGCGCATCGGCTACGTCGGCATGGACAACCGCACCGCCGGGCAGACCGCCGCGTACCTGATGTCGCGCTGGCTGCCGGCGGTGCCCCAGGACGTCGCGGTGGTGATCGGCAGTGAGCTGTTCCGTGGCGAAGAAGAACGCGAAATGGGCTTTCGCGCCTGGCTGCGGGGGCGCTCGCCGCACTTGCGGGTGTTGGACGTCAGCGGTGGCTACGGGGTGTACGACCGCACGTTCGAGCGCGTGACCCGCGCGCTCAAACAGCACCCCGAACTCAAGGCGGTGTACAGCGTCGGCGGCGGCAATCGGGCGATTGTCGATGCGTTCGCCGCCCTTGGCCGTCCACTGGAGGTGTTTATCGGTCACGACCTCGACGAAGAAAACCGCCAGCTGCTGCGTGAAGAAAAAGTCGCCGCGATCATTGATCACAACTTGCAGATCGATGCGCGCAGCGTGTTCCTGCACATCCTGCAATTCCATCGGCTATGGAAGGCCGGGCCGATAGCGCCGTCACAGGTGCAGATCGTCACACCGTTCAATCTGCCGGACTGAATCTCCCCCAACAACAAAACCAGGAGTTTTCACCATGCTACGAATTGCCGTCCTCGGTGCCGGGCGTATCGCCAAGATCCACGCCGCCAACGTCGCCGCCCACCCCAATGCCACGCTGGTGCTGGTGGCCGACCCCTGGCGCGAAGGCGTCGACGCGCTGAGCACGCAACTGGGTTGCGAAGCCGCCTACGATTGCGCGGCTGTACTGCGTCGTGAAGACATCGACGCGGTGGTGATCGGCACGCCCACCGACACCCACATCGACCTGCTATTGGCGGCAGTCGCCGCAGGCAAGGCGGTGTTGTGCGAAAAACCCATCGATCTGGACATCGGCAAGGCACGCACGGCGGCCCAAGCGGTGGAACGCCAGGGCGGCAAGGTGATGCTTGGTTTCAACCGGCGCTTCGACCCCGACATGCTGCGCCTGCGTCAGGCCCTCGATGCCGGCCAGATCGGTGCGGTGCGCCAGGTCATCATCACCAGTCGCGACCCCGGCCTGGCCCCGCGTGATTACCTGGTCCATTCCGGCGGCATCCTGCGCGACATGACCATCCACGACTTCGACACCGCCCGCCATCTGCTCGGCGAAGAACCGGTGCAAGTCAGCGCCATCGCCAGCCGCCTGGTGGACCTCAGCCTTGCCGAGATCGACGACTACGACAGCGTGATGGTGTTGCTGCGTACCGCCTCGGGCAAGCAATGCCATATCAACTGCTGCCGCCAGGCGGTATACGGCTATGACCAGCGGGTCGAAGTGTCCGGCGCCAGCGGCGTGCTGCTCACCGACAACCATCGCCCCAGCACCCTGCGCCACTGGAGCGCCGCGCACACCGAAGCGCTGGAGCCGTTGCAGCATTTCTTCCTGGAACGGTATGCCGACGCCTATCGCAATGAGCTGACCCAGTTCATCGATGCACTGAACGACGACCTGCCGCTGCCCACCAACATGCGCGACGGCTTGTATGCGTTGCACCTGGCGGATTGTGCGCTGGAGTCGGTGCGGACTGGGCGCAGCGTTGCGGTCAGCTACGACCTCTAGCTGCGGGCGCCGGTGCGATCCACCAACCGAATGCTGTCACGTCCACCGCGCTTGGTTTCATAGAGCGCGGTGTCACCCTGTTCGATCAACTCCGTGAGGCTCGCGGGCGGTTGGTCGAACAGGTTGGCGCCGATGCTCAGGGTCACTGGAGTTGGGGTCGCAAAGGTTTGCGAAGTGAACTGAAAAAAATCCCCGCGCAGGCGGCTGCCGAGGTTGACGATCTGTTCGGTCGAGGCCGGGTGCAGCAGGATCACAAACTCATCACCGCCCAGGCGCGCGGCCAGTGCGCCACGGGGGATCACCGTGCGGATCATCTCGCTGAGGGCGATCAGCAGGCGGTCGCCGGCGATATGGCCATACAGGTCATTGACCGGCTTGAAGTTGTCGATGTCGATCAGCAGCAGTGCGCCAGGACGGGCCGAGGAGATCTGCGCCAACAGGCGCGGCGCGCGCAAATCCAGGGCGCGGCGGTTGTACAGGGCGGTGAGCGGGTCGCGGGCGGCGAGGCGGGCGATCTGTTGTTCGCGGCGGTAGCGTTCGGAGCCGGTCATCGACAGGGCGATCAGCATGATTGCCATCGCGCCCTCCACCAGGGAAATCTGGATGATCTCGCCCTTGAACGAGGCCAGGTCGATCAAGGTGCCCGGGATCAGCACCGACAACGCCTTGGCCACGTAGAACGAGCCGTGGAACAGCAGCACATAACGCAGTTGCACCGCGCCGATGCTCAAGGATTTGCCATGGGGCCGCAGCATGAAGCTCGCCCGCAGGGTCGGCGCTGCCACCAGCAAGGATTGCACCGCCAGCATGGCTTTGGACCACGGCAGGTCGCTCGGCAACATCAGCATCCCCAGCCAGATGAGCGGCATCAGTAGCCAGCGTCGCGACAGCCGCACCTGGGTGAAGCGCGCGACGCCAAGCAGGAACAGAAAATGCGCGATGACCAGCAAGCCATTGGCGAACCAGATGCCGATCATCAGCAAGCCGTTGGTGCGCAGCAGGGCCAGGGTGGAGCCGACGGTGATGGTGGCGAAACCGGCGCTCCAGAACAGCAGCGAAGGTTCGCGCACGCTGCGCCATTCAATCGCCAGGTACAGGGCGGCAGCGGCGGCGAGGGCCACGGTGAGGGCCAGAATTGTAGGAGGGTCGAGCGTCATGTCTTGCCGAGTCTGCCTGGTGTGCGTTTAAACCGGGATTGTAAGCGCACACGCAGGTTTTCAGAAAACACTTCGTACTGGCATACGGCCAGGCGACGCGCGGCCGATCAGACGCCTTTGGTCGAGGGCAGCAAGATCGTCAGGATGCCCACCAGCGGCAGGAACGAACACAGCTTGTAGACATACTCGATGCCGTGGTTATCCGCGAGCAGACCGAGCAGCGCTGCGCCAATCCCACTGAAACCGAACATCAGGCCGAAGAAGATCCCGGCGATCATGCCTACGTTGCCCGGCACCAGTTCCTGGGCGAACACCACGATGGCCGAGAAGGCCGACGCGAGGATAAAGCCGATCACCACGCTGAGCACCGCGGTCCAGAACAGGTCGACGTAGGGCAGGGCGAGCGTGAACGGCGCGGCGCCGAGGATCGAGAACCAGATGACTTTCTTGCGGCCGATCTTGTCGCCAATCGGCCCGCCGGCAAACGTACCGACAGCAACGGCCCCCAGAAACAGGAACAGGTACATCTGCGAACTGGCGACCGACAGCTGGAACTTCTCGATCAGGTAGAAGGTGAAGTAGCTGGTAAGGCTGGACATGTAGAAGTACTTGGAAAACACCAGCACAGCCAGCACCACCAGGGCAAAGCTCACACGGCCCTTGGACAAGCCATGGGTGGCTTTACCGCCCTGCTTGAGCTTGAACAGATTGAGGTGGTGGCGATACCAGCGGCTCAGGCCGTACAGCACCAGGATCGCGAACACTGCAAACAGACCGAACCAGGCGATGTGGCCCTGGCCGTAGGGAATGATGATCGCCGCCGCGAGCAATGGGCCAAGGGCGCTGCCGGTGTTGCCGCCGACCTGGAAGGTCGATTGCGCCAGGCCGTAGCGCCCGCCGGAAGCCAGGCGGGCGACGCGCGAGGTCTCTGGATGGAAGGTCGAGGAGCCCACGCCGACCAGGCCGGCGGCGAGCAGGATCGCCGGGAACGTGCCGACAAACGCCAGCATCAGGATGCCGACCAAGGTGCACACCATGCCCGCCGGCAGCAGCCACGGCTTGGGGTGGCGGTCGGTGTGATAGCCGATCCACGGTTGCAGCAGCGAAGCGGTCAGTTGGAAGGTCAGGGTGATCAGGCCGACCTGGGCAAAGCTCAGGCCGTAGTTGGCCTTGAGCATCGGGTAGATCGACGGCAGCACGGCCTGGATCAGGTCATTGATCAAATGCGCCAGGGCGCAGGCGCCAAGGATGCGCATGACCAAGGGGCTGGTTTGGGACGTAGTGGGGGCAGCAGTGGGTGACGCGGTCAGGGTCGACATGCAGGCATTCCATACAGGGGTGGCGAGTACTTGAGCCCGCCACTTATTTCAAAATGATTCGGCGTTCATGCTAGATTTGCAAAAAATGCCTGTCTCGCGAAATTCGGGCAGTAATCATCGCAAAAAGGGCGAAATGATCAAATCACTGGATAAATTTCTGCAGGAGATCGACGAAGGCGACTGGGCGGTGATCAGTTCGGCCACCGATTATCCCGAAAACTGGGTGATCCCTGACCACAGCCACGAGAAGCACCAACTGCTCTATGCCATCGAAGGCGTGATGGTGGTGCACTCGGCGCAAAATCAGTGGACGGTGCCGTCCAATCGCGGCTTCTGGATGCCCTGCGGGCATGTGCATTCACTGCGTTGCGTGGGCCCGTTGAAAATGCGCAGCGTGTTTGTGCGCCCCAACGCGTTCCCGAACCTGCCCACCGAGACCAAGGCGGTGAGTGTGTCGCCGTTGTTGAGCGAACTGATCAAGGCCTCGGTGAGCTTGAAGCCGCCGTATGCCGAGGATTCGCGCGACGCGCGGATCATGCACCTGATCCTTGACGAGCTTGCGCTGCTGCCGGCCTTGCCGCTCTCGCTGCCGCAACCGGCCGACCCGCGTATCCAGCAGATCTGCCAGGCATGGCAGGACGATCCGGGCGACGCCTCCACCGTGGCGGACTGGAGCGAGCGCCTGGACCTGGACCAGAAAACCATCCAGCGCCTGTTCCGCAAGGAAACCGCGATGACGTTCGGCCAATGGCGCCAGCAAGCGCGCTTGCTGCTGGCGCTGGAGCGCATTGCGGTGGGGGAGAAGATTATCGACGTGGCCCTGGAACTGGGCTATGAAAGCCCCAGCGCCTTTACCAGCATGTTCAAGAAACAGTTTGGCAAGACGCCGAGTCAGTTTTTCAGGTAAGGCTGGTCAGCGGACCAGCAACTGATTGAAGGTGTCCCGGTCCAGGGGCCGACTGAGGAAGTAACCCTGGCCTTCGTCGCATGCCACGGCCTTGAGCAAGTCCAGGTGTTCAGCGGTTTCTATGCCTTCGGCGGTCACGGTCAGGGACAGGGCACGGCCCAGGCCGACAATGGCCTGGATGATGGCTTTGTCATCGTCGCTGTCTTCGAGCCGGCTCAAGAAGCTGCGGTCGATCTTGAGCCCATCGAATGGAAATGCGCGCAAGTAACTCAGGGAGGAATAGCCTGTGCCAAAGTCATCCATAGCGATGCGTATTCCCAGTGCTTTGAGGGTGTGCATGATCGCCAGGGCGCCTTCGGCGTCTTCAAGCATGACGCCCTCAGTAATTTCCAGTTCCAGCCGTGACGGGTCGATACCGGAAGTGCCCAGCGCTTGACTGACACGCGCCACCATGTTCCCGCGCTTGAACTCAGAGGGAGAAAGGTTGACCGACACGAACAGGGGGGCCGGCCACTGGGCGGCACAGGCGCACGCCGTCTCCATTACCCAGTCGCTGAGCGACAGGATCAGCCCCGACTCTTCGGCAATCGGGATGAAGGTGTCCGGTGCAATCAGGCCGCGCACCGGGTGTTGCCAGCGCACCAGCGCTTCGGCCCCCACCATCTCGCCGTCAGCGATACGGTAGCGGGGCTGGAAGTGCAGGCGTAATTCTCCATGCTTGATCGCGAACCGTAAGTCGCTTTCCAGGCGGCGCCGCTCAATGATCCGTGCATTCATGTCCGCGGAATAGAAGCGCCAGGTATTGCGGCCGGCGGATTTGGCTTCGTACAGCGCGATGTCGGCATAGCGCAGCAGTTCGGCCGCGTCGCTGGCATCGTTGGGTGCCAGGGCGATGCCGATGCTGGCGCTGATGAACACCTCCTGCTCATCGATCCCGATGGCGCCCTCGATGGACGCAATCAGGCGTTGGCAGAGTTTTTCGACGTCATCCTGAGTGCCTGTATCAGTGAGGATCAGCACAAATTCGTCGCCGCCCACTCGAGCTACCAGGTCGCCATGGCGCACGCAGTCGACGAGACGGTTGGACACGACATTGAGCACGCGGTCGCCAGCGGCATGGCCGAGCAGGTCGTTGACTGGCTTGAAGCGATCAAGGTCCAGGGTGAGCATGACCAACGGCTGCGCCAGAGGCGACGCGGCCTGGAGCTTGCTGTTGAGGAAAGCTTGCAGACGTGTACGGTTGGGCAGCCCGGTGAGAGCGTCGTGCTGGGACAGGTACTCGATTCTGCGTCGCGCCTCGACTTCATCGGTGACATCGGTGGCCGTGCCGCGAAACCCGCCACAAGGCATTTCCCGGGCCGAGAGCCGGGTGCTACGCGCCTGACCTTGGGCATCGACGTAGCGGCACTGCACGCTCAGGTCTGGGCGTCTGCCGGGTGTGGCGAGCCATTGCGACAAGTGCCCGACGTCCGTGTCGAGCAGGTCGTTCATCGCTGCGCCCATCCAGGCCTGTCTGGCGAGACCGGTGACGCTTTCGAAACGTTCCGATAAGTAGGTGAAGTGCCAGGTGGCGTCAATTTCCCAAACCCAGTCGGAACTGGCCTCTACCACGTCGCGAAACCGTGCTTCGCTGGTGGCCAGGGCCGCCTGGCTGCTTTGCAATGAAGCGTGGCTGGCGTCAAGGGCCAGGGCGCTGGCAGTGGATCGACGCAGGATCATCCAGGTCATCGCGCACACCAGCAGTGCCGCCAGGCCCAGCAGGGGCAGGCCTACGCCCACCAACTTCAGACCGGGGCGCTCCGGCTCCCAGTACAGGCTGCCGGCGGCGCCGTTGTCGCCGAGGGGTAGCAGGGACTTGCCGATTTCTTCGGAGCTGGCGATGTGGAGGTTGGCGACGCCAAAGTCATTGCCGATAGCATCCAGTTTGGCGCTGTCCAGAATGTCGACGAAGATCAACACGGAGGGCCGCCTGCCGTCCGGCAATACCGTGGGGTCGGTGCCGGGGGTGATCGCGGCAGCCGCCACCAGGGCAGGGCTGCCGCGCACGTTGATAAAGCTCGTCACCGGGGTTTCGGAGGCGGCCCCGGCACGCGCCTGTTCAATAATGGGGTCAATGGATTGGCCAAGCCAACTGCTCAACTCCAGCGGCTGTAGTTTGCCCTCGACCACTGCATATACCGTGCGATTCACGTCGTTGACGACAAAAAGCCCTTGAAAGCCGAAATCCTGGAACAGTGTCGGGCCGACATTTTCGCGCACGTAGGCCCAGTCGGTGTCCACTTGAACGTGCAGGTGTTTGTACGCGTCGCTCCAGAACGCATAGTCTTTGACGGTCAAACGCAAGGATTTGTCCAGGGACTGCATGGCCTTGCGAGCGTGAAAAGCGCTTTCAGCCTGTTCGGTGCGATCCATGTCGTAGGCGAGGTAGACCAACGAATAGACGACCGCTGCAAAGACACCCGCCAACAGGGCCATCAGCTTGAATAGTGATGTGCGAGTCAGTGATAGGCTGGTGCGATTGGACAGCGTGCGGACAATTGGTGCATGGGAGTTCGGCATTATTTCCCGCAGGACACTTCTGCAAGTCAGTTCGATGACAGGCTATCGGCGCCCTTGGCGAAATAATGAGGGGGGAAGGGTAAACACGCTTCAGTCATCAGATGGATAAAAGCAGGCCTCTGCTCGGCCCAGCCTTGCCACGTCGGATAACGTGGCAAGGCTATTGGCGGCGCAGACTTGCTTCAATTTATGCGCGGATGCTGCTGCACCAAGTTTTTGCGTTTGGCTTCCAACTCGGCAATCTCGGCGTCGATGTCTTCGATCTTCTGCTCGATATTGTCGTGATGTTCCTGCAACAACTCCTTGGCCTCTTCCATGTCCGACGCCGCCGGTGCCGCGCCGCGCAGGGGTTTATTGGCGGTTTCCTTCATGGTCAGGCCGGTGATCAGGCCGACCACCGCGAACACCATCAGGTAGTAGGCGGGCATGTACAGGTCGTTGGTGCTTTCCACCAGCCAGGCCACGGCCGTCGGGGTAAGACCGGCTATCAACACCGAGACATTGAAGGCGCTGGCCAGCGCGCTGTAGCGCAGGTGGGTGGGAAACATCGCGGGCAGCGTCGATGCCATCACACCGATGAAGAAGTTAAGCACCACCGCGAGGATCAGCAAGCCGGCGAAGATCAGGCCGATCTTGCCGCTGGTGATCAGCATGAACGCCGGGATCGACAGCACCAACAAGCCGATGCTGCCGGCAATGATGAAGGGCTTGCGGCCGATTTTGTCGCTGACAAAACCAATGAATGGCTGCACGAACAGCATGCCGACCATGATCGCGATGATGATCAGCACACCGCTGTTTTCTTTGTAGTGCAGGTTGTGGGACAGGTAGCTCGGCATGTACGTGAGCAGCATGTAGTAAGTCACGTTGGTTGCCGCGACGATACCGATGCAGGTCAGCAAGCTGCGCCAGTGCTTGGTCGCGACTTCCTTGAAGGAGACCTTGGGGCCGTGGCTCAAGCCTTCGCGGTCGCCTTGTTCGAGCTTGTCCATGTGCTGCTGGAACGCCGGGGTTTCTTCCAGGGCGTGGCGCAGGTACAGGCCGATGATGCCCAGGGGCAGGGCAAGGAAGAACGGCAGGCGCCAGCCCCATGATTCGAAATCGGCCTCGCCCAATACGCTGGAAATCAACACCACGACGCCCGCACCCAGCACGAAACCGGCGATGGAGCCGAAGTCCAGCCAACTGCCGAGGAAGCCGCGCTTGCGGTCCGGCGCGTACTCGGCGACGAAGATCGAGGCGCCGGTGTACTCACCGCCCACGGAAAAGCCCTGGGCCATTTTGCACAGCAGCAACAGGATCGGTGCCCAGATGCCAATCGAGGCGTATCCGGGGATCAGGCCGATGGCAAAGGTACTCAGGGACATGATCACGATGGTCGCGGCGAGGACTTTTTGCCGCCCGTATTTATCGCCCAGTGCACCAAAGAACAGGCCACCCAGGGGGCGGATCAGGAACGGCACGGAGAAGGTGCCCAGTGCGGCAATCATCTGCACGCTGGGGGACGCGTCGGGGAAGAACACTTTGCCGAGTACATAGGCGACAAACCCGTAGACGCCAAAGTCGAACCACTCCATGGCATTGCCCAGTGCGGCGGCGGTGATCGCCTTGCGCATCTTGGTGTCGTCGACAATGGTGATGTCTTTCAACCCGATGGGGTTGACGCTTTTCTTGCGAGATTTCATGGGCACCACTCTAAATCTGAACAGGGGAGGTGCCATCGTGGCGATGGCACCGCTCTGAAAGGTCAGATACAGGCGGATACGAAATAATTCACCACTAATTGCGTTTTTTTGCTGAGGCCTGCGTTTTTGTCGTGGTCGAGGGGGTGTTGTCCTACGACTTGTTTTGGTTTGGCGTAGTGTTTCAGATTGACAGCCCCTAGATCGCCCGCTATAAAAGTCACAGTTGTACGACGACATATGACGTTACGTATGTCCTACCTAACAAAAATAAAAAAGTGATGCCATGAATTTGAACGAGCCCATCAACGCCCAGCGCGTTGGCCAAGCGGTAGGCAGCTATCGCTGGACCATCTGCGCGATGCTGTTCTTCGCCACCACCGTCAACTACCTCGACCGCCAGGTGCTCAGCCTCCTGGCGCCACAGCTGTCTACGCAATTTGGCTGGAGCAACACCGACTACGCGAACATTGCGGCGGTGTTCCAGTTTGTCTATGCCATCTCAATGCTGTTCGCCGGGCGTTTTGTCGACAAGATCGGCACCAAGGCCGCTTATATCGTCGCGATTGGCATCTGGTCTACCGGCGCGATCATGCATGCGTTTGCCGTGCCGATGGGCGAGGGCATCGCTGCGGTCAGTGGCGCGATTGGCCTGGCGGTGATCCCGGTGTCGATTGCCGGTTTCATGTTGTCCCGCGCGGTGCTGGCGGTTGGCGAGGCGGGTAACTTCCCGATTGCGATCAAGGCCACGGCCGAGTACTTCCCGAAGAAAGAGCGCTCATTTGCCACTGGCATTTTCAACTCCGGGGCCAACGTCGGCGCGATCCTGGCGCCAATCTGCGTGCCGCTGATCGCGGGGCTGTGGGGCTGGGAGGCGGCCTTTATCGTGATCGGTGCGTTGGGTTTTGTGTGGGTAGCGGTGTGGATCGCCTTCTACCAGCCACCCGAGCAGCAAAAGCGCCTGTCGGCCGCAGAACTGGCGTATATCCGCAGCGACCAGACCGTGCAGCCCTTCACCCCGGCGCCAGCGGGTGCGGTAGAGAAAAAAGTCTCGTGGTTCAAACTGCTCACCTACCGTCAGACCTGGGCGTTTGCCTTTGGCAAGTTCATGACTGACGGCGTGTGGTGGTTCTTCCTGTTCTGGCTGCCGACTTATCTGTCGGCGCAATACGGCATGAAAGGCGCCGACATCGTGATGCCGCTGGCCGTGCTCTACAGCATGACCATGGTCGGCAGCATCGGCGGCGGCTGGTTCCCAAGCTACTTTATGGCACGCGGCGACGCGCCGTATGACGGGCGCATGAAAGCCATGCTGGTGATCGCGCTGTTCCCGTTGGTGGTGTTGCTGGCACAGCCGTTGGGCTATATCAGCTTCTGGGTGCCGGTATTGCTGATCGGCGTGGGGGCGTCAGCGCACCAGGCGTGGTCCTGCAACATCTTCACCACCGTGTCCGACATGTTCCCGCAGAAAACCGTGGCGTCGGTGGTCGGTATCGGCGGCATGGCCGGTGGCCTGGGCGGCGTGGTGATGACCAAGGTCGGCGGCTGGGTGTTCGACTACTACAAGTCGATCAACGATATTCACACCGGCTACATGATCATGTTCGCGATCTGTGCGCTGGCGTACCTGGTGGCTTGGAGCGTGATGAAGACGCTGGTACCACGCCACAAGGAAATCACCGACCTTTAAGTGACGACTTCCCGCGCTGGCGGCAGCGCGGGAAGGCTTTACAGCTCACGGGTCCAGGTTTCGCTGATCAACGATTTGCCGAAACTCTCGGTGGGTTCTTCCTCGACCAACTCGAAGCCGGCTTTCTGATAGAGCTTGCGGGCATCGGTGAGGATGTTCACGGTCCACAGCAGCATGCTTTTGTAGCCGGCCTGCCGGGCAAAACGCAGGCACTCATCCACCAGGCGCTGGCCAATCCCCATGCCGCGCGCACTGGCGTCCACATAGAGCATGCGCAGTTTGGCGGTGTTGTCGTCATGGCGCACCACGAACACCGAACCCACCACTTCGCCGTCTTTTTCCGCGATCCAGCAGCGCTCGCAGCTGCGGTCAAAGTTCCTCAAGTACTTGGCGACAATCTCCGCCACCAGCGCCTCGAACTCCCAATTCCAGCCGTACTCGTGGGCGTACAGTGCCGATTGTTGTTGCACCACCAGCCCCATGTCGCCGGGTTGCGGGTCGCGCAGCAGGTAGCTCGGCGCGGTGCCTTGCAGCAGGGCCTGGATGCGTTTCATCGCGCCTGTCAGTTGCTGCTGTTGCCGTTCAGGCAGGGCCTGGAGCAGGGCGATCACTTCGTCCTGGGTCTGTTGTTCCAACGGCGTCAACACGCTGCGACCTAGGTCGCTGAGGTGCAGTTGCACCGCGCGGGCATCGGTGACAGAGCGGACTTTCTGGATCAGGCCTTTCTTTTCCAGCCCACTGATCAGCCGGCTCAGGTAACCCGCATCCAGGCTGAGCATCTGGCACAGGTCGGCGCTGGTCAGGTCGCCTCGGGACGACAACTCATACATCACGCGGATTTCGGTGAGTGAAAACTCGCTTTGCAGCAGATGCTCCTGCAGCACACCAATCTGGTGCGTGTAGAAACGGTTGAAGCCACGGATGATGCCGGCGCGTTCGACCAGAGGGGAGATAGACATGATGGTGTCCAGATGGTTGCCTTTAGCAATTATATTGTTGCCTTGAGCAAATATGTCAAAGCCTTTGCTCGTGCAAAATCCACTGAACCTCCTGCGTAGACCAGCGCCTAACCCCGTATCATCCCGCCCTCAATTTCCGCCAGGCATTCCCATGACCCATCCCCGCATTGGCTTCGCATGCCAATACAAGCACCCTGAACGGTTGCTCTCGGCCAGTGCCATGAAGCTGATCGAAGGCCCGTTCAACCCGCGCACCACCACCTTGCGCTGGATGGACGGTGTGACACCGCAGGAGGCCCGCGCCAAGCTGGTCGAAGTGGTCACCCACAACCTTGCCGCGCAATTGCGCCTGCTCACTTACGTCGCCGGGCTGCCGCCGACCTTGCGCATGCTGCGTCTGAGCAGCGACCTGTTGCCGTTCTACAGTCACCCCAAGGTGGCGGCCGTGTACAAGGACCCGGCCATCGAACAGCAACTGGTCGAGGGGTTTGCCGCCATCGGCGAGCTGGCACGGGCGTCGGACATCCGCCTGTCTTTCCATCCCGGCCAATACTGCGTGCTGGGCTCGGAGAATCCCGGCGTGGTGGAAAACAGCCTGGCCGAATTTGAATACCACGCCGATATGATCCGCATGATGGGCTATGGTCGACAATTCCAGGACCTCAAGTGCAACGTGCACATCGCCGGCCGCCTTGGGGTGGAAGGCACCCGCGCCGTCTGGACGCGCTTGTCGCAAGTGGCGCGCAACTGCATCACCTTCGAGAACGACGAGAAAACCTACGGGCTGGATCACTGCCTGCAAGTCGCCGACCTGGCGCCGGTGGTGCTGGACATTCATCACTGCTGGATCAACGAGAATGAGTACATCGATCCCCACTCGGAACGGGTGGCTCGCGTCATCGACAGCTGGCGCGGTGTGCGCCCGACCATGCACTACTCCCAGCCCCAGGAGAGCCTGCAGGAGCTGGGCTTCGACGCCGAACACAAGCTGGAGATGGATGCGCTGATGCAGGTGGTGTCCAAGCGCGACCTGTACGGCCACAGCGCGCAGATGTGGAACCGCTGGACCAACGACTACGCGCTGCAGTTTCTCGACCGTTTCGACATCATGCTCGAAGCCAAGGACAAGAACGTTGCGTCCCTGGCGTTCTACGAACATTGGCAGCGGCATACCGCCTGAGTTGCGGGGTATCACTGATGCCGGGCATGCTGGGTAAACCGACACAAGGAAACGTCCCCATGCCAACCCTGCATCTGCTATGCGGTAAGATCGCCTCCGGCAAGTCCACCCTTGCCAACACCCTGGCCACTGCGCATGCCGCACTAGTGCTCAGCGAAGATCACTGGCTGGCGCAGCTGTACCCGGGTGAAATCCTGTCCATCGCGGATTACCTGCGCAGCGCCCAACGTATTCGTGGTGTGCTGGGGCCGCTGGTGGTCAACCTGCTGCAATCGGGCGTCAACGTGGTGCTGGATTTTCCGGCCAACACCCTGGCCAACCGCGAATGGCTGCTCGGCCTGGCGCAGACGGCCCAGGTGCCGCACTGCCTGCATTATCTCGAGCTGGATGACGCCACTTGCCGCGCCCGGCTGCATGCCCGAAATGCGCGGGGCGAGCATGACTTCGCGGCAACCGATGCCGAGTTCGACCTGATCACCCGTCACTTCAGTGTGCCGAGTGAGGAGGAGGGGTTGGTGATTGAGGTGCATCGCGCAAGAGGAGATCAGGAAGCACCCTTCTCTTAAAGTCGAATCTTCCGACATTAATCTGGGATAACAAAACTTTACTCTCTGGACTCTCACGCGTTCAGGAGTAAAGGGATGACTTCCAGCGTACTACCGAGCCCATTTTTCGATCACAGCCGGCACGCGCTGTGGGTTCGCAATG
>NZ_JAHPJF010000029.1:0-59728 GCF_020515815.1 Pseudomonas sp. AF03-9 | reverse complement strand
GATTGCTCGCGAAAGCGGTGGGTCAGACAAAATATCTGCGTCTGATACACCGCTTTCGCGAGCAAGCCCGCTCCCACAATTTGATCGACGGTGGTCTCGGGGTTATTGCGAGGTCTTGGCCATCTCTTTGTCCGACGTGCGCCAGATCAACCGAGTGGTGTCATACCCCTGCTGGCGCGCCCTGCTCAGCAGGTCTTCGCGGGTGTCGGCACTGACCGTCGGCGAGCGCGACAAGATCCACATGTAGCGCCGGCTCGGGCTGCCCACGATTGCGGTCTTGTAGTCATCGCTGACATACAGCACCCAGTAATCGCCCTTGGCGACGCCCGGCAGCAGCGATGTGAACCAGTTATTGAATTCGACCCAGAGCTTGTCGGTCTTGCCCGGCACTTGCGGCGTGGCCGTGCCCTTGGCTTCTTCCCACTTCCATTCGGTCGTCAGGCAGCGGTTGAACACCGACATGTCGCCATCCGGCAGCAGGGTGTAGCGGGCTTCGGACTGCGCGCAGTTGCGCTGGAAGTACATCGGCAATCGCGCCAACTCATACCAGGTGCCCTGGTAACGCTTGAGGTTGACGTTGTTCGCTGTCTTGGGTTGCAGATCATCGCCAGAATGGCTGGCGCAGCCCGCCAAAAACAGGCTGGCACAAAGGAACACAACAAAACGGATCATTCTTCTTCTCCCGCAGGCTCACGCCCCGGTTTACTTCAGGCCTTGCCCGGAAAACATCAGAACCTTGTCACCGGCATATTGCACGCTGATAAAGCTGGTTTTATCGCCCCAGGTGCAGCTGGACATGCCCAGTGCGCCGGAACAATCGGTCGGCTTACCCAACAGCGACTCCACCTCGGCCTTGGCCATGCCAGCCGACAGCTTTGCGTAATTTTCTTGGTTGACCTTGCTGCAAGCGGCCAACAGCACGCAAAAAGTCAGCAAGGCGAGACGGCGTAACGACATGGAAAAACTCCTGGAGGGACGAAGCAGCATGGGGGTCTGCCAGAAGCTTAGAAGGGAAAAGGGGTGTCTGGTTCCCGATGGGCAAAAACAAAAAAAACCCCGAAAACGCTGAAACGTTTCGGGGCTTTCTAGCCGACACAAAATCTTGTAGTGAGCGGGCTTGCCCGCGCTGCGGTACACCAGGCGCCTTAAGCTAACCTGACACACCGCCGCGCGGGGCAAGCCCGCGCACTACAAAGGTTACTTCTTGTGGTAGGCGGTTACACGCTCGACTTCTTCTTTCGAACCCAGGAACACCGCCACACGCTGGTGCAGGCCTTCAGGCTGGATGTCGAGGATGCGCTGATGGCCGTCGGTGGACGCGCCGCCCGCTTGCTCAACCAGGAAGGACATCGGGTTGGCTTCGTACATCAGGCGCAGTTTGCCTGGCTTGGATGGCTCGCGGCTGTCGCGTGGGTACATGAACAGGCCACCACGGGTCAGGATGCGGTGTACGTCGGCCACCATCGCGGCAACCCAGCGCATGTTGAAGTTTTTCTTCAGCGGGCCTTCTTCGCCAGCCATCAGCTCGCCCACGTAGCGGGTCACCGGCTCTTCCCAGTGGCGCTGGTTGGACATGTTGATCGCGAATTCCTGGGTCGATGCAGGAATGGTGATGTCTTCGTGGGTCAGCACGAAACTGCCCATTTCGCGGTCCAGGGTGAAGCCCTTGACGCCATCGCCCAGGGTCAACACCAGCATGGTCTGTGGGCCGTAGATCGCGTAACCGGCGGCAACCTGCTGGGTGCCGGGTTGCAGGAAGGCCTTCTCGTTCAGCGGCTCGTTCTGGCTCAGGTATTCGTTCGGGCAACGCAGTACCGAGAAGATGGTGCCGACCGGCGCGTTGATGTCGATGTTGGACGAACCGTCCAGTGGGTCGAATACCAGCAGGTACGCACCTTTCGGGTATTTGCCCGGAATCTGGTAGGCATTGTCCATTTCTTCGGACGCCATGCCGGCCAGGTGACCACCCCATTCGTTGGCTTCGAGCAGGATCTCGTTGGAGATCACGTCGAGTTTCTTCTGTACTTCGCCCTGCACGTTTTCAGTGCCCATGCTGCCCAGGACACCACCCAGTGCGCCTTTGGACACGGCGTGGCTGATTTCCTTGCAAGCACGCGCCACCACTTCGATAAGGAAGCGCAGATCGGCAGGCGTGTTGTTGCTGCGGGTCTGCTCGATCAAATAGCGACTCAAGGTAACGCGGGACATGTAAGGCTCCGGAGAATGGGGGGCTAAAAACCCGCGCAGTTTAGCGCGAGTCGGGGCGTATTTCCTCCTATCAGAGGATTTAAACCCAATAGAGTTCATGGACTTTATCTAACGTGCCACCGGCGGCTTGCGCAGCAAACTGTAGGCCATGGCGCCCAGCGCCGCCACGCCAAGCAGCAGCACGGCCCAGAGCCCGAGTTTTTTCCAGTCGGGCCCGCTCTCGACGGCGGCGGCGGCAACAGGCGTGTTGACCACCGCGTCCCCGGCGACCGTGGCCTGGCCCAACGCCCTGAGGCGCTCGGCGCTGTAATCAGGAATCAGTGTCGACAACGGCAAATTCGCCGCCTTCGCCGCAGCATTGCCCAGCGCCAGGGTGAACGGCGGCTCACCCCGCGCCAGGAACACCAACTGCGTGCTGCGCACGGCAAAGTGCAGGGCCGGCGCCTCGACGCCCAGGCCTGCGCCGCGCTCGTCTACCTGCAACTTGAGTTCAGCGACGGCCTGCCCCGGCAGCTGCAACTCATCCTGCACCACCTCCTGGCCGTTACTGGTCAGGCGGTAGAGCAACCCGTTGCTCAACGGTTGCCAGGCCTGCTTGCTGTCGCGACGCCCCGACAAGGTGACGGGCGCCAGGGTATTGGGCTGTTTCAGTTCGATGCGCAAACGCTCGACATTCAGCCCGGTCGGCAACTGCCAGCTGTATTCCCCGGCGCTGAGCCGCGTGCCTGCCAACGGCTGCGACCATACCAACGGCAGTGGCAGGCTGCTGCTGGTGGCACTGACCAGCTTGGCCGAGGTCAGCAACGGCGCTGCCTGGCCTTGCCACACCAGGCGCAGGTAGCGCGCCGATTGCCCCGGCAGGTTTACGTCATGCTGCTCGACCCGCTCGTCGGCAAACGACAGGCGCGCAACCTGCCCGTCGCCCCACGGCGTCCAATGCTGCAAATCATCGCTGGCCTCGATGCTGAAGCGCTGGAAGCCGTCGTGCTCACGACTCCAATCCAGGCTCAGTTGCTGCAACGGTGCCTTGATCGCGCTGGCGTCGAGCACCCAGCCGCGCAGCACCTGCGGCCCCTTGGCGCTGGACGGGCGGATTTCCAGCAGCGTGCCCTCGGTGGTGGATTTCATCACCACGCCGGGCAGCGCCTGCTGGGTATCGGCGGCGTACAGCGGGAACCACTTCACCTCGGTGACAGTGCGGCTTTCGCTGCGCTGCGAGGATTGGCGCGACAACGCGTAGGCCTGCGGTTCACCGGCGGCGTTGAACACACGCACGTCACTGAGGTCTGCCTGGCGCGCACTCAACTGCACGGCCAGCGGCAACTCCAGCCGATACCACGGGCCGTTGCCGCTCACGGCCAATGGCACCCGCACCGAAAAGTCGGCCGGCGTTTCCTGGGCGCAGGCCGCCGAACCCAACAGCCACAGCGCCAACCCACTCAGACTCAGCTTGCCCATCAAGACGATGCTCCTTCAGTTTCAACGCGTTTGGGCGGCAGCGGCGCAAAGTAGCCCACCACCAGCAACAACCCGCCCACGCCGATAAACGACACGATCCGCGCCAGGCCGCCACGGTTACTCAATTCGACAAAGAACAACTTGGCCACCACCACGGCAATCAGCGCCGCACCGATCAACCACACTTCGCGACGATGGCGCAGGTGGCCGCCGATCATCAGCCCAAGGGCGATCAGGGTCCACACGATCGACAGGCCGGCTTGCACCAGCATCGATTCAAGCAACGCCTCCAGCTGGAACGGCACGCCGCCCCAATGGTGCGCGGTGCGCATCACCAGCGCGGTAAAGAACCCAAACAGCGACAGGCCCGCGACACCCTGGGCGAGCAACTCTGCGCGCGGCCCACGCTGTGGCGCGACACTGCGCGCCCACAGGTACACGCCCAACAACGCGAACAACAGGCCCAGGTCCAGCGGGTTGAGCAGCGGCACATACGGCAACGGTTCGGCAGTGCCGTCGCTGAAGATGTTCGCCAACCAGAACCAACCGAGCATCAGCACCGCCAATGGCAACGCCGCGAGCACGCGGTATTCCCGTGGGTATGCCGACACCGGCCACGGCCAGTTGCGTGGCGCAGCGGCCAGCACCAGATACAGGCTTGGCAGAATCGCCCAACCGAGCCAGCGCCAGGCGTTGTACTGATCCGACAGCAACAGCAGGCCGTAACGCAGTTCCAGCGCGAGCACGCCGATCAGCATCCAGCAGCCCAGCACATGGGCCACGCTCAACACCGTGCCAGGCACTGTCGAAGCCAAGCGCCGCAGCGAAATGAAGTGCACGACGAAAACGGCCAACCACGCCAACCAGCCAAATTGCGCCGCCGGGTGGTAATAGGCATCCAGGGACGCCAGCAACACCACGCCCGCCGCCGGCATCAGCAAGGTGCTGAGCACGCCCAGCGACGGCCAGCGCAACCGCTGCGCGCCAAACGCCCAGAGCGCCACGCTTACGGCGGCGATGCCGAGCAAGGACGGGCCTTGCAAAGCGTTCGGGACAAAGCGCAGCACCTCGCTGATCAACGCCAGCGCCCACCACGCGGCGCCCCACACCAACAGCACGTCGGACAGGCGTTGCAGTTTCAGCACCGCAAACACCGGCACATGCCGCTCGCGCTGCAAGCGCCAGGCGCCGACCAGGGCGGCCAGGCCCAGGACCATCGGTGTCCAGAAACCGCTATGCCCCAGCAGGCGCAAGCCTTCGCCGCTCAACGGCCCCAGCAGCTGCGGCACCGACAGCAGGAACGAACCGCCGCCGATCAGTTGCAGCAGCAAGCCAAACACAAAACTCACGCGCTGTTGCAGGTACAGGCTCAACCAGATGATCAACAGACCACTGGCCGCCCACACGCCACTCGCGCTTTGCCATGGCAGTACGAACAGCACCGCAAGGTTGATCAGCACCAGCCCGGCCAGCAACACCACCGACAGCCCGCGCAACAAGCGCACGTCACCGCGCACCATGTCGTCGCGCGCCGCCAGCAACATGCCGCCGATCAGCGCCAGGCCGATCAGCGAAGCGGTGAGCAAACCACTCCAACCCGCACTGAATACCGCCGCGCCCTCGCCACCCTGCAAGCGCAGCAGGAACAACGCGCCGCCGAGCAGTTGCACGGCAAACGCGGTGAACAGGAAGGTGCGCGAGCCGATGCGCAGGCCGACAAACAGCGTCACCAGCCCGGCAATCGCCCAACTGATGGCAGTGCCCTGGGTCTGCAACAGCAACGGCGCCAGCAGGTACACAAAGCTCAAGCCAAGGCTCGCCAGTACCGGCAGGCCTCTACGTTCCCAATCCGCCGCCTGTTCAGCCGGCGCCTTGCGCAGTTGATCAAAGCTGAACAGCAACGCCGCGCCCAGCAGCAACGCCCCCAATGGCGCGCCGTCGAGCAGGCTGTGTTCGCCGATGCGCAACTCGCTGAGGAACGCCATTGCCGAGCCCAGTTGCAGCAGCAGGCCGAAGGCCCGCGCCAACGGCCGCTGTTGACGCAACCCGAGCCAGAAAATCCCCGCGCCCTCCACCGCCCACGCCGCGGCAGTCCAGCGCGCATCGAGCCCAAGGGGAATCGCCAGGCTGGCAAAGATCACACCCAGGGCCAGGCAGGTTTCCGCCAGCAACAAGGCGCGCCCACCACTGAGCAGACGGGCCAGGCCCATGTAGATAATGCCCAGGCCCAACGCACTGAACGCAGCGGCGAACTCCAGGTGCTGCACCAGCGCGAACTGCAAGCCAAAGCCCACCAGGGGCGGGCCGAACAGCATGCTGCCGTCGACATAATCACCCTTGGCCGCCGACCAGCGCAGCAGCGCTCCACGGCTGTCGTCCTCGGGCGCGTCACTCATCTCCAGCAATTTGCGCCGGGTGAACAACAGGCCGATGGCCAGGTACATCAGGAAAAACAGGATCAGGAACGGCTCGGTGCTCCACAGCAGTTCCGGCGTGTAGGAACGCAGGCCCCAGGCGAAGCCGATGCCGAAGGTGCCGACGAAGCCGATCAGGTTGAGCAGGCGCCAGGCCTTGAACCAGGCAATCGCGAGGATGCCCGCGTTAAGCAACGCGAAGTAACTGAACAGCGCCACATGGTTGCCGGCCCCCGTGGAAGTGAGGATCGGCGCGGCGAAACCACCGAGCGCGGCCGCACAGGCCAACCCCAGTGCGTCCTGGGTGATCGCCAGGATCGCCGAGAACACCGTAACCGCCACCAGCAGGCCCAGTGCCGCGCTGGGATCGATCAGCGGATGCAGGCGCATCGCCGCAAACACCGTGAGGTACAACACCGCGATCCCGGTGCCTTGCAGCATTAAGCCGTAATGGCTGTTGCGCAGGCGCAGCCACCAACCCAGGCCCAACAGTCCGACCGCAGCGGCGGCGACACCGGCGTAGCGCAACTCGATCGGCACCACCATGCCTTCGGTGGCATACCGCAGCAGGAACGCCAGGCCAAGGAACAACAGCACCACGCCGACGCGCAGCACGGTGTTGCCGCCAAACAGCCAATTGCGCGCACCGCTGATGGCGCGCTCGATCAGGTTGGGGCCACGCGGGGTTGCCGGTTCTTGCGGACTTGGTGTCGGCATCGGCGCGGGCGCTGGCGCCCAGACATCATCCGGCAGCGGCTGGCTGGCCTCGGCAACCATCGGCACAGGCGCCAACTCGGTCGGCAGCTCCCAGACAAGGTCGGGCGCCTTGGCGACAGGGGTGGGGTCAGGAATGGAGGGTTCGACCCTGGCACTGCCGACCGGCGGCGTGGGCACTTCCAGTAGCCGCAGGCGTTCACCCAGGGCAATCAGCGCCTTTTGCGTGGTTTCCAACTGGCTCGCCTGCTTGTCTGCCTGGGCCGACAGTTGCGACAGGCGAATCGCTTGGCCAAGCCCCAAGCCCAGCAGCGCACCGATGCCGGCGTCACTGAACGACTCGTCGAGTGTCCAGCCGAGCGCGAGGCCAATCAGCATGAAAATCCATTGCATGGTCGATATTCCCTAGGCAAACCGGGGCCTAGTATATCGACGCGAGAGCAATGTGGGAGAAGGCTTATGTGGGAGCGGGTTTGTGTGGGAGCGGGCTTGCTCGCGAAGACGGCGTGTCAGGCAACTCATCTGATACTGACCCACCGCTTTCGCGAGCAAGCCCGCTCCCACACAAGCCCGCTCCCACAACGTAGTGCGGCGTCTAGTCCAACGCTTTCCAGATTTCGGTGGCGTATTCGCGGATGGTCCGGTCGGAACTGAACCAGCCCATCCGCGCCGTATTGAGCACCGCCGAGCGCCACCACGCCTTGGAATCGTGCCAATGCGCTTCGACCCGCGCCTGGGCGTCCCAGTAGGAATCGAAGTCGGCACACACCAGGAAACGGTCGTAGTCGATCAACCCGTCGATCAGGCCCACATAACGCCCCGGATCATCCGGCGAGAACACCCCGCCGCGGATCGCTTGCAGCACATCGTTGAGGCGATGGGAGGCGGCAATATCGGGGCCAGCATTGAACTCCCCGGCATGTTTGCGCGCTTCCACCTGCTGCGCACTGAGGCCGAAGATGAACATGTGTTCGGCGCCGACGCGTTCGTGCATTTCCACGTTGGCGCCGTCCATGGTGCCGATGGTCAGCGCGCCGTTGAGGCCGAACTTCATGTTGCTGGTGCCCGAGGCCTCGAAGCCGGCGGTGGAAATTTGCTCCGACAAGTCCGCCGCCGGAATGATGCTTTCGGCCAGGCTGACGTTGTAGTTGGGCAGGAACACCACCTTGAGCAGCCCACGCACGGTGGGGTCGTTGTTGACCGTGCGGGCGATGTCGTTGGTCAGCTTGATGATCAGCTTGGCCTGGTGATAACTGGCCGCCGCCTTGCCCGAGAAAATCTTCACCCGCGGCACCCAGTCGGTGCCCGGCTCGGCGCGGATCGCCTGGTACAGCGCCACGGTGTGCAGCAGGTTGAGCAGTTGGCGCTTGTACTCGTGGATGCGCTTGACCTGTACGTCGAACATTGCCGCCGGGTTGACCGAAATGCCCAGGCGTTCGTGGATGATTTGCGCCAGCGCCCGCTTACTGTGCAAGCGCTGCTCGGCGAAGGCTTTGCGGAACGTCTGCTTTTCGGCAAAGGTTTCCAATTCGCCCAGGCGGGTTTCCATGTTGTCGAGAATGTCCGGGCCCAATGCCTCCACCAACATTTCGGTGAGCTTGGGGTTGGCCTGGTACAGCCAGCGGCGGAAGGTGATGCCGTTGGTTTTGTTGTTGATGCGTTCGGGGTAGAGCTTGTGCAGCTCAGAGAACACCGTGCTGCGCATCAATTGGGTATGTAAACCAGACACGCCGTTGACGCTGTGGGAGCCGAGGAACGCCAGGTTACCCATGCGCACGCGGCGGCCGTTGTCTTCTTCGATCAGCGATACGGCGCGCAGCACGTCGAAGTCGTGGATGCCCTTGGCGCGCAGCGAATCGATGTGCTGGGCGTTGATCAGGTAGATGATCTGCATGTGCCGGGGCAGCATGCGTTCCATCAAACCCACAGGCCAGGTTTCCAGTGCCTCGGGCAGCAGGGTGTGGTTGGTGTAGGAAAGGGTTTCAACCGTCACATCCCACGCGGCGTCCCACGGAATGTCATGCAGGTCGACCAGTTGGCGCATCAACTCGGCCACGGCGATGGACGGGTGGGTGTCGTTGAGCTGGATCGCGGCGTGTTCGCCCAGGCTGAGCACCGAGCCGTGCATGTTCTTGTGGCGGCGCAACAGGTCTTGCAGGGACGCGGCGACAAAGAAATATTCCTGGCGCAAGCGCAGTTCCTGCCCCGCTTCGGTGCTGTCGGCCGGGTAAAGCACCCGGGAGATGCTTTCGGCACGGGCGACCTCGGCGACGGCGCCAAGGTGATCACCGGCGTTGAAGCGCTCCAGGTGCAGGTCTTCCACCGCACGGGCACGCCACAGACGCAGGGTGTTGACGCTGGCGCCGCGCCAGCCGACAACCGGGGTGTCGTAGGCAATGGCACGGACGGTTTCGTTGGGGGTCCAGATCTGGATCGACTTGCCCGCGCCGTCTACCGTGGTTTCGACGCTGCCGCCAAAGCCGATCGGGTAAACCACCTCAGGGCGCTCGAACTCCCAGGGGTTGCCGAAATCCAGCCAGTGTTCGGTCTGTTCCTGCTGCCAGCCATCGACAATCGCCTGGCGGAACAGGCCGTGTTCATAACGGATGCCATAACCATGGCCGGCAATGCCGAGAGTCGACATGCTTTCCATGAAGCACGCGGCCAGACGGCCCAGGCCGCCGTTGCCAAGCGCCGCGTCGGGCTCCAGCAGACGGATGCGCTCAAGGTCCACGCCCAACTCGGCCAGGGCTTCGCGGGCAATCTCCAGCACGCCGAGGTTGCTCAGGCTGTCGTAGAGCAAACGGCCGATGAGGAACTCCAGGGAAAGGTAATACACGCGTTTCTGACCTTTGCGGTAAATGCGCCGCGTGTGGTCCATCCAGTGGTCGACCATCTGGTCGCGGGCGGCCAGGGCAATGGCTTCGAACCAGTCATGGTCGAAGGCGTGATCCGGGTCCTTGCCCACCGCGTAAGTGAGTTTGGTCAAGACAGCATCGCGAAATGCGGCTACCTCTGCTTCTCGTGCAAGTGGTTCCTGAGACATCAGATGCGACCTCGGGCGAGATAGAAGGAGTTGCTAGAGCCTAGACGGTCTGACAGACGGTGACCGCTCTGGTTCGGCACTTTTTTAACGCATTTACCTTTGGCGGTTTTTGATGCATTGGCCGTGCCTGCTTTGGCCCAGACACGCCTTCCGGCCGAAACCGGCAAAATATTGTTCAAAAAACCACCAATCCCGGTATGATCGCGCGCCCGGATACCGCCCCACCTTTTGGAACCCTGATGAAGCCTCAACTGATCGCCGCCGCGGAACTCGACCGTCTTGAAACATGGCAGAAATACTCCGCACACATGTGCGGTGGCTGCGTGTCCAGCTGCTGTACGCTGCCGGTCGAAGTGAAGGTCAAGGACCTGATCCGCATTGGTCTGGTCGATGAGTTCGAGCTGGGCGACCCGGCGAAGAACATCGCCAAGCGCTTGCAGAAGGAAGGCATCGTCGAGCGCTTCAATTCCAAGTCCGAGATTTTTACCCTGCAGCGCATGAGCAACAACGACTGCCTGTTCCTGGATCGTAAGACGCGCTTCTGCACTATTTATGACAAGCGCCCGGATACTTGCCGCAACCACCCTAAGATCGGGCCGCGGCCGGGGTATTGCGCGTACAAGCCCAAGGAAGTGGTGCGCGAGACCAAGTTCAAGACGCTCGATAAGTTCTGATCCGCATTTTGTATTGCTTGGGCTACCGCTTCCGCGAGCAAGCCCGCTCCCACATTTGACCGAGTTCCAACTTTGGAATGCATTCAAATGTGGGAGCGGGCTTGCTCGCGAAGGGGCCGGCACAGTCATCACATATTTTGCAGGCACAAAAAAACGCCCCCGGCCTTTCGACCGGGGGCGTTTTTCATTCAGCCTGAGTTAACTCAGTTCTTGGCTTTCTTGGCAGCGCGGGTACGCTCGCCTTCGTCCAGGATCTTCTTACGCAGGCGGATCGACTTAGGCGTGACTTCGCACAGCTCGTCGTCCTGGATGAATTCCAGGGCCTGTTCCAGGGTGAAGCGAACAGGTGGAACCAGAGCGATGGTTTCGTCTTTGCCCGAAGCACGCATGTTGTCGAGCTTCTTGCCTTTGGTTGGGTTGACGCCCATGTCGTTGTCACGGCTGTTCAGACCAACGATCTGACCGTTGTAGATCTCTTGACCGTGTTCAACGAACAGCTTGCCACGTGCCTGGAGGGTTTCCAGGGAGTAGGTCAGCGCCTTGCCGGTTTCAACCGATACCAGAACACCGTTCTGACGGCCGGACATGTCGCCGGACTTCATGGTGTCGTAGCGATCAAAGATCGAGGTCAGGATGCCAGCACCGTTGGTCAGGGTCAGGAACTGGTTACGGAAACCGATCAGACCACGAGCAGGGATGTTGTATTCCAGACGCACACGGCCTTTGCCATCCGGCACCATGTTGGTCAGGTCGCCTTTACGCAGACCCATCTCTTCCATCACCTTGCCCTGGGATTCTTCCGGGGTGTCGATGGTGACGTTTTCGAACGGTTCCTGCTTCACGCCGTCAACCTGACGGATGATCACTTCCGGACGACCAACGCCCATTTCGAAGCCTTCGCGACGCATGGTTTCGATCAGTACCGAGAGGTGCAGCTCACCACGGCCGGAAACCTTGAACTTGTCAGCCGAGTCGCCTTCTTCAACACGCAGTGCAACGTTGTACAGCAGCTCTTTGTCCAGACGTTCCTTGATGTTACGGGAAGTCACGAACTTGCCTTCTTTACCGCAGAAAGGCGAGTCGTTTACCTGGAAGGTCATGGAAACGGTTGGCTCGTCAACGGTCAGAGGCTTCATCGCCTCAACGTTGTCCGGCTGGCACAGGGTGTCGGAGATGAACAGGGAGTCCATACCGCTCACGCATACGATGTCGCCTGCGAAAGCTTCTTCAACGTCGATACGGTGCAGACCGTGGTGACCCATCAGCTTCAGGATACGACCGTTACGTTTCTTGCCGTCAGCGCCGATAGCAACAACCGGGGTGTTCGGCTTGACGCTACCACGAGCGATACGGCCAACGCCGATAACACCCAGGAAGCTGTTGTAGTCCAGTGCCGAGATTTGCATCTGGAACGGGCCGTCACGGTCAACTTTTGGCGCCGGTACGTTGTCGACGATCGACTGGTACAGCGGGGTCATGTCTTCAGCCATGTCGTTGTGGTCCAGACCGGCAATGCCGTTCAGGGCCGAGGCGTAGACGACTTTGAAATCCAGCTGTTCTTCGGTGGCACCCAGGTTGTCGAACAGGTCGAAGATCTGGTCCAGAACCCAGTCCGGACGCGCGCCTGGACGGTCAACCTTGTTGATGCACACGATCGGACGCAGGCCGGCTTCGAAAGCCTTCTTGGTCACGAAACGGGTTTGCGGCATAGGGCCGTCCTGGGCATCAACCAGCAGCAGAACGGAGTCAACCATCGACATTACGCGTTCAACTTCGCCGCCGAAGTCGGCGTGGCCCGGGGTATCCACGATGTTGATGTGGTAGCCGTTCCAGTTGATGGCGGTGTTTTTCGCCAGGATGGTAATACCGCGCTCTTTTTCCTGGTCGTTGGAGTCCATCACGCGCTCGTCATTGAGCTCGTTGCGCTCCAGGGTGCCGGACTGACGCAGGAGTTTGTCTACCAGGGTGGTTTTACCATGGTCAACGTGAGCAATGATGGCGATGTTACGTAGATTTTCGATCACTTGTGTATCTCGATCAGAGGATTCGGTGTGCTGACAGGTCGTGGCAGCGATTAACAGTAGAGTCAGGCCTTGCCGTTACAGCTTGACGGCAGAGTCGGGGGGCCGGTGACGCAGGCCACAGGCAAACAGCCCCGGGCTCTTAGCTCGGTCGATAAACGCGCACATTGGCATGCCCCTCACTGAGCAAATGGTGGGCATGCAGGCGACTCATCACGCCTTTGTCGCAATACAGCAGGTACTGACGGCTGTTATCCAGTTCCTTGAAACGCGCGTTCAATGCATAAAACGGCAGCGTTTGTACGTCGATGCCAGGAATCTCCAGCGGCTCATCTTCAGCGGCATCCGGGTGACGGATGTCGATGACGATCTGGCCGGCCAGGGCTTCGCTGACTTCTTCGATCTTCACGTCCTGGCCCAGTTCGTCGATGACACGATCGATAGGGACCAGCTTGGCGTTCTCGAGCGCACGCTCCAGAACCGCCATGTCGAACTGTTGTTCTTCGTACTCCACGCGGTTGCGCTTGGCGTGGGTCTTGGGGTTCACCGAGATGACCCCGCAATATTCAGGCATGTGCTTGGCAAAATCCGCCGTGCCGATTTCTTCGGCCAGGTCGATGATGTCCTGCTTGTGACTGGCGATCAGCGGGCGCAAGACCAGCTTTTCGGTGACGCAATCGATCAGCGACAGGTTCGGCAGCGTTTGGCTGGACACCTGGGAGATTGCTTCACCCGTCACCAGGGCGTCGATCTGCAACTGATCGGCGATCCGGGACGCAGCGCGCAACATCATACGCTTCAATACCACGCCCATATGACTGTTATCGACTTTGCCGAGAATTTCGCCCAGCACTTCTTCGAACGGTACGCTTACAAATAGCACGCGTTGGGAGCTGCCGTACTTCTTCCAGATAAAGTGCGCAACTTCCATCACGCCCAATTCGTGTGCACGCCCGCCCAGGTTAAAGAAGCAGAAATGGCTCATAAGGCCGCGGCGCATGATCTGGTAGGCGGCAACCGTGGAATCGAAACCGCCGGACATCAGGACCAGGGTCTGTTCCAGGGCGCCCAGCGGGTAACCGCCGATGCTGTTGTGCTGGCTGTGGATGACAAACAACCGTTGGTCGCGAATTTCCATGCGCACTTCAATTTGCGGCGCTTTCAGGGAAATTCCGGCAGCGCCGCACTCGCGACGCAGCTTGCTGCCGACGTATTTCTCGACATCCATGGAGCTGAAGGTGTGTTTGCCGGCGCGCTTGCAACGCACCGAAAAGATCTTGCCTTCAAGCTCGCTGCCGTAGTGCTGCTTGCACTTCTCGGTGATGTCGTCGAAGTCGCCCAGCGGGTACTCATCCACCTGCAGGAAATGCGCGATGCCCGGCATGCAGCTCAGGCGTTCGGTCATGTCCTTCAAGGCTTTGGCGTCGGTAATGCGGGTTTCCAGCTCGAGATTGTCCCACACGCCGTTCACCACCACAGCCGGGTCCAGGTCACGGAGCACGGCACGGATGTTCTTGGCCAATTGACGGATGAAACGCGTCCGTACCGGTCGGCTTTTGATGGTGATCTCGGGGAAGACTTTAACGATTAATTTCATGGAAACAGCGCGCGCCGGGCCTGCTGAAAAAGGGGGGCGCGGATTATAGCGGAAATCGCTCAAGGTTTAACCAGTTAATATGCATCGGACTGCAAGCGCACTAAAGCAGTGCATTTTCCAGTGCGTGCGCTACATTGCGGTGCGCCATTTTCGGGCTTTTGTCGCAATGCACCTTTATAGGGGCGTTTTTGGACCAGAAAACCCATGTTGGCGCACTGGCATGCAATTTGCTCTCTTGTGAGGCAGGTTGCCATGGCGGACTATCCGCGCCGGCATCACCCACATTCTAAGGGCTAACTCCACTACCCCAGCCCGAAGCCACCCGGAGGACACTATGTCGAAGTCGGTTCAACTCATCAAAGATCATGACGTTAAATGGATTGATCTGCGCTTCACGGACACCAAAGGCACTCAGCACCACGTGACCATGCCGGCTCGCGACGCGCTGGAAGACGACTTCTTCGAAGTTGGCAAGATGTTCGACGGTTCCTCCATCGCTGGCTGGAAAGGCATCGAAGCCTCCGACATGATCCTGCTGCCGGACGACGACTCTGCCGTACTGGACCCGTTCACCGAAGAGCCGACCCTGATCCTGGTCTGCGACATCATCGAACCTTCGACCATGCAAGGCTACGATCGCGACCCGCGCGCCATCGCCCACCGCGCCGAGGAATACCTGAAGACCACCGGTATCGGTGACACCGTCTTCTGCGGTCCTGAGCCTGAGTTCTTCATCTTCGACGAAGTGAAGTTCAAGTCCGACATCTCCGGCTCCATGTTCAAAATCTTCTCCGAGCAAGGCTCGTGGATGTCCGACCAAGACATCGAAGGCGGCAACAAAGGCCACCGTCCAGGTATCAAAGGCGGCTACTTCCCGGTTCCTCCGTTCGACCACGACCACGAAATCCGTACCTCCATGTGCAACGCACTGGAAGAAATGGGCCAGGTCGTTGAAGTTCACCACCACGAAGTGGCAACTGCCGGCCAGAACGAAATCGGCGTCAAGTTCAACACCCTAGTGAAGAAAGCTGACGAAGTTCAAACCCTGAAATACGTTGTACACAACGTTGCCGATGCATACGGCCGCACCGCGACCTTCATGCCTAAGCCTCTGTACGGCGATAACGGTTCGGGTATGCACGTTCACATGTCCATCGCTAAAGATGGCAAGAACACCTTCGCTGGCGAAGGTTATGCCGGCCTGTCGGAAACTGCCCTGTTCTTCATCGGCGGTATCATCAAGCACGGTAAGGCCCTGAACGGCTTCACCAACCCGGCGACCAACTCCTACAAGCGTCTGGTTCCAGGCTTCGAAGCACCGGTAATGCTGGCCTACTCGGCGCGCAACCGTTCCGCTTCGATCCGTATTCCTTACGTCAACAGCCCACGCGGCCGTCGTATCGAAGCACGTTTCCCGGACCCGGCTGCCAACCCATACCTGGCTTTCGCAGCCCTGCTGATGGCTGGCCTGGACGGTATCCAGAACAAGATCCACCCTGGCGACGCCGCCGACAAAAACTTGTACGACCTGCCGCCTGAAGAGGCCAAAGAGATCCCACAAGTGTGCGGTAGCCTGAAAGAAGCCCTGGAAGAGCTGGACAAGGGCCGTGCGTTCCTGACCAAAGGCGGCGTGTTCAGCGACGACTTTATCGATGCCTACATCGCCCTGAAAAGCGAAGAAGAAATCAAGGTTCGCACCTTCGTACACCCACTGGAATACGAGCTGTACTACAGCTGCTGATCCGGTAGCGCTGCTTAAAGTAGCGTGATGAAAAAGACCTCCTTCGGGAGGTCTTTTTTTGCCCCGGATTCAGTCGCCCGGGGTATCGCGGCCGAGCATCTGCACGCCCGGCGCACTCGGTTGGTGGATGCCCGGACGGCATCGTGAGCCTTGCCTTCCGTCGCTTCAGATACGCTGAACAAAAGGGTGCTGACAATTGTGTACGCGGCCTACTTGATTTGAAGCACCGTCCTGCATCTTCACTTGGATAAGTCGCCATAGCCTGACCGTTCACTTACAGAACAGGATGGACCATGGACACTCTCAAGCTCTTGATTGCAGCAGCGTCGGGCTTATCGTTGCTGGGATGCAACAGCCAGCCAAAGGGCGCCGTACAGATCGAAAAGGAGGTGCTGCTTGAGCGCAGCGAGTCGTGGGACGGCGAGCCTTACAGAGTCTACCCCTCCGGGCCGCCGCAGCTCACGCTGATAAGGCTCAGGATTCCTGCGCACACGCAATTGCCATGGCACACCCACCCAATGCCTAACGCCGCCTATATCGTCTCCGGAGAATTGACCGTTGAAACCCGCCAGAGCGGGGTTACTCGCACATTGAGACAAGGGCAAACCCTCGCCGAGATGATGGGCACCGAACATCGTGGAGTCACCGGCGACACCCCCGTCGAACTTCTGGTCTTTTACGCCGGCACCGCGGGCATGCCGCTTTCCGAGCAACGTTGACCCACCGGCTATCGAGGATCGTTTTCACCACACACAGAAAGCGATCCGCCCACCACTTCCTGAACAACAGGCACAAAACCGCACTATATTGGTGCAACTGGCTGCACCCGTCACACCTGCCAGCCCATTTTGGTTCGAAACTACCCGAGCAAGCTGGCAGAACGCCACAGATTCGCGCCTTAAACCCCTATTCCAGGGCATTTACGCTTCTTTTCGGAGCCTTGGTTTGGTTTTTGCATTTTCCTTGTATCAGCGTGTGCCTCAAGCCCGCGCCTTGCTCCAAAAGAGGTCCTGATGACCATCAGTGATGCACTGCACCGTTTGTTACTCGACAACCTGACCACCGCGACCATCCTGCTCAATGACGACCTGCGCCTTGAGTACATGAACCCGGCGGCGGAGATGCTCCTGGCCATCAGTGGTCAGCGCAGCCATGGGCAGTTCATCAGCGAATTGTTCACCGAGTCGGCCGAAGCCTTGAGCTCACTGCGCCAGGCGGTGGAGCAGGCACACCCATTCACCAAGCGCGAGGCGATGCTCACCGCACTCACCGGCCAGACGCTGACCGTCGACTACGCCGTAACCCCGATCCTCAGCAATGGCGCCACCCTGCTGCTGCTCGAAGTTCACCCCCGCGACCGCCTGCTGCGTATCACCAAGGAAGAAGCGCAACTGTCCAAGCAGGAGACCAGCAAGATGCTGGTGCGCGGCCTGGCCCACGAGATCAAGAACCCCCTGGGCGGCATCCGTGGCGCCGCGCAATTGCTCGCCCGCGAGCTGCCGGACGACAACCTCAAGGACTACACCAACGTCATCATCGAGGAAGCCGACCGCTTGCGTAACCTGGTGGACCGCATGCTCGGCTCCAACAAGCTGCCCTCCCTGGCGATGACCAACGTGCACGAGGTCCTGGAGCGCGTTTGCCAGCTGGTCGAGGCCGAAAGCCAGGGCTGCATCACCTTGGTGCGCGACTACGACCCAAGCATTCCCGACGTATTGATCGACCGCGAACAGATGATCCAGGCGGTGCTCAATATCGTGCGCAACGCCATGCAGGCCATCAGCAGCCAGAACGAGCTGCGCCTGGGCCGCATCAGCCTGCGCACCCGCGCCCTGCGCCAGTTCACCATCGGCCACGTGCGCCATCGCCTGGTGACCAAGGTCGAGATCATCGACAACGGCCCCGGCATTCCTGCGGAACTCCAGGAAACCATCTTCTTTCCCATGGTCAGCGGCCGCCCGGACGGTACCGGGCTGGGCCTGGCCATTACCCAGAACATCATCAGCCAGCACCAGGGTCTGATCGAATGTGAGAGCCATCCTGGCCACACCACGTTCTCGATCTTTCTGCCTCTGGAACAAGGAGCCCCATCGACATGAGCCGTAGTGAAACTGTCTGGATCGTCGATGACGACCGTTCTATCCGCTGGGTCCTCGAGAAAGCCTTGCAACAGGAAGGCATGACCACCCAGAGCTTCGACAGCGCCGACGGCGTGATGAGCCGCCTGGCACGCCAGCAGCCCGACGTGATCATCTCCGACATCCGCATGCCCGGCGCCAGTGGCCTGGACCTGCTGGCGCGCATCCGTGAGCAACACCCGCGCCTGCCGGTGATCATCATGACCGCGCACTCGGACCTGGACAGCGCTGTGGCGTCCTACCAGGGCGGCGCCTTTGAATACCTGCCCAAACCGTTCGACGTGGACGAGGCGGTGGCGCTGGTCAAGCGCGCCAACCAGCACGCCCAGGAACAGCAAAGCCAGGAAGCCCCACCCGCCCTGGCCCGCACCCCGGAAATCATCGGCGAAGCGCCGGCGATGCAGGAAGTGTTTCGCGCCATCGGGCGCTTGAGCCACTCCAACATCACCGTGCTGATCAACGGTGAGTCGGGCACTGGTAAAGAGTTGGTGGCCCACGCCCTGCACCGTCACAGCCCACGGGCGGCCTCGCCGTTCATCGCGCTGAACATGGCGGCGATTCCCAAGGACCTGATGGAGTCCGAGCTGTTCGGCCACGAAAAAGGCGCGTTCACCGGCGCAGCCAACCTGCGCCGCGGGCGTTTTGAACAGGCCGACGGCGGCACGTTGTTCCTCGATGAAATCGGCGACATGCCGGCCGACACCCAGACACGCTTGCTGCGCGTACTGGCCGATGGCGAGTTTTATCGCGTGGGCGGGCACACGCCGGTCAAGGTCGACGTGCGCATCATCGCGGCGACGCACCAGAACCTCGAAACCCTGGTGCATGCGGGCAAATTCCGTGAGGACCTGTTCCACCGTCTCAACGTGATCCGTATCCACATCCCGCGCATGTCGGACCGGCGCGAAGACATCCCGACCCTGGCCCGCCACTTCCTCAGCCGCGCCGCCCAGGAACTGGCCGTCGAGCCGAAGCTGCTGAAAAGCGAGACCGAGGAATACCTGAAGAACCTGCCGTGGCCCGGCAACGTGCGGCAACTGGAAAACACCTGCCGCTGGATCACCGTAATGGCGTCCGGCCGCGAAGTGCACATCAGCGACCTGCCGCCGGAGCTGTTGAGCCTGCCGCAGGACTCGGCGCCGGTGACCAACTGGGAGCAGGCATTGCGCCAATGGGCCGACCAGGCCCTGGCACGCGGCCAGTCGAACCTGCTGGACAGCGCCGTGCCGGCGTTCGAGCGCATCATGATCGAAACCGCCTTGAAGCACACCGCCGGTCGCCGTCGCGATGCCGCGGTGTTGCTGGGTTGGGGGCGTAATACCCTGACGCGCAAGATCAAGGAATTGGGAATGAAGGTTGACGGTGGAGATGATGACGAGGGCGATGACGCCTGATTCTCAGCTCCACTGAAAATCCAATTTGCTAGCGGGCTTGCGTGGGAGCGGGCTTGCTCGCGAATACGGTGTAACAGGCACACATGTTCTGTCTGACCCACCGCTTTCGCGAGCAAGCCCGCTCCCACATTTGGATCGCCATAAACTTCGGGGATGTGCACCGCTTGAATGCACCATGAACCGGCATCGGGCACAGGTTTAGCGCTTCAAATCCTGGCCGCGCTGAAAAAAACAGCAGCCAGAAACCACCAAAGCCCCGTATTCCGGGGCTTTGCGCTTTCTGTAGTAATTTTTTGGCACAACTCGGCCACTCTGGCACGCACCCTGCTATAACCCCTGTACAACCCGGTTTCGGGGACCTTGGTACAGGCAGGCCGAGAATCCCCTCTTTACACCCTGGGGTGCTTGATGCGAACCGCGTCGCGCCCCGCACCCGTTTCGGGAACCTCGGTACAGGCAGGCCGGGGCTTCCCTCTTTAACACCGAAGTCGTTGCGGCTTCAGCCCGTTTTGGGAGCCCTGGTACAGGCAGGCCGGGAACTCCCTCTTTTATTGCTCCTGGAGATGGATCTCCAACCGCCAACGGCCGTCGGCCTTCTCGCCCTTCCACTCCCCGCGCAACGGCCGAGCCGCCACCAGGTTCAGCAGCAAGCCGCCATCGGTCTTGCGCACGCGCCAGTTCACATCCTTGTCATTGACCTTGAGTTGCCCGCCGGCGGCCTTGCCCTTGGCGTCGAACAGCAGCGCCACGGTGCCATCGATCAGCTCGCCATGCAGCTTGGGTTCGCTGTTGAACCACACCACCACACCGTCCGCGGCGGTCTCGACCTGTTGCAGTTCAACCGGGTCCGGCGTGGTCAGGCGGCCAATCATCAGCCCGACCATCATGCCGACAATCGCCAAAGAGCCCATGACCCTCGGCATTAGCTTCGGCCTTGGGTCGTCTTCGGGGGTAGAATGCAGCGCATCTTTACCTTCGGAGCCGTGCATGTTTCACGTCATCCTTTTTCAACCAGAAATTCCGCCGAATACCGGCAACGTTATCAGGCTGTGCGCCAACAGCGGCTGCCACCTGCATTTGATCGAGCCCCTGGGCTTCGACATGGACGATAAACGCCTGCGCCGTGCCGGGCTGGACTACCACGAGTACGCCACGCTCAAGCGCCACGCCGACTTGGCCAGCTGCCTGGAAAGCCTGGGCCACCCACGGTTGTTCGCGTTCACCACCAAGGGCTCGCGGCCGTTCCATGATGCCAGCTTTGCCGAAGGCGACGCCTTCCTGTTCGGCCCGGAAAGCCGTGGCCTGCCGGCCGAGGTGCTGGATGCCTTGCCTGACGGGCATCGCTTGCGTTTGCCGATGCGTGAAGGGTGCCGCAGCCTGAACCTGTCCAACACCGTGGCCGTCGCTGTTTACGAAGGCTGGCGCCAGCTGGGCTTTAGATAGCACCGCATAACAAATGTGGGAGCGGGCTTGCTCGCGAAAGCGGTGTGTCAGTCACTGAAAATATCGACTGATGGACCGCATTCGCGAGCAAGCCCGCTCCCACATTTAGTTCTGCGTCAGGTTCAGGATTACTGAACCGTCGAAGAACCTTCCTGTTGCATGCGCTGCAGCTCTTGCGCGTACAGGGCATCGAAGTTCACCGGAGCCAGCATCAGCGCCGGGAACGAGCCACGGGTGACCAGGCTGTCCAGGGTCTCACGGGCATACGGGAACAGGATGTTCGGGCAGAACGCGCCCAGGGTGTGGCTCATGGAGGCTTCGTCCAGGCCCTGGATCAGGAAGATACCGGCCTGTTGCACTTCAGCGATGAAGGCAACTTCTTCGCCGTTCTTGACGGTGACCGACAGGGTCAGCACGACTTCGTGGAAGTCGCCTTCCAGTGCCTTTTGACGGGTGTTCAGGTCCAGCGCGACGCTTGGGGTCCATTCCTGACGGAAGATGGCCGGGCTTTTCGGCGCTTCGAACGACAGGTCACGCACGTAGATGCGCTGCAGCGAGAACTGTGGGCTTTGGTCTTGCGCAGCTTCGGTGTTCTGTTGGTCAGTCATCGCAGATCCTTGTGATCTTGGGGTCTTTTAGGGGTTAGGCGAGCAGCGCATCAAGCTTGCCGGCGCGCTCCAGGGCAAACAGGTCGTCGCAACCACCGATATGCCGGGTGCCGATCCAGATCTGCGGCACGGACGTGCGCCCCGCTTTCTGGGCCATCTCGGCACGCACCTGGGGTTTGCCGTCGACCTTGATCTCTTCGAAGGCAACGCCCTTCTGCTCCAGCAAGGCCTTGGCCCGCATGCAGTAAGGGCACCAATCGCTGGAATATACGACAACCTGGCTCATATCACTTCACCAGCGGAAGGTTGTCGGCTTTCCAGCTGCCGATACCGCCGGACAGTTTGGCGGCAGTGAAACCGGCCTTGAGCATTTCGCGGGCGTGGGTGCCGGCGTGTTGGCCCTGGGCGTCGACCAGGATAATGGTCTTGGCCTTGTGCTTTTCCAGCTCGGCCATGCGCGCGACCAGCTTGTCCTGTGGAATGTTCAGGGCTCCGACGATATGGCCGGCGGCAAATTCCTTGACCGGGCGGATGTCCACGACAACGGCCTCATCCTTGTTGACCAGCGCGGTCAGCTCCGATGTGCTCAGGCTGCGGCCACCACGGCTCATCTCGTGAGCGATCAGCAGCGCCAGCAGGATGACGAAGGCACCCACGAGCAGATAATGGGCAGTGGCAAATGCAATCAGGTGATCAACCATCAAGGAGGTTCCAGGGCGTTAAAATGGCGGTAAGTATACACAGCCGTCAGGGGGGGCCAACCCCCGTAAAGCGGTGACGCGGTTGGAACTTCGCTTTAAACTGCCACTCCCTTTTCAATCGCCTTCCTTTATTACCGCCACGAGAGGATCTATGACTACTACGCCTAAACCTTTGGTCCTGATAATTCTCGATGGCTTCGGACACAGCGAAAGCCACCACGACAACGCGGTGTACGCGGCCGACAAGCCGGTCCTCGACCGCTTGACCGCCAGCATGCCCAACGGCCTGATTTCGGGTTCCGGCATGGATGTCGGCCTGCCGGACGGCCAGATGGGCAACTCGGAAGTCGGCCACATGAATCTCGGCGCCGGACGAGTGGTCTATCAGGACTTCACCCGCGTCACCAAAGCGATCCGCGACGGCGAGTTCTTCGAGAACCCGACCCTCTGCGCCGCCGTCGATAAAGCTGTCGCTGCCGGCAAGGCCGTGCACTTCATGGGCCTGCTGTCCGATGGCGGCGTGCACAGCCACCAGGACCACCTGGTCGCCATGGCCGAGCTGGCCTTCAAGCGCGGTGCCGACAAGATCTACCTGCACGCCTTCCTCGACGGCCGCGACACCCCGCCGAAAAGCGCGCAATCGTCCATCGAACTGCTCGACGCCGCCTTCGCCGCCCTGGGCAAGGGCCGCATCGCCAGCCTCATCGGCCGCTACTTCGCCATGGACCGCGACAACCGCTGGGACCGCGTGTCCCAGGCCTACAACCTGATCGTCGACGGCCAGGCCGAGTTCAACGCCGCCACCGCCCAGCAAGGCCTGGAAGCCGCCTACGCCCGTGGCGAAAGCGACGAGTTCGTCAAAGCCACCACCATCGGTGAGCCGGTCAAAGTCGAAGACGGCGACGCCGTGGTGTTCATGAACTTCCGCGCCGACCGTGCCCGCGAACTGAGCCGCGTGTTTGTCGAGGATGACTTCAAAGAGTTCGCGCGCGCGCGCCAGCCGAAAGTGCACTACGTCGGCCTGACCCAATACGCCGCCAGCATCCCGGCCCCCGCCGCTTTTGCACCGGGCAGCCTGGAAAACGTGCTGGGCGACTACCTGGCGAAAAACGGCAAGACCCAGCTGCGCATTGCCGAAACCGAAAAATACGCCCACGTGACCTTCTTCTTCTCCGGCGGCCGTGAAGAACCGTTCCCGGGCGAAGAGCGCATCCTGATCCCATCGCCAAAAGTCGCCACCTACGACCTGCAGCCGGAAATGAGCGCACCGGAAGTCACCGACAAGATCGTCGACGCCATCGACAACCAGCGTTACGACGTGATCGTGGTCAACTACGCCAACGGTGACATGGTCGGCCACAGCGGCAACCTCGCCGCCGCGATCAAGGCCGTGGAATGCCTGGACACCTGCGTCGGCCGTATCGTCGAGGCTCTGGAGAAAGTCGGTGGCGAAGCGCTGATCACCGCCGACCATGGCAACTGCGAGCAGATGTCCGACGAATCCACCGGCCAGGCCCACACCGCCCACACCACCGAGCCGGTGCCGTTCATCTATGTGGGCAAGCGCGACCTGAAAGTGCGCGAAGGCGGCGTGCTGGCGGATGTGGCGCCGACCATGCTGAAGCTGATGGGGCTGGAGAAGCCGGTTGAAATGACCGGCACTTCGATTCTGGTCTGATCCACAGCACACCACCAACCCCTTGTGGAAGCGGGCTTGCCCGCGAATGCGTTCGTTCAGTCGACAGCTTCAGTGACTGACACACCGTATTCGCGGGCAAGCCCGCTCCCACATTGGTTTTGCGTCGTTTGGAAGATGTCCTTTTGCCATCTCCCCACCGCTCGGCACCTATCTTGCCCACCAGCCCGAATTGGGCGTTTTTTTTGCAGCGCTTGCCGGGCATACTAGGCCGTCCATTTCCCTGGTGTCGCCCGCCTCTATGCTTCGCGCCCTGATTACCCTTGCCCTTGCCTGCCTGCTCCAACCGGCGTTTGCCGATGAGCGCGCACAAACCCAACAACAGTTGGACGCCACGCGTCAGGACATTACCGAGCTGAAAAAGCTGCTCGGCAAGCTCCAGGAAGAAAAATCCGGGGTGCAGAAAGACCTGCGCGGCACAGAGACCGAGATGGGCAAGCTGGAGAAGCAAGTCCAGGAGCTGCAAAAAGAACTAAAGAAGAGCGAGTCGGAACTGGAGCGACTCGACGCTGAGAAAAAAAAACTCCAGGGCGCCCGCGTTGAACAGCAACGCCTGATCGCGATCCAGGCCCGTGCCGCCTACCAAAGCGGCCGCCAGGAATACCTCAAGCTGCTGCTCAACCAGCAGAATCCGGAAAAATTTGCGCGCACCCTCACCTATTACGACTACCTGAGCCAGGCGCGCCTCGCGCAATTGAAGGGTTTCAACGAAACCCTGCGCCAACTGGCCAACGTCGAACAGGAAATTGCCGACCAGCAATCGCAGCTGCTTGACCAGAAAACCGCCCTGGACACCCAGCGCGACCAACTGGAGCAGGTGCGCAAGGAACGCCAGCTGGCCTTGGCCAAGCTCAATGACGACGTAAAAGCCCGCGACGCCAAGCTGCAGGCCCGCGAGCAGGACCAGGCCGACCTGGCCAAAGTGCTCAAGACCATTGAAGAAACCCTGGCGCGCCAGGCACGCGAGGCTGAAGAAGCGCGGCAAAAAGCGCTGATCGCCCAGCAGGAAGCCGAAAAAAAGCGCCAGCGTGAGGCCGAGCTGGCCGCCAGCTCGGACGCCCCGGCGCCGCGTAAACCGGCGCATGCAGCCCCTGGCCCACTGGTTTCCAGCGCCGGCGAGAACTTCGGCGGTCCTTTTGCTTCAGCCCGCGGCAAACTTCCATGGCCTGTTGATGGTCGATTACTGGCACGCTTTGGGGAAACCCGTGGTGATGACACCCGTGCCAAGTGGGACGGCGTGATGATCAGCGCCTCCGCCGGTAGCCAGGTGCATGCCGTTCACGGTGGGCGCGTGGTGTTTGCCGATTGGCTGCGGGGCGCCGGTTTGTTGGTGATTTTGGATCATGGTAATGGCTATTTGAGCCTTTATGGCCACAATCAGACATTACTCAAGTCGGCAGGTGATGTTGTAAAAGCCGGTGAATCCATCTCCACTGTCGGTAACAGTGGTGGCCAGGACACCCCGGCGCTGTACTTCGCTATTCGTCAGCAGGGTCGCCCGAGCGATCCTGCACAATGGTGCCGTTCCCAAGGATAGGGCCGCACCTACATTAGGAGTTCGTTCGACATGCTGCATTTGTCCCGCCTCACTTCGCTGGCTCTGACGATCGCCCTGGTGATCGGCGCGCCTCTGGCTTTCGCCGACCAGGCCGCACCGGCTGCACCTGCCGCCTCGGCCGCGACCACCAAGGCGCCGTTGCCGCTGGACGAGCTGCGCACCTTCGCCGAGGTCATGGACCGGATCAAGGCAGCCTATGTCGACCCCGTAGACGACAAGACCCTGCTGGAGAATGCCATCAAGGGCATGCTCAGCAACCTCGACCCGCACTCCGCCTACCTGGGCCCGGAAGATTTCGCCGAGCTGCAGGAAAGCACCAGCGGTGAATTCGGCGGCCTGGGCATCGAAGTCGGCGCCGAAGACGGCAACGTCAAGGTCGTCTCGCCCATCGATGACACCCCGGCGTCCAAGGCCGGCATCCAGGCCGGCGACTTCATCGTCAAGATCAATGGCCAGCCTACCCGCGGCCAGACCATGACCGAAGCCGTCGACAAGATGCGCGGCAAGATCGGCCAGAAAATCACCCTGACCCTGGTGCGCGACGGCGGTGCGCCATTCGACGTGACGCTGACCCGCGCGACCATCACGGTCAAGAGCGTGAAGAGCCAGTTGCTGGAGTCGGGCTACGGCTACATCCGCATCACGCAGTTCCAGGTCAAGACCGGCGACGAAGTGGCCAAGGCCCTGGCCAAGCTGCGCAAGGACAACGGCAAGAAGCTCAACGGCATCGTGCTCGACCTGCGCAACAACCCCGGTGGCGTGTTGCAGGCGGCGGTGGAAGTGGTCGACCACTTCATCACCAAGGGCCTGATTGTGTACACCAAGGGCCGTATCGCCAACTCCGAGCTGCGTTTCTCGGCCACGGGCAACGACCTCAGCGAAGGCGTGCCCTTGGCCGTGCTGATCAACGGCGGCAGCGCCTCGGCCTCGGAAATCGTCGCCGGCGCCCTGCAAGACCAGAAGCGCGGCGTGCTGATGGGCACCACCAGCTTCGGCAAGGGCTCGGTGCAAACCGTGTTGCCGCTGAACAACGACCGCGCCCTGAAGATCACCACCGCGCTGTACTACACGCCGAACGGTCGCTCGATCCAGGCCCAGGGCATCGTGCCGGACATCGAAGTACGCAAGGCCAAGATCACCAACGAGGCCGACGGCGAGTACTACAAGGAGGCCGACCTGCAAGGTCACCTGGGCAATGGCAACGGCGGTGCCGACAAGCCTAGTGGCAGCGGCGTCAAAGCCAAGCCGATGCCGCAGGACGATGACTACCAACTGGCCCAGGCGCTGAGCCTGCTCAAGGGCTTGAGCATCACCCGCAGCCGTTGATATGCGTTTTGCCCTGATCATCGCTGTGCTGTGCAGCCTGGCAGGCGTCGCGCAAGCGGCCCCTGCCGGCGCGCCGCACAAAGCCTACCTGACCCTCATCATCGACGACCTTGGGCAAAACCTGCCCAGGGATCGCCGTGTATTGGCCCTGCCCGGCCCGGTAACCACCGCGATCATGCCCGACACGCCCCACGCCGCCGAATTCGCCCGCGAGGCGCACAAGGCCGGCAAGATCGTTATCCTGCACATGCCCATGGACCCGGCCACCGGCCCGTTCGCCTGGCACCCCGAGCTGCCCATCGAAGAGCTTGGCAAGCGCCTGGACGCCGCGTTCAAGGCCGTACCCTACACCGCCGGCATCAACAACCACATGGGTAGCCGCATGACCGCGCAACCGGCAGCCATGGCCTGGTTGATGGATGAGCTGCAACGGCGCAACAAGTTCTTTGTCGACAGCCGTACCAGCGCGCAGACGGTGGCCGCCGCCCAAGCGCAGAAGATCGGCCTGGCCAGCGTTTCCCGCGACGTGTTCCTGGATGACGAGCGCACCGAAGCGGCGATCACCGCGCAACTGCAGACCGCAATCAAGCTGGCCCACAAACAAGGCTCGGCAGTGATGATCGGCCACCCGTACCCGCAGACCCTGGCGGTACTCGAGCGTGAATTGCCCAAGCTCAAGGCCCAGGGCGTGGACTGGATCGACATCAAGCTGATGATCAGCCTACGCAGCAACCAGGCGATGGCCGGGCATGGCAAGGACGGCACCTACCGTCCCGCAGCTAGGTAAGTACCACCCACCCCCAACCCCGGTCCTGAATAGTGCGCCTTTAGGTTCACGCTTACAGGACACTTCATGAACATCACCCACCTCACACTCTGCGCCCTGCTGCTCGGCAGCCTCACCGGATCACTCACAGCTGCACCGCGGGATTTCGGCGAAGGCCTGCCGAACAGCAGCCCCGCACGCATGCTCAGCAACGCGCGCCATGAACACGACCACTGGAATGGCGTCGGCCGTATTCGCAACGAAGCCCAGACCCTGTGTACGGCTACGTTGCTGGACACCCGCGACGCCGCCGGAAAATCCGGCCCGGCCTACGTACTCACCAGCAGCCATTGCCTGCACCGCCTCAACGGCGCAGTGCAAAAGGACCTGCCGATCAAAGGCAGCATCAGCTTCAACTACTTCGACGACACCCTGGAGTCGATCAAGACCTATTCGCTCAAGACCCTGAAATGGGGCAGTAGCCAAGGCATGGACCTGGCCATTATCGAATTGCAGACTTCACTGGCGGCCTTGCTCAAGGCCGGAATCAACCCACTCAAACTCGCCGAAGAAGTCCCTGCCGATGGCAATGACATCCTTGCCCTGACCGCTCCGGAATGGGACACCCTGCACCTCGGCGCATGCGTCCAGCAAAGCTCCCAAGAGCTGGTGGAGCAACCGTTCGTATGGCGCGTCACCCTGAAAAACCAATGCCCGGGCATCATGCGCGGCAGCTTTGGCGGGCCTCTGCTCGACCGTGCAACCAACACCGTGTTCGGCATTCTCAGCACCAGCACCAGCGGCCAACCCGAGGAGCGCAAATGCCAGCGGGACGCGCCGTGCGAAGTCAACCAAGGCCAAGCCTCCTGGCACGCCGAGACCAACTATGGCAGCCCGGTGACGTTCCTCAACCGCTGCTTCGCGGCCGGGGTATTGAAACCCGACAGCGAGCACTGCGACCTCTTCCCGACAACCACGATCACCTTCAAAAATCCGGAGCCGATCCAGCAGTACTTCATCAAGCAGCCTGGCACCAAAGGCAAGGACATCGTGCCGCGCTGGAACCTGGCCTTCACCACCAACACCCCGTTCTACCGCTACAAGACCACACGCCGTGCGATTGACTGCGAAAACCCGGTGCACTACAGCTCGCCCATCAACGCCGAAAACGCCCACATCAACGATGCCATCGGCCCACAGACCGGCATGCAGATGCTGTGCATCGTCGGCGTAGCTTCCGCCGAACAACCTGTGACCAACGGCATGATGCGCAACGCGTTGACCCTGGCCGTCGAACTCGCCGAACCCGGGCCGGCGCGCACGCCCAACCTGACGATCAGCCTCGACAAACATGGGCTGGGGGCCTACACCGTGATCTGGAACCTGGCCTCGCCATTCATGCATCGCTACACCTACAAATATGGCCCGGCCGCGACCACCGATTGCCTGCGTCCTGCCGCCTACTTGCCAATCCCACCCCCGCCATTGCTCACCGAAGTGGACGAGGACGAGCCCATTGACCTGGTGCGGCCCCTCAATGACTTCCCTGGGATGCAGACGGAAAAGTTCGCCCAACTGATCAGCGTCAGAAACACGCCAATCAAGATTTGCACGTATGCATTCGACCAGGCCGACCAACCTTCAACCCTGCGGGTCGATCTGCTCAAGCCGCGCTGAATGCACCCTACATAGCTACCGCTGGACGCCGCCGGGATTGACCGATAGTGCCCCCTCCAATCAACTGGAGAGATTCCCCATGAATCCGCTGCAATTCAACGACCTGCTCATCAGCTTTACCTGCGAGTTCCTGCCGCTGTGGAACGACAAGGGGTCAGGCGCCCACCGCGCCATCGGCCTGTGGCGGCCCAGCACGACATCCGACGCCCTCAGTCAGTTTTTCCCACTGGGTGACATCGCCACCGGCAGCTATCGCAACATCAATCAACGCAAGATCGTCGCCGTGGTCAGCGATGCCAACAAGGTCAATGGCACCGCACTGCGCCCGCCGGCAGACTATGAGCAAGTGTGGAAGGATGCAGGCTCGGGTGCACGAAACGATTTTTCCATCTGGCGGCCGCTGCCACCTGAAGGCTATGTAGCTATGGGCCTGGTGTGCGGCGTAGGTTATGAAAAACCTTCGAGCAATGCCGTACGCTGCGTGCGCGCCGACCTGGTGACGAGCGCCCAGCCCGGCGATTTGATCTGGAGCGACGAAGGCAGTGGCGCCTCTCGGGACTTCAGCGCCTGGTCGATCAGAGTGCCGGACGCAGCGCCCGGCGAGATCAACCTGGCGCCCGGGACGTTCGTCGCCAACGCACGCTACACCCGGCCCACCGAGCCGACCTACGCACTGCGCCTGCCCCTCAGCGCGCCACTGCGCGAACCCCCGCCACCGCCGGTCCTCACCAGTTACGCCGGCCCCGACGAGGCGGCAACCACGCCCACGACCCATGTGTGCCTGCTGCCGTGGTTCAGCGTCAAAGACCCGGAGTTGAATGCCATCGAACAGCTGCTGTCCTCACCGACCTACCGCCTGGAACGCACCGACCGCCATCTGTTCGCCGGCTTCGGCCACAACACCACCGACACCAGCCAACCGTTCATGTGGACCGCCAACAAGGGCGAAACAGGCAACCATTCCAGGGCCCTGGCCGCGACAACCTGCGTCGATCTGTGCAGCGAATGGCCTCCCAAATACCGTGTATTCGAATTGAATTTCTCGGCGCATCTGGAACAGGACTTCACCCACACCCAACGTTCGGCCAAGGGCTGGAATCAAGCCTCGTCGCTGGACATCATCACCTACGTTCCCGCCAACAAGGCCGTCGCCGCTTACCTGATCCAGAGCGAATACCGCTTGCTGCGCCAGGACGGCAGCCAGGTGTCGACCACCGTCAGCTACACCAGCGGCGATCAAATCTATATGAGTGAATTTCCCCGCGAAGAATCGCCGCCGGCGGTGACGCAAGCCGCGCTAGAGGTAGCGGGCCATGATCTCGTCGATGAGACCGTCGCGCCGTAGCTGATCGAGCGTCGCCTGCAGCTTGAGCACCACCTCGTCCGGCACTTGCTTGTTGAGCGCCAGGTACAACTGCGCACTGTTGAAGCGCAGCACGGTCTTGAGGCCGGTGACGCCCACCTGGCGGGCGAGGTAGCGCCCGGCGGGATCGCCGGTGGCCCACAGGTCGATCTGACCATCCAGCAGCTTTTGCGCATTGTCCTGGTCGCGCAATACCACTACCGGGTTGAGGCCCTGCTTCTCCAGGGTCTGGGCAATGGCATCGCCCTTGTATGCGCCGATCCTGTAACGGCGCGCATGTTCGAGGTCAGTCAGTTGGATCGTGCTGTCGGCCTTGGCCAGCAGCACCCAATCGTCCGGGCCGATGGGGCCGACCCATTTGAACAGGGACTCGCGGTCCGGCAGGCGAGCCATCACGAATACGCCGTAGCCGGGTTTTTCCAGGGCGAGCTTGTAGATGCGCTCCCAAGGAAAACGCAGGGTCAGGTTGTAGGAAATGCCGGCACGCTTGAAGGTCTCGCGGACGATGTCCACGGCAATGCCTTCGATGTTCTCTTCCTTGGCGAAGTTCTTGCCGTTCTTCGCCATGTTGTACGGCGGGAAGTTTTCCGTCAGCAGCACCAGGGAGGTGTCGGACGGCTCCTCGGCGTGGACAGAACCCGCCAAAAGAATGGAGGTACTGGCGAGGACGAGCAGAAGATCTTTGAACATGAAGGTTACCGGAATCCATGGCAAGCGCAGAGAGTGCCCCGCGCCTGCCATGGTGTCCAGCAGCGTTTAGCGAACGACGATACCGCGCGCCGCCATGTAGGCCTTGGCCTCGGGAACGGTGTATTCGCCAAAGTGGAAAATACTCGCCGCCAGTACCGCACTGGCATGGCCTTCGATGACACCGTCGGCCAGATGTTGCAGGTTGCCGACACCGCCGGAGGCGATCACCGGGATACCCAACGCATCGCTGATGGCGCGGGTTACGCCCAGGTCGAAGCCGTTTTTCATGCCGTCCTGGTCCATGCTGGTCAGCAGGATTTCACCGGCGCCCAGGCCTTCCATTTTCATCGCCCACTCCACCGCGTCCAGGCCGGTCGGCTTGCGACCGCCGTGGGTGAAGATCTCCCAGCGCGGGGTTTCACCCGGGCCGGAGACTTTCTTGGCGTCGATGGCCACCACGATGCATTGCGAGCCGAAGTGCTGCGCGGCTTCGCCGACGAACTCCGGGTTGAACACGGCGGCGGTGTTGATCGAAACCTTGTCCGCACCAGCATTGAGCAGGTTGCGGATGTCTTGCACGGTACGCACGCCACCGCCCACGGTCAGCGGGATGAACACCTGGCTGGCCATGCGCTCGACGGTATGCAACGTGGTGTCGCGACCGTCGACGCTGGCGGTGATGTCGAGAAAGGTAATCTCGTCGGCACCTTGCTCATCGTAGCGACGGGCGATTTCCACCGGGTCGCCGGCGTCACGGATGTTTTCGAACTTGACGCCCTTGACCACGCGACCGTTGTCGACGTCCAGGCAAGGGATGATGCGTTTGGCCAGCGCCATGGTCAGTCCTCAGCCGTTATAGGCGTCGCAGTAAGCCTGGGCTTCGGCGACGTCCAGGGTACCTTCATAAATCGCGCGGCCGGTGATGGCGCCGATGATGCCGGGCGCCTTGGCGTCCAGCAGCGACTTGATGTCACCCAGGTTGTGAATGCCGCCCGAAGCGATCACCGGGATTCTGGTCGCCGCAGCCAGCGCCGCAGTGAACGGCACGTTGCAGCCCTGCATCATGCCGTCTTTGGCGATGTCGGTATAAACGATGGCAGAAACGCCGTCGGCTTCGAACTGCTTGGCCAGGTCGATCACCTGCACCGTGCTGATTTCAGCCCAGCCGTCGGTGGCGACGAAACCGTCCTTGGCGTCCAGGCCCACGATCACTTTGCCCGGGAACGCGCGGCAGGCTTCGGCGACGAAGGCCGGGTCTTTGACGGCCTTGGTGCCGATGATCACGTAGCTCACGCCGGCCTTGACGTAGTGCTCGATGGTTTCCAGGGAACGGATACCGCCACCGATCTGGATCGGCAGGTTCGGGTAGCGCTTGGCGATCGCCGTGACCACTTCACCGTTCACCGGCTGGCCTTCAAAGGCGCCGTTCAGGTCCACCAGATGCAGACGACGGCAGCCCCCTTCCACCCATTTGGCAGCCATGCTCACCGGATCATCGGAGAACACGGTGGAGTCTTCCATGCGGCCTTGGCGCAGACGTACGCAGGCGCCGTCCTTGAGATCGATAGCGGGGATAATCAGCATCTGGCAAACCTTATTCGATATTCAGCAATGCTTGGGAAATCAGGGTTTCTCAAGCGACCACAGGTCGCTTTCGATGCTTTCGAAGCGCTCTTTGAGCAGCGTCTGTGCGTCGAAAATCGCCCTGTTGTAATAGTGCGGAGCAACTTCGGTGGTGAACAGTTCGAGGATCTCGGCGACCTCGAACGAACCCAGCTTCAGCTCGAAGCGATCTTCCATGAACCGCTTGATCTTGAGGGTAGCCTCACTCTCCTGTTCGGGCGTGAGGTTCAAGAGCGGCAACTTCGGCTTCTTGGCCATTTACCAGCTTCCGTTCCAGGTGGCGAAGTTCTGCAGCAATTGCAGGCCATGGGTATGGCTTTTCTCCGGGTGGAACTGCACGGCAAAGCGCGAACCTTCGGCCAGCGCGGCGGCGAAGTCGACGCCGTAGTGCCCGCCACCCACCACCTGGCCCGGGTTACCGGCGGCGATGTAGTAGCTGTGCACGAAGTAGAAACGCGCCAGGTCCGGGATGTCGTGCCACAGCGGGTGGTCGACGGTCTGGCTGACCTCGTTCCAGCCCATGTGCGGCACTTTGAGGTGTGCGCCGTCTTCATGCAGGTCCTTGCCGAAGAACTTCACCTGGCCCGGGAACAGCCCGATGCAGTCGACGCCATCGTTCTCTTCACTGCGATCGAGCAAGGCTTGCATGCCCACACAGATGCCGAGGAACGGACGGTCCTGGCTGACTTCACGCACCAGGCTGTCGAAGCCCAGGCGGCGGATCTCGGCCATGCAATCGCGAATCGCGCCAACGCCGGGGAATACCACCCGGTCGGCTTCGCGAATCACGTCTGCATCGCTGGTGATCAGCACCTTGCCGGCACCTACGTGTTCGAGGGCCTTGGCCACCGAGTGCAGGTTACCCATGCCGTAATCGATAACCGCGACCGTCTGCATTACAGGACGCCCTTGGTCGAGGGCATTTGCCCGGCCATGCGATCATCCAGCTCCACGGCCATGCGCAGGGCGCGGCCGAAAGCCTTGAACACGGTTTCGATCTGGTGGTGGGTGTTGGTGCCGCGCAGGTTGTCGATGTGCAGGCTGACAAGTGCGTGGTTGACGAAACCCTGGAAGAATTCCTGGAACAGGTCGACGTCAAAACCGCCCACGGTGGCGCGGGTGTAGGGCACGTGCATCTGCAGGCCTGGGCGGCCGGAGAAGTCGATGACCACACGCGACAGCGCTTCGTCCAGCGGGACATAGGCGTGGCCGTAGCGACGGATGCCTTTCTTGTCGCCGATGGCCTTGGCAAATGCCTGGCCGAGGGTGATGCCAACGTCTTCCACCGTGTGGTGGTCGTCGATGTGCAGGTCGCCCTTACTGACGATATCCAGGTCGATCAGCCCATGACGGGCGATCTGGTCCAGCATGTGCTCAAGAAAAGGTACACCGATATCAAATCGGGCCTTTCCGGTGCCATCCAGGTTGATCGAGGCTTTGATCTGGGTTTCCAGAGTGTCGCGCTCGACGGACGCCTTACGTTCGGCCATCACCAGCTCCGCAAAATCATTGGGCGAAAAAGGCAGCCATTATAGGGGCGCGGGCGCCAAACAGAAACATCGGAGGGGATAAGACTGATGGAGTGTCGAGGATAGACATGTGCATACAACTGTGGGAGCTGGCTTGCCTGCGATGCGGGCACCTCGGTCACTCAGACAGACCGAGGTGATGCTATCGCGGGCGAGCCAGCTCCCACAGGGTTTTTGCGGTATTAGTGGAACAGTACCGCCGTCTTCTGCAGGGTCACCCACACACCCCACGCCAACGGAATACCGACCACCAGCCACGCGGCAATCGCCAATGGCACGGTGCCGGGCGCCGCTTTCCATTCCAGGGAAGTGGTGGCGTCCGCACCTTTGTCATGCCCCAGCGCCTGCTCGGCCGCCAGTTCGGCATCGGTCATGAAGTACTTGTCCGCCACCGGGCGGACCAGCATGTTGCAGACGAACCCCAGCACCAGCAGGCCAGCGAGGATATACAAGGTGATGTCGTAGGCCGCGGCACGTTCAACGCCGATGCTCAGTTGATATTCACGCAGGTAGTTCACCAGCACCGGGCCCAATACGCCCGCCGCAGCCCATGCGGTCAGCAGGCGACCGTGGATCGCGCCGACCATCTGCGTACCGAACAAGTCGGCCAGGTAAGCCGGAACCGTCGCAAAGCCACCGCCGTACATCGACAGGATGATGCAGAACGCCGCCACAAACAGCGCCACGTTGCCCAGGTGCCCCAGGTTCGGGATCAGCGCGTACAGGGCAAAGCCCAGGGCGAAAAACACGAAGTAGGTATTTTTACGGCCCAGGTAGTCGGAGAACGATGCCCAGAAGAACCGGCCACCGATGTTGAACAAGCTCAGCAGCCCGGTGAAGCCCGCCGCGATGGCGGCGATGGACGCCAGTTGACCCGCATCCAGCTGGCCGAACGGCACATCCACGCCCAGCAATTTGCCGCCGAACACTTCCTGCAGCAGTGGCGAAGCCATGCCAAGGATACCGATACCGGCAGACACGTTCAGGCACAGCACCAGCCACACCAGACGGAATTGCGGGGTCTTCCACGCCACATTCACGTGCACGTGACGGTGGGTGATCATCGCATTGCTGGCTTTTTTCGCCGGCGCGGTCCAGCCCTCAGGCTTCCAGCCGGTCGGCGGTACGCGGTAGGACAAGGCGCCGCCGATCATGAACACGAAATAGATCGCGGCCATCACCAGGAAGCTCTGCCATACCCCCACGCTGTCGGGCGTGGCGAAGTGGCCCATCAAGGCTGCCGCCAACGGGGCGCCCACCATCGCGCCGCCGCCGAAGCCCATGATCGCCATGCCGGTCGCCATGCCGCGCTTGTCCGGGAACCACTTGATCAGGGTCGACACGGGCGAGATGTAGCCCAGGCCCAGGCCAATGCCGCCAATCACGCCGGAACCGATCCACATCAGCCAGATCTGGTGGGTGTAGATACCCAACGCCGAGATCAGCAGGCCGCCACACCAGCACAGCGCCGATACGACACCGGCCTTGCGAGGCCCGGCATGTTCCAGCCAGCCGCCCCAGATCGCTGCCGAGCAGCCCAGGAAAATGAAGAACAGGGTGTAGATCCAGCCCAGCATGGAAATGGGCCAGTCGCATTGGGACGAGAAGACTTGTGCGATAAAGCTCATGTCCGGCGCGCAGGCCAACGGCTTGGTGATCCCCAGCGCCTTCGACAACGGCAGCCAGAACACCGAAAAACCGTAGGCCATGCCGATGCACAGGTGGATAGCCAGCGCGGCCGGCGGGACCAGCCAGCGATTGAAGCCCGGCTTGGCGATGATGCGCTCCTTGGACAGGAACGCAGGCTGTGCGGCAGTTAAAGCTGCCGCAGTGCTTGTGCTCATTGGTGTTTCCCCCAGTTGTTAGTATGTGTTCGTCAGGCGCTCTCTCCCTCGGCCTTGCACGCAAAGCGTTGGCCGTTGTTTTGAGTCAAGCTCCATTTGATGCGCGACGTTGTGTCGCAGAAGGCAGACGAACCCGCGCAGATTAGCACCTGTGAATGCCAGAAAAACCAAACTGACATCACCTTTTTCGGGTTATCTGTTTTATTTGACGCCAAAATCCCGTTTTGCTGGGCGTGGATACAATGTAACGATCGGCGAACTGACGTACGGTTACCGGCGGTATACTCTTCGGCTAAATTTTAATCTCGACATACAAGGACTCGCCCATGAAAGCGTTCGGCAAAATCCTGGGTCTGGTACTTCTCGGGCTGTTGCTGATCATTGTGGCGCTGGGCTTTGCCCTGACCCACCTCTTCGATCCCAACGACTATAAAGACGAGATCCGCCAGATTGCCCGCGACAAGGCCCACATTGAGCTGACGCTCAATGGCGACATCGGCTGGAGCCTGTTCCCCTGGCTCGGCCTTGAGCTGCACGAAGCCAGCGTGGCGACCCTGACCACTCCGACACAACCGTTCGCCGACCTGCAAATGCTCGGCCTGTCGGTGCGCGTGCTGCCGCTGCTGCGCCGCGAAGTGCAGATGAGCGATGTGCGCGTCGAAGGCCTGAACCTGCGCCTCAACCGCGACAAGCAGGGCCACGGCAACTGGGAAGACATCGGCAAGACCGTACCGGTCGCCAGCACCGAAGCGCCTGCCACTGCGCCCGCGCCTGCCGAGCCGGCTGCCGAGGCCAAGCCGGAGAAGCCGCCGCAGCCGATCCGTCTGGACATCGACAGCCTGACCATCAACAACGCCCGCGTGGAATACAACGACGAGCAGACCGGCAAGCAATTCAGTGCTGAAAGTATCCAGCTGAGCGCCGGTGCGATTCACGATGGCGCGAGCATTCCGGTGAAGCTCACCGCATTCTTCGGCAGCAACCAGCCAGTGATGCGCGTCAAGACCGAGCTCAATGGCAACCTGCGCATCCAACGTGCGCTCAAACGCTACCAGTTCGAAGACATGCGCCTGAGCGGCGAGGCCACCGGCGAGCCACTGCAAGGCAAGACCGTGACGTTCTCCACCCAAGGGCAGATTTTGGTGGACTTGGCGGCGAACATCGCCGAATGGACCAACTTGAAACTGTCGGCCAACCAATTGCGCGCCCTGGGCGAGCTGAAGGTCAACGACCTGGACAAGACAGCCCAACTGAACGGCGCCCTGTCCATCGCCCAATTTGACCTGGCCAAGTTTCTCGACAGCGTGGGCAACCCATTGCCAGCGATGGCCGAGGGCAGCCTGAGCAAGGTCGAGCTGGTCAGCCGCCTGGCGGGTACGCCCACCAGCGTGGTCCTCGACGACCTGAACCTGAAGGTCGATGGCAGCACCTTCACCGGGCGCATTGCCGTGGAAGACTTCGCCAAGCAATCGCTGCGGGTCCAGCTCAAGGGCGATACGTTCAACGTCGACAATTACCTGCCGGCCAAGTCCGAAGCCGCCAAAGGCGCAACCGCCGCACGCCAGGCCGAAGTGCAGAACAGCGAAGCCGGGGCCATGGCCGCCGGTGGTACCACGCCGCTGCCGGACGCACCCACCAAAGGCGCCTGGAGTACCGACAAGCTGCTGCCCGTGGCACGCCTGCGCGCGCTGGACGTGAATGCCGACCTGGCCTTCGGCCAATTGACCTTGAGCAAGCTGCCGATCCAGAACGCGGTGCTCAAAGCCACCGGCATCGACGGCCAACTCAAGCTCAGCACCCTGAGCGGCAGCCTCTACAACGGCTCCTTCCAGGCAACCGGCAACCTTGACGTGCGCCAGGATATTCCTGTGTTGGCGCTGCAAAGCCAGATCAGGCAAGTGCCGGTCGAGCGCATCCTGCAAGCCCAGGGGCAAACGCCGCCGGTGAAGGGCCAGGTCACCCTCGACAGCAACCTCAGCGGCCGCGGCAACAGCCAGAAAGCCCTGATCGACAGCCTCAACGGCACCGCCAGCTTTGTGATCAACAACGGCGTGCTGCTCAACGCCAACCTCGAACAACAGCTGTGCACCGGCATCGCCCTGCTCAACCGCAAGACCCTGAGCAGCGCACCGCAAGGCAAGGACACGCCGTTCCAGGAACTGCGTGGCAACCTGACCTTCCGTAACGGCGTCGCCAGCAACCCGGACCTGAAAGTGCGCATCCCGGGCCTGACGGTCAACGGCAACGGTGACATCGACCTGCGCGTGCTGGGCATGGACTACCGCGTGGGCATCCTCGTCGAAGGCGACCAGCGCGAAGTACCGGACCCGGCCTGCCAGGTGGGCGCCAACTTCCAGGGGATCGAAGTGCCGCTGCGCTGCCGTGGCCCGCTGGAACTCGGCGCCAAGGCTTGCCGCCTGGACAAGGACGGCCTCGGCCAGGTCGCTATCAAGGCCGCCGGCAACAAGCTCAGCGACAAACTTGAAGAGAAGCTCGACAAGGTCAACCCGCAGCTCAAAGACGCGCTCAAAGGTCTGTTCAAACGATGAGAAACGAGCAGTTTTCAACGGCGGTGCTGGATTGGTACGACCGCCACGGTCGCCACGACCTGCCCTGGCAACAGGGCATCACGCCTTATCGGGTGTGGGTCTCGGAGATCATGCTGCAACAGACCCAGGTCAGCACCGTGCTGAATTATTTCGACCGTTTCATGGCCTCGCTGCCGACGGTCGAAGCCCTGGCCGCCGCACCGGAAGACGAGGTGCTGCATTTGTGGACCGGCCTGGGCTACTACACCCGCGCACGCAACCTGCAAAAGACCGCGAAGATTGTGGTGGCCGACTATGGCGGCGAGTTTCCCCGGGACGTGGAAAAACTCACTGAGCTGCCGGGCATCGGCCTGTCTACCGCCGGCGCAATCGCGAGCCTGAGCATGGGCCTGCGCGCACCGATCCTCGACGGCAACGTCAAGCGCGTGCTGGCACGCTTTACCGCGCAAGAGGGCTACCCGGGCGAACCCAAGGTCGCCAAGCAGCTGTGGGCCACGGCAGAGCGCTTCACACCCCATGATCGCGTCAACGCCTACACCCAGGCGATGATGGACATGGGCGCCACCCTCTGCACCCGCAGCAAACCCAGCTGCCTGCTGTGCCCGCTGGAAAAAGGCTGCGAAGCCCACATGCTCGGCCTGGAGACCCGCTACCCGATCCCCAAGCCGCGCAAGACCATCCCGCAGAAGCGCACGCTGATGCCGATGCTGGCGAACGCCGAGGGCGCGATCCTGCTTTACCGCCGCCCATCGACAGGGCTCTGGGGTGGGCTGTGGAGCTTGCCGGAACTGGACGACCTGCAAGACCTGGAACACCTCGCCCACCAGCACGCGCTCGAACTGGGCAAGCAACAGGAACTGCCGGGGCTGGTCCACACCTTCAGCCATTTCCAACTGGCCATCGAACCCTGGCTGGTACGGGTCGAGGAATCCGCCCATCACGTGGCCGAGGCCGACTGGCTCTGGTATAACCTCGCCACCCCGCCGCGCCTGGGCCTTGCCGCCCCGGTCAAGAAACTGCTGAAGCGCGCGGCCGATGTTTTGAATGCAGGAGTGTCGTCATGACCCGCACCGTAATGTGCCGCAAGTACAAAGAAGAACTGCCAGGCCTTGAACGCCCTCCGTACCCAGGCGCCAAGGGCCAGGACATTTACGAGCATGTCTCTGCCAACGCCTGGGGCGACTGGTTGAAACACCAGACCCTGCTGATCAACGAAAAACGCCTGAACATGATGAACGCCGAAGACCGCAAGTACCTGGCAGGCGAGATGGACAAGTTCTTTTCCGGCGAGGATTACGCCAAGGCCGACGGCTACGTGCCACCTGCTCAATAATTGATCAAAAACCGGGGTCGGCACGTAAGCGACGGTAATAATTAAATATTTTTTGAAAACTTGCTTGACGACCCCCTGAAAAACCCGTTTAATGCGCCCCGTTGCCCAGATAGCTCAGTCGGTAGAGCAGGGGATTGAAAATCCCCGTGTCGGCGGTTCGATTCCGTCTCTGGGCACCACTAATTAGTTTTAGGTGGTGCGAACATCATCTGAAACACACAAGAAACCCGCCTAGTGCGGGTTTTTTGTTGCCCGGGATTTATTGAGCTGCATCGGAGCAACCTCTGTCGCCCCGAAGCCCGTCATCTCAATCACTCAAGCAAAAACACCATCAACGGATTGTCATTCAACCGCCCGCTGTACACCGGCGCCTGATGTTCCAGCGGCGTCCCCGCCAGCAGCTTGGTTTCCTTGCGTGCCACGATCACCCATGCCGGCTTTGGCAACGTAGCCAACCGCTCGACCTCGCTCCCCGCGACAAACAACGGCTGCTCATCATGATCCAGGTTCATCATGTAGCGCACCGCCCAGGTATCCCGGCCGAGATTGACAAACACCAACGGCCCCGGCTGCTTCACCCGTAGCGCTTCCACCTCGCCAACAAAGGTGCGGGTGTCGAATTGCAGATCCTTGGCCGGACCGATCACGGCCACCAGCAACAGCCATTGCGCCGCCAATGCGATCGCGCTGAGCCCCACCAGACGACGCCAGGCGATCACTGCCGCCACTTGCAGGACCAGCAGCGCGCCTATCAGCAGCGGCAACGAAACGTCCGGCCAATAACCGTGCTTCTGCCACCCATGCCGACAGACAAAGACTACAACCACGCACAACGCCGGTAGCGCCACGACAAGCCATTCGTAACACCTGCGCACGCCAACGAGCCAGCCTTGCGCCTGGAGCAGCCCATAGGCGGCGACAGCGGCAAACATCGGCACCATGGGCAGGATGTAATAAGCGCGCTTGAAGTGCGGCACCGATAGCCCGAGCAGGATCATCAAGCCGCAGGTGCCCAGGCGCACCACCATCTGCACGTCGTCATTCACAAACCGTTCAGACCAGCGATGGCGCAGCGCGATCAACGTTGCCAGCGCCAGCGGCACCACCGGGAGGTAGCGGTACACACTCAACTGGAAGTAGAAGTAGAACGGCTCGCCACTTTCATCGAGGCGCCCGCCGACCTGCATCTTGAACACTTCGTCGGCAAAGGCATCGCCACCGCTGATCCGCGCCAGCTTCACCAACAGCCACCAGCACGCCGCCAACAGCAGCACGCCAACCACACCATGGATCAGCACCTGCCTGACCCGCTGCCCGGGGCGGCTCAACACCCAGTACACGCACACCACACCACAGACTTCGATCAACCCCAGCGGCCCGCGAATCGCAAAGCCGAGGACGAACAACGGGAACACGGCGAGTTGGCGCCAGCGCGATCCCAAACGCTCCCCCGTGTGCAACAGGTAGAAACTGCCGACACAGAGCAGCGACACCATCTGATCCAGGCACACCGAACGCGACTTATCGAGCAACTGCGCAGTGAGCAACGTCAGCAGCACCGTGAGCAGCGCCCATTGCCGGCTCGACGGCACCAGCAGGCGATAGATCAGGGCAACGGTGCCGGCAGACGCGAGGGCGGTGGGCAGGATATTTGCCAGGTGGTTGGGCGCACCAAACAGCCGGGCAAACACAAAACTGAAGAAGGTCGCGGTGCCAGGATAGTCCGCGTAGGGCTGACCGTAGGTGGTCGGGAAAAAACTCGCGCCGTGGCGAAACATTTCCTGCAGGAACAACGCCCAGCGCCCGTCAAAACCCTGAGGCTGCTGATCCCAGATCCCCAGGGTAAACAGCAGAGAGGCGAGCAAGAAAATGCCCAGGGACTCCAGGCGAAAACGATTGTGGTGATCCATCGGTTGACCCGTCAGGTAAAGAGTGCCGACTTATGGTGCCGGCCACCCTGCTGAATAGCGCCTGAACAGACTCACATTTACCGACGCACGGGCCATACCAACGCCGGGATCAGACGCACATAGATCAATTCACCGACCAACTCGATCAGGGTTTGCAGGATCACCGCCGTCGCCGCCAACCCGCGTACACCCTCGGGCAGGGCCAGCGCCAAGGGCAACACCACCAACGAGTTGCGTGTCGATGCGCTGAACGTCACCGCACGCGCCGTCAACGCCGGCAACGCACAGACACGCGCCGCCAAAGCGCCCATCAGCGGCGCAAGCAACAGGAAGCCCAGGTAGACCGGAATCACCGGCAGCAACAGGCTGAAATCACGCACCACCGCAGTGATCTGCGAGGCGATCACCACAAACAACACCAGCGCCATGGCCGGCACCGGCAACCAGGCCCAGGCGTTGTTCCACGCATTGATAACGGTCGAGCTGCGCGCCAGCGCCGTGGTGCCCACCGCCAACACCATCGGCACCACAATCAACATCAGGAACGCCTCGACGAAAGGCCCCGCCTCGACCACCACCCCAGACTGCGGCCCCAGCATCAACCCCAGGTACACCGGCAACAGCGCCAACTGCACCAGCAACAACACCGGCGTCGCCGCCAGCATCAGCCGCGAGTCGCCCTTACCCATATGGGTAAACACCACCACGTAATCGATGCACGGCGTCAGCAACACCAGCAACGCACCCAGCAATAGCGCCGGGTGCGCGACCAAGCCACGGGTCAACGCCCACACCAGCAACGGCACCAGGATGAAATTGACCAGCAGCAAAGCCGACAGGAAGCGTTTGTTGCCCCAGCCCTGGCGCAGCTCCAGAAACGGGATTTGCAGGAACATCGCGTACATCAGCACGGCGATGGCAGGTGTGACCAGTGCGCCAAGGCCATTGGCCGATGAGGGCGCGAGCAGGCCGAAGGTGGCTGCCAGGAGGACCGTGATGAAGTAGAGGGGGATCTGATGGTGTTCGAGGGTGTCGCGGGTCATGAAAGCGCCCTGGCTGATCGCAAAGGCAACAAGCCTATGGATCTATTGGCAAAACGGTCGTAGCTGGCAGCCGGCTCTTCTGTTTCAAACTCTGAAACGATGGGAGAAAGTGGGATGCTCATAAGAGACCTCCAAAGTGGGTGCCTGCCAGTCTAATCGGACCATGATCGGGTGTCGTTCCTCTAGGATATATGGCTCTATCAGTGAGCGCCGAGATTAGTGGGGCCGCCGAATGGCACACACGTACTGGCAAGCTGGCCAACTGTTGCTAAAAAAATAAAAACCGACATAGGCAGAAAACCAATGAACTTGAATGACGCCTCTTCGCGAATACCACTCGCAACACGCAACCCAGGGCACAGCACGCCCTTCAAGGAACCCGCTGCCGACAACCACCTCATCGGCGGCTTCACCTGGCGCCATCTGCGCACCGACTTCGGCCGCCCCGTCGTCATCATCAACGCCGCCACGTCCCTGCGCTGCCGCTATTACTCGCGTTTCGCCGACTACCTGTTTGCCAACGGCCTCGACGTCATCACCTACGACTACCGTGGCATCGGCGAATCCCGCCACGGCTCGCTAAAGGGCTTCAAAGCCTCGTGGTCGGACTGGGGCGTGCTGGATTTCGAAGCGATCTTGCAGCGCGCGCAACGGGAGTTTCCAGTCCAGCCGATCGACGTCGTCGGCCACAGCTTCGGCGGCTGTGCGGCGGGGCTGGGAGCCTCAGGCGCGGCGATCCGCCGGATTGTTACCGTGGGCGCCCAATTTGCGTACTGGCGCGACTACGCAGCGAGTGAACGCTGGAAGATGTTTGCCAAATGGCATGTGGCAATGCCGCTGATGACCGCGCTGTGCGGATATTTCCCCGGCAAGCGCCTGGGCTGGATGGAGGACACGCCGGCAGGCGTGGTACGCGACTGGAGCACCCCCACACCCCGCTACGAAACACGCCCCAGCGGGCGCGGCTTGCGTGAGTTGCCCTTCAGCCAGGTGCAAGCGCAGATACTGGCCATCAGCATCACCGATGACCCATTCGGGACCGTAGCAGCCATCGAGCGGTTACTGGGTTACTTCGACAACAGCGAACGCACCCATCTGCGGATAGCGCCTGAGGACATCGGCGAGAAACAGGTCGGGCATTTCGCATTTTTCCGTAGCGAGTATCAGGACCGCTTGTGGCCGATTGCACTGGCTTGGCTGCAAAACGGCCAATTAGCAGCGGATACCCTTGGGATTTCCCGCAACCTGCGCTTCAATAGCCCACTCTGAACCCTAGGACGTCACACCCATGGCCTCGCCAAACAAGCAGCAAAAACGCGCCCACCGGGCAAAGGCCAAGGCCAAGCAGAACCGCACCCAACGCGCCGTTGCGAGCAAGCCGGACGCCTTTGCCGGCGATGACAGCCGCATTGACCTTGAGTCGGTGGACTTGACCGAGCTGTTCGTAGAGATGCGCACCGCGGGAGAAATCGACCAGCAGGCATTGTGCGCCGCGTTCCTGTCGCACCCGCTGCTGGCGGTCGTGCTGGAACAGGAAGGCGAAGAAGAAGCCACCGACTTTATCCTCGCGGCACTGATCGAATATCGCCAATGGGCCACAGATAGCGATGATGAAGCGGCCGCCTTGGCGTGGATCGAATCGCCGCAGTTCCAGGCGGATTACGTGGCGGCGTCCCAGGCACTGGCCAACTCAGCAGACTGACGCAGAACCAAATGTGGGAGCGGGCTTGCTCGCGAATACGGTGTATCAGCCAACTGATTCAGTGACTGACACTCCGTATTCGCGAGCAAGCCCGCTCCCACATTTTTGAACGCATTCCGTCAGCTAGTGACTGCTGCGCCTACTCTCTGCGCCTTGCGACGACTGGCCACCAACAGCCCCGCCGCCACCACCAGCAAGCTCAGCACGCCAGTCGCAATGATCTCGACCCGGTGCGCTTCCTGGAACAGCATGATGGTCAACGTACCGACGATGAACACCATCACCGCGTAGGTCAGGCCCGGGAACAACCACATCTTGAAGACAATCTTCTCACCCGCCGCCGTACGCTTCTGGCGCATGCGCAATTGCGACACCGCGATCACCAGGTACACCAGCAGCGCGATCGCGCCGGAGCTGGCCAGCAGGAATTCGAACACCGCCGCCGGAGCGACATAGTTGGCAAACACCGCCAGGAACGCAGCGCCGGTAGACAGCATCACCGCCCAGTAAGGCGTGCCACTGCTGTTGGTGCGCTTGGCCACGGCCGGTGCATCACCGCGACGACCCAGGGAGAACAGCATGCGCGACGCGGTATACAGGGCCGAATTCAGGCAGCTGGTCACGGCAACCAGGACCACGATGTCAACGATCATCTTGGCGTTCGGGATGCCCATGCGCTCCAGCACGGTCTGGTAGGAACCTACGGCTGCCAGGGTCGGATCGTTCCATGGCACCAGGGACACCACGATGAAGATCGACAGCAGGTAGAACAAACCAATCCGCCAGATCACCGAGTTGGTAGCCTTGGTGATTTGCTGGCCAGGGTTCTTCGATTCAGCGGCAGCGATGGTAACGATCTCGGTACCCATGAAGGAGAACATGGTGGTCAGGATCGCGGCCAATACCGCGCCCATGCCGTTAGGCATGAAGCCTTGGGTGTCGAACAGGTGCGAAACACCGCTGACCTGACTGGTCGGCAGGAAGCCAAAAATTGCCGCCAGGCCGAGGATCACGAAGCCCACGATCGCGACCACCTTGATCAGCGCAAACCAGAACTCGAACTCGCCGTAGTTCTTCACGCTGAACAGGTTGGTCGCCGTCAGCAGCAAGGTGATGACCAAGGTAAACGCCCAGATCGCAATGTCCGGGAACCAGGCATGCAGGATGGTCGCGGCGGCGTTGGCTTCCAGTGGAATCACCAGCACCCAGAACCACCAGTACAGCCAACCGATGGTGAAACCGGCCCAGTGACCGATGGCGCGGTCGGCGTAAGTCGAGAACGAACCGGTGTCCGGTGACGCCACGGCCATTTCGGCCAGCATGCGCATCACCAATACCACCAGCGTACCGGCGGCCGCATAAGCCAGCAGCACAGCAGGGCCGGCGGCAGCAATCGCGTGGCCGGAGCCAACAAACAAACCGGCACCAATAACGCCGGCAATCGACAGCATGGTGACGTGACGCGGTTTGAGCCCCTGTTCGAGGTCATTGGAGCTTTGCGTACTACTCATTGACACACCTTTGCGAGGAATTGCGAAAACGGTCCGCCCGGCCTGGGCTCTTTCTCGTGAAAAGAAACCAACAGGGCGTTCTTTATTTTTTACGCAATATTTGCGCCAAAATGTTACAAACCCGCAATTGACGCGGGCTGTAGGACAATTCAACAGCCGTCGCAACTCATTGAGAACACTGAGATTCCGCTATAGCGTTACCGTGCGACTCACTTTTAAACGAACGCGAGCACCAAAAACACACACAAAAAGTACGTGACGCTCCATAACAGGGCTGATAAGCACCGTTTGCCCGATTGACCCTTCCAACACCCGGCCAAAGCTGGCACCATCGCGCCCTTTTTTACGCGAAGCCTGCGGGTTTTCCGGTTCAAACGGCTGTTCGGTTGTAGATGGCGCGACACGCCGCTGTGCCGATGCGACACCCTGCCGCACACAGCCCGTCAACCGTCCGCAGCGTTGTTGGCTGCCATCCAGACGCTATGCTAGCTTGGCGCCTCGCCAGGAAGGCGGCCCAACAGCAAGCACGCAACGAACACAATGAGGACCGCACATGGCCGAGGCCACGCCCGCGCTTGAAATCCGCAACTTGCATAAACGCTATGGTGAGCTGGAGGTACTCAAAGGTATCTCGCTGACCGCTCGCGACGGCGACGTGATCTCGATCCTGGGTTCTTCCGGTTCCGGCAAGTCCACCTTCCTGCGCTGCATCAACCTGCTGGAAAACCCGCACCAGGGCCAGATCCTGGTGGCCGGCGAAGAGCTCAAGCTCAAGGCCGCAAAAAACGGCGAGCTGATGGCCGCCGACGGCAAGCAGATCAACCGCCTGCGCAGCGAAATCGGTTTTGTGTTTCAAAACTTTAACCTGTGGCCGCACATGAGCATCCTCGACAACATCATCGAGGCCCCGCGCCGTGTGCTCGGCCAGAGCAAGGCCGAAGCCATCGAAGTGGCCGAAGCGCTGCTGGCCAAGGTCGGCATCGCCGACAAACGCCACGCCTACCCTGCGCAACTGTCCGGCGGCCAGCAACAACGGGCGGCCATCGCGCGCACCCTGGCGATGCAGCCTAAAGTCATCCTGTTCGACGAGCCCACATCCGCCCTTGACCCGGAAATGGTCCAGGAAGTACTTAATGTGATCCGCGCGCTGGCCGAGGAAGGCCGCACCATGCTGCTGGTCACCCATGAAATGGGCTTCGCCCGCCAGGTCTCCAGTGAAGTGGTGTTCCTGCACCAGGGCCTGGTCGAGGAGCAAGGATCGCCACAGCAGGTGTTTGAAAACCCGCTTTCGGCGCGCTGCAAACAATTCATGTCCAGCAACCGCTAACGGAGCAACATGCATGCAGAACTATAAAAAATTCCTTCTGGCCGCCGCCGTCTCGATGGCGTTCAGCGCCACGGCCATGGCAGAAACCTTGAAGATGGGGATCGAAGCGGCTTACCCGCCCTTCAACAATAAAGACGCCAGCGGCAACGTCGTGGGCTTCGACAAGGACATCGGCGACGCCCTGTGCGCCAAGATGAAAATCGAGAAGTGTGAAGTGTACGTGTCCGACTGGGACGGCATCATCCCGGCCCTGAACGCCAAGAAGTTCGACTTCCTGGTGTCCTCGCTGTCCATCACCGATGAGCGCAAGCAGGCCGTCGACTTCACCGACCCGTACTACTCCAACAAGCTGCAGTTCATCGCGCCGAAAGCCACCAAAGACTTCAAGACCGACGCCGGTTACCTCAAAGGCAAGATCATCGGTGCACAACGCGCGACCCTGGCCGGTACGTACCTGGAAGACGAGCTGCCGGACACCACCTCCAAGCTCTACGACACCCAGGAAAACGCCTACCTCGACCTGATCTCGGGCCGCCTCGACGGCATCCTCGCCGACAAGTACGTGCAGTACGAATGGCTCAAGAGCAAAGACGGTTCCGCCTATGAGTTCAAAGGCGACCCGGTTGTGGAAAGCGACAAGATCGGCATCGCCGTCCGCAAGGGCGACCCACTGCGCGAGCGCCTGAACAAAGCCCTGGCAGAGATCAAGGCCGACGGCACCTACAAGAAGATCAACGACAAGTACTTCCCTTTCAGCATCGAATGATCTGAACGGTATGCCCGGCGCGCTCACTAGAGCGCGTCGGCTTTTAGCAATGCCTTGCGATATGAAAACACCATGAATTTCGACCTCTACGGATTCGGCCCGGCGCTTGCCGCTGGCGCGCTGATGACCGTCAAACTGGCGCTCACGGCCCTGTGCCTGGGGCTGGTGCTCGGCCTGGCCGGCGCCTTGGCCAAGACGTCCCCGTACAAGCCGCTGCAATGGCTTGGCGGCGCTTACTCGACCCTCGTTCGCGGCATTCCCGAGCTGTTGTGGGTACTGCTGATCTATTTCGGCACGGTCAACCTGATGCGCGCCCTGGGCGAGTTCTTCGGCAACCCCGACCTGTCCCTCAGCGCCTTTGCCGCCGGGGTGATCGCCCTGGGCCTGTGCTTTGGCGCCTACGCCACCGAAGTGTTCCGTGGCGCAATCCTCGCCATTCCCAAGGGCCACCGCGAAGCCGGCGTGGCACTGGGCCTGTCGAAGTTTCGGATCTTCACCCGCCTGATCATGCCGCAGATGTGGCGTATTGCCCTGCCGGGGCTGGGCAACCTGTTCATGATCCTGATGAAGGACACCGCGCTGGTCTCGGTGATCGGCCTTGAAGAAATCATGCGCCACGCGCAGATCGGCGTGACCGTCACCAAGCAGCCCTTCACCTTCTTCATGGTCGCGGCCTTCATGTACCTGGGCCTCACCGTTCTGGCGATGACCGCCATGCACTTCCTGGAAAAACGCGCCGCCCGCGGCTTTGCAAGGAGCACCCAATGAGCGGCGACTACAGCTGGCTGGCGCATTTCGGCCTGGGCCTGAACTGGGCCGTGATCATCAAATGGCTGCCCAAACTGGTCCAGGGCGCAACCCTGACCCTGGAACTGGTGGCCATCGCCGTGATCGCCGGCCTGCTGCTGGCGATCCCGCTGGGCATCGCCCGTTCCTCGCGACGCTGGTACGTCAGCGCCCTGCCCTACGCCTACATTTTCTTCTTCCGTGGCACGCCGCTTCTGGTGCAGCTGTTCCTGGTCTACTACGGCCTGGCGCAGTTCGATGCGGTACGCGAGAGCTTCATGTGGCCGTACCTGCGCGACCCTTTCTGGTGTGCCACGGCCACCATGACCCTGCACACCGCCGCCTATATCGCCGAGATCCTGCGCGGTGCGATCCAGGCGATCCCGCCGGGCGAGATCGAAGCGGCACGCGCCCTGGGCATGTCCAAGCCCAAGACGCTGTTCTACATCATCCTGCCGCGCGCCTCGCGCATCGGCCTGCCGGCGTACAGCAACGAAGTAATCCTGATGCTCAAGGCCAGCGCCCTGGCCAGTACCGTAACCTTGCTGGAACTGACCGGCATGGCGCGCACGATCATCGCCCGCACCTACTTGCCGGTAGAGATCTTCTTCGCCGCCGGGCTGTTCTACCTGTTGATGGCCTACATCCTGGTGCGCGGTTTCAAACTGCTGGAACGCTGGCTGCGCGTCGATGCGTGCCAAGGACGTTGAAGCGCGCTTCGCGGCGCTCGATGCATTCCTGATCGAACACCAAGGGCTGTGGCGACCACGGCCCTTCACCCACCGGCAATTACCCTGGGAAGCCGAACACCCCGCGCTCTCCCAGTGGCTGCGCCAACGTTCGCTGGCTGACGCCGAAACCGCCCACAACCAGCCCCACGACCTGCCCGCCCCGGCCCCTTTTCCACAGCTTGCCGCCCAGGCTCTCGCGCTCAGCGCTGTGGATAACTTGCCGAGGGTGCCCCTTGAACCGGCTCATCCGCGCCTGCATGTCGACGTGCCCGGGCGCAAGTGGCAACAGATCGAAGCCTTCGGCGCGGCCCTGTCATTTGCGGCAACGCCAACGCACTGGCTGGACTGGTGCGCCGGCAAGGGCCACCTCGGCCGCCGCCTGCTGCACACAGGGCAACAGTTGACCTGCCTGGAATATGACCCGGCCTTGATCGCCGCCGGCCAAGCCTTGAGCGATCACCACGGCTTGCCCGTGACCCATCGCCTGCAAGACGTGATGGCCGACGTGCCGCTCAGCGCCGAACACACCCCCGTCGCCCTGCACGCTTGCGGCGACCTGCACATACGCCTGCTGCAAGCCGCCAGCGCGGCTGGCTGCAAGCAACTGGCACTGGCGCCATGCTGCTACAACCGCATCAGCGCAGACCGCTATCAAGCCCTGTCGGGCCTGGGCCGCGCTTCGGCGTTGCAGCTGTCGATCGACGACCTTGGCCTGCCCCTCAGCGAAACCGTGACCGCCGGCGCCCGCGTGCGCCGCCAGCGCGACAGCTCCATGGCGCGGCGCCTGGGCTTCGACCGACTGCAACGTGAACTGCGCGGCTGCGACGACTACCTGCCCACGCCGTCATTGCCCAGCGCCTGGCTGGACAAACCCTTCGCCGACTATTGCCGGGAGCTGGCGACCCTCAAAGGGTTATCCACAGGCGCACAGGATTGGGCGGCACTGGAAGCCCACGGCTGGCAGCGCCTGGCCGAGGTCAGGAACCTGGAATTGCTGCGTGGTCTGTTTCGGCGCCCGCTGGAGCTGTGGCTGGTGCTGGATCGGGCACTGTTTCTCAGCGAAAACCGCTACCGGGTTGAAGTAGGCAGTTTCTGCGAACCGGCACTGACGCCGCGCAACTTGATGGTGCTTGCCGAGCGCGATTAAAGGGCAAAATTGTCGCAGCCCAGCCTGTGGATAACTCTGTTGATGAATTCTTTTCAGCGCCTGTCGCGGCCTACGCTGAAGGCAAAAAGCCACGCTGGTCATTTTTTGTGCACAGAATAAAAAGCACGCAAAACAGGCAGTTGCGGCGTGTTGAGAACAGCTCCACAAAATCGCTGTTTACCCCCGACCGCAACCTACCGATTGTGCATAAGCATCTGGCGTCATGCGTCTAACAAGCGGTTCAGGGCGTGGTTTTCGGGCGGATCAGCAACTGACAGAGTTCGTTGAGATCGTCGCTCGCCAGGCTCTGGCCCAGGTTATCCAGCGGGTCCGAACCAAAGGCCAGGGCTTCGCTGATGGACGGATCGCGGTGCACGACCTCCAACAGGCTGTCACCCAGACGCAGCTTGAAGGCTTCGAGCATGTCCAGGCTGAACGCCGAGTGCTCGTCCAACTGGTTGATCACGAAGTGACAACGCGGCGGGAAATTGCGCGCCAGATAGGGCGCCAGCAACGCATCCATCTGATCCAAAGTGCCCAGGCACGCGGCGTCCGGCTGGACCACGACCAGCACAATGTCGGCCACGTTCAACGCTTGATGCAGGTACACATTATTGCCGGCCGGGGTATCGACGATCACCGTGTGGCGCTCGCTCAAGCCCAGCACCGACAGGCGCTGCGCCAGCCACTTGGGTTCACGTGTGAGCCAGTGCTGCAGGTTGTCCTGCTGCTGGGGGTCGGTGTCACCAAAGGGCATCACCTCACAACCGGCGAACCCGGTGCGCAGCACGTTCTGCCAGGGTCCGTTGACCAGGCTGGTGCGGCCGATGCCGGGCAATTCATGATCCACACCGAAGTGCTGGCGCAAGGCGTTCTGCGGGTCGAGGTCGAGTGCCACCACCGACTCCCCCAAACGCTGCAGGCCGCTGCTCAGGGCCGTGACCAGGGTACTGCGGCCGACGCCGCCGTTGACGGACACCACAGCGACCACGTTCGGGCGCGGTGCGGTTTCGTCAAAGGCCAGGGGTTGTTCGTGAGCATATGGCGTGTTGGGGCTGAAACGTGAACCGTCTTTCATGTTCACGCGAGTGCCATCATCGAACGGAACGGTGCCGAAAAAGTGCAGCCGAGCATTGCGCCCTTTCGGGTCGCGGGACACGCTCTTGCCGAACAGGGCAAGCAGATCATCAGTGCGGCTCATGGCCGGAGCTCCTTCACGGCGCGAATAAAGACGTGGGAGGTCGGCAAGAAAACAAGGGGGCTTACCGCAGTCTTTTTGTAGGCGCTTTCGTTGAGACATTTTGTGACAGCGCTCGGCGAGTGTCATTATTTTGATGATATTCGCGCAACCCTTTCAGACGAGCGGAAAATAGTCACTTTAATGACGCCTGGTTCGCGTAAATTCAGCCCCGTGATTCCACCGTGCCATTGTTTTTTACCCGCCAGCACCGCACCATTGCCGCACCTTCAATGCTGCAAGCTTGGATATTCGCAGTGGCGATACGCTTTAAATTCCCTCGGTTTCTCTACGGCCTTGCCATCACCCTGCTGCTGGGTGGCGGCCTGCTGGGCAATTTGCTTGCCGATTGGGATTTCAGCCAGATCAGCCGCCGCGCCGAGTCGCTTTACGGCCCATTGGGTGCCGGGCGTCAACGCATCGATGCCTGGCAACAATTACTCTCGACGCAAAAGCAGATCGGCGAGCTTGAGCAACTCAAAGTGGTCAACTTGTTCTTCAACCGCCAGTTGCACTACGAGGAAGACATCGACCTGTGGCACGAGATTGATTACTGGGCGACGCCCATTCAATCCCTGTGGAAAGGTGCCGGTGACTGTGAAGACTATGCCATCGCCAAATACTTCAGCCTGCGTAACCTCGGTATCCCCGCGGAAAAGCTGCGGATCACCTACGTTAAGGCCTTGCGCCAGAACCGCGCGCACATGGTGCTGACCTACTATGCCAGCCCCAACGCGATGCCACTGGTACTGGACAGCCTGATGGACCCGATCCTGCCCGCCAGCCAGCGTACGGACTTGTTGCCCGTCTACGCGTTCAACGGTGAAGGGCTGTGGCTGACGGGCGCTGCGGGCAACAAAAAAGTCGGTGACACCAAGCGCCTCTCGCGTTGGCAGGATGTCTTGAAGAAAATGACCGCCGAAGGGTTTCCGGCCAGTTCGGATAATTAACAGGAGCTACGATGTCACTGTTCAAACAATTGCTGATCGCTATCTGTGTGTTTCTCGTGGTCGCCTTCAGCGGTAGCTTCGTGGTCAGCCTGGAAAGCTCGCGCTCGCAGTACGTCAACCAGTTGCGCTCCCACGCCCAGGACGCGGCCACCGCGCTGGCGCTGTCGCTGACGCCAAACATCGATGACCCGGCGATGACCGAGCTGATGGTCAGCTCGATCTTTGACAGTGGCTACTACGCCAGCATCCGTGTGATCGACCTGAGCAACGACCAGGTACTGGTGGAACGCGCCGCCGAGCCCGACGCCAGTGGTGTACCCGCCTGGTTCGTGAAGATGATCGGCCTTGCGCCAGCCGGCGGTGATGCCATCGTCAGCCGCGGCTGGCAGCAGGCGGCGCGCGTGGAGGTGGTCAGCCACCCGATGTTCGCCCTCGCCAAACTGTGGCAGAGCGCCTTGGGCAGCCTGGGCTGGCTGCTGCTCTGTGGTGCGGCGAGCGCGATCCTCGGCGCATTGCTGCTGCGTCGCCAACTCAAGCCGTTGGACTACATGGTCGAACAATCCCACGCCATCGCCCGACGCGAGTTCCTCAGCCTGCCCGACCTGCCGCGCACCCCGGAACTGCGCCGTGTGGTGCAGGCGATGAACCAGATGGTGGAGAAGCTCAAGGCACTGTTCCACGAACAGACCGAGCGCAGCGAGAAGCTGCGGGTGGAGTCCTACCAGGACAGCCTGACCGGGCTGGCCAACCGACGCTATTTCGAGATGCAACTCAACTCCCGGGTCAGCAACCTGGAGGAGCACAGCTCGGGCTACCTGCTGATCCTGCGGGTCAACGACCTCGCCGGCCTCAACCAGCGCTTCGGCGGGCAACGCACCGACCAACTGCTGCAAGCCGTCAGCCAGCTACTGGTGCGCACCTGCGCCAAGTACCCGGAGACCCACAACCTGATCACCCGCAGCCGTGGCGGTGAGTTCGCGGTACTCGCACCGGGCCTGGTGCGTGACGAAGCCCTGCAACTGGCCCAGGAACTGGAAGCCACCCTGCAAAGCCTGCACGAAACCGGCGCCACCGACATGCAGACCGTGGCCTACATCGGCCTGGCCCCCTACAACGCCGGCGACGCCTCGGCCGACCTGTTGATGCTGGCCGACCAGGCCCTCACTCAAGCCGAAGCCAACAGCGGCCAGAGCTGGGTCTGCCTCGAACACCACACCGCCGGCACCGTCAGCGATGACCCGCACAGCTGGCATACCCTGCTTGACGATGCCCTCAAGCAAGGACGTTTCCGCCTGTTCTTCCAGCCAGTGGTGAGCAGCGCCGATACCCAGCGGGTGCTGCACTACAAGGTGTTGTCGCGTTTGCTGGACAACCAGGACCAGACCATCGCCGCCGGCCACTTCCTGCCGTGGCTGGAGCGCTTTGGCTGGACCGCGCGCCTGGACCAAGTGATGCTCGACCTGGTGATCAAGCAACTGGCCCAGCACAACCAGTCGGTGGCCCTGAACCTCTCGGCCGCGACCCTGAACGAACCGCAGGCCCTGGAACGCATCTTCGAACGCCTGGCCCAGCACCCGACCCTGGGGCCGCGCCTGATCCTGGAGATCGGCGAAGAACAAGTGCCCGAGCAAACCCAGCTGGAGTTGATGATCCGGCGCATGCGCAACCTCGGCTACAGCCTTGGCCTGCAGCGTTTCGGCGGGCGCTTCAGCATGATCGGCAACCTGGCGCACCTGGGCCTGGCCTACCTGAAAATCGACGGCAGCTACATCCGCGCCATTGATCAGGAGAGCCACAAACGGATCTTTATCGAAGCGATCCAGCGGGCCGCCCACAGCATTGATTTGCCGTTGATTGCCGAGCGCGTGGAAACCGAGGGTGAATTGCGGGTGATCCGCGAGATGGGCGTGGAAGGGGTGCAAGGCCAACTGGTCGGTGAACCGGCGCCCTGGAAGTAAAACGTTGAAGCCTCATGCCTCCTTGACGCTGATGCCGTGAAGGAGGTGTGCCCGGTTCAGATCAAACCGGTTTCGTCATCATTGATCAGCTCGCTCAAACCGCCCAGCGCCGCCCGTGCCTGGGTCCGTTCCAGGAACTTGGCCTGTGCCGCCGGTGGCAAGTCAGTGATGCGAATCACGCCTTTGGACGTCAGCACCTGAATCAAGTCATCCAGCACTCGAATCATCTCAAGGTCACTGCTCTTGAGCTGCTTGAGGCTGTTTTCGATCTCGTCCCCGGCAAACCACGCCTGGATATCATGGTGATCCGCCGGTAGCGTCTCGGTGGCTTCCGCGTAGGCCTGCGCCTCGACGCGCACCAAAGCGTTGTTTTGATCGCGTTGCACGTAGAACATCAGCGTTCTCCCAATAAAAAATCCCTGCAGGCGCCGCGTACGACACCCACAGAGATTACACACTTTTTCCCGCAGCCGATGCCAAGGGGGCGCCAATCCCGAAAGATTGGCGCCCCCGTGGTGATCAGTCGTGGTGCTTGACGGTCAGGTCGCCACCGGCGATCAGGTTGTTGATCGCGGTGCTGCCACTGCCCCAGTTCGCGCCATCGACCTTGATCGTCACATCGGCCGTGCCGCCGCTGGCGGTGAACGAACCGGTGCTGCTCACGCTCAGCGTCGAGTTGCCCGCCGAGTCGGTGGTCAACTTCAGGTAGTTCGCCAAGTTGGTGTCGTTGTTGCCTTGCAGCAAGTCGGACAGGTCCAGCTTGTCGCCTTCGCTGTGCTTGAAGTCCTTGATCTGATCAAAGCCGCCGTTGGTGTTGGTGTCGCCTTTGAGCCAGACGAAGGTATCGGCACCCGCGCCGCCGGTGAGGATGTCGTTACCCTTGCCGCCGACCAGGATGTCGTTGCCTGCGCCGCCATTCAAGGTGTCGTTGCCGCCTTGGCCGAACAGGATGTCGTTGCCGGCATTACCGATCAGGCTGTCGTTGCCATCATTGGTGTTGTAGATGTTCGACGCGTTGGCCAACGCCCCCACGTCCTGCACGTGCTCAGTGATGTACTGGTGCAGGGTGCGGTCATCGATCTGGTCGACGGTAGTGGACAGCTTCTCGGCGGCGAACGCCTTGAGTGCCGCACTGCCTTCCTGGCCTTTGTAGCTGATCAGGTCGCCGAACAGGATGTCGTTGCCCGAACCACCGGAAATGCTGTCGGAACCCGCATCGGCGGTGTGGCCGGTGATGGCATCCGCCAGCTTCGCGGTATCAATGTTGGCAACCACTTTGTCGGTATCGAACTGCTTGAGCACGGTGCTATCGATGTCCGAACCCAGGCCGATCGCCTCGACCACTACTTTGCCGGTGACCGCGTTGACCAAGTCGTTGTAGGCGGTCTTGGCGTTCGCCAGTGCGGTGCTGGAGCTCTGGTAGACCGACGCAACGTCGAAGCCGCCATTGCTGTTGGCCACGACCGTGCCCTCGAAGTAGCGGCTGCCACGGCTGTCGTAGGAGTAAACGTTACCGCTACCGTCGACGATCATCTGCGACTTGCCATTGATCGTCGTATAGAGCGCGTTGCTCTGGCCCAAGACGTAATTGGAGTTATTCACAACGCTGTCAAAGTAGACGGTCGAACCCCAGAAGCTGGTCGTGCCCAGGTTCGGGTTGCCCTGCACGTCGGTGTACACGTTCGGCGAACCGTCGGTGATGAAGTACGTGAGGTTTTTCGCGCCGGTGTTGCTGGTCGCGTCGCTGCTCTTGAACCAATCGGAGGCCGCTTTGAACGCGTCCTGGTAGTTGGTCATGTCGCTGGAATTGGACACCATCTGGTTCAACACAGCCTGCAAGGCAGCCTTGGCAGCCGTCTTGTCGGCCAGGTTGACCGAGACCTGCGACTCGACACGGGTGTCGAAGTCCACCAGCAGCACTTTCACCACACCCGAGTCTTTATTGCCGGCATTGGCAATCAAGGTATCGAAGATGCCCGAGAGTTGGTCCTTGATCGACTTCATGGCCGAGGAGCCGATACTGCCCGAGGTGTCGACCAGGAACGCGATGTTGTAGTTGGTGCCCGCAGTGGTGATACCACCCTTGTCGCCGACCACAACGTTATTCGCCGAGCTCGAACCCAGGTCGATGGTGTCGGCAGCAGCGCCGCCTTCGGTGACCGGGGTGTAGACCTGCGGCTGAACGGTAATGGTGCTGGTAGCGACCAACGAACTCAGGCTGTTGCCGCCTTCGTTGTCCGTCACCGAGATCTCGACCGTACGATCGCCCAGGGTCGGGTACTTGCTGGTGCTGGAGTATTGGAACGATTCCAGCAGTGCCTTGTAAGTCGCCGAATCCGCGGTGCCCGAGAGGGTCAGCACGATTTTGCCGCTGACGTCGGTGCCGACGCTGGTCAGGGTGATGCCTTTGTACGTACCGCCCACCGAAACCAGGCTCGAGCTGAGCTGATCGCCGGCACTCGCGTTCTTCAGGGTGATGGTCGCGTTTTGCATCTGGGTACTGTCGACGTCGCCGATAGCGACGACGCCAGTGATCGCCACACCCGCGGCGGCACGTTCGGTGTACGCCGTGTTGTAGCCGGTGGCGACAGCACCGTCCGCAGTGCTGAGGTCCAGGGTCGGCGCGTCGTTGACCGCGGTGATCACGATGCTCACTTTGCCGGTCGTTACCGCTTCAACCCCAGTGCTCAACTCTTTGGCGGTCGCTTTCACGGTCAGGTCGAAGCTGGCGGTCGAATCCTTGAACGGAGTGACCGTCAGGGTTTTCAGGTTCCAGGTGCTGACGTCGTACAGCGTGGTACTGCCGGTCGAGGTGATGCTGTTGCCAGTGGTGCCATCGGTGATCACGGTGCCTTTGGGCAGACCGCTGATTTCCACCTTGTGGGATTCCGAGCCGTCATTGTCGACAAACGTCGTGGTGATCGGGCTGACCTTGATCGCGGTGTCTTCCAGGCCACGGTTGTAGACGTAGCCGGTGTAATAGCCTTCGCCATTGACCACGTGGCTGTCGCCGAGCACCGCACCGGCGGCTTTCAACGCATCCACGCTGGTGTAGGTCTGCACGCCGCTGTTGCCCAGGGACATCGACGGGCCGTTGTTGATCGACACGTTGACGTCGTAGTTGCCCCCGCCGGCCTGGTTGTAGTGGTAGATGTCGAGGGTGTAGTAGCCCGACTCGGTCGGCGTGTAAGCCGTGCCGGTAATCGCGCTGCCCTTGCTCCAGGTCTCGGTCGCAACCAACTTGCCGCCCACGGTGATAGCCAGGCTGTCATCGGCTGTACCCGTGAAGGTATAGCTCTTGCCGGCTTCCAGGTAGATCAGGCCAGAGACCTTGGTCGCGGTGCCTTCCACTACGTTGCTGTTGCTCACGTTGCTGGTCACGCCAGTGGACGCGGCGCTGGCAGCGGTTTTGGCGTCGATGACCTTGATCAGGTCGTCGGCTTTGGCCACGCCATTACCGTTGGTGCCCAATGCGCTCGGCAGGTTGCCGCCGGTCCAGGTCTGGATGACCAAGCCGGTTGGTACCGCGTTGAACGCATTGATCGTGACGACAGGCACGTCCGTCACCGGGTGGATGTCCACGGTGATGGTTTTGGTGTCGCTGTAAGTGTTGCCATCGGTGGCCTGGAACTTCAGCTCGGTGTAATCACCTTGCTTGTTACCCACGCCGGTGCCGCCGAAGCTGTTGTCACCCGACTCGTTGGCCGCCGGGCTGTAACGCACGTTGTGGTTGTCGAAGTCAGCCTGGCTGAACGACTTGCCGGCCGAGGTATCGGTCTTGAGGTCAGCGGTGGTGAGCGCAACCCACACGCCGTTGACTTTGTACTCGATGGAACCGGCAGGCAGGCTGGTGAACACCACTTTCGGGCTCGCCGAGTCTTCATCCTTGACGCCAAAGGTCGCCCAGGTCAGTTCGACCGGGGTGTCTTCGTCGCTCTGGATGTAGCCGTTGGTAGCGGTTGGCGTGTCGTCGACCAGGGTGACCGTCGGCTGGCCAGTGCTGTGGGAGCTGGCGTTGTCGGCGTCGGTCACGGTCAGGTCGATCTTCGGCAATTGGTTGCCGGCGTTGACCCAATCGGCGCCCTTCTGCGTCAGCACGACGTTGCTACCGGACAGGCTGTAGTAGCCGTCGGTGTTGGTGCCAGTGGTGAAGGTGATCTTCAGCTGGGCAACAGGAGTTTCTTCGTCGCTCGCGGAGAACGTACCGGCCACGGTGCCGACTTTAGCGGTGTCTTCAACGATGGTGGTCGCCGTGATGGCGATCACTGGCACGTCGTTGTGCAGGTTGACCACTGGCTGCGCGTTGTTGCTGGAGTGCAGGCCTTCTGGATCGGTGACGGTCAGGTCGATTTTCGGCAGCTGGTTGCCGGCGTTGACGAAGTCCGCGCCTTTCTGGGTCAGCACAACGTTGTTGCCGGAGATGCTGTAGTAGCCGTCGGCGTTGCTGGTGCCGGTGAAGGTGATGGTCAGGCCAGCACGTGGGGTTTCTTCGTCGGTCGCGGTGAAGGTACCGGCGACGGTGCCCGCAGTGGCCGAGTTTTCTTCCAGG
>NZ_JAHPJF010000028.1:0-6060 GCF_020515815.1 Pseudomonas sp. AF03-9 | reverse complement strand
CTCCCACAGGTGATTGGTGTTGATGGGGAGTGAGTGTTCGGCTGGAGATCGCCCAGGCACTGCCAGTTCCCTGTGGGAGTTGTCGAGCTTTAGCGAGGCTGCGAAGGCGGCGGCACTGCTGGTAGAGAGGTTGCGCCTCAACCATGGAATCCCCCAAGCAAACCCCACACTTGGATTCTGTGCAGTCGCGGATTCAGGGGTTTTCCAGATCATGCCCCAACGACTGGATAAACAACGAAAACAGCTCCGGCTGTGACGAAATATCCAGCTTCGCGTACAAGTGTCGCCGGTGCACCTTTACCGTATCCGGCGAGATATTCAGGCGCTCGGCCATGGCCTTGGACGAAAACCCACGCAGTACCAGGCGCGCGATTTCCAGTTCGCGCTCCGACAGCACGCCGCTGCCAAAATGACTCAACGCATCGCGGATCTGGCTATCCATGGCCGGCGCCGCGCGCTGTGTGCTCTGCTGCCAATGTTGCTGCATCAACGGCAACACCCATGCCGCCAGCAGGGTCATCAGCCCGGTTTCTTCAACGCTGAATCGGCGCTGCATGCCCAATGACAGGGACAACGTTCCTGCGCCCGGCACTTGCAGGATGAACTGCACCTCATCCTCCAGCACGTTGTCGTGAAAGTAGTTGAGGAAGTACTCACTCTGGCGGAAATGATCCGGCGCGACTTCTTCCAGGCGGTACACGCCGCTGCTGAATCCTTCGCGACAGGCCTGGAAAAACGGGTCGAGCAAATACAAGCCATTGAGGTACACCAGCATCGACGCCGGCTTGCTGCTCGGCTGCGCGTCGTATTCCTCCAGGGCCTGGGGCGCGCCATCGTTGGGGTAGAAAATCGCCAGGGCGTTATCGAATGGCAGGCATTGGTGCAGCAACAGCACCAGCTGTTTCCAGAAACGCTCGGTGCCGATGTGCGCGACCGTGCGGCCCAGTGCGGCGTGCATGCCGACTTCCCTGAACAGGCTCATATCACAGGTTCCCACGGGCAGAAGATCGGCCAAGGGTTCGGCTTTTGCCGGGTGTCGTCAAGGGGAGTACGCCAATAGGGGAATTGGCCGACAACGGCCCAAGCGATAACGTCGGCATCATTGAACGGGAAACATATCCCGATAAATCACCATTTTTCGTTTCTGCCTCACACCAAAAACAACCACAGAGGATAACGATATGAGTGCTTCCCCCGCGCCAGACGGCGTGCTCAAGCCCACGCTGAGTGTGTTCGATGTAGTCGCCATTACCGTCTCGGCGGTCACGCCCGCCAGCTCCGTGTTTGTGATCGCCCCGTTTGCCATCCAGCAAGCGGGTAGCGGCGTGTTCCTCGCATTCGTGATGGCCGCTTTGCTCGCCCTGATGTTTGCCTTCTGCTACGCCGAACTGGGCCGTGCCCACAACAGCGCCGGTGGCGAATACGTGTATGCCAAGCGGGTGTTCGGCGGCATGGCGGGCTACGCGACGTTCCTGACGGTATTGGTAATGCTGCTGTTTATCCCGCCGGTGCTGGCCACCGGCGCGGCGACGTACTTGAACAACGCCCTGGGTACCAAATTCGACTCACAAACCGTCGCCCTGGTCATCGTGGTGTGCAGTTACGCCCTGGGCATCCTCAATATCAAGCTCAACGCCTGGATCACCGGCACCTGCCTGTTGCTGGAAGTCGCCGCGTTGCTGGTGATCGTGTTTATCGGCTTCGGCAACCCGATGCAGCCGGCCAGCGTGCTGTTCCAGCCGCAGATCGTCGAGAACGGCGTGCTGCACCTGGCGCCCTGGGCCTTGGTGATCGGCGCGGTGGGCATCGGCCTGTTCTCATTCAACGGCTACGGCCCGGCGGTGCTGCTGGCCGAAGACATGAAATGCGGCGGCAAGGGCGTGCACAAGGCGGTGTTGTGGTCACTGGGCCTGGTGGTCGTGATCGAGCTGGTGCCGATCACCGCGTTGCTGATCGGCGCGCCGTCCCTGAGTGCGATGATCAGCAGCCCGGACCCCATCGGCTACCTGCTGACCAGTCATGGCAATGAAACCTTGTCGCGGCTGGTCAGTGCGGGGATTTTCCTGTCGGTGTTCAACGCCATTGTCGCCATCGTGATCCAGATCGGCCGCGTGGTCTTCAGCAGCGGGCGCGATGCGCTGTGGACGCCGCGGATCAACACACTGTTTACGCGCATTCACCCGCGCTGGGATTCGCCGTGGCTGGCTACGCTGTTCCTGGCGATTCCGTCGGCACTGCTGAGTTTCAGCTCGAACCTCGCCGACCTCACTTCGTTCAGCGTGCTGCTGATCATGCTGGTGTACCTGGTGGTTGCGTTGAGCGCGTTGATGAGCCGGGTGTTGCTGCGTGATCGCGAACACCCTTACCGCATGCCGCTCTGGCCTTTGCCGGCATTGCTCGCCGTGCTGGGCGCCGGGTATCTGCTGGCGACCCTGGTTGCGGCGGCATCGGTGCGTGACGTGATGATCATCGCCGGCTTGCTGGCTGTGTCGGTGATTCTGTATTGCATCAGTGGCCGGTTGAGTCCGGCGTTCCAGAAATTGTAAGGAGTGGTTATGCGTGCACGTCAATTGGGCATTACGTTGGGGCTGGGCACGCCCGGCGCATTGAATGCCATCACCGATGTACCGGGGGTGCGGGTTGGCCACAGTACGCTCAAGACCCGCGTCGACGGCAAACAGGTGCGCACCGGCGTGACGGTGGTGCAGCCACGCGCCGGCGGGGCCCGCCAGCAGCCGTGTTTTGCCGGGTATCACGTGCTCAACGGCAATGGCGATGCCACGGGCCTGGAATGGATTCGTGAAGCGGGGCTGCTGACTACGCCGCTGGCGATCACCAACACCCACAGTATTGGCGTAGTGCGCGACAGCCTGATCGCCCTGGAGCGCGAGCGCCTGGCGGACCCGGCAGTGTATTGGTGCATGCCGGTGGTGATGGAGACCTACGACGGCTTGCTCAACGACATCTGGGGCCAGCACGTCGGGCCCGAGCATGTGCGCCAGGCCCTGGAGTGCGCGGAAACCGGCCCGGTGCAAGAGGGGGCGGTGGGCGGCGGCACCGGGATGATCTGCCATGAGTTCAAGGGCGGCATCGGTACCGCGTCGCGGCGCTTGTCGGCAGAGCAGGGCGGTTGGACCGTCGGCGTGCTGGTCCAGGCCAACCACGGCAAGCGCCAGGAACTGCGGGTCGATGGCTACCCAGTGGGCCGCCAGTTGCTGCAAATCCCGTCGCCCTTCGCCGAGCGCGGCACGCCAGGCATGGGCTCGATCGTGGTGATCATCGCCACCGATGCGCCGTTGCTGCCGCACCAATGCCAGCGCCTGGCGCAACGTGCGTCCATCGGCATCGCGCGCACCGGCGGCGGCACCGAGGATTCCAGCGGCGACCTGTTCCTGGCGTTTGCCACTGGCAACGCTGACCTGCCGCCCGCTGACTACGGCCGCCAGGATCTGCCGCTGAGCACGTCGTTGCAGATGCTCAACAACGATCACATTTCGCCGCTGTTCAGCGCGGCGGCAGAGGCCGTGGAAGAGGCGATCATCAACGCGATCCTGGCCGGCGAAGACATGCACACCGACGACGGCGTGCTGGTGCCGGGCCTGCACGCTGAAACCCTATTGGCGGCATTGGATAAAACCGGCTGGAGTATGCCCCGGTAATCCGGGACAACTGCAACTTTTAGTTCAAGTAGTGGCTGTTTAATGTCGTTAATGACACCATGCCAATATATTGGATCCATTAACTAAGCGGCCGCCAAACGTTGGCGGCTTTAGCCCTATTTAATATTTAAATAAGTGCGGTGTGTTTTTTGTCGGACAAAATCAGCGCCGGCCAACAAATACGGAGTGCAACTTACTGGCGCTAATTACCGGGTACTTTTTTGCCCCGGAAATAGATGTAGACGAAAGATTTCAAGTTGTGTCAGTTTTCTTACGCCTTCAAAAGAGGCGAGTGATAGGACGATCTCGCCCGCGGGGTTCCTATCGATCAAAGACTGATGCACTTGCAAACAAGGAAGTACGTTTATGTCAAAAGTAAAAGACAAGGCTATCGTGTCGGCGGCGCAAGCCAGCACCGCTTACTCGCAAATCGATAGCTTCAGCCATCTGTATGACCGTGGTGGCAACCTCACGGTCAATGGCAAACCGTCCTACTCCGTCGACCAGGCCGCCACCCAGCTGCTGCGCGACGGTGCGGCGTACCGGGACGTTGACGGCAACGGCAAGATCGACCTGACCTACACCTTCCTGACCTCGGCGTCGTCGAGCACCATGAACAAACATGGCATCTCCGGCTTCAGCCAGTTCAGCGCCCAGCAGAAAGCACAGGCCGCCCTGGCCATGCAGTCCTGGGCGGATGTGGCCAACGTCACGTTCACCGAGAAGGCCAGCGGCGGCGATGCCCACATGACCTTTGGCAACTACAGCGGCGGCCAGGACGGCGCGGCGGCGTTCGCCTACCTGCCCGGCACCGGCGCAGGCTACGACGGCACCTCGTGGTACTTGACCAACAGCAGCTACACGCCCAACAAGACCCCGGACCTGAACAACTATGGCCGGCAGACCCTGACCCACGAAATCGGCCACACCCTGGGCCTGGCGCATCCCGGCGACTACAACGCCGGCGAAGGCGCACCGACCTACAACGACGCGTCCTACGGACAGGACACGCGCGGCTACAGCGTCATGAGTTACTGGAGCGAGAGCAATACCAACCAGAACTTCAGCAAAGGCGGCGTCGAAGCCTACGCTTCCGGCCCGCTGATCGACGACATCGCCGCGATCCAGAAGCTCTACGGCGCCAACTACAACACGCGCGCCGGCGACACCACCTACGGTTTCAACTCCAACACCGGGCGTGACTTCCTCAGCGCCACTTCCAACGCCGACAAGCTGGTGTTCTCGGTATGGGACGGTGGCGGCAACGACACCCTGGACTTCTCCGGTTTCACCCAGAACCAGAAGATCAACCTCAATGAAGCCTCGTTCTCCGACGTTGGCGGCCTGGTGGGCAACGTCTCCATCGCCAAGGGCGTGACCGTGGAGAATGCCTTCGGTGGCGCCGGCAACGATCTGATCATCGGCAACAACGCGGCCAACGTGATCAAGGGCGGTGCCGGCAACGACATCATCTACGGTGGCGGCGGTGCCGACCAACTGTGGGGCGGTGCGGGCAACGACACCTTTGTGTTCGGTGCCAGCTCCGACTCCAGGCCGGGGGCGGCGGACAAGATCTTTGACTTCACCTCGGGTTCGGACAAGATCGACCTGTCCGGTATCACCAAAGGCGCAGGCCTGACCTTCGTCAACGCGTTTACCGGGCATGCCGGCGACGCGGTGCTGTCCTACGCTTCTGGCAGCAACCTGGGCACCTTGGCGGTAGACTTCTCCGGGCACGGCGTGGCGGACTTCCTCGTCACCACCGTTGGCCAGGCGGCCGTCAGCGACATCGTGGCGTGATGCAGGAGCGCGGCGTTTCGGCGCCGCGCTTTGCCCATGGAGCATAAGCAAGATGCAGCGTTTTACCCCCTTTATCGCCCGCGTATTGCTGGCGACGTTCGTATCGGCAGGAGCCCACGTGATGGCGAGCAGTCTTGTTTTACCCAGCAGCGCCCAATTGGCCGGACACTGGCAGTTGCACCAGCAGGACCAGGTGTGTGCGTTGGACCTGGTGGTCGCCGCCAATGCCGTGGCTGGCGACGTTGAATGCGCCGCGCAGTGGCTGGGGGACCATCCGAAGACCTGGCTGCCGACCCCGGACGGTATCTGGCTGATGAATGCCGACGGCACCGGGATTACCCATTTGAACCGACAGAAAGAGGGTGAATATAAAGGTCGCACCGCCCAAGGCACCGAGGTGCTGTTGCAGCGCATCCCTTAGTTGTTGGTTATAAGCCTATAACTTGATTTTATTAGTTCGCCGCTCCGTTATTCGGCGTGCGGGCAACTATTGCTTATTGTTTGGTTCAAGTGAGATCGGAAGACATGGCCACACCGCCTTTATTCAAAGCGCTGGGTGAATACAAGAACCTCTTGATCAGCGTTGGCTGTTTCACGGCAT
>NZ_JAHPJF010000027.1:0-1190 GCF_020515815.1 Pseudomonas sp. AF03-9 | reverse complement strand
TGGATGAGGCGTTTGGGCCGGCGCCACGGTGACCGCCGATCTCGCGCATTCCAACAACAAAAAGAGGCATCAGCATGGGTATCTTCGATTACAAAAACCTCGGACCCGAGGGTTCCAAGGCGTTGTTCGCCGACGCCATGGCAATCACCTTGTACAGCTATCACAACCTGGATAACGGCTTTGCCGTGGGTTACCAGCACAACGGCCTGGGCTGGGGTTTGCCCGCCACTTTGGTCGGCGCGCTGCTCGGTGGCAGCGATTCCCAGGGGGTGATTCCAGGCATCCCGTGGAACCCGGATTCGGAAAAGGCCGCCCTGGATGCTGTGCAAAAGGCCGGCTGGACACCCATCAGCGCCAGCGCCCTGGGCTACGCCGGCAAGGTTGATGCGCGTGGCACATTCTTTGGGGAAAAGGCCGGCTACACCACGGCGCAAGTCGAGGTGCTGGGCAAGTACGATGACGCGGGCAAATTGCTCGAAATCGGCATCGGCTTTCGCGGTACGTCCGGGCCACGGGAAAGCCTGATCAGCGACTCCATCGGCGATTTGGTCAGTGACCTGCTGGCCGCGCTGGGGCCCAAGGATTATGCGAAGAACTACGCCGGTGAGGCATTTGGCGGGCTGCTCAAAAATGTTGCCGACTACGCCAGTGCCCATGGCCTGCACGGCGCCGATGTGCTGGTCAGCGGTCATAGCCTGGGCGGCCTGGCGGTCAACAGCATGGCCGACTTGAGCGGCAGTCAGTGGTCTGGGTTCTACAAGGACGCCAACTATGTAGCCTACGCCTCGCCGACCCAAAGCAGCGGCGACAAGGTGCTCAATATCGGCTACGAAAATGACCCGGTGTTCCGCGCGCTGGACGGCTCATCGTTCAACCTGTCGTCCCTCGGCGTGCATGACAAGCCCCATGAGTCGAGCACCGACAATATCGTCAGCTTCAACGACCACTACGCCTCGACCCTGTGGAATGTGCTGCCGTTTTCCATCACCAACCTGCCGACCTGGATCTCCCATCTGCCCACCGGGTATGGCGACGGGCTGACACGGGTCGTTGAATCGGGCTTCTACGAGCAGATGACCCGTGATTCCACGGTCATCGTCGCCAACCTGTCCGACCCGGCACGCGCCACCACCTGGGTGCAGGACCTCAACCGCAACGCCGAACCGCACAAGGGCAATACCTTCATCATT
>NZ_JAHPJF010000026.1:0-55322 GCF_020515815.1 Pseudomonas sp. AF03-9 | reverse complement strand
ATGACCGGGTGATCGGCTATCAGGCGACGGACACGCTGCTGTTCAAGGATGTGCAGGGCAGTGTGCAATACCGGGAGCAGGGTGGGGACACGCTGATCAGTGTGGGTGCGGATTCGGTCACGCTGGTCGGCGTGAGCGGCTGGACGGGAGAGGGGATGGTGATCAGCTAAAGCTGGAATGCCTTGAAACTGTGGGAGCGGGCTTGCTCGCGAAGGCGGCGTGTCAGTCGCCATATATACCAACTGACCGACTGCCTTCGCGAGCAAGCCCGCTCCCACACAAGCCCGCTCCGCAAATATTCGCGGTTGGCGCCGGAGAATTACTTTTCCTTGATGACTGTGGCCACATCCGCAGCCTTGACCCGCACACGCTTGCCGGCGATGTCAGTGAATTCATAGAAACCGTCGGCGGTGTTGGTTTTTGGCAGGTCCTGGGTCAAATACTGCGTGCCGTTTTGCAGCGTCACTACGGTTTGCGTCGCGCAACCGGCCAATACCAGAAAAGTGAGTGCAACCAGGGGAAGACCCAAATTCTTCATGTTCATAACCCTTACCTTTAACCTTGAAAAGTCCCACGCCAGAGGCTGCGGGCGACAAATTTTACGCCATCGACTTCCCCATCAGATCACTTTTATACAAAAAGTTGCGTGAGCCATTTATCTATTACCGATTGCAACAAGCCGTTTGCGACGGCACTCTGTATGCATAACCAGTATTTGACCTCTATGTGCCATGGCCAACCCCCTCGAAGACCCGCTCTATTACCTGCAAAACTTCCGTCAGGTCCTGCAATGGCTGGGGCAACGCTATGCCGACCTGCTCGACCCTGACGAAACGCAGTTCATTCAGCAATTTGACAGCTTGCCCCAGGCGTCCCAGGCCTTGTTGGTGCGCATGGTCATGCGCAAGGGCGTGCACTTTCGTGCGGGCAAGCTCAATTATCTGGAAATCGGTTGCACCCACGCCGCCGCGCAGCCGCTGTTGCAGTTGGGGTGGGTAAACGACCAGCAACCGCTGGCGTTTGAAGAGCTGTTCGCCTTGCTGCAAAAAGGCGAGATCCTCAATGCCTTCAAACCGTGGATCGACCAGCCCAAGGCCAACAAAGTCGAGTGGCTGGCAGGCCTGGTGGCGCAGTTCCCCGAGAGCCGCAGCTTTGCCCAGTGGTGCCCCGCGCTGCCCGACACGCTGTACAGCCTCACAGTGATGGACCTGTGTGACCGCCTGCGCCTGATGTTCTTCGGCAACCTGTATCAGGACTGGTCCGAATTCGTGCTGGCGGACCTGGGCATCTACACCTATGAAAAAGTCGAGATCTGCGCCGAATCCCGCGGTTTGCGCAGCCGTGATGACGTGCAGGGTTTCCTGTTCCTGCATGGCTGCCAGCAAGCCTTCGAGGCCGGTGAGCCGATCGAGGACATACGCACGCGCATTACCGCCCTCAATACCGACAACCCCTGGTTGGAACGGCGTCGGGCCAAGCTGTTGTTTCTGCTCGGGCAGCATTGTGAACGCCTGGCTGAGCTGGCGCTGGCGGCACAGATCTACCGCACCTGCGCCTACCCTGGCGCGCGTGCGCGACTGATCCGCGTGCTGGAACGCCAGGAGGACTACGCCCAGGCCATGGCCCTGGCGAGTGCCGCGCAACAAACCCCGGAAAGTGCCGCCGAGCAACAGCACCTGTTGCGCGTGCTGCCACGTCTGCGGCGCAAGTTGGGCGAACCGGCGCTGCCCAGGCTCAAGCCACGCGAGGTCACGCGCCTGGACCTGGCACTGCCGCAGGCTCTGGAGTCGGTGGAAGCCAGCGTACAGGCACACCTGAACGAGCCCGACGCGCCGGTGCATTACGTCGAGAACGGCCTGATCAACTCGCTGTTTGGCCTGCTGTGCTGGGACGCGATCTTCGCGCCGCTGCCGGGCTCGTTTTTCCACCCGTTCCAACGCGGGCCGGCGGACCTGCACAGCGAAGACTTCCATCAGCGCCGTGCCGACTTGTTCGCAACCTGTTTCGCGCAACTGCAGGACCAGCGCTACAAGGCCACGATCCGCCAGCGCTACCAGGAAAAGTGGGGCATCCAGTCGCCGTTCGTGTTCTGGAACCTGCTCAACGAAGAACTGCTGGAACAGGCCTTGGCGTGCTTTCCCGCCGCGCATTTGCGCCACTGGTTCGAGCGCCTGCTGCTGGACATCCGTGCCAACCGCGCCGGGATGCCGGACCTGATCCAGTTCTGGCCCGCGCAAAACACCTATCGCATGATCGAAGTCAAAGGCCCCGGCGACCGCCTGCAGGACAACCAGTTGCGCTGGCTGGAGTTCTGCGCCGAACACCAGATGCCGGTCACCGTCTGCTACGTGCGCTGGGCGGAGCCGTCGGTTTGAGCTACAACGTGGCAGTGCGGGCGCTGTGTGAGTTCACGGCCAAGGTCGGCGACCTCGACCTACGCTTCACGCCGTCGCCCAGCGCCCAGGAAGGTATCGTCGGCCATCGCACCGTCGCCTCGCGGCGCAACGCGCATTACCAGCATGAAGTCGCCCTGGAGGGCGAGTACCAGCAGCTCACGGTGCGGGGCAGGGCGGACGGCTACGACCCGGACGCCAACCGCCTGGAGGAAGTGAAGACCTATCGCGGCGACCTCGATGCCCAGCCTGCCAACCACCGGCAACTGCACTGGGCCCAGGTCAAGGTGTATGGCTGGCTGATGTGCCAGAAGCTTGGGTTGACGGACATTGACCTGGCGCTGGTGTACTTCGACATTGTCGGCGAGGGCGAAACGTTACTGCACCAACGTTATACCGCCACCGAACTGGAGAGCTTCTTCAACGCCCAGTGCGCGCTGTTCCTCGGCTGGGCCCAGCAGGAAATGCAGCACCGCGCCGCCCGCAACAGCGCCGCGCAAACCCTGGGGTTTCCGCACGCCGGGTTTCGCACGGGCCAACGCTCACTTGCCGAGACGGTCTTTAAGGCCGTCACCACCGGCCGCTGCCTGATGGCCCAGGCCCCCACGGGCATCGGCAAGACCATCGGCACGATCTTCCCGCTGCTCAAGGCCCTGGCGCCGCAGCAACTGGACAAGCTGTTCTTCCTCACCGCCAAGACTCCGGGGCGCAAGCTCGCCCTCGACGCCGCCGATGTGCTGCACCGCAGCCACCCGGACTTGCCCTTGCGCGTGCTGGAACTGGTCGCCCGCGACAAGGCCTGCGAACACCCGGACAAAGCCTGCCACGGCGATTCATGCCCATTGGCCAAAGGGTTCTACGACCGCCTGCCCGCTGCCCGCAGTGCCGCTTCGCAGGTGCGCCAGCTGGATCAGCGCAACCTGCGCGAGGTGGCCCTGGCCCACGACGTGTGCCCGTATTACCTGAGCCAGGAAATGGCGCGCTGGGCTGACCTGATCGTCGCCGACTACAACTACTATTTCGACTTTGGCGCCATGCTGTTCGGCCTGGCCCAGCTCAACCAGTGGAGGGCGGCGGTGCTGGTGGACGAAGCGCACAACCTGGTGGAGCGCGCCCGCTCGATGTACAGCGCCAGCCTTGACCAATACCACCTCAAGACCCTGCGCGACAGTGCGCCCGAGCCGCTGAACAAACCCCTGCAACGCCTGAACCGCGAATGGAATGCGCTGCACAAGGACCAGCTCGCGCCCTACCAGGCCTACGCGAGCCGTCCAGACAAATTTCTGCACGCCCTGGGCCTGTGTACCAGCGCCATGGGGGACTATTTCAACGACCACCCGCAAGCCCTCAGCGGCGAGTTGCAAACCTTCTACTTCGACGCATTGCAATTTGCCAAGGTCGCCGAGCTGTTCAATGAACAGTTCATTTTTGACATCAGCAAACGCCAACACAGCGGCAAGCGCAGCAGCTCGACCCTGTGCCTGCGCAACGTGGTACCCGCCGAGTTCATTCGCCCACGGCTCACCGCGGCGCGCAGCAGTGTGCTGTTTTCCGCGACCCTGAGTCCGCGCCACTACTACGCCGACCTGCTGGGACTGCCGGCGGACACCGCGTGGATCGACGTGGAGTCGCCGTTCAAGGCCGCGCAGCTCAAGGTGCGCATCGTCGATCAGATCTCCACGCGCTTCGTGCACCGCCACGCCTCGCTGGAACCCATCGTCGCGTTGATCGCCACGCAGTTCGCGCGCCGGCCGGGCAACTACCTGGCGTTCTTTTCCAGCTTTGACTACCTGCAACAGGTCGCGCAATTGCTCGCCGAACGCCACCCGCAGATCCCGCTGTGGCTGCAATCGCGCGGCATGGCCGAGGCCGAGCGCCAGGCATTTCTCGAGCAGTTCACCGAACACAGCCAAGGCATCGGCTTTGCCGTGCTTGGCGGTGCGTTTGGCGAGGGTATCGACTTGCCCGGTGCGCGCCTGATCGGTGCGTTTATCGCTACCCTGGGCCTGCCGCAACTGAACCCGGTCAACGAACAGATCAAGCAGCGCATGGCCACGATCTTTGGCGCCGGTTACGACTACACGTATTTGTACCCTGGGCTACAAAAGGTGGTGCAGGCCGCCGGGCGGGTGATCCGTGGCCAGCAGGACGAGGGCGTGGTGATGTTGATCGACGACCGCTTCGGCGAGGCGCGGGTGCGCCAATTGTTGCCGCGCTGGTGGGCGGTGGAGTGAGTTATTCCCGTCGTCAATGATGCTGGCACTGTCGCCGCCAATCCCCCAGGCTAGGCCAAACCTTCAGCCAGGCCTTGCCCATGCGCCAGCAAATCCTCTGCGTCAACGCTATTGAGTTAAGCGTGCACATCAGCGGTCCCGAACACGGCCAGCCGATCTGGCTGCTGCACGGTTTCCCGGAATGCTGGCATTCCTGGCGCGCGCAGATCCCGGCGCTGGCGGCGGCGGGTTATCGGGTGTTTGCGCCTGAGATGCGCGGCTACGGCCAATCCGGCGCGCCCGCCGAGGTGGCCGACTACGACCTGCTGACCCTGTGCGCCGACATCCAGCAGGCCATGGATCATTTCGGCCACACCGAGGTGGTGATGGTCGGCCACGACTGGGGCGCGGTGGTGGCCTGGCACCTGGCGTTGCTGGAGCCCGAACGCGTCACGCGGCTGATCACGCTGTCGGTGCCGTTCGCCGGGCGAGCGCGCCGGCCGGTAATTGACATCATGGCTGAGCTGTATGCCGAGCGTTTCAATTACATCCTGTATTTCCAGGAACCCGGCGTGGCCGAGCAGGAACTGAACGCCGACATCGAACGCACGCTGCGCCTGTTCATGCAGGACCAGGACGTGTTCCTGCAACACAAACCGGCCACTGCGCGCTTGCTTGAAGGCGTCGGTATGCCTGGCGCCTTGCCGTCATGGTGTTCCCGCGAGGATCTTGACGTGTACGTGCAAACCTTCGCCGAACACGGCTTTCGCGGCCCGTTGAACTGGTATCGCAACTTCACGCGCAACTGGCAGCGCACCGAATGCCTCGCCGGCCGCCAGGTGCTCCAGCCCACACTGTTCCTGATCGGCGACCGCGACCCGGTCGGCGTGTTTGAAGCGCACACCCTCAAGCGCATGCCCGATTGTGTGCCGGACCTTGAGCAGCACGTGCTGCCCAACTGCGGCCACTGGATCCAGAACGAGCAGGGCCAGCAGGTCAACGAACTGATGCTCGCCTTTCTAGGGAAAAAGTAAACGTCGCCCCGCGGCCGGGCCGCTCCACCAGGCGAATGCTGCGCCCGTGCAATTGCAGGATGCGGTGCACGATGCGCAAGCCCAGGCCGCCATCGCGCCGTGCGCCGCCAATGGTGAAGGCACGCAGGAACAAGCCTTCATGCAGCTCGGCATCGATGCCCGGGCCGCTGTCGCTGACGGTCACGCTGACGCTGTCGGCCTCGACAGCCAACAGCACTTCGACGTCGCCATTGACCGGGGTGTGCCGCAAGGCGTTGTCCAGCAGGTTGGTCAGTACGCGCTCGATCAACCCGAGGTCGGCCATTACTGCTGGCACCTGCGCCGGCAGGCTGGCGATGAGGCTGATACCGCGCGCTTCGGCGCTCAATTCGAACTTCTGGAAGATGTCCTGCACCAGGTCCGGCAGCGAAAAGCCTTCGAGCACCGGCTGGACAAAACCATGTTCCAGGCGCACCAGTTCCAGCAGCGATTGGGCCAGGCCGCCGACTTTGCGGCTCTGGTCCAGAGCAATCCCGAGGTAGCGCCGGCGTTCCTCGGCGCTCAAGGTCGCGTCCTTGAGGGACAGGGTTTCCAGGTAGCCGTGCAACGAAGCCAGGGGCGTGCGCAGGTCGTGGGAGATGTTCGCAACCATCTCCCGGCGTTCCTGTTCCTGGCGGGTGAGGGCACGCCACTGTTCGCCGAGGCGGTTTTCCATCTGCATGAAGGCGTGGTCGAGCACGGCGATTTCATCGCCGCTGTCAGAGGTGGGCGCGATGTTTTCCGCTGGTTTGGGGGCGCCATTGATGTCGAATCGGCCAACCTTGTCGGTGAGCTGGCGCAATGGCCGGGTGATCCAGGCAAACGCCAGCAGGCCCGCCAACAGGCACAGCAGCGCGACCAGGCCGATGCACCACAGCGCAATCTTCAGCGCCATGCCGGTGGCGTCCTTGGCATCGAACACATCGTGGGCCTCGCCGAGCAGCACCACATACAGAAAGCCGGTTTGCGTGCCGTTGGCCTTGAGCGGCGCGGCGCTGAACACCTTGCGCCCGTCGACGCTGCGCGGGTCGTCGCCGAGGATCGGCAACATGGCGCCGCTAAGGAAACGGCGGATTGGCGCGAGGTCGACCCGGTCGCGCAGCAGGTGCCCGCTCGGCGCCGCATTGCCGACCACGCGACCCTCGATGTCGAGCAAATACACCTCGACACTCGGGTTCACCAGCATCAGTTGGCCGAACAGGTTGCGCACCGCATCGGGCTTGAGGCCGTCGGCATCCATCAACTGCGTGTCACGGGCAATATGCGCCGCCAGGTCGCGGGACACGCCTTGCACCACTTCCAGCTCGTGCATGCGGTTGGAGCGCACCTGCAACCACGCCGAGGTGCTGCTGCAGATCAGCAGCAACACGGCAAACACCACCGACAGGCGCTGGGTCAGGGTCAGTTTCATGGGCCGTTCTCGGCGAACTTGTAGCCACGGCCCCACACCGTGAGGATGCGCGCCGGGTTGGCCGGGTCGGCCTCGACCTTGGCGCGCAGGCGGTTGATATGGGTGTTCACGGTGTGCTCGTAGCCTTCATGGTTGTAGCCCCACACGGCGTTGAGCAGGTCCATGCGCGAGAACACCTTGCCCGGCTGGCGGGCGAAGAAATACAGCAGGTCAAACTCCCGGGGCGTGAGCTCCAGGGGCTGGCCGTGCAAAGTGGCCTCGCGACTCAGCGGGTTGATGAACAGTGACCCAAGGTCGAGGCTGCCGGCATCCATTTTCAGGTTGCGCGCCATGGCGTCGACCCGGCGCAGCAGCGCCTTGACCCGGGCAACCAGCTCGGGCAGCGAGAACGGCTTGGCCAGGTAATCGTCGGCACCCAGCTCCAGGCCGAGGATGCGGTGCAGCTCGCTGGAGCGCGCACTGGTGATGATGATCGGGGTGTAGCGCGTCATGGCGCGGGCGCGGCGGCAGATCTCCAGGCCGTCGACGCCGGGCAGCATCAGGTCGAGGATCAACGCATCCCAGCCGCCTTGCTCCAGCAGGCGCAGGCCTTCGTTACCATCGGCACTGTGCACCACTTCGAACTGTTCATCGCGCAGGTGCAGGAGGATCAAGTCGGCGATATGGGCATCGTCCTCAACCACCAGGACACGTTTGGGCTGATCCATGTAATCGAAACCTTGGCTTGTAGTCGGCGCATTGTGCGGCTTTTGCCACAGTGTAGTTATCACGAATTGTTTAACTCTGCGTGAGGATTGCGCGACCGGCCGGGGCGCAGGATGGGGCTACTTGTTCATTCTGTTAAGGGTCAATCAATGTGGCTTCTGGTTCTCGCATATCTGGGCGGCGTGCTGACAATCGTCAGCCCGTGCATCCTGCCGGTTCTGCCTTTTGTCTTCGCTCGCACCGGGCAGCCGTTTTTGCGCAGTGGCTTGCCGCTGTTGGCGGGGATGGCGGTGACGTTCGCCCTGGTGGCCTCGCTGGCGGCGGTGGGCGGCGGTTGGGTGGTGCAAGTCAATCAATACGGGCGCTGGCTCGCGTTGCTCTGCGTGGCGCTGTTTGGGCTCACGCTGTTGCTGCCACGGCTGTCGGAGCGCCTGACGCGCCCGCTGGTCGCCGCCGGCAGCCGTTTATCCGAGGCAGCCGGGGCCGATGCCAGGCCACGGCCGGGGGCGTCGTTCCTGATCGGCGTGGCCACCGGGCTGCTTTGGGCGCCGTGCGCCGGGCCGATCCTCGGGCTGGTGCTGACCGGCGCCGCCCTGCAAGGCGCCAGTATCGGTACTACCTTGCTGTTGCTGGCTTACGCTGCCGGTGCCGCCACGTCCCTGGCGTTGGCGTTGCTGGTCGGCGGTAAGGTGTTTGGCTTGATGAAAAAATCCCTCGGTGCCGGTGAATGGCTGCGCCGCGGCCTTGGCGCGTTGATGCTCGTCGGGGTGGCAGCCATTGCCCTGGGCCTGGACACCGGCGTGTTGGCGCGGTTGTCGACGGCCTCCACCGGCGGCCTGGAGCAACACCTGGTGGATCGCCTGAGCGCGAAACCCCAGGGCGGGGCGATGATGATGGCGGTCAACCACAGCGACACGCTGCCGATAGAAGGCGCGCTACCCTCCCTGGACGGCGCCGTGCAATGGCTCAACAGCCCGCCACTGAGCGCCGAGGTGCTCAAGGGCAAAGTGGTGCTGGTGGATTTCTGGACCTACTCCTGCATCAACTGCCTGCGCACCTTGCCCTACGTCAAAGCCTGGGCCGACAAGTACCGCGAGCAGGGCCTGGTGGTGATCGGTGTACATGCTCCGGAGTTCGCCTTTGAGCGCGACGTGAACAACGTCACCCAGGCGATGAAGGACCTGGGGATCAACTACCCGGTGGCGATCGACAACAACTACAAGATCTGGCGTGCGTTCAACAACCAGTACTGGCCGGCACATTACTTTGCCGACGCCAACGGCCAGATCCGTTACCACCACTTTGGCGAGGGCGACTACGCCGAGTCGGAGCGGGTGATCCAGCAGTTGTTGCGCGAAGCCGGGGCGAAAAACGTCGCGGGCGGCTTGATCGACGTGGATGCCAAGGGCGTGCAACAGGCGCCGGACCTGAACACCGTGCAGTCACCGGAAACCTACCTGGGCGCGCAGCGTGCCGAACACTTCGTTAAGTCCGGCCCCCTGGCGTTGAACAATTGGACCCTGGACGGCCAATGGAACGTAGGCGGCCAGCAAGTCACCCTGGACCAGGCGGGTGGGCGCATCGTCTACCGCTTCCACGCCCGTGACTTGCATTTGGTGCTGGCCCCCGGCGCAGATGGCAAGCCCGTGCGCTTCAAGGTCACGATCGACGGCAAGGCCCCCGGTGACGCCCACGGCACGGATGTCGCCCCGGATGGCAGTGGCGTGGTGACCGAGCAGCGTCTGTACCAACTGGTGCGCCAGCCGGGAGCGGTGCAGGACCGCACCTTCAGCATTGAGTTTCTGGACCCGAACGTAGCGGCCTACGCCTTCACCTTCGGCTAACTGATTGATGAACTGATAACCCAATCAATGTGGGAGCGAGCAAGCCGGCTCCCACCGTTGACCGTGTTCTGGAGTGAGTTTTATGAACGTTCTCAGATGGCTACCTGCATTGGCCTTGGCTGCCTTTATCAGCCAGGCCCAGGCGTTCTCCTTTGGTTCTTCTGACGATGCTGTCGTCATCCCACCGCCCGCCCTGGACCTGCCGGCATCGGTTGATCTGCAAACGGCGGTCTTCGCCGGTGGTTGCTTCTGGGGCGTGCAAGGGGTTTTCCAGCATGTGCAGGGTGTAAAAAACGCGGTCTCCGGGTATGACGGCGGCGCGGCAGGCACGGCGCAGTACGAGTCTGTCAGCGCAGGCAACACTGGCCATGCCGAGGCGGTCTCCGTCACGTTTGACCCGAGCAAGATCAGCTACGGCAAGCTGCTGCAGATCTACTTTTCGGTGGCCCACAACCCCACCGAACTCAACCGCCAGGGCCCGGATACCGGCACGCAGTACCGCTCGGCGATCTTTGCGCAGGATGCCGAGCAGCAGAACGTCGCCCAGGCGTATATCACGCAGCTGGATGCGGCGAAGGCGTTTGATAAGCCCATCGTGACCACAATCGAGAGGGGCAAGACGTTCTACCCGGCGGAGGCCTATCACCAAGACTTTCTCAGCGAGAACCCGTCTTACCCGTACATCGTGATCAATGATCTGCCGAAGGTGGCGCAGTTGAAAAAGCTGTTTCCCGAGCAGTACCGCGCTGAGCCGGTGCTGGTAAAAACCCAATAGCCCACTCCCACATCGTTGTTCCTCAGTGTGGTTTAGACCACTTCCAGGTAAGACGCGTGTATGGCCCGGGCCAGTTCGCGCACGGTGTCGATAAAGTCCGTCAGGCGGCTGTGCAGGCCGTCCTCAAGAATTTCATCAATCCCGGTATAGCGCAGCCGCGCCTCGAACTCCGCCGCCAGACGCTGGGCCGTACGCCCATAACTGCCAGGCAAGTCCGCAAGGATATGACTCAACTCCTCGATACACGCATGCAGCGACCTCGGCACGTCACTGCGCAACAGCAGCAGCTCCGACACCGAGCGCGCATTCAGCGCATTCGGGTACAGCTCGGTGTACGCCTCGAACGACGACAACGCCCGGAGCAGGGCGCTCCACTGGTAGTAGCCGCGTGCGGACAGGTCGCTGACTTCCTCCGACTCTTCGCCAAACATCTCGTAGCGCGCATCCAGCAGGCGCAAGGTGTTGTCGGCACGTTCGACAAAGGTGCCCAGGCGGATAAACCGGTAGGCATCGTTGCGCATGATCGTCCCCGACGTTGCGCCACGGAACAGGTGTGAACGCTGCTTGACCCAATCACAGAAGTGGCTGATGCCGTGGCGCGCCAGGCCGCCGGCGGCGATGCTGCGCATTTCCAGCCAGGTCGCGTTGAGGTTTTCCCACATGTCGGCGGTGATGCGCCCGCGCACCGCATGGGCGTTGCCCCGGGCGGCGCGCAGGCAGTTGTAGATGCTGGCGGGGTTTTCTTCGTCGAGGGCGAAGAAGTGCAGCATGCGCTCGGCATCCAGTTGCTTGTGGCGCTCAAGGTAGCTGTCTAGGGTGCCGCTGCTGAGCAACGACATGGCCAGTTCGTCCAGACCGTCGCTGCGTCCGGCCTGGGGCATCAACGACAACGAGTAACTGACTTCCAGCATGCGCGCCAGGTTCTCGGCACGCTCCAGGTAACGGGACATCCAATACAGATCTGCGGCGGTTCTACTCAACATACTCAGCCCTCCACCACCCAGGTGTCCTTGGTTCCGCCGCCTTGCGACGAGTTGACGATCAACGAACCTTCACGCAGTGCCACACGCGTGAGGCCGCCGGGCACCAGGCGGGTTTCCTTGCCCGACAGCACGAACGGGCGCAGATCGATGTGCCTGGGCGCGATGCCGTTTTCGACAAAGGTCGGGCAAGTGGACAGGCTCAGTGTGGGTTGGGCGATGTAGGCGTGGGGGCGCGCCTTGATGCGTTGACGGAAGTCCTCGATCTCGGCCGCGCTGGAGGCCGGGCCGACCAGCATGCCGTAGCCGCCGGAACCCTGGGTTTCCTTGACCACCAGTTCCGGCAGGTGCGCCAGTACATGGGACAACTCGTCGGGTTTGCGGCACTGGAAGGTCGGCACGTTTTGCAGCACCGGCTCTTCGTCGAGGTAGAAGCGGATCATCTCCGGCACGTAGGGGTAGATCGACTTGTCATCGGCCACGCCGGTGCCGATGGCGTTGGCCAACACCACGTTGCCGGCGCAGTAGGCGGCGACCAGGCCGGGCACGCCGAGCATCGACTCGGGGTTGAAGGCCTGCGGGTCGAGGAACGCGTCGTCGATGCGGCGGTAGATCACATCCACGGCTTTGGGGCCGTCGGTGGTGCGCATGAACACCTTGAGGTCGTGCACGAACAGGTCGGCGCCCTCCACCAGCTCCACGCCCATTTCCCGGGCAAGGAAGGCGTGCTCGAAAAACGCGCTGTTGAAGCGCCCGGGGGTGAGTACCACGACGTTGGGGTTGTCCAGGCGGCTTGAGCTTTTGAGGGTCTTGAGCAGCAGGTTGGGGTAGTGGTCCACCGGCGCAATGCGTTGTTTGGCGAACACCTCGGGGAACAGGCGCATCATCATCTTGCGGTCTTCGAGCATGTAGCTCACGCCGCTGGGGGTACGCAGGTTGTCTTCGAGCACGTAATAGGTGCCGTCGCCATCGCGCACCAGGTCCACGCCGGAGATGTGCGAGTAGATGTCGCGGTGCAGGTCGAGGCCGACCATGGCCTGCTGGTAACCCTCGTTGCCCAGCACCTGGTCCGCGGGAATGATCCCGGCCTTGATGATGCGCCGGTCGTGGTAGATGTCGGCGAGGAACATGTTCAGCGCCGTGACGCGCTGGATGCAGCCACGTTCGATCACGCGCCACTCACTGGCGGGGATGCTGCGCGGGATGATGTCGAAGGGGATCAGGCGCTCGGTATCTTGCTCGTCGCCATACAAGGTGAAGGTGATGCCGGCGCGGTGGAACAGCAAGTCGGCTTCACGGCGACGCTGGGCCAGCAGTTCCGGTGGCGTATTGGCCAACCAGCGGGAGAATTCCTGATAGTGCGCGCGGCAGGCGCCGTTTGCGTCATTCATTTCATCGAAGAAAGATCGAGCCATTCCAGTACCTTGTCAGTGCCGAGTGGGGCTTGGGGGGCACTGCCGTTTAAAAAAACGCATGTTTTTATGAACCCATGGCTGAAGGTGCCAATGGGCCTGGTCCTTACTTTCTTATGGGGTCGGCTCTGGGTCGGGTTGTAACGAAAGCTCCTGTGTGCGGGCAGTGTTCAATGACTAAAGCAATGCCTGTGCCGGAACCTCTAAATCCCTAAACTGCGAACCCGCGCAACCTGTAGTGAGCGGGCTTGCCCCGCGCTGGGGGGCGCAGCCGCCCCAAACCCAGGCACCGCGGTCTTCCTGAAATACCGCGGCGGTCTTGTTGGGGCGGCTTCGCCCCCCAGCGCGGGGCAAGCCCGCTCACTACAAGGGCAACAGCTCGCACAGGGGGAGGGTGCGCTTTGCGCTGATTTGGTGCGCGAACAAACTTGAACTTCATCCGGTGCCCCTTCTTCTAACAGGACTCGACCTCCCCACGGAGCACCGCCGTGCCCAGAATCATCTCGCCGCATTCCCCGGAAACGGCCCTGACCGACCACAGCGAACACAACGCCAAGATCTTCGGCTCGCCCAAGGATCGCCTGGACTTCTACCGCCGTGAGATCCAGTACGAAACCACGATCCTGGCCAACCGCACAGACGCCTACCTCACCGCGCAATCCTTCCTGGTCATCGCCTTCGTCTCCGGCATGGGCAACCTCAACCCCGAGTGGGGCAAGTTGTTCACCCTGGTGGTGCCGGCGTTCCTGGTCTTGCTCGGCATTCTCAGTTCGCTGAACGCCTGGCCGGGGATTCGCGCGGCGTATGAAATCATCGACCACTGGCACTACAAGCAAAGCGAGCTGTTGCGCAGTGAACCGGTGATGGGCCTTGCGTACGACGATTCACCGCTGTTCTGCGAAACCGAGTCGTCCCACAAGGGCTACCGCAAGTCGCTGCTATTCTCAATGCGTGCGCCGTGGCTGTTTATGGTGTTCTGGCTGTTGCTGGGCGCCTATGCGTTTTATATCCAGGTGGACAACCCGGGTTCATAGAGGTGTGGATCATGTCGGATGAACGTGAGCAGGAACCGGAAGAGGAACTCAACGACCCCGGCAACGAAGACCCGGGCTCGCTGATGGATGATGCGCAGGTGCCGCTCATCGAAGAGCAGGAGCCTTAGCGCACCGCTCCAACAGCCATGACTGCCCCGCACCCTGCAAGCTGATCGCACCCAACCTCCTGTCCCAAGGCCAATGGCGGCGCTGTGGCTACCACTGCGCGCGATGGACTGTGCGTGCGCACTAACCGGACTTTCGCACAAAAGTCGTTGGTGAAACGTTTCTTCAAGCACAAAAACAGCTAAGCAAGCGCTTGCGCAAGCAAAAGCTTCTGTTTTAGAGTCGGCCCCGCTCGACCACAAAAATAATAAAACCAGGAGCTCAGCCATGAGCCTTGAACCCTTGCTTGAGATGCAGGGCATCAGCAAAACCTTCAACGGTTTGCGTGTGCTCAAGAATGTCGGCCTGAAGGTCTACCCCGGCGAAATCCACGCCTTGATGGGGGAGAACGGCGCCGGCAAATCCACCTTGATGAAAATCCTCTCCGGCGCCTACCAGGCCGATCCCGGCGGTGAAATCCGCATCGCCGGCCAACCCGTCGCCAGCTTCGATCCTGCCACCGCCAAAACCCTCGGCATTGCCGTGATCTATCAGGAACTGAGCCTGTGCCCCAACCTCAGCGTGGCCGAGAACATCTACCTGGGGCGTGAACTGCGGCGCGGCTGGACCATCGACCGCAAGGGCATGCAGGACGGTTGCCGCGAGGTGCTGCAGCGCCTGGGCGCCGAGTTCACGGCGGCGACGCGGGTCAGCAGCCTGTCGATCGCCGAGCGCCAACTGGTGGAAATCGCCCGCGCCCTGCATGCCCACGCCAAGATCCTGGTGATGGACGAACCGACCACGCCGCTGTCCTCCCGCGAGACCGACCGCTTGTTTGCGTTGATCAAGCAACTGCGCAGCCAGGGCCTGGCGATCATCTATATCAGCCACCGCATGGCCGAGATCTATGAGTTGTCGGACCGGGTCTCGGTGCTGCGCGATGGCCAATACATCGGCGAACTGACCCGCGACGCGCTGTCGGCCGAGGTGCTGGTGAAAATGATGGTGGGTCGCGACCTGTCCGGCTTCTACAAGAAGGAGCACGCCGCCTATAACCCCGGAGACGTGGTGATGCGCGTGCGCGACATGGCCGACGGCAAGCGCGTGCGCAATTGCAGCTTCGACCTGCATGCCGGTGAAGTACTGGGCATCGCCGGGTTGGTGGGGGCAGGGCGCACCGAGCTGGCGCGGCTGATCTTTGGTGCCGACCCACGCACCCACGGCAGCCTTGAAGTGGTCGGCAAGAATGTCACTCAACTGCGCACCCCGGCGGACGCGATCCGCGCCGGCGTGGTGTACCTCACCGAGGACCGCAAGGCCCAGGGCCTGTTCCTCGACATGAGCGTGGCCGACAACATCAACGTCTGCGCCTGCGTGCCGGACGCCCACGCCGGTGGTGTGCTGGATCGCGGCCACGGCGCGCAGCGTGCCAGTGAAGCGATCAAGGCACTGTCGATCCGGGTGGCGTCGGGCAAGGTCAATGTCGGCGCGTTGTCCGGCGGCAACCAACAAAAAGTGCTGCTGGCGCGGTTGCTGGAGGTCAAGCCGCATGTGCTGATCCTCGACGAGCCGACGCGGGGCGTAGACATCGGCTCCAAATCCGAGATCTACCGCATCATCAATCAACTGGCGCAGGCCGGCGTGGGCATCGTGGTGATCTCCAGCGAACTGCCGGAGATCATCGGCACTTGCGACCGTGTGCTGATCATGCGCGAAGGCCAGTTGGTCGCCGAGGTCGGCGGCGCATCCGGTCAGGTTATTTCCCAGGAACGCATTATTGACCTCGCCACGGGTGGCGATCAGGTGGTGGCCAATGGCTGAATTGCAGATGACGACAACAATGGGCAAGGCAGAACGTGCACGTGAGTTGATGCGCACGGTAGGCATGTTGCCGGTGCTGGTGCTGTTGCTGGTGGGCTTTGCCCTGGCCAGCGAAAACTTCCTGACTATGCAGAACCTGTCGATCATCACCCAGCAGGCCTCGGTCAATGTGGTGCTGGCGGCGGGCATGACCTTTGTGATCCTCACGGCGGGCATCGACCTGTCGGTGGGCGCGATCCTGGCGGCTTCGGCGGTAGTGGCGTTGCAGGCGTCGATGTCGCCGCAGTTCGGCATGTTCGGGATCGCGGCGGGCATCGGTTTTGGCCTGTTGCTGGGCTTGGTCAACGGCGGCTTGATCGCGTTCATGCGCCTGCCGCCGTTTATCGTCACCCTCGGTGCGCTGACTGCCATGCGCGGTTTGGCGCGCTTGCTGGCGGACGACAAGACCGTGTTCAACCCGGACCTGCCGTTTGCCTTTATCGGCAACGACTCGATCCTCGGCGTGCCGTGGCTGGTGGTGATTGCCGTGGCGGTGGTGGGGTTGTCGTGGTTCATCCTGCGCCGCACCGTGATGGGCGTGCAGATCTATTCGGTGGGCGGCAATCCGGAAGCGGCGCGGCTGTCGGGGATCAAGGTGTGGAAGGTGTTGCTGTTCGTCTACGCCATGTCCGGCGCATTGGCCGGGCTCGGGGCGGTGATGAGTGCTTCGCGGCTGTTCGCGGCCAACGGCCTGCAACTGGGCCAATCCTATGAGCTGGATGCGATTGCCGCAGTGATCCTCGGCGGCACCAGTTTTACCGGCGGCGTCGGCACTATCGGCGGCACGCTGATCGGGGCCCTGATCATTGCGGTGCTCACCAACGGCCTGGTGCTGCTGGGGGTGTCGGACATCTGGCAATACATCATCAAGGGCATCGTGATCATTGGCGCGGTGGCGCTGGATCGTTATCGCCAATCCGGTGCACGCACCTGATTTCACTCGTACAACAACAATCACAAGAGAGACCCGTATGAACTTCAAACGCGTATTTCCCGTTATTGCCCTGGCGGCCCTGATGTCCCAAGCCGTCGAGGCGCGTGAGTTGAAAGCCCTTGGCATCAGCATGGGCTCGCTCGGCAACCCGTACTTCGTGACCCTGGCCGATGGCGCCACGGCGCGGGCCAAGGCGCTGAACCCCAACGTCAAGGTCACCTCGGTGTCAGCCGACTATGACTTGAGCAAGCAGTTTTCGCAGATCGATAACTTCATTTCGTCCAAGGTCGACCTGATCCTGATCAACGCCGTCGACCCGTCGGCCATGGCCTCGGCGATCAAGAAAGCCCGTGACGCCGGGATTGTCGTGGTCGCCGTGGATGTGGATGCCAAAGGGGTCAACGCCACGGTGCAGACCGACAATGTCGAAGCCGGCAAGCTGGCCTGCCAGTACCTGGTGGACAAGCTGGGCGGCAAGGGCAATGTGATCATCCAGAACGGCCCGCAGGTCACGGCCGTGACCGACCGCGTCAAAGGCTGCAAGGCGGCGCTGGCCGGTGCGCCGCAGATCAAGGTGCTGTCCGACGACCAGGACGGCAAAGGCTCGCGCGAAGGCGGCCTGAATGTGATGCAGGGCTACCTCACGCGTTTCCCGAAAATCGACGGTTTGTTCGCGATCAACGACCCGCAAGCCATCGGCAGCGACCTGGCCGCCAAGCAACTCAAGCGCAGTGGCATCGTCATCACCTCGGTGGACGGTGCGCCGGACATTGAGAACGCGCTGAAGACCGACACGCAGATCCAGGCCTCGGCCAGCCAGGACCCATGGGCCATGGCGCAGACGGCGGTGGATGTGGGCTACGACATTCTGAATGACAAAGCCCCTGGCGAAGCGGTTACCCTGCTCACGCCAAAACTGATCACCCGCGACAACGTCGGTACGTACAGCGGTTGGTCGAGCAAACATTGATCGATTAAGGGGAACAGCAACGTGGTGACCATGGATGACGTGGCCAGCCGGGCAGGGGTGTCGACGTCAACCGTGTCCCACGTGTTGAACGGCACCCGCAAGGTCAGCCCGGCCTCGGTGCAGGCGGTGCAGCAGGCGATCCAGGCGTTGGGGTACATTCCCAACACCCTGGCGCGCTCGCTGGCGCGGTCGAGCACCAGCACGATTGGCGTGGCGATCTCGGCGCTGTCCAACCACTACTTCAGCGAAACCGTGCACGCCATTGAAAGCGAGTGCGCCAAGCACGGCTACATGATGCTGTTTGTCGACACCCACGACGATCCGGAGCAGGAACTGCGAGTGGTCACGGCGCTGCATCACCGGCGTGTCGACGGGGTGATCCTTGCGCCGTCGAACGACTCGCAGGCGCTGGAGTACCTGCGCACCAACCAGATCCCAGCAGTGCTGGTGGACCGCATGATGAGCGCACAATTCGATCAGGTCGGGGTGGAGAATACCCAGGCCACCCAGGCCCTGATCACCCATTTGATTGGCCACGGGCACCGCCGCATCGGTTTTATCGCCGGGCGTACGGGGTTCAGCACCACGGACGAGCGGGTTGCCGGCTATAAGGCTGCTTTGCAGGCGGCGGGGTTGGCGTTTGATCCGCAGTTGCTGGTCAACGGCGGCTCTAACACCGAGCCGGCACGCCAGGCCACGGTGCAGTTGCTCGGGCTGGATGCACCGCCCACAGCAATCATGGCCGGGAACAACCTGATGACCCTTGGCGCGATGCACGCCCTGCGTGACGCGCAGCTAGAGGTGCCAGGACAGATGGCCTTGGTGGGATTTGATGATTTTGACTGGGCCGATTTTTTCGTGCCGCGCCTGACGTTGATTGCCCAGCCGGTCAACGACCTGGGCGCGTGTGCGGTGCACCTGCTGCTGCAGCGCATGGCGACACCCGAGGCAACGCCGCACAGCGTGCGCCTGGCGCCGAGCCTGCAACTGCGCAATTCATGTGGCTGTATCTGATTGGAATGACACGCGTATGAGCCGTCCTGTTTCCCTCGGCATAGACCTCGGCACTTCAGAACTCAAGGCGATCCTGATGGACCTTGACGGCACGGTATTGGCCCACGCCGGCGTGCGATTGAGTGTGTCGCGGCGCCACAGTGGCTGGTCCGAGCAGGCGCCGCAGGACTGGTGGCAGGCGTGTGTGCAGGCGTTGGCGCAACTGCGGGCGCACCCGGCCTTTGCCCGGGTGGCGTGTATCGGCTTGTCCGGGCAGATGCATGGTGCGGTGCTGTTGGGGCGGGACGACCGGGTGTTGTATCCGGCGATCCTGTGGGACGACTCCCGTGCCATCGCTGAGGCTCAAGAGCTGGGCGCGGGCTTTGCAGACGTCACCGGTAGCCTGCCGATGGCCGGGTTGACCGCGCCTAAGCTGCTGTGGCTGCAACGCCAGGAGCCTGAGGTGTTCCAGGCAATTGACTGTGTGTTGTCGCCCAAGGATTACCTGCGTTTGCGCTTGAGTGGCGAGCGCGTCAGCGAGATGTCGGATGCCGCCGGTACGCTGTGGCTGGATGTGGCGAACCGTGAATGGTTCAGCCCGATGGTTGGCGCCAGCGGCCTGGTGCTGCAGCAGTTGCCGAGGCTGGTGGAAGGCGGCGCGGCCAGCGCCGTGCTGACCGCGACCGGCCTGGGCTTGCCTGCCGGGGTGGTGATCGCCGGTGGCGGGGGCGACAACCCGGTGGCCGCCGTAGGCATCGGCGCGATCAATGCGGGTGACGGGTTCATCACCCTGGGCACCAGCGCTGCGATTGTGGCAATCACCGATCACGCCGCCGGCAATCCGGCCAGCGCCGTGCACAGTTTCTGTCATGCGCTGCCCGGACGCTGGTACACCATGGGCGCGATGCTGGCGGGTGCCAGTTGCCTGCGCTGGGTCACGCGGCTGACCGGCACGCGGGATGAGCAGGCGTTGCTGGAGCAGGTGCAGGCGCAACTGCCGATCGCACAGGTGGTGCCACTGTCGGCACCGCTGTTTCTGCCTTACCTGGCTGGAGAACGCACGCCGCATAACGACCCGTTGCTGCGCGGTGGATTCATGAACCTGGGCCACGACTGCACTCCGGCGCTGCTCGGGTATGCGGTGATGGAGGGGGTGGGCTTTGGTTTGCTCGATGCGTTGCACGCGGTGCAATCGGCGGGGGCCCGCGTCGGCGCGTGTGCCTTGGTCGGCGGCGGGGCGCGCAGTGAGTACTGGGCGCAGCTGTTGGCCAACATCCTGCAGCGGGAGATCTTCACGTTGTATGGCAGTGAGTTGAGCGCGTGCGTGGGGGCGGCGAAGCTGGGGCTCATGGCGATCGGGCAGGGCGCCGAGTTGCTGCAGGCGGGGATGCCGGTCAAGGCGCGTTACCAGCCGGATGTCGGGCAACAGCCGCTGCTGGAGGCGCGCTATCGCAAGTTCAAAGGTTTATTGGGGGCAGCCAAGACACTGCACGGCTTGTAGTGAGCGGGCTTGCCCGCGCTGGGGGGGCGCAGTACATTTCGAGCGCGGGGAAAGCAGCGTTACCTATCAAGCGGCGGCAAGCGGCGTTTGACCGGGGTTTTCTTGACGATGGCGGTGTTGGTCTCGGCATACACGTTGAGCCGGTCGAGCAGGCTGTCCAGCTGTTCCATGGTGCGCACATGCAGGCGTGCGATGAAGCAGTCGTCGCCCGTGACCTTGTCGCACTCGGTGAACTCGGGAATCGCCTGGATCTGGCGTTCGACTTCCTGCAATTTGCCGGGCAGGGGACGGATGCGCACGATGGCTTGCAGCAGGTAGCCGAAGTGTTTGGCGTCGATGTCCACCGTGTAGTGGGTCAGAACACCGCGTTCTTCCAAGCGCCGCAAGCGCTCGCCGACGCTGGGCGACGACAGCCCGGTGATGCCCGCCAGCGCCTTGAGGGACAGGCGTGAGTCGTCCATCAAGGCGGCGATCAGTTGCTGGTCGATGGTATCGATCATGGTTTCTGCCTAATTAGTAAAGGTGATCCAGGGCTTTGGCCTTTTTTAGGCGCTGGAGCCGTTACCCAGCAGATTGCCATAATTGAGCCTCATTTGAGGAGCAGCAAATATGGACACATCCATCCGTCGCGGTTCGTGGGAAATGGTCGCCGCCATGCTCATCTCGGGCACCATTGGTTGGTTTGTACTGGTGTCGGGCGTGTCGGTGATCGAAGTGGTGTTCTGGCGCTGTGTCATCGGTGCGCTGACACTGTTGCTGGTCTGTGCCGTGCTCGGCTACCTGCGCCTGTCGCTGCTGACGTGGGCCAGGCTCGGGCTGGCGATGCTCAGCGGCGTGGCGATCGTCGGCAATTGGTTGCTGTTGTTCGAATCCTATTCCCGCGCGTCTATTGCCATCAGTACGGCGGTGTACAACGTGCAGCCGTTCATGTTGGTGCTGTTGGCGGCGCTGTTGCTTGGGGAGAAGATCACTGCGCAGAAGCTCGCGTGGCTGAGCGTAGCGTTCCTTGGGATGTTGGCGATTGTCACTGCCCATGGCGAGCAGCAAGCCGGTGGCGGGGACTATCTGGCGGGGATTGCGTTGGCCTCTGGCGCGGCGTTTTTGTATGCGATTGCCGCCTTGATCATCAAGCGCTTGAAGCAAGTGCCAGCGCATTTGATGGCGTTGATCCAGGTCACCACCGGTGCATTGTTGCTGGCGCCACTGGTGACGTGGAGCAACCTGCCGGTAGCGCCCACCGCCTGGGCAGCGTTGGCGACGCTGGGCGTGGTGCACACGGGTGTGATGTATGTATTGCTGTACGGTGCGATCCAGAAACTGCCGACCGCGTTGACCGGCGCACTGTCGTTCATCTACCCGATTGCGGCGATCTTCGTCGACTGGATCGCCTTCGGGCATCGCCTGGGTTGGCTGCAATGGCTGGGAGTGGCGGCGATTCTGCTGGCAGCGGCGGGGTTGCAGCGGGGCTGGTGGTGGCCCCGCTCCCAGAGGGTTAGTGCGTACCCTGGAAAATAATGTTTTCCGGGTTGAAATGCTCCACTGCGCTGCCCGGTTGCGGCAGACCGAGGATATGCCCCTTGATCTTGCCCACCACGTGCATCTCGCAGGGTTTGCAGTCGAACTTGAGGGTCAGCACTTCGTCGCCGTGGATCAATTGCATGGGCGCGACCTTGGTCTTCACGCCCGTCACGCCCTTGGCCTGTTTCGGGCACAGGTTGAACGAGAAACGCAGGCAGTGCTTGGTGATCATCACCGGCACTTCGCCGGTTTCTTCGTGGGCTTCGAAGGCGGCATCGATCAACTTCACCCCGTGACGGTGATAGAAATCGCGGGCTTTCTGGTTGTAGACGTTGGCCAGGAACGACAGGTGCGCGTCCGGGTACACCGGCGGCGGGGTGGTTTCGGCTTTGCGCCCACCACGCGGGTGCGCGGCAACGCGGGCGGCGGTCAGCGCTTCAATCACTTCGCGGCGCAAGGCCTTGAGCTGCGAATTGGGGATGAAGAACGCTTGCGGCGCATCCAGCTGGATGTCGGTGGCGTGGTATTCGGTGGTGCCCAGTTGGCCGAGCAGGTCGCGCAGGGTGTCCAGGGCCTGTTCCGGCTTGTTGGCCACGCCGAACGGGCCGGGCAGGGTGACGCTGGCGCTGATGCCTTCTTCGCTGGTCGCGGTGACTTCCAACTGCGCTTCACGCAGGCGTGCAGCCCAGGTCAGGCCGATACGGCGCTCGGACGAAGTCTTGAGCAGTGCCTGTTGCCAGTTGTGGTCCAGGTTGCGGTTCAGCGGGTGGTTGGGGCGCAATTGATACAGGCCGGCCGGCATTTCATTCGGCTCGACGCGGTAGCGGTAACGCTTCTCGCCGTCTTCCTCGAACTCGCCCTTGGGCTCGGCAATGTTGGCGCGGAAACCCACGACCTCACGCTTGACCAGCACATTGAGACCGTCGCCGTTGGACAGCGGCTCATGGGTCACCACCTGCAAGTCGCGCTTGCCGGTTTTTTCCACCACACCCACCGGCAGGCCGGTGAAGGTCGGGGTATCGAAGGCGCCGATGTCGATCTTGCGGTCGGTGACGAAATAGTCGGTGCTGCCCCGGTGGAAGGTTTTTTCCGGGTCGGGCAGGAAGAAATGCGCAGTACGGCCGCTGGACGCACGGGCCAGGTCCGGGCGGTCTTCGAGCACTTCATCGAGGCGCTGGCGGTAATAGGCAGTGATGTTTTTCACATAGCCCATGTCCTTGTAGCGGCCTTCGATCTTGAACGAACGCACACCCGCTTCGACCAGCGCGCGGATGTTGGCGCTCTGGTTGTTGTCTTTCATCGACAGCAGGTGCTTTTCAAAGGCCACGACGCGGCCCTGGTCGTCTTTCAAGGTGTACGGCAGGCGGCAGGCCTGGGAGCAGTCACCACGGTTGGCGCTGCGGCCGTTCTGCGCGTGGGAGATGTTGCACTGCCCGGAGAACGCCACGCACAGGGCGCCGTGGATGAAGAACTCGATGGCGGCATCGGTTTCATCGGCGATGGCGCGGATTTCCTGCAGGTTCAGCTCGCGGGCGAGGACCAACTGCGAGAAACCGGCCTGGTCGAGAAACTTGGCGCGGCCCAGGGTGCGGATGTCGGTCTGGGTGCTGGCGTGCAGCTCGATGGGCGGAATATCCAGCTCCATCACGCCCAGGTCTTGCACGATCAACGCGTCGACGCCGGCGTCGTAGAGCTGATGAATCAGCTTGCGCGCGGGTTCCAGTTCGTTGTCATGCAAGATGGTGTTGATCGTGGTGAAGACGCGGGCGTGGTAACGGCGGGCGAATTCCACCAGTGAGGCGATATCGCTCACCTCGTTGCACGCGTTGTGACGGGCGCCAAAGCTTGGGCCGCCGATGTAGATGGCGTCGGCGCCGTGCAGGATGGCCTCGCGTGCGATGGCGACATCGCGGGCAGGGCTGAGCAATTCAAGGTGGTGCTTGGGCAAGGACATAGTTTTTTTAGTCAGGCTTGTCACGGTTGAGGCGCGCATTGTAGCTGTGAAACGCTGGGGGGGCACCTACCACAAGGCTGACGGGTGTTTCCTGAGCCTTGGGATTGCAAACCCAATCAAATGTGGGAGCGGGCTTGCTCGCGAATGCGCTGGATCAGTCAAAGATCTATTGACTGACACACCGTATTCGCGAGCAAGCCCGCTCCCACATTTTTTGGCTGCGCCTGGCTTAGGCTTTTGCGGCCATTGCGGTGACTTCGACGCGCATGCCATCGACGGCCAACGCGGCCACGCCAACGGCTGCCCGCACCGGCCACGGCTTGGCGAAGAAGCGCTTGTAGACGTCATTGAACGCGGCGCGATCGGCCATATCCGTCAAGTAGATCGTCAGGTGCATGACCCGGTCCATGGAACTGCCGGCCTTTTCCAGGGCGACTTTCAGCGCTTGCAGGGTGCATTCGCTCTGCAAGGTGATGTCGCCCAGCTCCAGGCTGCCGTCGGCACGGGTGGGGATCTGGGTGGAGACCAGGATGCCGTTGAAGCCGATCACGTCGGAGGAAATCGAATCTGCATCGGGGTCGGGGTCGGGGGTGTAGTGCAGGTCGTGGTTGGCCATGGGGGCTCCGCTCAGGTCAAAGGGTCGCCAGTTTAAACACAGGGGCAGGGTGGGTCACGGTGGCGATGCGTAGCGTGTAAATATTGACGTCAATTAATAAATATTTTTTCCGTGTCAAGTCCGTTTTTTTTACGCCGATACTAGACTCAGGCACTACAGAATCACGCTTGAGCGAGGGGTACGTCATGTTCAATAAAGTCTTAAAAACAGAACTGGCGGCCAGGACGGCCGACGTCACTGAATATAAGGGGCTGATCGCCGCGCTCGAGCGCTCCATGGCGGTGGTCGAATTCGACCTGACCGGCAAGGTCTTGCGCGCCAACGAAGTTTTCCAGAACACCCTGGGTTACAGCGCCGCGCAATTGATGGGCAAGTCCCACCGCGACTTCTGCTTGCCGGAACTGACCGGCAGCCCGGCTTACACGGAATTCTGGAACGACCTTCGTGCTGGCAAGTTCGTGTCGGGCACCTTCAAACGAGTGGATTCCAACGGAAAAACTGTGTGGTTGGAGGCCAGCTACAACCCGGTGCTGGATACCCAAGGCCATGTGTTGAAAGTGGTCAAATACGCGCTGGATGTGACGCAGAAAGTCGAACAGGAAGCGGCGACCCGCAGCAAACTCGCGGCGCTGGACCGGGCCATGGCCGTGATCGAGTTCGACTTGAATGGTCAGGTGCTCGACGCCAACGAAAACTTCCTGCACGTCATGGGCTATTCCCTGGCCGAACTCAAAGGCAAACATCACCGCATGTTTTGCGAACCCGCATTGGTCAACAGCAGTGAGTACAGTGACTTCTGGCGACGCCTGAACAACGGTGAGTTTTTCACCGGGCAATTCAAGCGCATCGGCAAGCATGGTCGCGTCGCGTGGTTGGAGGCCAGCTACAACCCGGTGTATGACGGCGATGGCAAACTGCTCAAGATCGTCAAGTTCGCCAGCGACATCACCGAGCGGGTAGAGAAATTCGAGGAAGATTCCCGTGGCGCGTCGCGGGCCTATCACATCTCCTCCGAGACCGAGCGCTTTGCCGAGCATGGCACCCAGGTAATCCAGGAAACTGCCAGCGAGATGCGCCGCATCGCCGACAACATCGGTGCATCGGCACGACTGGTGGGGCAGTTGGGCGACCGTTCCGAGCAGATCACGGCCATCGTCAACACCATTCGCGGTATTGCCGACCAGACCAACCTGTTGGCGCTCAACGCAGCGATCGAGGCGGCGCGCGCGGGCGACCAGGGGCGCGGGTTTGCGGTGGTGGCCGATGAGGTCCGGCAACTGGCCGGGCGCACCAGCCGCTCGACGGCGGAAATTGCCGAGATGATCGGCATGATCCTCTCGGAAACGCGTGACGCGGTGACCAGCATGAACGCCACCCAGGAAGGCGCGCAACGGGGTGTGAACCTGGCCGATCAGGCCGGTTCTGTGATCCTGCAGATCCGCACCAGCACCAGCGATGCGGTGCAAGCGGTGAGCATGTTTGCGTCGAAGCTGGATGAGTCGGAAGTCATTCCCAAGACCGCAGTAGGCTGGGTGGGGTAGCACGGTCATGAGCCGGCCGGCGCCCTGTCGGCCGGCTCAGTGTGGTCGCCTACAGCAAGGTAAACGGATAGTCGACAATCAGCCGCAGCTCGTTCAACTTGCCATCGCCCTGGTCGGCGTTCGACGACACGATGGCATCACGCACCCGTAGCGACAGGTTCTTCGCCGGGCCGCTCTGGATCACGTATTTGGCTTCCACATCGGTCTCGTGATGCGCGCCGTCCGAGCCATAGTCGTTGGCGTAGGCGCTGTGAGCCGGTGTGTGGGTGCCGTCGATGTCCGAGCCGTTGATGTAACGGCCCATGAAACTCAGCCCAGGCACGCCATAGCTGGCCATGTTCAGGTCATAACGGATGCCCCAGGACTGCTCGCCGGGCCCGTTGAAATCGCCCCACTGCACCGAGTTGGCGAGGAACACTGAATCGCCGCCTTCGCCCGCACCGTTGTTGCCGGTGCCGATGTAGTCAAACGGCGTATCGCCATGCACTTTCTGGAACGACAACGTCAGCGTGTGTGCCTGCCAGAACGAATAGGCCGCCGCCACCGAATAAGTGGTGTTGTTGATCGCCCCGGCCTTGGCGCTGCCGGTGTCGAGGGTGCGGTACAGGTTGCCGTCCAGGGCCAGTGACTGGTCCTGGCCCAAGGGGATCACGTAGTTGAGGTTGGTGTAGTACTGGCGCCAGATGTCCTCCAGTTCGCCGGCATACAGCGTCGCGCTCAGTGACGGGCTGAAGGTGTATTTGCCGCCGACAAAGCTCGCACTGTTGGCGGCGATGTTGGCGTAGGTCGCGTAGATGTCGTGGTCGTGGTTGCTGGTCATGCCGCTGTTGGTGCTGGTGAAGTGCCCGGCTTCCAGGTCGAGGCCGGCGATTTCGCTGCTGGTCAGGTCGAAACCGGTAGCCGTTTGCGGCAACAGGCGGGTGCCGCCGGTAGCGAAGACCGGGGCGGTGGGCTGCATGTCGCCGAACTTGAGCTGGGTCTTGGAGATTTTTACCTTCACCGCCGCGCCCACTGAGCCGTAGGCATTTTCTGGATCGCCGTTGCGGTCGGTCGGCAAGTTGCCAGTGCCGGCGTCGCTGTGGGTGGCGTCGAGTTTCAGCCCGCCGTAGGCATAGGCATCGACGCCGAAGCCGATGGTGCCCTGGGTGAAGCCCGAGGCATAGTTGAGCATCGCACCCTGGGTCCAGTCACGATTGTCGGCCTTGCCGCTCGCGCGGTCGCGGTCCATGTAGTAGTTGCGCAACAGCCCGGTGATGCTGCTGCCGTCGATAAAGCCTTTCGATTCGGCCTGGTCGCTGACTGACTCGGCCAATGCCATTTGACTGATACTGGCGCACACCGCCAGTGCCAGCAGACTGCTGTGTTTAAACATTTATTTAATCCCCAAGAATATTGAACGCGCGCGCAAACACCGCACTTGTTGGATAGCGCATAACATTGTTTTGGCAGATGTTTTCAGGTGAGGTCTTTCCGTTTTTATTGTCTTCGACGTGGCTGCCGAAGCTGATTCTAAGCAGAGTCTGCGTGGCCTGCAGCCAGGGGAAGGATGAAACTCGATTAATTAAACTTCACGGTATTTATTTGCTACCGGGTGTAGCGTGGAACTGTCTTAGCCGCTCTGCTTCGACAAAATCCTTTGGTTGCCGCCGCAGACTCTGCGGCGGATTTTTTTCGTGCGCGCGAGTTATTAGTTGGCTGCTTAGTTGCGGTTAGTAGCATTGGTGAGCAGGGCGCTCAGGGCGGGGGTGCGAAGGGGGGGGCGCTGGCGTGACGCCGCCAACGGTGGCGGTGAGCCCATGGCAGGAGGAGGGCATTCACCGCTTACCTGGCAGGTAAGGACTACTCTTTTACATCCATGAACTCTTGCGCCCACGCCACGTAACTCTCGGGCAACGTGTAGGTGTGCGTCAGTTCGGTAGCGCTGAGGTTCGAGGTGCTGTGAGTCAACTGGCGCTGGGCGCGCAGGCTGTCGTAGGTGGCCTTGATCGCGGCGAAATATGCACCGTGACCGGCAACCACCACACGAACGCCGAGGCTGGCCAGGCGTTGGGCGTCATGGAGTTTCGGGTTGCCGTAGGTCACCAGCATCAACGGTACCGTGAGGTTTTCTGCGATCTTCTCCAGGTGCTCGAAGTCACTGACACCGACCATGCAAATCCCATCCGCACCGGCTTTTTGATAGGCCAGGGTGCGCTCTATCACCGCTTCGGTGGGCAATACACCGGCGTTGGTGCGCGCAATGATCGACAGTTCCGGATCGACCCGTGCTTCCAGCGCGGCGCGGACCTTGCCGATACCTTCGTCGATGGAAATCAGATCCGTGGATTTACGCCCGAATTGTGCGGGCAGCAGCGTGTCTTCAATGGTCAACGCGGCCACACCGGCACGCTCAAGTTCTTCGACGGTGCGCATCACGTTCAGGGCATTGCCGTAGCCGTGGTCGGCATCGGCAATAAACGGCAATTGGGCGACGCGGCCGATGCGGGTGGCCTGTTCGACAAACTCACTCAGGGTGATCAAGGCAAAATCGGGGGCGGCGAGCACCTGCAACGAGGCGACGGAGCCGCCCAGAATGCCCACTTCAAAACCCAGGTCGGCGGCGATACGCGCGGACATCGGGTCAAAGACGGAAGCGGTTTCTACGCAGGTAGGCGTTGCAAGCAATTCACGGAAATTACGGCGCAGGGCGGTGTGAGACTTTTTCGGCATGATCTTTCCTGGTTGGGGCCTTTGACTGCATGGGATCAAAGCCGATGAGGGGAGGTGGCAGATTACCATGTAGGAAAAGGGAGGATTATGACGTTTGAGAATGGGGTATGCGGGGTAGGCATATTGCACCGTATTAGTGCGCGCTGTTGGTGCATGCACGCGGTATCACTTGCTCCTACTCCAAAGAAAGATTCATTTTTATTTTATGCAGGAAGTCAGCAATCTCCCTATTTTCTCCACTAGATAGCAGTTCAGAGAGACGATCGTCTATACGCTCGCTTAACTCTTTAACCGCCTCGTTCAAACTGCTCATTATTTCGAGCGATTCAAGGCTGGCTAGTTTGAGTTTGGCGTAAGTATTCTTGCCCTCTTTAGAACGATGATCATATTTTAATATATGTAAGTGCTCGGTTGATAGTTGCACAAAGCTCAAGTGATCCCCATAACTAAACGCTGGCTCATTAGGGTTGATAATGTCAAATACAAAGGGGTTTGCTCGGTCCACCGAGTTGTTTTTTACCATGTTGCAATCGATGCATGCGTAAAGCAAATTGCTAAGTTTAAATATTTGATCAGGGAATTTTGTTTTTCCATAAATATGTTCAATATGCCATGACATTCCGTGCTGGCCCAACGCTCGCCGACAATAACCACATCGCTTTTTTGCGCGAGCCTTCAGGCAAGACTTTACTTTGTCTCTTAAGCTTTCAATATTAGATATTTGGGTTTTATTTAATTTTACAGTGTGCCTTTTGAAATCATTCACCGCCACCGGCTTTGAAAAGCATGCCCAAGCCTCTACTGCCGATATATGCTTGCTTTTGATCAGCGCTTGAAGTACTTCAAGTGTCTCGCACTCATCTTCGCTTGCGATCGAGATCATGCGACTCTTCCGCCAAGGTGAGTTTCAATTAGTTTTATTGCCTGCAGTATGGTCTCTTTTTTTTCACCATATATACCTTTCTTATTTAAAAGAGCTTTAAGCGACTCAAGCCCTGCCGCAGGGGACGTTTGTGGGTCCGATGCATCAAGTACTGCCTCTGCGATTCTGAAGTCGACAGCGGTACTGTTATAAGTGGCAGTATCAAAAAAATCTAATGTCAGGCTCTCGCAACTGTCTATTTGCTTTGAATCTACAGGCGTATATTCATCAATATTTGCTGATTGGCCTTTTGACTCTATCGGGGGCAGTACAATTACGGCGTCCGTATTTTTGTCTTTTACCGCCTCGGAGACAATAATCGGCGAGTGAGTTGCAATAATCACATGGTAGTTGCTAAAGATGGACATCAATTTTGAAATAAAGCCGTGAAAATCAAGTTGCCATCTAAGATGGAGGCTGACTTCTGGCTCGTCAATGAGTACCAGCGAGCTATCTTCCGCATTCCCGATGATTTTCAGAGCCAGAGAAATACGATTCTGCTCTCCAGAACTAAGTTCGGTGTAGGGTGTTTCTTGTATTCCGTGTTTGATAGAGACTTTGACATCAGGGTTGAAGTCAAGAAAATCCCCTAGCGTGGCAGCATGGTCTATCGTCAGTTTACTTGCATCTATTTTTTTGTTGATAAGACTTACTAGTAACTCGCGGCTGGCAGTATTGAAAACATGGTTGAATGAGGTTTGCTTGAGTTTTCTCTGATCTACGAGCTTTGGAAGATCACGTTGTGTGAGTTCTTCTTTTTGAGATTTTGGAAATTGAATGTAAAAGCCCAGATTTAAAGTATCATCCAGAAGTTTGAAGAAAGCTCGCTTTCCTGGTTTATTGCATTGAATTAACAGCTTTGCAATATCCCTGTCTGAATTGGTGAAAAAAACAGCATTGGAGGAGCCGCGTGTTCCCAGATAGATTCTTCTGTGCCCGCGGGTAAATACAAAACGATCTCGAATGGTATTGCTGATACATAATATACTTTCGACGGGGGTTACTTCTTTTTCATCATAGTGCTCACAAATCTTAGCAAGCAATCTGCTCTTGCCTGTGCCGTTATTACCTATGATGTAACTGAAAAAGGGTGGTCCGTTTTCGCGGACCGAGTGCTCGATATTCCCAACCAGCTTGTCTAATATTTTTCCGTTTTTTCCACTGTCTGTAGTCATGACGCTGTCGTTCATCCCTTGGTGTCGCTATTCGCGTTCCTGATCGCTAACGCTGTTTTTTGCTTCTTGACCATAAGCGAGGCGAAGCGCCGGAAATAGTATCAGTTAGCTATCATTCAGGCCCACTCCTATGCCTTAATTTTTCTTTCCTGTGCCGGCAGAGCAAAGCACTGAAACCGTCGAGTCCAGACTTACCAAATGATTTTGGTTTTAGTGGAACAAAAAGGGCCTCGAGAGGGGCCCTTTTTGTTCGCGGAGATTGGCAGGTATGGATATGAAACTAGGCATGTGTGAGAGGCAATGGCGCCTGAGGCAATGCCGCGGCCATTTTTTTGGCCGGTTAATGCGTTTCCACTTCAACGCCGCTCGGCGGTTATCTCAACCCAGGCTAAGGGGAAGAAAGAGGTCACTGCTCCCACTGTTCCAGCAGTATCGAGACGAATTTTTCCGCTGCCGGAGAGAGTGAGGCGCCTCTTCGGTACACCAGTCCCAACGATCGGTTGACGATGGGCTCTATCAACGGGACGCTCACCAATGTTGGATGATCCTCAGCAGGCATTGCCAGGCTCGGCATCGCCGAGACGCCTAATCCAGCTTCTACCAGACCCAGCGATGTAGACAGGTGTTGCACCTCATAGAACCACTGTGGACGCCAGCTCAAGCCCGACAAAGCGTGGTCAAGCAGCATGCGGTTGCCGCTCAGGCGACCGACCCCGATAAGGCGGTAATTGCTGAGTTCCGACCAGGTGACTGCACTGCGCTCAGCCAGCTCATGGTCGCGTCGACACGCTAAAACAAAAGGCTCGTTGACCAATGGCACGAACTCTATGTCGGGGTGCTGGCCGCTCATCATGTTGATGCCAAAGTCGGCTTCGCCACGCAGAACAGCCTCCAGCCCTTCGTTTGCACTGAGATCGAGCAAGCGAATGCGGATTTGTGGATAGCGCTCGTTGTAGAGGCGGATCACCGTCGGGAGGAAGTAGAAAGCGGCGGTTGGGATACAGGCCAGGGTTACACGGCCGCTCTGCCGCTCCGCCAGCTCCCGGATGTTAAGGATCGAGTCGTCAAAGTCATCCAGTAAGCGTCGTGCCTTGGGTAGGAAGTCTCGCCCAACGCTAGTAAGACTTACCCTCCTTGTCGTGCGATCGAGGAGGGCTGTTCCTAATCCCTCTTCTAGCTTTTTCATTCTCCGACTTAGGGCTGGCTGGGAGAGATGCAGTGCATCGGCAGCTTCGTGGAAGCTGCCAAGTTCTGCGATTTTCACGAAAGATCGGATGTCGTTCAGCTCATAATTCACGTTTTTTATCTCAGAAGACGAGTGTTGTTCAGTCCGTTCATCCTAAAATCATCATTCGTCAAACGCAATAATCAGGCTGATATTTGCATTGGAAACAAATTTTAAAGCCTGCGACTCTTGCTCACAAGGCAACAATTACCCCGATTGATCAACAAGAGTCAGTATTCATGCAACGAATTCCCTGTGTGCTAATGCGCGGTGGTACTTCCAAAGGCCCGGTGTTTCTCGCCTGGGATCTACCTGTTGCGATCGACGAGCGTGATGAGCTGCTGCTCAACCTGATGGGTTCTGGCCATGAGCTGGAAATTGACGGCATCGGTGGTGGTAGCCCACAAACCAGCAAGGTGGCGATCGTCAGCCCATCCCTGCATCCTGAGGCGGATGTCGATTATCTGTTTGTGCAAGTCATGGTCTCCCAGCGTCGAGTCGACACCGCACCCAATTGCGGCAACATGCTGTGCGCCGTTGGCCCGTTCGCCATTGAGCATGGGCTGGTAAAAGCCTCCAAAGATCTGACTCGCGTGCGTATTCGCAACCTCAACACGGGGACTTTTGTGAACGCCGAGGTACAGACCCCCGATGGGCAGGTCAGCTATGAAGGCGACACCGCCATCGATGGTGTGCCGGGTACTGCCGCTCCTGTGCAACTGACCTTCCTGGATGCTGCGGGCAGCAAGACCGGCAAACTCTTCCCGACTGGGCAAACGCAGGATTTGATCGATGGCATTCCAATGACCTGCATCGATATGGCAATGCCGATGATGATCATCGAAGCCGGCCAACTGGGTAAGCGCGGTGATGAAAGTCCTGCTGAGTTGGATGCCGACAAAGAGTTCTTGCGCCGCCTGGAAGCCTTGCGACTGCAAGCCGGGTTGGCGATGGGCCTGGGTGATGTCAGTGACAAAGTGATTCCCAAGCCTGTACTGGTGTCTCCGGCCAAGGCTGGCGGCACCATCCAGGTGCGCTACTTCATGCCACACAACTGCCACCGCGCCTTGGCGATCACTGGCTCCATCGGCCTGGCCACCGCTTGTGTCACGCCAGGCAGTGTTGTCGCACAATTGCTCGGCGGGGCTAGCGAGCCGCGCTTGAAGCAAGTACGCATTGAACATCCAAGCGGCGGGATAGATGTCGTATTGTCCTACACCGGTGCTCAGGGTGAGACAATTCGTGCCTCGGTGGTGCGTACATCACGCAGGCTGTTCTCCGGTTTTGTCTACGCCACGGCTTCCCAACGACTCGCCGGATAATTTCCCCTAGTCATTGCCGTCTTTGCATCAGCACAATTCTAAAAATGGGTGATGCCATGAAAGTTGTAAAATCGCTCTACTTCCAGATTCTCTTCGCCGTGTTGTTGGGCGTGCTGGTCGGGCACTTCTGGTCGCAACAGGCCATTGCCTTGAAACCGCTGGGTGATGCCTTCATCAAGCTGATCAAGATGATGATCGCTCCGGTGGTGTTCTGCACCATCGTCACCGGTATCGCCGGCATGAGCGACAAACGTGCGCTCGGTCGCCTGTTGAGCAAGACCATGTTGCTGTTCCTGGCGTTGACCGTGATCAGTTTGATTATCGGCCTGGTGGCGGTCTACCTGTTCAAACCCGGTGTGGGCATGAACATTGACCCCACCCAGTTGAGCACCAAGGGCCTGACGCAGTACACCGATTCCGCCGCGAAGTTGGGAGTGGTCGAGTTTTTCATGCACATCATCCCCGATACTTTCATCGGTGCTTTCAATAAAGGTGAAGTGCTGCCGGTGTTGTTCATTGCGGTGCTGTGTGGTTTTGCTCTTTCAGCCATAGGCGAGCGTGGCAAGCCGGTACTGGATGTACTGGAATCCGCCTCGCACATGGTGTTCAAGATCTTCTCCTACCTGATGCGCGTTGCTCCGATCGGTGCCTTTGGCGCTTTGGCGTTCACTGTGGGCCAGTACGGTATTACCTCGTTGGGTTCGCTGGCCAAGCTGATCATGACGTTGTACATCGCCTGTGCCTTCTTCGTCTTTGTGGTGCTGGGCAGCATTTGCCGGGCGAATGGCTTCAGTCTCTGGAAGTTGCTGCGCTACTTGCGCGAAGAGTTCCTGGTGGTGCTAGGGACTTCCTCCACCGAGCCGGTGATGCCGCGAATGTTGGAAAAGCTGCAGGCCCTGGGTTGCAAAAAAGGTGTGGTGGGGCTGGTGCTGCCAACGGGTTACTCGTTCAACCTCGACGGCACGGCGATCTACCTCTCGCTGGCAGCGGTATTTATTGCTCAGGCCTGCAACATTGAACTGAGCCTGATGCAGACCGTAACCATGCTGGCCATCATGCTGTTGTCCTCGAAGGGTGCAGCAGGTGTCACCGGCGCCGGTTTCGTCGCACTGGCGTCGACGCTGACGGTGATCCATGACATTCCCCTGGCTGGCCTTGCCCTGCTGATCGGGATCGACCGCTTCATGTCGGAAGCCCGGGCGCTGACCAGCCTGGCCAGCAACGCCGTGGCTACCGTGGTGATGTCCATCTCGGAGAACGCCTGCGATCGCGAAACACTGCTGCGGACGCTGGACGGTAAACCTTCGCCCGCTGTGAACCCAACCCAGGTTCAGAACGCGGACTGGGATGGCCTGAGGGTCACGGAACACGTCTAACCGGCCGCGGCCGACTCTAGACCCTTTAATTACCTCAAGAACAACCCCCCGCCAGGTACCGTTGATCGGGCCATCTGGCGGGCACGGGGTCGTACGCCTGTGCGTCGGCCACGCTACTCATAAGAACAAGAGAACTTACCTATGCTCGCATTACTTGGCTTGGCCATGGTGGTGGTCTTCACCGTCCTGATAATGACCAAACGGTTGTCGCCGATTGTCGCCCTGACAGTGGTGCCGATTGTGTTTGCCGTCATTGGCGGTTTCGGTGGCACTACCGGCAAGATGATGCTCGATGGCTTGAAAATGGTCGCGCCTTCGGCTGCGCTTCTGCTGTTCGCGATCTTGTTTTTTGGCTTGATGATCGACGCCGGCCTGTTTGACCCGCTGATTCGCAAGATCCTCAAACGCGTCAACGGCGACCCGATGAAAATCGCTGTTGGCACAGCGTTGCTGTCGCTGGTGGTGGCCCTGGACGGTGATGGCACCACCACCTACATGATTACCTGTGCGGCAATGCTTCCCCTATACAAACGTATCGGGATGAATCCAATGATTCTGGCGACCATTGCCATGCTTTCTCTGAGCATCATGAGTGGCATGACCCCCTGGGGAGGGCCAGCGACCCGGGCGATCGCGGCGCTGGGCCTGGATGCCGGTGCCTATTTCGTGCCCTTGCTGCCGACCATGATCGGCGGTGCGATGTGGGTGGTCTTCACCGCCTTCCTGCTGGGTCGTGCCGAGCGCAAGCGTATCGGTAATATCCAATTGGAAAGCGGCGGCGGCGATTGCTACATCAAGGCGATTCTTGAAGACACTCCGCACAAGCGCCCGAAGCTGGCCTACGTCAACCTGCTGTTGGTGATCGCGGTGATGATCGCACTGGTGATGGGGATCATGCATTCCGCGATCCTGTTCCTGATCGGGTTCGTACTGGCGCTGATGATCAACTATCCGCAACTGGATATTCAGAAGGAGCGCATCCTTGCCCATTCGGGCAACGCGATGACCGTCGTACTTCTGGTATTTGCCGCCGGTATCTTTGCCGGGATTTTTTCGGGCACCAAGATGGTCGACTCTCTGGCGCAAACCCTGGTTGACTGGATTCCGCCGTCTTGGGGGCATCTGTTCCCACTGGTAGTGGCAATTACCAGCATGCCGCTGACCTTCGTGCTGTCCAACGATGCTTACTACTTCGGCGTGGTGCCCATCCTGGCGAATGCCGCTGCGGCGTATGGCATTGACCCGGTGGAGATCGCCCGCGCATCGATTCTCGGCCAGCCGGTACACCTGATGAGTCCGTTGGTAGCTTCAACCCTGTTGCTGGTAGGGATGGTTGATCGCGACATCGGCGACTTCCAGAGAGCCACCGTCAAATGGGCGGTACTCACCTCCCTGGTGATTACCGCGCTAGCCCTGCTGACCGGGGCGATCAGTCTCTTCACCTGAATTCGCCAACACCACCTGTTTTTTCCTGACGCGCCTCGCGAGCGAGGCGCGCACTGTCCTGCACTCTAAAAACAACAATGAGTAGTTTGCCATGACCACTTTGCACACCCGACGGGCGCTGTTTTCACTTCTTGGTTTGTTGCCGCTGACCAGTGCCAATGCAGAAGGATTTATCGATGACAGCAAGCTCAAGCTGCAATTGCGCAACGTCTATTTCAATGAAAATTTCCGCGACGAGCATGGCTTGAGTGCGAAATCGGCAAGGACGGCCAAGAGCGAGCGAACCGAGTGGGCCCAAGGATTTCTGTTGGATTACCAGTCAGGGTTTACCCCCGGCACCATCGGGTTTGGGGTGGATGCCCTTGGCCTGCTCGGGGTCAAGCTCGATTCCGGCCGTGGCCGCAGCGGCACTGGCTTGTTGCCCGTCCATGATGACGGTCGCGCGGCTGACGAATTCGCAAGCCTGGGTATGACTGCCAAGGTCCGACTGGCCAAGACCACGGTCAAATACGGCACCTTGTTACCCAAGACTCCAGTGCTGATCTACAACGATGCGCGACTATTGCCGCAAACGTATCAAGGCACACAGATCAGTAGCGTCGACATCGAGAACCTCACTCTCACCGGGGGTTACCTGGATCGATTCAAGCTGCGTGACTCCACCGACAGCATGCCGATCGTGCCCGACGGTTATCGCGGAGATAAATCAGGGGACTTCAGCTATGCCGGGGCCGAATACAAGTTGGGGAAAAGCGTTCGTTTGAGTTACTTCTACGGCGAACTGGAAAACTTTTATCGTCAGAATTTTGCAGGTATCCAGCACGATCTACCCTTGGGCGGCGGCGTGCTGACCAGTGATTTGCGCTACTTCAACAGTATCGATACGGGCTCTGCCTACGGGGGCAAGATCGACAACGACATGCTCAGCGGGCAACTGTCCTACGCCATTTCCGGCCATACCTTCGGTGGCGGCTACCAGACCCTCAGGGGTGATGCCGGATTGCCTTTTATCAGCGGTGCAACGATTTACTCCTTCAGCAACGCCGGCATAGGTAAGTTCGTCGAGGAGGATGAAAAAACCTGGATGCTCAACTACGGCTATAACTTTGCTGCCGTCGGCGTGCCGGGCCTGACGTTCTCCACCCGGTATCTGAGTGGTAACGACGGTAAGTCCAACACCGCGGTAAAAGAGTGGGAGCGTGATGCCGAACTGGCGTACGTCGTGCAACAAGGCACCTTCAAAGGTCTGGGTGTGCGGTTGCGTAACTACGTTTATCGCTCTGATTATTCCCGTGGCCGTGACAGCAACCGGATCTACTTTACCTACGACATCGCCCTCTGGTGATCTCCTGAACGCGGCCTTGCGATTGTCGCAGGCCGCCTCTTCTGCGGCGGCTTCATAGGATTGGGTAAAGGATTTCAACGATGTCGTTCAAAACCAAAATACTGTTGCTGACCTTATTACCCGTGATGTTGTTTGCTCTGGTTTTAGGTTTGAGCGCCCGCGGCACTTTGCAGTCCCAGGCCGAGCAGGAAGTCACTCAGACCCGCGAGCGACTGCTTGAGGAGAGCCGCATACGGCTCAAGGATTACGCGAGCATTGCGCGCACTTCTATAGCCGAGCTTTATGATCGAGCTGCTCCCGGGGATTCCTCCAGCCGGGCCTTGGCAATCAGCCGCTTGTCGAAAGTGAAGTATGGTGATGACGGCTATTTCATCGGGTATGACAGCCAGGTTGTGCGCCTGTTTCGCGGTGACAGCAGCGAAGGCGTCGGCATTAACATGAGTGACCGCAAGGACATCAACGGGATTTTCTTGAACCGTGAAATGGTTGCAGCGGCAAAAAATGACACTCACTTCGTCAACTATTCAGGTGGAGTGGTCAACACCGATAAAGTCGTGCCGAAGCTCGCATACAGCTTTTATTTGCCCAAGTGGGACATGATCGTGGTCACCGCGATCAACCTGGACAGCATTGAGGTTCAGGTCGCCAAGGTGCGGGCCGACGTTGATCTACGGGTACGCAATTTGATGTACAGCATTGCCATCACCGCTACCGCACTGATTGGCATTATTGGGGCTCTGACGCTACTGCTCGTCAGGCGCAGTTTGCGGCCCCTGACCCTGATCCGAACCCATCTTGACGAAATCGCGGCGGGTGAGGGTGATCTGACGCGGCGTCTGCCGCGTGTCAGTCGAGATGAGCTGGGACAACTTGCCGGTTCGTTCAATGCGTTTATCGAAAAGATTCACAGCCTGGTCAGCCAGATCGTTGCCATGAGCGAGCACTTGAATGGATCGGTGAGCCATGTGGCCGAGCAGAGCAGGCAAATCGACCGCGCTATGGATCAGCAGCGCCAGGAAACCGACCAGGTGGCTGCGGCGATAAACCAGATGTCATCGGCGGCACAAGAAGTGTCGGTCAGTGCACAAAGTGCTGCAGATGCAGCCGTCGAGACCGACAGACAGTCCCGCCACGCCAGGCAAATAGTCAATGGCAGCATGACTCGAATTCAGGCACTGGCCGTGGAGCTTGATGAGAGCGGTGTCGCCATGAAGAGTCTTCAAGACGATGTGACCGCAATCGTCACCGTGCTGGATGTCATTCGCTCGATTGCTGAACAGACTAATCTTCTGGCACTCAATGCGGCCATTGAAGCCGCCCGTGCCGGTGCTGCCGGGCGCGGGTTTGCGGTGGTGGCTGATGAAGTGCGAGCCCTGGCCAGTCGTACTCAGCGCAGTACCGAGGAAATCCAGGCAATGGTTGAGCGTCTCAAGGGCACCACGGGTGGCGTAGTCAGTGCCATGCACCAATCCACCCAAGCCGCTCAAGGTGCTAATGCTCAGGCCGATCAGGCGGGGGAGTTTCTGGGTAACACGGTTGAACTGATCGCCACTATCAATGCGATGAACGCACAAATCGCGAGCGCTGCAGAGGAGCAGACCTCGGTGGCTGAAGAGATCAACCGCGGGGTGCATCAGATCGCGCGCGCCATTGACAGCGTGGCCGGCCAGACTCAGCTCGGGGTCAAGACAGTCGATGAGTTGTATATGATCGGTAATCGTCTGCAAAGCTTGCTGGGACAATTCAAAATCTGATGCCGTGCTGTACGGCGCCAGTCAGGTCGATGGTGGGGCAGGGCGTTGGACGGGATAGGTGCGCCTTGGCCTGCATTGATACGTAGACGAGTCAATGCAGGCCAAGGCGCGATATTTATTCAGCGCAACGTCCTGATTTCCTCCCAGCCCTCGCTTTCATCAAGCGTTGACGGGCAGTGCTTTTGGCCTGCGATACAGGATCGTTGTCGCTGTGAATCCGCACAACGCTGCAAACATCAGCCAGTAGGCGGGCGACGCCTTGTCACCTGTTACCTGCACCAGGATTGTTGATACGGCGGGGGTAAAGCCGCCGAACACAGCCGTCGCCAAACTGAATGCCAGGGAAAACCCTACGACTCGTACGTTCTGAGGCATCACCTCGGTCAATGCCGCAACCATCGCGCCGTTGTAAATGCCAAAGAAGAAAGAGAAGTACAGCAGCACAGCGAGCAGTCGTTCGAAACTTGCCGCCGCGGCCAGCCAATGCATGGCGGGATAGGCGGTGAAGATGCACAGCAAGGAGACCGCCAGCAACAAGGGGCGACGGCCAATGCGATCAGAAATCGTACCGCCGATGGGCAGCCAGATGAAGTTGCTCAGGCCGACGAAGAGCGTGACCACCAGACTGTCACTGGTACTCAGGTTGAGTACCGACCGGCCGAAAGTCGGGGTATAGACGGTAATGAGATAGAACGTGGTGGTGGTCATCGACGCTAACAGACCACCAGCCAGTACCGTGCGCCAGTTGTCCCGCATCGAGCGAAAGACTTCACTGGCGCTTGGGTGATGGCTGCGCGCTTTGAATGCATCGGTTTCCTGTAGCGAGCGGCGAATAATGAAGATGAACGGGATAATCAGGCAACCAATGAAGAATGGGATACGCCAGCCCCAGGCGGCAACGTCGGCAGCCTCCATGGAGGCGTTAATTGAATAGCCCAACGCAGCCGCAAGAATGATGGCCACTTGTTGGCTGGCCGACTGCCAACTGGTAAAGAAGCCCCGGCGTCCGGGCGTGGCAATTTCAGCCAGGTACACGGAAACACCACCCATTTCCGCACCCGCGGAGAATCCCTGCAACAGGCGCCCGAGCAACACCAATATCGGCGCTGCGATGCCTATGCTGGCGTAGCCTGGAACCAAGGCGATCAAGACAGTGCCCGCGGCCATGATCGACAGCGTCACGATCAGCCCCTTGCGCCGGCCCACCTTGTCGATGTAAGCGCCCAGCACGATAGCGCCCAGCGGCCGCATCAGAAATCCCGAACCGAATACGGCGAAGGTCATCATTAACGAGGCGAACTCGCTGGTAGTCGGAAAGAATGTCTGCGAGATGTAAGTTGCATAGAACCCAAACAGGAAGAAGTCGAACTGTTCGAGAAAATTGCCGCTCGTGACCCGCAGGATGGCGCCCAGTTTCGACCCTTTGGATCGAGTGTCTTGAGTTGTTGTTTTCATCATGGCTACCGTGGTGATCAATATTGTTTTTGGAATGAGTGGTGCTGCGATCAATCGCTTGCGGCGTTAATCGGGTTGGGTTGGCGTTTTTCGATGGAGTACTTGAGCAGCGCGGCGCTGCGGAAAATGCCATGGGCGAATTTGCTGTAGGGCATGGTCAGGAAAAACGCCATGACCAGGCCGAGATGGATCGCCAGCATCAAGCCCAGGGCAGCGCTTTCGCGAAACGCCAGGAGTGCCAGGCCGCTGGCGCTGACTAGAAACAGCAGCGCGATAAAGCCACGATCCATGGGCTTCTGGTTTTCGTCGCCGTGCTCAGGATTGCGACGCAGGTTCAACCACAACAGGCCTGCGGGGCCTATCAGCAGGCCAACTCCACCTGCGATGCCCAGCATCACCGGCAAACTCAGGACGGGGTAGGGTGCCGACCAGTCCAGCAGGAAATGGTAAAGCGTGGCGACACCGGTGGCGGCGAAACACAACATGAAGCCGTAGAAGGTGAAGTGGTGGAAACGCCGCCGCCACAGGGTGAACTGATCATCGGCGTTATTGCAGCCCTCGCCATGACCTCCGTCCAGGTATTTGAGGCGCGCGACGTTGGCTGTGGCCTCCAGTGCAGCGGCCGTCTTTTCCTGCGGGGACGCATCCGCCGGTGAAACGTTGCGCCAGAAGCGCCGCACGCCAATCGTCAAGGCAAGTACCGCGAAACCGAAGACCGCACCGAACATCAGCGCCAGCGTGTTATGCGGGAAGATCCCGTAGAAATTCCCCCCGGGCATTGCGGTAAACAGATTGCCCATCGCCAACAACGTGAGGCACAGGAACAGTGCCAGCCCTGCACCGGATGCCAGCGCCAGAGCCAACCCGTTGCGCCGGTACAACTTGCCCATCACCTGTGGCCAAGCGTACTCGGCATAAGTGTCGAGACGGACTTTGGCCATGGCCTTGGGCACATTGATTTCGAATTCGTGAGGGGCAGCGTACTGACAGGCATGCAGGCACGCACCGCAGTTATGGCAAAGGTTCGCCAGGTAGTGGATATCCGCCTGAGAAAACTCCAGACGCCTTGTCATGGCTGGGAATACAGCGCAGAAGCCCTCGCAGTAACGGCAGGCGTTGCAAACGGTCATTTGTCGCTGAACTTCGCTTTCGTCAAGGTTGAGTACGGGAATCAAATTGCCCGGTGCCTTGGGGTCAAACAGCTGCATGTTGGGGCTCCGTGGAGGAAGGGGTCAGGAAGCCGGCCGCAGCCGCGGCTTGCACACCGGCGATGCGACCGAATGCGGTACCAATGGCCATGCCGATGCCGGCGGTATAGCCCTTGCCCAATACGTTGCCCGCCATCATTTCTCCTGCGACAAACAGGTTGGGGCTGGGCTTGCCGTTGAAATGAACGGCGGCGGTATCGTCGGTAGCCAGCCCCAGATAGGTGAAGGTCACGCCTGGCTTAAGTGGGTAGGCGCAGAAGGGGGGCTTTACCAATGGGCGGGCCCAATGGGTTTTGGCGGGTGTCAAACCTTCGGTGTGGCAGTTGTCCAGCGCGGTGTGGTCGAACGTGCCGACGCGGCAGGCGGCGTTGTATGCCTCGATGGTTTTGACAAATTGCGTCACGGGAAGCTTCAACTGGCGCGCCAGGTCTTGCAGGGAGTTGGCTTTAGTGCCCGGAAACACCGGAGGCATGAAGCGGCCGAGGGCTTGTTGATCGATGATTGAGTAGGCCTGTTGACCGGGTTGACCCGCCACCAGGCGGCCCCAGATGGCATAGCGCTTGGGCCAGAAATCCTCGCCTTCGTCATAGAAGCGTTCGCCGTCGCGATTGACCACTACGCCCAGCGATACGCAATCGATACGGGTACAGATACCACCGTCATACAGGGGCGCACGCGCGTCGATGGCCACCATGTGTGCTTGGGTTGGGTCGCCGATAAAGTCGGCGCCCAGGTTCTGCATGCGTTGAAGCAGCACGCCGGTATTGAAGCGCGTCCCACGAATCAGAAAGTTGTCAGAAGGCCATTCTCCGCGCTCGTTCTGACCCCAGGCCTCGCGCAGCCACTCGCGGTTCGACTCGAAACCGCCAGCCGCCAGAACGCAGGTCCTGGCCTGGATTCGCTCGGCAGGCAAACGCTGTCCCTCGACCTCACGCTCACCGAGATGGGCCGCGACGAATGCTCCGTCCTTCAACTCGATGTCGGTGACTTGAGCGTTGTAGCGGATCTTCACGCCCAGCCGCTCGGCGCTGCGGAAGTACGCGTTGACCAAGGCTTTGCCGCCGCCCATGAAAAACGCATTGGTACGCGCAACATGCAGAGCACCGGACAACGACGGCTGAAAATGCACACCGTGGGAGCGCATCCAGTCACGGCAGTTCGACGAGGCGCGGATCACAATACGAGCAAGCTTTTCGTTGGTAATCCCGCCGGTGACCTTCAGCAGATCCTGCCAGTATTCTTCTTCGGGATAGGCATCGACCAATACATCTTGCGGTGCTTCGTGCATGCATCGCAGGTTTCGGGTGTGTTGCGAGTTGCCGCCGCGCCAGATTTTCGGTGCGCCCTCCAGCAGCATCACGCTAGCGCCGGCCTCTCGCGCCATCAACGCCGCACACAAGGCGGCATTGCCGCCGCCAATTACTAATACGTCGATCATCATCACTCCTCAATCGCAAGGAGGCATGAACGAAGTGCTCCTCGCGAGGGGGGAGAAGGTAGGGCGGTCAGCGTGTTGCCGAAAGGCGCAAAACCAGTCGAGGTGTTTAGTTTTTATAAAGGCTTTGCTGCGGATCACACCATTATTGGCAGCCGAGAGGAGGAGGGCGCCGGGATCATGGGGCGACGCCCTCGATCCACGACGCCCCCGGCCATTGTTGATCAACGACCAACTGTCGAGCGACATCCGTAATAACTACCCGCGCCGCCAGCGCAGCGGGAGCAAGCTCATCATCCGGCAGTGTCGCCAACAGGTTTCGTCGACCTACGTGAGCATCGGATATTTCCACCACTGAAAGTCCCGACTCACCTTTGAGCGCCGCTGCCGCACCGGGCTGGATGGTCGCAGCATGACCTGCGCGTACGGCGTTCATCAATACGGCAAGACCATCCACTTCCATGAGGATATTGGGCGCCAACCCCGAACGTTCAAACGCAACCATCAGCGTAGAACGCAAACCGTGTTGCGCGCTCGGCATCACCAGTGGAAGTTGCCCCAGATCCGCCAGTTGCATGCGCGTTCCTTGTGGTGCATGGGGCAGGTGCGGTGAACTGATGACAAATAGTTTTTCGTCGAGCAGCGGTGTCACGCTCCAGCGCTTGCCCCCTTCGAGTTGAAACACAATGGCCAGGTCGATCTGGCGAGCATTGAGTTGCGTGGCCAAATGCCCGGACAGCATCTCGACCAGGTGCAATTGAATATCCGGGTAGCGCTCTCGCATTGCGTTGATCAATGGCAGGGCAAGCACAGTGGCAGTCGTGGGCGCCATTCCGACGGTGACATAGCCACTCATTCGCCCACGGTGAGCGGCCAGGATCGCATTTTCAGCTTGCCGCAAACACAGCTGGGCATGGTGCAGGAACGCCATACCAGAGCTGGTCGGCGTGACACCCGTAGTGGTGCGATTAAGGAGACGGGTTGACAGCTCACTTTCAAGTTTCGCGATCTGTTGGCTAAGGGCTGATACGCCGACGTCCAGTTCAAGGGCTGCGCGTCCCAAGCTGCCGTGTTCGAGGATTTTTACGAAATAGCGCAGTTGTCTTAATTCCAAACGTTGCCGCTCCACGTCAAATGATGGTTGGGATGCCGATCGATGGCCACAGGAGGCTGTTCAGACATTCTACGAATGGCAGCTTTCAAACGGTAACCTGAGGCCAATCAGGCAATGTCATGGGCGGCTCGCGTTCACTTATACAAAATCGCTTGATGAATATCCTCCAGTGCCATGATGCGTTGAGCGGCGTTGAGTTTGATGGCTTCCTTGGGCATGCCGAACACCACGCAACTGGCTTCGTCCTGGGCGACTGTCGCGGCGCCGGCCTCGAGCATTTCTTTGAGTCCGCGCGCGCCGTCGTCGCCCATGCCCGTCATGATGATGCCGGTGGCGTTCCTGCCCGCAAACCGGGCAACCGAGCGAAACAGCACATCCACCGAAGGGCGATGCCTGTTAACCAGCGGTCCGTCGATAACCTGGGCGTGATAATAGGCACCACTGCGGGTGACCATCAGGTGCTTGCCGCCAGGCGCGATGAGGGCCAGGCCCGGCAGGATGCGGTCGTTGTTGCGCGCCTCGCGCACTTCGAGCTCGCAGACGCTGTTGAGACGCTCGGCGAACGAAGCGGTGAACTTCTCAGGCATGTGCTGCACGATCACTATACCTGGGCACACCCGCGGCAGTGCGGTCAGCACCGCTTCCAGCGCTTGGGTGCCGCCGGTGGAGGTGCCGATGGCGACGATACGCTCGGTGGTCTGAGCCATCGCATGGCCATTGCCGGCGGGCAGGATCGCATCCGCACTGAGCTTGCTGGCCGGAGGCGGTGATGGCGCCGGCCTGGCGCTGCGCTTGCCCAGGTTCCTGACGTTGGAATTCGCGGCAGCACGGATGGCGGCCACCAACTCGGCTGCCGATTCGATCAGGAAGTTCTTCAACCCCGTACTCGGCTTGGTGATGATTTCCACAGCGCCCGCCGACAGCGCCTGCAGCGAGGTTTCCGCGCCTTTCTGCGTCAGCGAGGAACAGATCACCACCGGCGTCGGCCGCTCACTCATGATTTTCTTGAGAAACGTGATGCCGTCCATGCGCGGCATTTCTACGTCCAGCACGATCACGTCCGGCCATTCCCGCGAGAGTTTATCCATGGCAAAAATCGGGTCGGAGGCAGCGCCCATCACGTGAATATCTGGCGTATCGCTAAGAATCGCCTGCAGTACCTGGCGCACCACGGCCGAGTCATCGACCAGCAGTACACTGATTTTTTTGGTAGGCATCTTCTTGAAGTGTTCCCATTGGTTGGTGCCGAACCCAGACGTTGCCGTTCCATAGGTCGAACATGATCGTGCGGTAACCGGTACTGCCCATGTCCTGGGCCGTCAGGTGCAGGTGATGACGCTCGGCCAGGGCCAGCGCTGCGCGGATATTCTGGCTGGCCACGTTCTGCGCCGGCAGTTGGCGCCGCAGGTTGGGAAACATCTCGCCGCCGCCGAACAACTTGACTTGGTAATCGAGTGCCTGGGTGCCATTCGCCTGGGCGTGGCGCAGCAGCAGTTCCAGAGCTTCGTCGGCATATCTGCCGTCCAGGCACTGATGATTGCGCAAGCGCCCCGGCAGCATGAAGTGGCACATGCCGCCAATCAGTCGTTGCGGGTGCCAAAAGGTGATCGCCACGCAGGAACCGAGCAAGGTCCGCAGGCGCGTCGGTCGCGTCGAAAAACACACCTGGCCAGGTGCCAATACTACTTCGGCTGCACCGATAGGCTTTTTCATGGCTTGCGGTAAATCGACGGTGCCACCAGCTTCAAGGTGTCATTGACACCGTGGAGGCTTTCCGAGTGACTGATGATCAAATAACCGCCGGATTTGAGCAGCGGCAGCAGGCGTGCGACCACTTGGCGCTTGGTCTGCTGATCGAAATAAATCATCACGTTGCGTAGGAAGATCACCTCGAACTCCCCCAGGGCAGGCAACGCCTCGTTAAGGTTGACCTGGACAAAATTGACGCGGCTACGCAAAGCCTTGTCGATCAGGAAGGTGCCCGCCTGGCGGCCAATGCCCTTGAGGCAATACTTGGCCAGCAGCGGCTGGGGCAATGTCTCGGTGCGTTCCATGGAGTAATGGCCCGTGCGCGCCTTGGCCAGCATTTGGGTGCTGATGTCCGAGCCGGTCACTTCCCAAGGCGTGGTGCCGAGGCTTTCGGCCAGGGTCATCGCCAGGCTGTAGGGCTCTTCGCCCGAGGAACTGGCCGCGCTCCACACGCGAAACACTTTGCTCGGCGCGGCGTGGGGCAGTACCTGCTGACGCAGGAATTCGAAGTGCTTGGGCTCGCGGAAAAAATACGTTTCGTTGGTGGTCAATAAATCCAGCGCGACCTGCAGTTCGCCCTTGCGCTGGTCATTCATGATCAGCTTGAAATACTCACTATAGCTCTGCAGTTCATAGTGCTTGAGGCGCTTGAACAGGCGCCCGGCCACCAACGCTTTCTTGGTTGGCGAAAGGTTGATCCCGGCCGCGCGGTATAGCCAGCTCTGGAACTGACCGAATTCACGATCATCGATGCAAGCGTTGTCTGGCATGGTCGGGGCCTCAACGCGGGTCGAGGTCGAGGGTCGGCGCCTGGCCGGCCTCGGCGAGGCTGGACGTCTCATCGATGGACAACACCTTGTTCACCTCCAGCACGATCACGAACTTGCCGTCGACTTTGGCCATGCCACTGATGAAATCGGCACGAATTCGCGCGCCGAAGTTCGGTGGCGGCTCGATCTGCGTGACCGGGATCTCCCGCACCGCAGACACCGTATCGACCAACAGCCCGATATCCTGGGGCTGGCCATCGTCGGTACTCGCTTCGATGATGATCACGCAGGAGCGTCGGGTGATCGCCGAGTTGGCCCGCCCAAAGCGAGCGGATAAATCCACCACCGGTACCACCGCGCCGCGCAGGTTGATCACCCCGCGCACGAAAGCCGGCATCATCGGAACCACCGTCAGGCTGCCGTATTCGATAATTTCCTTGATCCCCAGAATGCCGATGGCGAACATTTCGCCGCCAAGCATGAAGGTCAGGTACTGCGCATCCTCATCTACCGCCACAGCGGCCTGCCGAGTCGTCATTACTGCGCCCATATCACTCTCCCTAGTAGGCCCACCTTGATCGTGCGATCAGAAGCGGGTGAAGTCCGCTTCGTCCGGGGCACTGGCCATGGTGTAGGCGAATGCCTTGCGCGGTGCCTGTGGTTTGGGCTGTGGCTGCTGGCAGTTAGGCTTGCTGCCGGGGCTGTCCACGCTGCTGCTTTGAACCGCGGCCTTGGGCGCCGAATCCAGCACGAAGAAGCTCATGGCCTGTTGCAGTTGCTCGGCCTGGCTGCTCATTTCTTCGGCCGTGGCCGCCAGTTCCTCGCTGCTCGAGGCATTTTGCTGGGTCACCTGGTTGAGCTGGGTCATCGCTGTGTTGATCTGCGCGACTCCGGCCGCCTGTTCCTCGGACGCGGCGCTGATTTCCTGCACAAGGTCGGACGTCTTGTTGATGGAAGGCACCATTTCGTCGAGCAACTTGCCGGCTTTCTCGGCCATGTCCACGCTGCTGGAGGACAGCTCACCGATTTCCTGGGCGGCTACCTGGCTGCGTTCAGCCAGCTTGCGCACTTCGGCGGCGACCACTGCGAAACCCTTGCCATGCTCGCCGGCCCGGGCGGCCTCGATGGCGGCATTGAGCGCAAGGAGATTGGTCTGGTAGGCGATGTCATCAATGATGCTGATGCGCTGGGCGATTTTCTTCATCGCCACCACCGTCTGCTGTACCGATTCGCCGCCCTCGGTGGCTTCCTTGGCGGCCTTGCTGGCCATGCCATCGGTGACCTTGGCGTTTTCGGTGTTCTGGTTGATGCTGGCGCTCATCTGCTCCACCGACGCACTGGTTTCCTCGACGCTGGCGGCCTGTTCACTGGTGGCCTGGCTCATCGATTGCGCGGTGGCGCTGACCTCCTCGGAGGCGCTGGCCAGGTTATCGGCGGCATTGCGCACTTCACCGATGATATGTGCCAGCTTGCCGACCATGTTGCGCATGGCGTTGAGCACCATGCCGGTTTCATCTTTGCCACCGGGCTCGATGTGTGCGTTGAGGTTGCCTTCAGCCAATTGCTCGGCGGCGCTCGCGGCCTGGCGCAACGGGCGGGAAATGATCCGTGCGATGAATACCGCCAGGCCCAGGCCGATCAGCAGGGCCGCGACCAGTACCGCGATGATTGACACACGTGCGCTTTCATACAGCGCCGAGCCTTTGTCGCCGGCGGCGCTCGCGCCGGCGTCGTTGAACTCGACCATTTTCTGCAGCCGAGCGGTCACCTCATCGAAATACCCCCTGGATTCTCCCCTGAGCAAACCGCTCGCCTGGGCGTTCTGGTTCTGGCGAGAAAACTCAAGCACCTGCTTGCTGCTTGCAAGGTAGGCGTCCCAAGCGCTTTTGACGCTGGTCAGGAGTTGACGGTCTTCATCGTTGGACAGCAATTGCTCGTAGGTGCCCATGCGGGTTTCGAACTGCTGGCGCGCTTCGGTGGCTTCGTGTTCGGCCTGGACCTTTTCCTCGGGAATTTCGGTAGCGATGTGGCGGTTTTCTTTCAAACGGTAGTTGGCGGCAAAAAAACGCATGCCGGCGGCTGCGCGCATGGAGGGCATCCAGTTGCCCTTGATGTCCTGGGCCGCATGGTTGACCTCACCGAGCTGGTGGATGGCGAAGCCGCCCATCGCCCCGGTGAGCACCAGGACCAGCAGGAACGAGCTGATCAACTTGGTGGAAATCTTAAGATCGTAGAACCATTTCATCGGGGAACCTCCATGGAATTGCAAATGCGTCAGCGGGCAACGACCGGTGGCGACTGAGGCGCCGGGGTTGTGCGGGCTTCCAGTTGTACGATTTGGTTGAGCAGTACTGGTACATCCAGAATCAAGGCCACCGCGCCGCTGCCCAATATGGTCGAGCCGCTGATGCCGCGCAGTGCGCCGAACAACTTGCCCAGGGGTTTGATCACGGTCTGGAACTCGCCGAGCAGGTCATCGACCACCAGCCCGGCCTTATGCTCGGCATTGCGCACTACCACCACATTCTGACGTCGGGCGACCGGGCCTTCGTGATTGAAGTGATCGCGCAGGTGCACCAGTGGCAACACTTCGCCACGCAGGTCCAGATATCCCGTGTCACGGCTGGACTGGCGCAGGTCTTCATCCAGCTCGATACACTCCTGGACCATGTCCAGCGGAATCACATAGGTAGATTGGTCGATGCCGACCATGAACCCATTGATGATCGCCAGGGTCAGCGGCAAGCGAATGCGCACCACGGTGCCCTTGCCGGGGCGGCTGTCGAGGTCGACGGTGCCGCGCAACAAGGTGATATTGCGCTTGACCACGTCCATGCCGACGCCGCGCCCGGACAGGTTGGTCACGGCCTCGGCGGTGGAGAAACCCGCTTCGAAGATCAGGTTATAGATCTCCTGGTCGGTGAGCAGCGCACCACTGGCCACCAGCCCGCGTTCCTGAGCCTTCTGCAGGATGCGGTCGCGGTTGAGCCCGGCGCCGTCGTCGGCGATCTCAATGACGATGCTCCCCGAGTCATGGTAGGCATTGAGGCTCAGATGGCCCTTCGCCGACTTGCCGGCCGCACGCCGCGCATCGGCGCTTTCGATACCGTGGTCCATGGCATTGCGCAATAGATGCATCAGCGGGTCGCCGATCTTCTCGACCACGGTCTTGTCCAGTTCGGTTTCCGCACCGCTGATGATCAGTTCGATGTCCTTGCCCAGTTCCTGGCTGATATCGCGCACCACGCGGCGGAAGCGGTTGAACGTGTCGCCGATGGGGATCATGCGCAAGTGCAGGGCGCCATCGAGGATCTCTTCCACCAGCCCCGAGACCGTCGAAGCCGCCTCTTGCAACGGGTCATTGTTAGAGGAGCGGGCCAGCAGGTTAGCGCCGGCGCTGGCAATCACCAACTCGCCGACCAGATTGATCAACTCGTCGAGCTTGTCGGCGTTGACGCGCACGTAATTGCCGTCGCGGGTCTTCACCTCACTGGGCGCCGGACGCGGCGATGCTGCTGGCATCAAGGCGGGTTCGGCCTGGGTGACCAGGTCGCGAGCGATGGCCGCCGTGCCCTCAGGCGCTTCGTCTACGGCGCTGATCTGCACTTCACAGTCATCACGCACAAAGTCGAATACCTCCTTGAGGGTGGCGTGGCTGGCCGTCGAGCGCAGGTCAATCTCGAAGCCCAGATAGCAGCTTTCCGGGTCCCAGCTGGCGGCGGGCGGAATGTGCTGAGTCAAGGTGGTGACCTGCAACAGCGTGCCCAGGGTGTCGAGGTAACGCAGGAACGACAACGGGTCCATGCCGTTGCGGAAGACATCCACGCCGAAGCGCAGGTCAATATGCCAAAGCACTTCCACCGCCGCGTCGTCGCCCACCTCAGCGGTGTCGACGCTGACAGCGGTGGTTGGCAGCGGCGAATAGGCACTCAGTGCCTCGCGCAATGCCTCACCGCGCTCCAGCGCGGCGGGCGTCGGCGTCTCACCGCGGTCGGCGACCACTTCGATCAATTCGAGCATGTGGTCACCGCACTTGAGCAGCAGCGCGATCAACGCGGCGTCCACCGCCACACTGCCTTCGCGCAGGTGGTCGAGCACGTTTTCGACGATATGCGTGAACCCCACGATCGACGCCAGACCGAATAGGCCCGCCGAACCCTTGATGGTGTGGGCGGCGCGGAAAATCGCGCCAATGGCATCCTGGTCGGCGGGCTCGCTTTCCAATTGCAGCAGGGATTGCTCCATGTCCTGCAACAGCTCGCGTGCCTCAACGATGAATGTCTGCTGTGCCTGATCGAGATTGATGCTCACCGGACCTTTCCTTGTCGATCAAAAAACGTGGGAAGCGCTGACTATGAGGCCTCACTGCGACACAGTTGGAGCGCCTGGATGACCACCTGGCTCTGGCCGGTCACGCTCAAGCCTGTACCGCTGACGCCGGCCTCACGCCGGATGACCGCGAGCAACTGCAAGCCGGCGCCATCCATTTCCGTGACCTGGGACAGGTCCAGCTCAAGGCGTGGCGACGCGCCGATCTGCGGCAGCAGCGCACCTGCCAGTTCCGCGACGGTGTAAATCGTCAGCTCACCGTCAATGCGCACGCGGGCAGTGTCGTCGAAGGTGTCGATGGTGATCGGCATGGAGCCTCCCTGGCGCCGGGGTTCAGGGCAGTATCAGTTTGGACACCGCCGCCAGCATCTGCGCCGGCTGGAACGGCTTGACCACCCAGGCCTTGGCGCCAGCGGCCTGACCCTCGGCCTTCTTCGACTCCTGGGACTCAGTGGTCAGCATGATGATAGGCGTGAACTTGTAATTGGCCAGCTTCTTGACCTCCTTGATGAAGGTGATGCCGTCCATGTGGGGCATGTTCACGTCGCTGATGATCAGGTGCACCTTCTGCCCGGTGAGCTTGCCAAGGGCATCCCGGCCGTCGCTGGCTTCGATCACGTCGTAACCGGCACTTTTCAAGGCAATACCGACCACCTGCCGCACACTGCTGGAGTCGTCGACCACTAATACATTCTTCGCCATGGGGTACTCCTAAAAGAAAGTAATGTCTTGAGAATTGTGCTGCGCGGCCGCATCGCCATGGTGGATGCGCCGTTGCTCGTCGGTGGCATAGGTGGCTTCCATGCGCGCCAGCCACTGCCGGGCGTCGACGGCGACCGCCTGGTCGGGGGCCAGGCTGGCTTGCAGGAGGTGCTCATGCAAAGCGTGCATGTTGTCGCGCACGTGACTGAGGATCTGGCTGACCCGATCCTGGAATTGCAGGTTGACCAGCACTTCGGTCATCTCATCGCGGATGCCGTAGCTTTCCTGCTTGAGCAGGTCGGCGGAGTCGGCCAGACGCCCGGTGATGTTCTGGAAGCGCTCGAGCACCACTTGAATACTGTTTTCGGATTCGGCCACCGAATGGCTGTCCTGGTCGGCGTTGCTGGACGCAGCGAGCACCAATTGCGTAATGGCGTTATTGATGATGTCGACCTTGGCCGACATCTGCTGGCCGGTTTCACTGGATTTGCTCGACAGGCTGCGCACCGCATCGGCCACCACCGCGAAGCCACGACCGGCCTCACCGGCCCGCGCCGCCTCGATGGCTGCGTTGAGGGCCAGTAGGTTGGTTTGTGCAGCAATCGCGGCCACATCAGCGGCCATGGTGCGCAGTTCGCCGGTGTAGGCGGTCAGGCTGCGGACCTGGGCCAGGGTTTGATCACGGCTGCTTTGCGTGGCCTTGAGCGAGTTGATCACCTGGCTCAGTTCACTGTCGCTGCGTGCCAGCGCCTCAAGCGGCCCATCGGCGGCGTGCCCATCCAGTTCTCCGGCAGCGTGCTGCGAGGCGTGTACCGTTTCCTGCAAGCGCGTAGCGATCCCGGTAAACCGGTTAGCCAGGCTCACAATCGCTTCTTCGGTCTGATGGCGCGAGCTTTCCACCTGCTTGGCCCAGATCGGCATGGCGCCCAGCAACACCTCATCCAGCTGTGCCCGCGAGGCCATACCGTTGCGCGCTGCGCCCGCGTCGGCCTGAGCCGCCTGCACCTGCGCGATGCCTAGCTGCACGGCATTACGCTGCGAACTCGCGCTCCAGGCGCAGGCACCGAGGCCGATCAGCACCAGTACCGCGCAAGCCGCCAGGTTGGCCGCAGAGGTTGATTGCACCAGTGTCCAAATCACGGCAGGTACCACCGGGATCAAAGCGAACCAGCGAAAACGCGGATGAGCGAGAGGGGGAGTGCGGCTGGATTGACGCTGGGTCATGAGTTCGATCCTTGAACTGTGTTGCGCGTGGAGATGACATACGAGTTATCTGCGCCGTGCGTCACAACTTTAGACAACCTAAGTGCCATCTGTCTGATTTATGACCAGCAGGCGACTGTTACTCGGATGTACTCACTGCGTCCAAATCTCGCATGAGCCACACCAACGACACCAGCAGGGACAGCTTGCTCCACGAAGGTATTCTTGGCGACTAAAGGCGCCAGTGTCTTAGCGTAGATCGTAATCACCAGGCGCGCTCAAGCCCGAGCGATCTACCGCCTAGCGTTCAGCCACGCAACCGGGCGCCTTGCTATACCGCCGTCGTAACCAGAGCCCGGCCCCCGGACACCTAGGCCGGAAGAGAGGAGGAGGGTGATACCTGTTCGTGGTCGGCCTCGGCCCACTTCAACATGCCATCAAGCACCGGACAAAGCTTTTGTCCCCAAGCCGTCAGGCGGTAGTCCACTCGAGGTGGTTTTTCGTCGTAGACGGTACGTATCACCAGCCCATCTTGCTCCAGCCCCCGCAGTTGTTGAGCCAGCATTTTTTGAGATATGCCACTGACCACGCGTTCGAGATCTGAAAAGCGCTGAACCTTGCCATCGAAGAGATGAAACAAAATGACCAGTTTCCATCTGCCGCGCAGTAGTGCAAATACGGCATTGACATCTTCGGCAGCTGAATCAGGCGTGTAGACCTTGTTATGGCTCATTGGTAGTCACTTACTTTTTCGTGCGTTCTTGTCGAGTTTGGCTGAGGCGCTGATCATGAGTAGCACTTGTCTATCAGGAGAATAACTCGATGAGTATTACTCGGCATCCAGCCATTGAAGCCTATTTTACAAGTGAGACCGGCACCGACGTCGGCACCTTAAACACAGTATTTACGCAGGATGCGACAGTCCTGGATGAAGGAAAAACCATCGTGGGTATTGATGCCATCACCGCATGGAGAGCGGCAGCGAAAGCGAAGTACCAATACACGGCCGAACCCGTGGACAGTCAGGAGGATGAGGCAAAGTCGGTGATCAGCGTGCGGCTCTCCGGTAATTTTCCCGGCAGTCCTGCGGTAGTGACATACACCTTCAGTGTTCATGATGGAAAGATAAACGCCCTGGAGATTGGTTGATGACTGCCGGCGTGGCCCGCTCGAGGTCATGCCCACGCTTTTCGACCAGGTAAGCCAAAAACCGGTCTGCAAATGTGTGGCGAAAGTCATGTGCAGAAAGTGTAGGCAACAACCCCGGCTGAGCCAGCTCAATGGTCAGAAACAGCCGATCAAGGACGTTCGACAACGCGCGGATCGACAGCGGGCGGCCACGATTCGAGATGAACAAATAGCGGTACAGCAATTTCATCGGTTTTCCGTTACGCAAAGGGCGCCGTTCGCTCTGGATATAGCGCTCGTAGACCTCATACAACTGTGCGGAGATGCCTACAGTTCGCCCATGTGTTTTGAGCGCAGGCTCTTCGACGCGCGGGTCGGCGGAATCATGCTCGCGATCATTTATGCTGACATAGGCGTGCTGAGAACCTTTTAGGCGTCAACAACGAATTCGTCGAATCAGTGGCTTAGCCTAGGTGACCATCAAAAATGAGAATGTCCTCTTGTAATATCAGGGACTTAGATAGACCGTGTCATTTGAATCGAGGAACAGAGTGCAACAGAATTGAGAGTTAGCTCGTGGATTTTTTCAGATTTGAGAATCACAAGTACGGGATGATCGTCCTCGTAATATTCGTTAAAAAACGGAATCTCGTTGTACTCATCCCGCTGCGTCACGACTTCTCCATGAACGTCCACAACGTGCCCCTGCTTGTTATCGACGGAGCATTAGCGTTCGCCCCTGTAGATTAGAGTGAGTAGATTTGTTCGGATTTTTGGAAAGGTGCGTGGCAACGGTGCGATTCAGGAAATTTCGACAGGGGGGCATGTGGTCTGTCATTTTTTGAGTGGCATCCGTGATCGTGTTTGGGGCATCTTCTGTTCTGAGCAGGGGCCTGCCAAGAATACGTGGGAGCTTGTCCCGCTTACTCCCGAGTACCTGGCAAAAGAGCATGGGGTGCTAGGGGGCGAGTGTTCGAATCACTCCATCCAGACCATATAATTCAGGGGGGTACGAAATTTTATCTCGCGACCCCTTTTTATTTTCAGGTGTTGTTACCCTTACGAAACGACTGGCTTTGGAGTAAGGGTGTATGGGATTTGGCACCGCATTGCATGATAATTGGCACTAGCAAAACAGGCCGGA
>NZ_JAHPJF010000025.1:0-88389 GCF_020515815.1 Pseudomonas sp. AF03-9 | reverse complement strand
TTCTTCAGCCTGCTTGACCAGAAAGCCGATCTTCACTTCTTCAGCCGAAACAACGCCGCTGAACGCGACGGCGAGCGCCAGGGTGCCGAGTGTCTTCTTCAACATGAACCACCTCCTTCTTGTTATTGGAGAACGCTTTAGTCGTGGTACATCACAGACCGCCCGCCATCGATCATCAGGCAGGTGGCATTGATAAAGGGCGCCTCGTCGGTCGCCAGAAACAGCGCGGTCATCGCGACTTCCACCGGCTGGCCGATGCGCTTGGGCGGGTGCAGGTCGAAGGCGCGCTGGCGCTCGGCGTGGGGGTCGGGGAAACCGTTCCAGTAGTCGACGTTGAGCTGAGTCTCGATATAGCCCGGCGCGATGGCATTCACGCGGATGCCCTTGGCCGCGTATTCGATGCCAAGGGCGCGGGTCAGGCCAAGCAGGCCATGCTTGGCCACGGGATAGGGAAAGCAGCCGGGGATGATGTGGCTGGAATGGGTGGAGGCGATATTGATGATGTTGCCGATGCCCTGCTCGATCATATGCGGCAGCACCGCACGGCAGCCGAACCAGGCGCCGTCGAGGTCGATGGCGAAGCAGCGGCGCCAGTCTTCGTCGCTCATTTGCAGCGGGTCGCGGAACACGTTGACCCCGGCGCAGTTGACCAGCACGTCCACACGGCCAAAACGCTCGATGGCCAGGTTGACCAGCGCTTGCCATTGCTCTTTTGAGGTGATGTCGACGGGTTGGGCGTGGATTGCAGCGCCGCGTTCGCGCCAGTGGGCGGCAACGGCTTGGACTTTTTCAGCCTGGATGTCGGCGATGACCAGGCGCGCCTGCTGGGCCTGGAAGCACGCGACGATGGCCTCGCCGATGCCTTGGGCGGCGCCGGTGATGATCACCACCTTGTCTTTGAGCCGCTCGCCGTAGGTTGGCTCGGGCACGGCGGGGAGGGACAACGGTTGTGCCTGCATCGCTTCACCTGTTTTATTTTTGGTAGTGAGTGCTGATGCCGCCGACTATAAACCTATCTTTTGAAATATCTCAATATATAAATTTGCATCCCACATACTGAGCAGTCGCGAAAAAAAAGTGGGAGCCGGCTTATGTTGGAGCTCCCACATTTGAACCTCTGTGCTTTCTAGAAAGTGATCTCAGCCCAAGGCAAAGTCGCGCAACGCATCGCCTTCCATGCGGTAGCGCACCCACTCTTCCTGGGGCTGCGCGCCGATGGATTTGTAGAAGGCGATCGCCGGCTCGTTCCAGTCCAGCACGCTCCATTCGAAGCGCCCGCAACCGTTGTCAAAGGCGATCTTCGCCAGGTGGCGCAGCAACTTCTTGCCCGCACCGCCGCCGCGTTGTTCCGGGTTGATGTAGAGGTCTTCGAGGTACAGGCAGTTGCTGCCCAGCCACGTGGAGTAGCTGAAAAAGAACACCGCGAAACCAATCGGCAAGCCGTCGCGCAAACAGATCAGGCCATGGGCGGTGGCGCCCTCGCTGAACAGGCTGCGCTCGATGTCCACGACACTGGCGATCACTTCATGCCGGGCCTTTTCGTACTCGGCCAGTTCGGTGATGAAAGTCAGGATCTGCGCAGCATCGCTGGGCACCGCGGGGCGAATCTCGATGGTCATGGTCGAGCCTTGGGCAATTTCAAAGCACACATACTAAGGGGGATTCATGACTGATTGCAGTGCATTTTCATCGCTGCCGTTACTCCGTCGGCAGCTAACGCTGGCACCAGCAACCGCACAACAATCGACCAATGCCACCATGGTAAAAAAACCGGCATAACTCCAACGACTTCCAGGCCGCCCCCCATGCACTCCACACCCCCGGTGAGCAACAAGCTGTTCGCCCTGTTCTGTCTCGCCAGTTTTCTGCTGTCGTTGTCTTACGGCTCGACCTTTTTGCTGTCGCTGCTGATGCATACACGCGGCGGCGATGAGCACGATGCGGGCAGTGTGATTTCCATGGCGATGCTCAGCACCTTTGTCGCGGTGATGGTCTCGGGGCATCTGTCCGACGCCCTGGGTGCGGCGCGCGCGATTGCCGGTATGGGTCTGCTGTTGGTAGTGGCATGCCTGGGCTTTGCGCTGACGCCGGGCGTTGGCGAAAGCCTGATGGTGTTCGGGCTGGCCCTGGGGCTGGGCTGGGGGGTGTTCTACACCTTGGGGCCGATCATCGTGGCGATGTTGGTGGCGCCGCAACAACGGGCCAAATATTTTGCGTTGCTGTCGGGCAGCATGATGAGCGGCATCGGCGCCGGGCCGTTGCTGGGGCGGGCGGCCAACGTCCTGGGGCTGGCGCTGACCAGCGCATTTCTGATAGCTGCATGCGCCAGCCTGATCGGTGTGCTGATGTTCTGGCGCCTGGGTGCCCATCTCGGGCAAGAGGCTGCGGTGGCCAAAATCTCCTGGCGCGCCACGCGTCAGGTGCTGTCGTCCAAAGCCGCATTCGCGATTGTCATGGTCGGCCTGGGCGGTTGTGTGTTTGGCGGGTTGTCGTCGTTCCAGACCAGCTATGCAGCGGCGCACTCGCTGGACTATTCGCTGTTTTTTGCGGGTTTTCTCAGCGCCGCGATCAGCAGCCGGTTGTTGATCGCCGGCTTCGTGGTCAAGCGGGATGCGTACCGCGCGGCGTGTGTGCTGTCGGGGTTGATGCTGGTGTCGGTGTTGATGTTTGGCTTCGGTGTGTCAGGCAGTTTCAGTTACCTGTTGGCGGCGATTACGTTGGGGGTGGGTTACGGCCTGACGTATTCGGTGATCAACGGGTTGGTGGCCAACGAAGCACCGCCGGGCAGCACCTCCCAGGCGTTGCTGTTGTTCAGCCTGGCGTACTTTGTCGGGGTGTTCGGGTTTCCGTTGCTGGCGGGCAAGATCATCGTCGAACACGGCATGCCCACGCTGTTGTTGAGTGTGACGGCGGTGGCGGCGCTCAATTGGCTGATCAGCGTTGTTCGGCTGGTACTGCGCCGTTCGTCGCCATCGAGGCACCAACCAGCCTTGCGGGCGGACCAATAGAGGGTAAGGACAATAACTCTATGGAGATTCCCTCATGAAGCATTCCAAGTTGGCTGCCCTCGCCTTTGCAGGCCTGTTGTCGTCGGTTTCGCTGAGCGGTTTTGCGGCCACCTCGTCCACCGGCACGAGCACCCCTGACGCGACCACCGAGTCCCAGAAATCCATGGGCACGGGGCTGCAAATCAACAATGGGGCGGTGATCGAAAACTCCAACGGAGCCGACCCGCACACCAAGGGGCACGACGCGGAACGCCAGGCGCCAACTGCGGTGGGCAATGGCAAGATGGGCCCCTCGGTGAACGAGCCGACGATCAACAAAGGCGATGACTCCAACCTGCCGGGCGCGCCGAAACAGCCTGCGCCGTAGAAGGCATGTTCCGAAACCCAATGTGGCAGGGCGCTTACCTCCTGCCACATTTTTGCCGCGGTTCAGCGCGCCAATAGCGCGTCGACCTCGGCGGTGCCAGGAGAAGTGGCCGGGCCCCAGCGTGTCACGGCCAAGGCTGCCGCAGCATTCGCACGGCGCGCCGCCTGGGCGGGTGCGAGGCCATTGGCCAAGCCTGCGATAAACACCCCAGCATGGGCATCGCCCGCTCCGTTGCTGTCCACCGCCGTCACCTTGAAGCCCGGCACATGTTCGCCATTCACCCAGCAGCCATTCGGGCCATCGCGCACCACCCGCAATGCGCCCTCGGGCAGATGCCGTTGCAAGGCGTTCAAGGCCTGCGCCAACGTAGCCGCACCAGTAAACGCCAACACCTCCGGACCATTGCTGGTCCAGATGTCGATACGCGGCAGCAACGCTGCCATCAGCGGCGACTCCGGCGCCTTGACCAGCGGGCCCGGATCGAACACCACGGTGATCTCACGCGGCAGCGCCAACAGCCAATCGAGCAACGCCTGGGCCTTGCCTTCGAGCAACAGGCTGTAACCGCTGACATAGACATAATCGTCCGCCTGCGGGACAACCCGCGCCAAATCCTCGGCCGTCAACTCGCCCTCGGCACCAAGATGGGAAATGAACGTGCGCTCGGTCGTCGCCTCGGTCAGGGACACACACAAGCCCGTGTCTTTATCGGGGCTGGCGGCCTGGGCCATCTCGACACCTTCGGCCTGCATCGCCGCGCGGGCCAAGTCACCAAAGCGCCCGTTGCCGTGGCGCCCCAGATACACCACCGGCAAGCCGTTGCGCCGTGCCGCCGCCATCACGTTGAAACCACCGCCGGCTTCGAAACTGGCAGATTGTGCCAACACGTCACCGCCAGTCGCGGGCAAGGTTTCCAGGGCCATGACCAGATCGACAATGACCTGGCCGGTGTGCAGCAATCTAGACATGACGACGCTCGACTAACGCCGGGCGACGGTCGGATGCGCCGCCCAGTACGGCATAAATCCCGCCGGCCACCAGGAAGGTGACGATCCAGCCCAGGCCGTTGTGGCCCAGCCAGGAGTCGGACAAAGGCCCGGCGAACCAGATGTTTTCGGCGGTGGTGCCGATGGTGGTAAAGCTGAAACCCAGCACGATCGCCACGGCCCAGGCACCAAACGCGCGCCATTCCACGCCGCCGCGGTACCAATAGGCACTGCTCGGGCTGACGTCCAGCAGGTCATTGGCGCTGTAGTGGTGACGGTGGATCAGGTCGACCACGAAGATCCCGACCCACGCGGTGATCGGTACCGCCAACAGCGAAATGAAGGTGATGAACGGGCCGTAGAAGCTGTCGGCGATCAGCATGAAGTAGATCGAGCCGGCGAAGATCGCCACGATGTCGACGATCACTGCGTGCACGCGCTTGACCTTCAAGCCGAGGGTCAAGGTGGTGAGGCCCGCCGAGTACACCGACAGGTTGTTCGACAGCAGCAGCCCGCCGAACGCGGTGATCAGGTACGGCACGGCCATCCAAGTCGGCAACATGTCGCGAATCGCGATGATCGGGTCGGTGGCCGAGGCCAGGTCGTTGTTGCCCACCGAGAGCAGGCCGCCGAGGGTGATCAGCAGCACCAGCGGGATGCCCGCGCCAAACGCGGCCGAGGCCACCAGGCGCACGGCCTTGACGCTGCGGTGCTGGTATCGCGACATGTCGGCGCCGGCATTGGCCCAGCCGATACCCGTGCCGGCGGCCATGGTGCCGACGCCGATGATCATCGCGCTCAGCGGCGCCGGCGTAGCGTTGAACACCGCGCTCCAGTCGATGGTGGCGCAGAGGAAGCCGCCCACCAGGATATTCAGGGCGCCGAACACGTAGGTCGCCCACTTCTGGATCACCAGCAAGGTGGCGTGACCGAGGCCGGATACCGACAGGGTCAGCAGCACGAAGATGGCGATGAATACTAGCGTCAGAACCGGTGCGCTTTTCGCCTCGACCGGCGAGCCGAACAGGATCGAGCACAACGACAGCAGCACGAACGCGGCTGTGGTGGTGTTCACGGTTTCCCAGCCCAGGCGCGACATCAGCGAGACCAGCGTCGGGCCGATGTTGCCGCGCACACCGAAGATCGCCCGGGACAAGGTCAGGCTCGGCGCACGGCCACGTCGACCGGCGATGGAGATGATGCCCACCACCGCGAACGAACCGGCCGCGCCGAGGATCGCGACGATGATTGCCTGCCAGATGGCCAGGCCGCGAAACGCCACCAGCGTCGCTCCCAGCGGCAGGCCGAGGATGCTGATATTGGCGGCGAACCAGACCCAGAACAGTTGCAGCGGATGGCCGTTGCACTCGCCTTCCGGAACCGGTTCGATGCCACGTGTTTCCAATTGCCCGGCGCTTTGGCCGCTAGGGGTGCTGCTCATGAAGGATGCTCCTGGTGCCTGTCTTGTTGTGGTTGTGGCAAGTGTTCCATGCAGTCGATCAACTGTGGGAGCGGGTGGATCTGTGCCAGTCAGCGCATGGCGAGTAGTGCCTGGACCAGTGGCTGCAAGTCCAGACCATTGACCCGCTTGACCTGCTCGACCATCGCCTGTGGCCAGCACTGCATGCCCAGGCAGGCACCCAGCATGGCGCCGAGAATCGCGGCGATGGTATCGGTGTCGCCGCCCAGGCTGGCAGCCAGGCACAAGGCTTCAAACGTGCTCATGTCGCCCACCGCCACTTGCTGCGCGAGGGCGAACGAGACCACCACCGACTCCTGGGATGCGACGGAGGTGCCGATCAATTCGTAGAGCAAATCGGCAAACAGCGCTTTGTCGCCACTGCCGACACTCAGGGTGCGCGCCCAACTGATGCGGGTGGACATGCGTCCTCCGGCAATCCAGTGACCATGGCTTTGCGCCTGCTGGGCGATCTGGGTGCCGATGTTCAGTGCTTCGCCCAAATCCACGCCGTTGATCCCGGCCGAGACCACCGCCGCCACCGCCGCCGCGCTGGAGATGCCCAGGCTGGTGTTGTGGGTGACCTGGCACGCCTGGATCACAGCCTGGATAAACCGCGTCGGATCGCTGACATCAGCGGCGATACCGACCGGAGTGATGCGCATCGCGGCACCGTTGGTGGTGCCGTAACGCCCGGACTCCTGCGGGGTGTGACCGGCGAGGATCATGTCGATCGCACGTTTGGTCGATGGGCCGAGCAAGTCCTGGGAACCCTTGGCGCGCATCCGCGCTTCCCACGCGATCAAGCGCTTGGCCAGCACGGTGGGCTCGATGGTGCCTCGGCCTTCGACCAGCAGCTCGCCGACCAGAATCGCCTGCTCGGTGTCATCGGTGATGGAACCGGCGGGCATGTTCGGTGCGATGGGCTGGTTGGCGTCGGCATCTTCCAGGGTGGTGATCGCACCGAAGCGTGCGCGCACCTGTTCGCGGCTCAGGGACTGGGTGGGCATGCCCAGGGCATCACCCAAGGCCAGGCCGTAGAAGGCGCCGAGCGCGCGGTTGAGCGGGGTCATTTCGGGTTTCCAAATTGCAGATGCAGGCGAAAGTGCAGCGGGTCGAGCAAGCTTTCAACGTATTCCATAAAGCGCTCGCGACGGTCGTAGGTGGTGCGCGCCGCCTTGAGAAACACGCTACCGCTGGGGCGACCGAGCAGCTCGGCGTCGCTGTCACTGAGGGGCTCGGCGCCGATCCATTGGTCACCTTCGGCGCCGACAAAGCCGTAGGCTGCCAGGGTGATGGTCAGGGAGTTTTCGATCAGACCGACGTCCGGCAGGCTCTCCAGGCCACCGGAAGCCGGCATCAGCGAACGTTCCAGGGACACGGCGGTACCGTCTGACGTGCGCCGGCGGCGGTCGAGAGCAATGAATTGCTCGGTGCCGAAGCGGCTGAACAGGTCCGGGCGGCTCACGGCCTCGAACCGCAGGACGTCGGTGCTCACCTGCGCCCCGGTGTCCGCCAGGGCTTGTGCCCAGCCGCTGCGCTGGTCGAGCATCATGCCGTCAAAGGTAACGATGGAGCCGACGCCGCTCTGGGTCGCAATGTAATGACGTCGCTTGAGCTCGGCCAGCGCCTCGCGCAGGGTGCCCCGGCTGACGGCGAACTCTTCGGCCAGTTGATGCTCACCCGGGAGCAGGAAACCGTCGGCCATCACCCCACCCTCGATACGGCGGATGAGCTCGTCGACGACGCGTTTTTTCTTATCAAATCGAACATGTCTAATCATGTACAAATTCATACCCGAAAGCGCCCGCTGTCAGCAAGCGAATTATTTTAGGAGGATGAAAAAGCCAGCCTCAGGGTTCCAGGCCAATCCTGAAGAATTCCCCGCCACTCCAGACGCCCAGCCAGTTCTGACCGTTGATCGGACGGCTGACCGCCAGTTCGACCAATTGGTAGAACACATTGCGATGCACGAGGGCTTCGAGGTTGGTGCGCACCCGCAGATAGGGTGACGGTTCCTGGGTGACTGGGTCAATGACCACCCGCAGCGGGTGCTCGAGGCCGGCATCGATCTGCTCGTCGACATTGGTGGTAAAGCGCAGCACCTGGCTTTCGCCCTGCCCTTCGACGTCAAGCGTCAGCGCAACGAACGGCGCATCATCGACGCGGATGCCGACTTTTTCCACGGGAGTGATCAGAAAGTACTCATCGCCATCGCGGCGGATGATATTGGAGAACAGCTTGACCATCGGCTTACGCCCGATCGGCGTGCCCTGGTAGAACCAGGTGCCGTCGCGGGCGATGCGCATGTCGATATGGCCGCAGAACTCCGGGTTCCATAGGTGCACTGGCGCCGGTCCCTTGCCCTTGGGCAGTTGGGCCAACAGATCATTGGCCTTGGCGGAATCGGTCATGGGCTGCTCCTGTGTCTTATTGATCGCTCATGCCCAGCAGGCTGCGGGCGTACTGCGCCAGGGGGCGGGCGATCAGATCCTGGGGTCGGTTGTCGTGGAACGTCAGTAAACCGCCACGGCTGCGAATCCGCACAGTATCAATCAAATACTGGGTGCTGGTCTCGATCAACATCACCTGGATCACACCGCTGTCGAGGCCGACGCGATCGAGGGCTTCCTGGTCGGCCCATTCATCGGCGTTACCGATGCGGTCATCGGCTGCCGCGAAACGGCAATACAGCAGGTAGTGGGCCCCCGCGCCGCGCGCTTCAGTCATTGCCTGCTCGAGACCTTCCGGCTGACGGGCGCGACGGACCATGGGGAAGTATTCGACGAACCCGTTGAAGGCTTCTTCGGCCACCACGTTGGGACGCGGGTAGGCACTGCCCGGCGGCACAAATGCGCCTTGAGCGATAAAGACAAAGGAGTCCGGTTGCAGGCGGATCGAGTTGGTACGGCGGGTGTCGCTGTGGTCGAGCAACCCGGCGTCACTCATCTGATAGCGAGTGCCTTCGGCCATATCGCTGACGGTCATGCAACCACTCAGCGCCAACGACGCCAGCAACAAAACCAGACTACGCATCCTAATCCTCCAGAAGCCGGTGACGGAAAACCGGCGAATGGGCGTGAGATGCAGAATCCGCGCCATTCACAGACGACACAAATCAAATGTGGGAGCGGGCTTGTGTGGGAGCGGGCTTGCTCGCGAATGCGGTGTGTCAGTCAGCACATCTGTTTCTGATACACCGCATTCGCGAGCAAGCCCGCTCCCACAGGGGAATGTGGCGGAAGAATATCGGGTCAGCCGCCAATAATTTTCATGATCGTCGCACCGCCCGAGAACGCCACTTCCTGCTTATCGCCCAAGGCCTTCATCAACAGCCCTTGCAGCGCCGGCAGCGCCTGATGGCGCGGCTTGTCCAGCAGGTCGCCGACATAGTGACGGTTGCTCGACGACAGACAGCCATGCAACCAACCCGTGGACGACAGGCGCAGCCGCGAACACGTGCGGCAGAACGGCACGCTTTCGTTGGCGATCACGCCGAAGTAGCCCTTGCCGGGGATTTCATAACGCACAGCGGTGGCGTCCACCGGAGCGTTGGCTTGCAGGTATTCGTATTGTTCGCCGATCAGGCTGAGCAGCTGTTGCAGGCTGACGAATTGCTGCAGGAATGCATTGGAATCCTTGGCCAGGTGGCCCATGCGCATCAACTCGATAAAACGCAGCTCGTAACCACGCTCCAGGCAGTAGTCGAGCAGTGGCATCACCTGATCCAGGTTCTGGCCGCGCAACGGCACCATGTTGACCTTGATCTTGATCCCGGCGGCGCGGGCCTGGTCCATACCGTCGAGCACGCTGGCCAGGTCGCCGCCACGGGCGATGCTGCGGAAGGCGGCGGCGTCCAGGGTGTCGAGGGAGACGTTGATGCGCTTGATCCCGGCCTCCACCAGCAACGGCAGTTTGCGCGCCAGCAGTTGACCGTTGGTGGTCAGGCTGATGTCACTCAGGCCCAGCTGCCCCACCGCGCCCATGAAGGCTTCCAGTTTGGGACTGACCAGCGGCTCACCGCCGGTGATGCGCAGGCGCTCGATGCCCGCCGCTTCGATCAGGTACTCGACACCCCGCGCCATGGCCTCGGCCGAGAGTTCGTCCTGGGCAGCCACCAACCGCTTGCCATTGGGCACGCAGTAGGTACACGCATAATTGCAGGCTGAGGTCAGGCTGATCCGCAAATTGCGAAAACGCCTGCCTTGACGATCAACGATCATGGATCACTCCGGCAGAGGATGATTCGGGCGCGCTAAAAGCTGACTTAAAAATCAGCTTTTAGCAAGAGTCCTTGCCTGAGTATATTCCTGGGGTACTACGCGTGGCAGCAAATCATTAGCTGGCGGGCGTTTCAGCGGGCGGCAGTTCGGTGCTGTGCTTGCGCTTGTTGCCCATGCGCACGCCGATGTCCATCAGGAACTGGAAGAAACCTTCCTGATCTTCCAACACATTGCTCCAGAATGGCGAGTGGTACAGCGCCACGGCACCATGCACCAACGCCCAGGCGGCGCAGTAGTGGAAATACGGCGGTACGTCTTCAAGCTTACCTTCGCTGATGCGGCCCTTGATCAACAGGGTCAGGCGTTCGAAGTTCGAGGCGCGGATCTTGTGCAGTTCCTCGACCATTTCCGGCACCTGATGGCCCTTGACCACCTTTTCTTCCAGGCGGTCGAACAGGCGATAACGCTGCGGGTCGCGCATGCGGAACTCGAAGTAGGCGCGGGACAGGGCTTCCTTGTCCTTGTCCACATCGGCCGAATGCAGCAGCTCGTTCAAGTCGCGCTCGTAATCGAGCATCAGGCGCAGGTAGATCTCGGCCTTGGACTTGAAGTGCTTGTAGATCGTGCCTTTGCCGATACCCACGGCATCCGCGATCATCTCGACGGTGACGCTGTCTTCACCTTGTTCGAGGAACAGCTTGAGCGCGGTGTCGAGAATTTCCTGCTCACGGCGGCGAAACTCACGGACCTTACGGGGTTCTTTGTGCATGAGGAAGAGGTCTGCAGAGGTGACTATGGGGAGGGTTGCGCAGGGCCACGCAGACGCGGCGATACGATTTACCCGGTGCGAGGGATTATCCCGACTGAACGGTCGTTGGGCAACGCCTATGTGAACCCGTCATGCACTTTAGTTTCAGCGCGCCAACGTTTTCACCGCTCTCAGTCAGAAATAATACGCACAAACTGCGCCTGTGCACCCGCGTGATGAGAACTCAAGCGAAGCGCGTGTATTCCAAATCTGTTTAAAAATCGACCAGTCACGACTGGACTGAATCAGATACTGATCAATACTTGAACTGTCGGCGTGACATCTCCCCCAAGTGACGCGCCGACCCTGGGTACCGACGGACTGCGTGCCCTGTTTTACTCCTAATGGTCTTAACCCGGATTCACCCCCCAGAACCCGGGTTTTTTTTGCCTACGATTTGACGTGGGCCAACGGGAACAGGCGCTTGAAGTTCTGCGTGGTCTGCTCGGCAAAACGCTCGTAGGACTCGCCGCGCAACATCGCCAGGTAATCCGCCACATCCCGCACGTACTCCGGCAGGTTCGGCTTGCCGCGATGGGGGATGGGCGCCAGGTACGGCGAGTCGGTCTCCACCAGCAGGCGATCGGCCGGCACTTGGCGCGCCACATCGCGCAGGGCGTCGGCGTTGCGGAAGGTGACGATACCCGACAGGGAAATGTAGAAACCCAGGTCCAGGGCCGCCTTGGCCATGTCCCAGTCTTCGGTGAAGCAATGCAGCACACCGGCCTGGGGCAACGCGGCTTCGCGCAGCAGGGCCAGGGTGTCGGCGCGGGCGCCACGAGTGTGGACGATCACCGGCTTGCCGGTCTGCTGGGCGGCCTGCAAGTGCAGGCGGAAGGAGGCCTGCTGCAATTCGGCAGCCTCGGGTTCGTAGTGGTAATCCAGACCGGTTTCGCCGATCGCCACCACACGCGGGTGATTGAGTTCGCCCAGCAACCAGTCGAGGGCCGGGGCTTCGCCGGGCTTGAGGTCTAGCGGGTGGATCCCCACCGAGCAGTCCACATCCGCATAACGCTCGGCCAGGGCTTTGACGTCGGCAGCATTGTCGGCGCTGACGCCGATGCACAGGAAGTGCCCTACCCCACGCTGGCGCGCGGCTTCGAGGGCGGCGTCAAGGGAGCCGCCGTGCTGGGCGAGGTCAAGGCGATCTAGGTGGCAATGGGAATCTACGAGCATGGGTAATTACAACTTGAGTCGCGAAAAAGGGTCTGGCCGACGATACACCCGTCGGCCACGGAAATTAACGGCGGCCGAGCAAGCCGACCCACTGCACCAGCAGCGCTTCGAGCAACAGCACGCGGTTGAGGTTGGCTTTGCCGAGCACCTTCTGGCGCTGGGCAAGAATCCAGTCCTGAATGTTGAGCACCTTGTCCTGGGCGCTTTTCTGCGCGAGGTACTGCACGACTTTGCGCATGTCCGCCAGGCCCAGGCCGTTTTCGTCCTGGGTCAACTGGTAGCGCAGGATCAGGCTCGACCAGTCGCAAAACCAGTCGAACAGCAGCAACAGCGGAATATCCTTCCAGGCCGTCTCGGCCAACTGGGTGGCGGACAGTTCCTGCTTGAGCAGTTTCTTCACCCCATCTACCACCAGCGCACGTTGTTCACGCACGCCTTGGGCCTGCAATTTCACCGCAGCCAGCGGCGAACCGGCGGCCAGGGTCAGCAATTCGCCACGCTCTTCTGCGCTGCACTCCGGCAACGCCTGGGCCAGCCACTCGAGGCTCATGGCCTCGCTCGGCAACGGGCAGGCCTGCTGTACACAACGGCTGCGGATAGTCGGCAGCAAACGACTGGACTGGTGGCTCACCAGCAGCAACACCGTATCGCCGGACGGCTCTTCCAGGCTCTTGAGCAGGGCGTTGGCGGCATTGATGTTCATCGCCTCCACCGGCTCGATCAACACGACTTTGCGCCCGCCCATCTGCGCGGTCTGCACCACGAAGCTGACGAGATCGCGCACCTGATCGACCTTGATCGCCTTGTCGGCTTCTTCAGGTTCCAGCAGGTAGTTATCCGGATGGCTGCCGGCCTTGAGCAACAGGCAGGATTTGCACTCGCCACACGCCTCCAGATTGACCGGGCGCTGGCACAACAGGCTGGCCATCAGACGCTCGGCAAGCGCGCGCTTGCCGATGCCAATCGGCCCGTGCAACAGGTAAGCGTGGGCGTGCTGGGCACGGCCGGCCAACTGTTGCCAGAGGCTGGCCTGCCACGGGTAGGCTTCAGCCACGGGCGCGCTCCAGCAACGTGGGCAGCAAGGCATCGATGGCGTGCTGCACCTGGGCCAAGGGTTGGGCAGCGTCCAGCAGGTAGTAGCGTGCAGGCTCGGCCTTGGCACGCGCGAGAAACGCGCTGCGCACCGCGTCGAAGAATGCACGGCCTTCCAGCTCGAAGCGATCCAGGCGACCACGGGCACTGGCGCGGGCCAGGCCGACTTCCACCGGCAGGTCGAATACCAGGGTCAGGTCGGGACGCAGATCGCCTTGCACGAAGGTTTCCAAGGTGGCGATGCGCGCCAGGGACAAACCGCGGCCGCCGCCCTGGTAGGCGTAGGTGGAATCGGTGAAGCGGTCGCAGATCACGACGGCACCACGGGCCAGCGCCGGGCGGATCACTTCAGCCAGATGCTGGGCGCGGGCAGCGAACACCAGCAGCAGTTCGGTATCCGGATTCATCGGCTCGTCACCCGGGGCCAGCAGCACTTCGCGGATGCGCTCGGCCAGCGGCGTGCCACCGGGCTCACGGGTCAACACCACCTCGACGCCATCAGCGCGCAAGCGCTCGGCCAGGTAATCGCGGTTGGTGCTTTTGCCGGCGCCTTCAGGGCCTTCCAGGGTAATAAACAAGCCAGTCACGGGCAGTCCTTAGTCAGAGTCATTGCGGGCTTTGCGGTTCGGCAGGCGCATCGGCCGGTGGTGTTGCGTCTTCTGCCGGCTTTGCCGCAGGCGCCGGGCTGGAGCGGTAATCGGCGCGGCGCTTGAGTTGGAACTCGCGCACGGCGGCATTATGCGCATCCAGGTCATCGGAGAAAATATGGCTGCCATCGCCACGGGCGACAAAATACAGGCTGCTGCCCGGCACCGGGTTCAACGCGGCATGGATCGCTTCGCGGCCGACCATGGCGATGGGCGTCGGCGGCAGGCCGGCAATCATGTAGGTGTTGTAGGGGTTGGCTTCCTTGAGATGGGCACGGGTCAACTTGCCGTTGTAGCGCTCACCCAGGCCATAGATCACCGTCGGGTCGGTCTGCAGCAGCATGCCGATCTTCATCCGGCGCACAAACACCCCGGCAATCTGGCCGCGCTCTTCCGGCACGCCGGTCTCCTTCTCCACCAGCGAAGCCATGATCAGCGCCTGGTAGGGCTCGGTATACGGCACATCGGCAGCCCGCTTGCTCCACTCCTGGGCGAGGACATCGTCCAAGCGGTTGTAGGCTTTTTTCAGGAACTCGACGTCGGTCATGCCGCGTACGAAACGGTAGGTGTCGGGGAAGAAGCGCCCTTCCGGAAACACGCCGGGGTGGCCAAGCTTGTCCATCACTTCGCTGTCGGTGAGGCCTGACAGGGTTTGCACGATCTTTTCATGCTTGGCCAGGGCCGAGCGTACTTGGCGGAAGTTCCAGCCCTCCACCAGAGTCAGGCTGTATTGCACCACTTCGCCACGCTGCCACAGGCCGATCAAACCTTGTGCGGTCATGCCGGGGGTCATACGGTATTCGCCGCTGTGCAGGGGCTGGCCGTCGAGATTGAAACGCCAGTAAAGACGCAGCCAGAAGGCGCCGTCGAGCACGCCGTCGGCTTCGAGGCGATTGAAGGTGCCGGTAGGCGTCGCCCCGGCCGGTACGTCGAGCAGCTGCTCCTGGGTCAGGTTCAGGGGCTGCTTGAGGGCAGCGTCGTATTTCCAGGCGCCATAGCCCAACAGCAAAGCCGCCGAGAACAGACCAACCAGCAGCAGTACAACCAGTTTTCGTATCAACTCAAATATCCAATAGCGCGCGAACAATGCCTTGCAGTTTACGGGTGAGCGGCCCAACCGACCAGCTCATCGCAGCGCAGGCACGCACCGGCCAGATGCCATAAACGCTGTTGCAAACGAAGACTTCATCGGCCTGCTGCAACTGTTCGATGCTGATGTCAGCCACGGCCACCGGGATGCCCAGGGTTTGCGCCTGGGCCAGAATCTCGGCGCGCATCACGCCGGCAACGCCGCAACGGGTCAGATCGGCGGTTAGTAACAAGCCGTTGCGCACCAGGAACAGGTTGCTGAATACGCCTTCAATGACCCGCCCGGACGTATCCAGCATCAAGCCTTCGGCGTGCTCGGCATCCTGCCATTCGGCGCGGGCGATCACTTGTTCCAGGCGGTTGAGGTGCTTGAGGCCGGCCAGCAGGGGCTGCTCGGCCAAGCGGGTGGCGCACGGAAACAGGCGGATGCCGTCGGTTCCATGGGGCGGGGGATAGGGAGCGGGCGGACTGCCCTGCAAGATACGGCGCAGCGGCGCGCCGGGGTTGAGGCCATAACCTCGCAGGCTGTCGCCACGGGTGAGGATCAACTTGAGAACACCGTCGCCGAGGGCGGCGGCATAGGCCTGCACTTCGCTGCGAATCACACTGTGATCCGCGGCGAGAGCGAGGCGCCTGCAACCGTCTTCAAGACGCTGCAGGTGGCGGTCGAGCAGCACAGGCTGCCCAGCCTTGACGGCGATGGTCTCGAAGAGCCCATCGCCATACGCCAGGCCGCGATCTTTCAGAGGCACGCTGTCCGCTGGCTGACCGTCGACCCAGCTGTCCATCACTCGGCGAACCGGCGGAACACCAGGGAACCGTTGGTGCCACCAAAGCCGAACGAGTTGGAGATCGTCACGTCGATCGGCATCGGTTGCGGTTCATGCGGCACGAAGTTCAGATCGCAGCCCTCGTCCGGCTCATCCAGGTTGATGGTCGGCGGAGCGACCTGATCCTTGATGGCCATCACACTGAAAATCGCCTCGACCGCGCCCGCCGCACCCAACAGGTGACCGGTCATGGACTTGGTGGAACTGACCGCCAGCTTGTAGGCGTGTTCGCCGAACACCGACTTGATGGCCTCGGCTTCCGCCAGGTCGCCGGTCGGGGTCGAGGTGCCGTGGGCGTTGATGTACTGCACCTGGTCCGCATTGATCTTCGCGTCGCGCAGGGCGTTGGTGATGCAACGTGCAGCACCGGCACCGTCGGACGGTGGCGAAGTCATGTGGTAGGCGTCGCCGCTCATGCCAAAGCCGATCAGCTCGGCGTAGATGGTGGCGCCACGCGCCTTGGCGTGTTCCAACTCTTCCAGCACCAGGGCGCCGGCACCGTCGGACAGCACGAAACCATCACGGCCCTTGTCCCACGGACGGCTGGCACGGGTCGGCTCGTCGTTGCGGGTCGACAGCGCACGGGACGCGCCAAAGCCGCCCATGCCAAGGCCGCAGGCAGCCATTTCAGCGCCGCCGGCGATCATCACGTCAGCTTCGTCGTAGGCGATGTTGCGCGCCGCCATACCGATGCAATGCGTACCGGTGGTGCACGCGGTGGCGATGGCGTAGTTAGGTCCCTGTGCGCCCAAGTGGATGGACAGGAAGCCGGAAATCATATTGATGATCGAGCCCGGCACGAAGAACGGTGAAATTCGACGGGGGCCAGTATCGTGCAGGATGCGGCTGGTTTCTTCGATATTGGTCAGACCACCAATACCCGAACCCATGGCCACGCCGATGCGATCACGGTTGGCGTCGGTAACTTCCAGGCCGGCATTACGCACCGCCTGAAAACCGGCGGCCAGGCCGTATTGAATGAACAGGTCGAGTTTGCGGGACTCTTTGATCGAGAGATATTCCTCGACATTGAAACCCTTTACCGAGCCGCCAAAACGGGTGGAATAGGCAGAAAGGTCCGTATGTTCAATCAGACCAATACCACTGCGGCCAGCCAGAATGCCCTGCCAACTGCTCGGCACATCCGTACCCAGTGGCGACAACATACCCATACCGGTGACTACGACGCGTCTACGCGACACAGCACTCTCCTTTTTCTAATGACGACACTTTGCTTCAGGCTCACTTTTCGTCAGAGCTAAAGAAAAAACCGCACGCTGTAACAGCAGTGCGGTTTTTCCCAACAGCAAGCGACGACTAAAAACTATTACGCCTGATGGCTGGTAACGTAGTCGATAGCAGCTTGAACAGTAGTGATTTTTTCAGCTTCTTCGTCCGGGATTTCGGTCTCGAATTCCTCTTCCAGAGCCATCACCAGCTCAACGGTGTCAAGGGAATCGGCACCCAGGTCTTCTACGAAGGAAGCAGTGTTGACCACTTCTTCTTCTTTGACGCCCAGTTGCTCGGCAACGATTTTCTTGACGCGCTCTTCGATGGTGCTCATACCTTGTTTAACTCCTAATGGACAAATTCAGGCAGCTGGCCAGTGGGTAAGTGTATAGAAAGCCTTTTCAGCTTTTCAACTGAAAGCTTCACCCACGTACCCGGTCGGCCACCTGCCTATAAATTAAGTTGCAGCTTTATAACGGATTTTAGACAGCTCGTATGACATTTTTTTGAAGCAATCCGTCACAATTTAACTCATGTACATCCCGCCGTTAACCGGGATTGTAGCCCCAGTCACGTATGCCGCACCGTCGGATGCCAGGAAAGTGACCACATTCGCGATCTCTTGAGCCTGGCCCAGACGGCCCAGCGGAATCTGCGTCAGCAAGGCTTCACGCTGTGCTTCCGGCAGCTCGCGGGTCATATCGGTGTCGATGAACCCTGGGGCCACCGAGTTGACCGTAATCGACCGCGAACCGACTTCACGTGCCAATGCACGGCTGAAACCTTCCAGACCGGCCTTGGCGGACGCGTAGTTTACTTGGCCTGCGTTGCCCATGGCACCCACTACGGAGCCAATATTGATAATTCGGCCCCAACGCGCCTTGGTCATGCCGCGCAAAACGCCCTTGGACAGGCGAAACAGACTGTTCAGGTTGGTATCGACCACGTCGTACCACTCGTCGTCTTTCATGCGCATCATCAGGTTGTCGCGGGTAATACCGGCGTTGTTTACCAGAATAGCCGGCGCGCCGAACTGCGCAGTGATCTGGGCCAATACGGCAGCCACGGACTCATCGCTGGTCACGTTCAGCTCAAGGCCGGTGCCTTGTACGCCGTTTTCCTTCAGGGTCGCGGCGATACGCTCGGCGCCCGAAGCGGAAGTGGCGGTGCCGATCACGATGGCGCCTTGGCGACCCAGTTCGAGAGCGATGGCCTGGCCAATACCACGGCTTGCGCCAGTAACCAGTGCAACTTTACCTTGCAGACTCATGCAGGCTTCTCCTAATTCTTCAGGCCAGTGCTGCGCGAGCGGCAGCAAAGGCATCCGGGGTATTGAGGTTAGCGGTCGACACGCCGTCGGCGCAGCGCTTGTTCAGGCCGGCCAGGACTTTGCCCGGGCCGCACTCGACCAGTTCGGTGGCGCCATTGGCGGCCAGGGTCTGGACCGATTCAACCCAGCGTACCGGCTTGTAGAGCTGCTCCAGCAGGTCGCGCTTGAGGGTATCGAGGTCGGCAGCCACGGCCGCGCTGACGTTCTGCACCAGCGGGATCTGCGGCGCCTGCCAGTTGATGGCGGCGATGGACTCGGCAAAACGCTCGGCTGCCGGGCGCATCAGCTCACAGTGGGACGGCACGCTTACCGGCAACGGCAACGCACGCTTGGCACCACGAGCCTTGCAGCCTTCGATGGCGCGCTCGACTGCTGCCTTGGCACCGGCGATCACCACCTGGCCAGGGGAGTTGAAGTTCACTGCGCTGACCACTTCGCCCTGGGCCGCTTCGGCACAGGCTTCGATCACCACTGCGTCGTCCAGACCCAGGATTGCAGCCATGCCGCCCTGCCCCGCCGGAACGGCTTCTTGCATCAGTTGACCACGACGCTCGACCAGCTTGACCGCTTCACCGAGGGTCAGGCTGCCCGCCGCGACCAGGGCGCTGTATTCGCCCAGGCTGTGACCGGCAACGAATGCCGGACGCGCGCCGCCTTCGGCCAGCCACAAGCGCCACAGGGCGATCGAAGCGGTCAGGATGGCCGGCTGGGTCTTGTCGGTTTGATTGAGCTGCTCTTCCGGCCCTTGCTGGGTCAGAGCCCACAGGTCGTAACCCAGGGCATCGGAAGCTTCCTTGAAAGTGTCCAGGATCAGCGGGTATTGCGCGCCCAGCTCGGCCAACATGCCGAGGGACTGCGAACCCTGCCCTGGAAAGACGAATGCGAGGGATGTAGACATGTAACAAGCCCCTAATGATCTGGTCGTCAAAAATGAACGCGCCTACGATGGGAGCGCACGAAACTGACAGATTGGATGGTCAATTGAACTGGCCGGTCACATTTAAGCATTTCCGGGCCGATTCGCCTAAGGCAACAGGTCTTCAAGACGGCCATGCAAGCGTTGCGGCAGGTTTTCCTGGATCTCGATCAGGGCTCGCGCAATCGCGCTTTGAAAGCCTTCTACACCGGCCGAACCATGGCTTTTCACCACAATGCCCTGCAGGCCGAGAAAGCTCGCACCGTTATGCCGCGCCGGCGCCAGATCAGCCTGCAGGCGCCGCATCAACGGCAGCGCCAGGGCACCGACCAGGCGCGACGCAAACCCTTGCCTGAACAACGCCTCGATGCGCGCGGCGATCATGGTCGCCAGCCCCTCACTGGATTTGAGCAGGATATTGCCGACAAACCCGTCGCACACCACCACATCCGCCTCGCCCCGGTACAAACCATCACCTTCGACGAAGCCGATGTAGTTCAAGCCGCGTGCGCCTTGAAGCAGCGTAGCGGCGAGCTTGACCTGCTGGTTGCCCTTGATGTCTTCGGTGCCGATATTCAGCAGCGCCACTCGCGGGCGAGCCACGCCTAGCGCTTCGGCAGCCACCGAGCCCATGACGGCGAACTGGAACAGGTGCTCGGCACTGCAATCGACGTTCGCGCCAAGGTCCAGCAGTTGGCAATAGCCCTTCTGCGTCGGAATGGCCGCGACCATCGCCGGCCGGTCAATGCCTGGCAGCGTCTTGAGTACATAGCGCGACAACGCCATCAACGCCCCGGTATTGCCCGCACTGACGCAGGCTTGCACCTTGCCATCGCGCAGCAACTCAAGCGCCACCCGCATTGAAGAGTCAGGCTTGCCACGCAGGGCAGCCGCCGGTTTCTCATCCATGGTGATGGTTTCGCTGGCTGGCGTAATCGTCAGGCGCGCGCGATCCACCGCCGGATGGCTGGCAATCAGTTCTTCAAGTAAGGAGGGTTGACCGACAAGGGTCAGGTGCAGCGAGGGCGTTGCAGACAGGCTGGCAATGCAGGCCTGAACAATGCTGCGGGGACCGAAGTCCCCGCCCATTGCGTCTATCGCGATGACTAGAGCAGACAAGTGATTACTCGTCAGCGCCCTTGTCGATCACTTTACGACCACGGTATACGCCTTCTGGCGATACGTGGTGACGCAGGTGAATTTCACCAGTGGTTTTTTCTACAGACAGAGTGCTTGCCGTCAGGGCGTCGTGCGAACGACGCATGTCACGGGCAGAGCGGGATTTTTTGTTCTGCTGAACAGCCATAATTGATTAACTCCTAAACGTTTGGGTCACGCTTTAACTGCGCCAATACACTGAACGGGTTGGACCGCGTTACCTCGTCCTCGCTCGGTTCGGACTCGTCATCGAGCCCCTCCGGCTGCTGGCATTCTTCCGGATGATGAGCAGGCACAATGGGCAAGGCGAGCAGAAGCTCCTCCTCGATCAGTGCATGCAGATCCAATGGATCTTCGCCCAGTTCCAGCACGTCATAACCTTTCGGCAACGACTGGGTATTCGCACCCTCCTTTACCACAGCGTAACTGCATTCGCTGTGAATCGGCAGGGTGACCAGCTCAAGACAACGCTGGCAAACCATTTTGACTTCGGTGTCGATAAAGCTGTGAATTACCACAGATTTACGTTCATCTCGTTCAAAAACGAATTTCGCCTGCACCGTACCGACAGTGTCGGAAAGCGGGTCGCAGAGTCTCTCCAAATCGGCCAGCAGCAATTCACCTTGAAGGGAAGTGCCACGATCAGCCAATTTGCGCGGGTCAACGTGAGGTGGAATCGGGTCATTCAACATAGGCGCAGCATTATAGGGATGCACCCAGCCATGTCAAAGGAAATTCAGCCCTGTCCGTCGCCAGGAGTCCTCGCTAGAATCCGCGACTGCCCTGAGGAGACGCCCATGCTGCCTTTATTACTCGCTTCCAGCTCGGTTTATCGCCGGGAATTGCTCGGCCGCCTGCACTTGCCGTTCATCTGCAGCTCGCCGGACATTGACGAAAGCCATCGCGCCAATGAGTCTGCCGTTGAGCTGGTCAAGCGCCTCGCCGCAGAAAAAGCCCGCGCCCTTGCCGCCGAGCACCCAGGGCATTTGATCATCGGCTCCGACCAAGTAGCAGCGCTCGACGGACGGATCATCGGCAAACCCCACACCTTCGAGAACGCCCGTGAACAATTGCTGGCGGCGAGCGGCAAGCGCGTCAGCTTCCTCACCGGCCTGGCCCTGCTCAACAGCAACACCGGCCACTGCCAGGTGGACTGCGTGCCATTCACGGTGCAGATGCGCGTACTGGACGCCGAGCGAGTCGAGCGTTACCTGCGCATTGAGCAGCCGTATGACTGCGCAGGCAGCTTCAAGGCCGAGGGGCTGGGCGTGAGCCTGTTCCAGAGCACCGAAGGGCCGGATGCCACCAGCCTGATCGGGCTGCCATTGATTCGACTGGTGGATATGCTGCTGGTCGAAGGCGTACAAATCCCCTAAGCCCACCACAAAACCAAATGTGGGAGCGGGCTTGCCCGTGAATGCAGTGGATCAGCCAATACATCAGATGACTGAAACACCGCATTCGCGGGCAACCCCGCTCCCACATTTTGATCTACACCAGGTTCGAAATCTCAGCGCAGGGTCGGGCCCTGAAAGCCCATGTACAGCGCGAGTTTCTCCGCCACGCTGGCACCCAGCTTCTTGGAGAACCGATCAAACGGCGATTCCTGCACAGTAAAGTCCACCAGTTCTTTCTCGCCGACCACGTCCCGCGCCACCGAGCTGGCACTGCCCAACCCATCGATCAAGCCCAACGGCAACGCCTGCTCGCCAGACCAGACCAAGCCGGAAAACAGCTCCGGATGTTCCTTATCCTTCAGCCGATCCCCGCGCCCCTGCTTCACGCTGGCGATGAACTGGCGATGCGTGGTGTCGAGCACACCCTGCCAGAACTGGGTCTCATCAGGCTTCTGAGGCTGAAACGGGTCCAGGAACGACTTGTGCTCACCCGACGTATAGGTGCGACGCTCCACACCCAGCTTCTCCATGGCGCCGACAAAGCCATAACCGGCCGCCGTCACGCCAATGGAACCGACCAGGCTGGCCTTGTCGGCGTAGATCTGGTCAGCGGCACTGGCAATGTAATAGGCACCCGAGGCACCCAGATCGGAAATCACCGCATACAGCTTGGTATCCGGGTGCAGGCCGCGCAGGCGACGAATCTCGTCATACACGTAACCCGACTGCACCGGACTGCCGCCCGGGCTGTTGATACGCAGGATCACACCCTTGACCTTGGGATCTTCAAACGCCGCGCGCAGACTGCTGACGATGTTGTCGGCACTGGCGGCCTCCTTGTCGGCAATCACCCCACGCACCTCGATCAAGGCGGTGTAGTTGCTGCCACGGGCGGCACTCTTCTCCATGTCCACCAGCGGACTGAACAGCACCAGCATGCCGAGCAGGTAAGTGAAGGTCAGCAGCTTGAAGAAAATCCCCCACCGCCGCGCACGACGCTGCTCCTGGACGCCAGCCAGGAGGGTCTTCTCCAGCAGCTTCCAGCTCTTGTCTTCACCATTCTCGGCCTTTTCAGGCGCTTTCCACTCATCACTCATGCCAATAACCCCAGCAAAGACTTAGTGAGCCTGACCGAGCCAGGCCTGCAATTCGGAAAAATGATTGATCGTCAGCCGTGGTTCGTACTGCTGCAAGGCTTCGGCGGACTGGGCGCCATAACTGACCGCAACACAGTCCATGCCCGCGTTGCGCGCCATCATCAGGTCGAAGGAGGCATCGCCCACCATCAACGCCTGGCGCGGCGCTACGCCGCAATGGGCGAGGATCTGCTCCAGCATCAACGGGTGCGGCTTGCTGGCGGTTTCATCGGCAGCGCGGGTAATGTCGAAGTAATCTTCCCAGCCATGGGCCCTGAGCACGCGATCCAGCCCGCGACGGGCCTTGCCGGTGGCGACCGCCAGGTGGTAACCCTCGGCGCGGAACGCGGCCAGGGAATGCACCACCCCCTCAAACAACGGCGAAGGCTCGGCCTCCAGGGCGATGTAGTGGTCGGCGTAGTGTTCACGGAACGCGATCAGCTCAGCATCGCTGATCTCGGGGTACAGGGTGCGGATCGCTTCGGGCAGGCCCAGGCCGATGATGCCCTTGACCGCATGATCGCTGCACAACGCGTAACCCGAGCGGGTCGACGCAGCGTGCATCGACTCGACGATCCGGCCAATCGAATCGGCCAACGTGCCGTCCCAATCAAAAATCAGCAGCTTGTAGTCAGGGTGCGACACTCAAACGCTCCACGGTCTTGGCCCACATCTCGTCGACCGGGGCCTGCAGCTTCAATTCGCCGCCATCCGGCAGCGGCACAGTGAGCATGTAGGCGTGCAGGAACAGGCGTTTGCCACCCAGGTCGCGGATTTCCTTGGAGAAATCCTCGTCGCCGTACTTGGTGTCACCGGCGATGCAATGCCCGGCATGCAGGGTGTGCACACGAATCTGGTGGGTTCGCCCAGTGACCGGCTTGGCTTCGACCATGGTGGCAAAGTCGCCGAAGCGGCGCAGCACCTTGAACAGGGTCAGGGCTTCTTTGCCCTCCTCGTCCACCTCCACCATGCGCTCGCCGGAGCGCAGGTTGCTCTTCTGCAGTGGCGCCCGCACGCTCTTGATCGAGCTGGCCCAGTTGCCACGCACCAGCGCCATGTAGCGCTTGTCCACGCCATCGCCACGCAGGGCGGTGTGCAGGTGGCGCAACATGCTGCGCTTCTTGGCGATCATCAGCAGGCCGGAAGTATCACGGTCCAGGCGGTGGACCAGCTCCAGCTCCTTGGCATCCGGACGCAACTGACGAAAGGCTTCGATCACGCCGAAATTCAGGCCGCTGCCGCCGTGGACGGCAATGCCGCAAGGCTTGTTGATCACGATCAGCTTGTTGTCTTCGAAGACAATCGAGGCTTCCAGGCGCTGCAACAGGCCCTGGGCCAGCGGCACAGGCTCGTCACGTTCCGGCACGCGCACCGGCGGCACACGGACGATATCGCCCGCCTGCAGCTTGTACTCGGGCTTGATCCGGCCCTTGTTCACCCGCACTTCACCTTTACGCAAGATGCGGTAAATCAAGGTCTTGGGCACGCCTTTGAGCCTGGCCAGGAGAAAATTGTCGATGCGTTGGCCGGCATATTCCGGCGAGACCTCGAGCAGCTGGACGCTGGGGGTCTGGGGGGCGGTAGTCGTCATGGCGGCGATGATAACAATTTTTTATGGAATTGAAGCACTTAATCATTGCTGCTATAGTCGCGAACGCCGCCAAAAGCGGCCTGGCCAGAGGACATGCGGCATACAGCCGGCCCTGACCATCGCAATTCATCAGGACGCGAGGCCGTCCTACGGGGCTTTCGCCACCTTGGAAGGCTCAGGATTGTAACGAGCGCAGGTGACATGAGGCCTGAAGCGAGTGCAGAAAGCAGAGTGAATACTCGCGTTTTGCGCCGATATTTACGGCCAGTTCACAAAGTGCAGTCAGTCTTGGGCCAGACCATGGCGAATGCTTCGGAAACAACGCCTGTTAAGAGCTGAGTGAGAGCGCAGTCGCCCACACCTAGTCTTGTTTAGCCATGAGCGTGTTCTCCCCATTGGAAAACACGGTAAATGCCAACCCGCTGCGGATTCTGCGCGCGGCAGCACCCGAATTATCAGGGATACGTGTAGGGTGGAGATGCACAACCGTCGGACCGTGTAGCACTAGGCTTATATTTAGACGCTTCATCTCGTCCACAGTCGCCGGTTGATTCCTCCTCCTGACCTTAGCTTTTGTTGAAGTGGTGCCTTGGTCACCACAGCAAACAAGCAGGACGCGTCCGTCGCGCCTTTGCCCCCTTTGGGCAGATGTCGCTGGACACTGGAGTGGCCAACCACTCTTGACGCACCTGACACCGACCGTGAGAAGTCGTGTGTGCCGAACGCCGTTTCCGGCAGCCCGGAAACCGACGGTACAACATGAAAAGAATGCTGATTAACGCAACTCAACCCGAAGAGTTGCGTGTTGCACTGGTAGATGGCCAACGCCTCTACGACCTGGACATCGAATCCGGTGCACGCGAGCAAAAGAAGGCCAACATCTATAAAGGCCGTATTACTCGCATCGAACCAAGCCTTGAGGCTGCCTTTGTCGATTTCGGCTCCGAGCGCCACGGCTTCCTGCCACTCAAAGAAATCTCCCGCGAATACTTCAAGAAAGCCCCTGAAGGCCGCGTGAACATCAAGGACGTCCTGAGCGAAGGCCAGGAAGTCATCGTCCAGGTGGAAAAAGAAGAACGTGGCAACAAGGGCGCAGCCCTGACCACCTTCATCAGCCTGGCTGGCCGTTACCTGGTCCTGATGCCGAACAACCCACGTGCCGGCGGCATTTCCCGTCGCATCGAAGGCGAAGAGCGCAACGAACTGCGTGAAGCGCTGAACGGCCTGGTTGCACCGGCCGACATGGGCCTGATCGTTCGCACCGCCGGCCTTGGCCGCAGCAGCGAAGAAATGCAGTGGGACCTCGACTACCTGCTGCAACTGTGGACCGCCATCAAAGAAGCGTCCCTGGATCGTTCCGCGCCATTCCTGATCTACCAGGAAAGCAACGTGATCATCCGCGCCATCCGCGACTACCTGCGCCAGGACATCGGCGAAGTGCTGATCGACAGCGTTGAAGCCCAGGACGAAGCCCTGACCTTCATCCGCCAGGTGATGCCGCAGTACGCCAGCAAGATCAAGCTGTACGAAGACAGCGTGCCGCTGTTCAACCGTTTCCAGATCGAAAGCCAGATCGAGACCGCCTTCCAGCGCGTAGTCGAACTGCCTTCCGGTGGCTCCATCGTGATCGACCCGACCGAAGCCCTGGTGTCCATCGACATCAACTCGGCGCGCGCAACGAAAGGCAGCGACATCGAAGAAACCGCCCTGCAGACCAACCTGGAAGCGGCTGAAGAAATCGCCCGCCAGCTGCGCCTGCGTGACATCGGCGGCCTAATCGTGATCGACTTCATCGACATGACCCCAGCCAAGAACCAGCGCGCCGTGGAAGAGAAAGTCCGCGAATGCCTGGAAGCTGACCGTGCCCGCGTGCAAGTCGGCCGCATCTCGCGCTTCGGCCTGCTGGAAATGTCCCGTCAGCGCCTGCGTCCATCCCTGGGCGAGAGCAGCGGCATCGTCTGCCCGCGTTGCAACGGCACCGGCATCATCCGTGACGTTGAATCGCTGTCCCTGGCAATCCTGCGCCTGATCGAAGAAGAAGCCCTGAAAGACCGCACCGCCGAAGTCCGCGCGCAAGTGCCGATCCCGGTTGCCGCGTTCCTGCTCAACGAAAAACGCAACTCGATCACCAAGATCGAACTGCGCACCCGTGCCCGTATCGTCATCCTGCCGAACGATCACCTCGAAACGCCGCACTTCGAAGTGCAGCGCCTGCGTGATGACAGCCCGGAAGCCCACAGCGGCCAGTCCAGCTACGAAATCGCCGCTGCTGCTGCCGAAGTGGAAGAAGTCCAGCCAGCCGCTGCGACCCGCACCCTGGTTCGCCAGGAAGCCGCCGTCAAGACCGCGCCAGCCCGTGCCAACGCACCGGTCCCGGTTGAAGCCGCCGCTCCGGTTGCCGCACCGGCCGCCCTGCCTGAGCCAAGCCTGTTCAAGGGCCTGGTGAAGTCGCTGGTCAGCCTGTTTGCTACCAAGGAAGAACCTGCTGCTCCGGTTGTGGTTGAAAAACCAGCGGCCGAGCGCCCGGCGCGCAACGAAGAACGTCGCAACGGTCGCCAGCAGAGCCGTAACCGCAACGGCCGCCGTGACGAAGAGCGCAAGCCACGCGAAGAACGTGCACCGCGTGAAGAGCGCGCACCACGTGAAGAGCGTGCTCCTCGCGAAGCCCGTGAAGAGACTCCAACCGTAGCCCGCGAAGAGCGTGCACCGCGTGAAGAACGCGCACCACGCACCCCACGTGCCCCACGTGAAGATCGCAAGCCACGTGGCGAGCGTGAAGAACGCGTGCGTGAACTGCGTGAACCGCTGGACGCAGCACCTGCCGTCGCCGCTGCTGGTGCCGCCGCTGTTGCTGAAGAGCGCCCGGCTCGCCAGCCACGAGAAGAGCGTGCGCCACGTGAAGAACGTCAGCCACGCCCACCGCGTGAAGAGCGTCAGCCACGTGCCGAACAGGCCGCCGCTGCCAGCGAAGACGAAGAAGTACTGAGCGCTGAAGAGCAGTCGCAGGAAGACGGTCAGGACGGCGCCGAAGGCGATCGCCCACGCCGCCGCTCCCGTGGCCAGCGTCGTCGCAGCAACCGTCGTGAGCGTCAACGTGACGCCAACGGCAACGTGATCGAAGGCTCGGAAGAAGCCGGCGAGAACGCAGAAGCAGCCACTGGCACCGAACTGGCTGCCGGCCTGGCCGTGACCGCGGCCGTTGCCAGCTCGGTCATCAGCGCATCGGCTGAAGCCCAGGCCCACGAGCAGGCTGAACGTGCGACCGCTGCTGTCGAAGAAACCGCCGCAGTTGAAGCACCCGTCGCCGAAACCCCAGTGGTAGAAGCGCCGGCTGTTGAAGTGCCTGTTGCCGAAGCGCCGGCTGTAGAAGCAACCACACCAGTCGAAGCGCCGGTTGTTGCGCAAGTCGAACTGGCACCGGTTCACGAAGCCCAGCCAGAAGTCGAAGTGATTGCGGTAGAAGCGGCACCGGTCGTTGAGCCTCAACCAGTGGTTGAAGCCGTGGTTGAAGCACCCGTTGTCGAAGCCGCCCCGGAAGTTCGTGAAGTTCGTGAAGAACAGACCGCCTTCCAGTGGACCGCCGAGCCAGCCGCCCCGGTTGAAGCGCCAGCGCCTGCCCCTGTGGTAGAAGAAGCGCCGGCTCCGGTTGCCGAAGCTGTCGTGGTTGCAGAACCTGCTCCAGTGGCTGAGCCAGCACCGGTTGTCGAGCCTGCACCCGTGGTTGAAGCGCCAGTGGTTGCCGAAGTCGCCGCTCCGGTGGTTGAAGCAGCCCCGGCCAGCGCCTTGACCGAAAACGGCCGTGCGCCGAACGACCCACGTGAAGTGCGTCGTCGTCGCAAGGAAGCTGAAGCAGCCGCCGCTGCCGCTGCCGCTGCACAGGAAGCAGAACACGAGAGCAAACCTCTCGCCTGATTCCAGCAGCGACTAAAAAGCCCCGCCTGAGTGATCAGGCGGGGCTTTTTGATGCTTCCAATTTGCCATGCAGTTCAATCCGAGCGAGGTGGTGTGAAGCTCAAGAGTTGCGGCAAGTCGACGTCCCAATGCACCCCCGGGTCGTCCACCAGCACCTCCTGCACCGATGCCGACACAAACAACGCCCGCCCTCCACGATCACCGCTCAGCGCCATCAACTGCGGCCCAAACGCGGCCCCAAACGCCACAGGATGCCCATACCGCCCGCTCTGCACCGGCACACGAATGCCATCCACCTCCAGCCCCTCCACCACCCGCTCAATACTCGCAGGCTGAATAAACGGCATATCCCCCAGCACCACCAGCCAACCATCAGCCGAACCACTGGCCGCAACCGCCGCCGCAAGGCTGTCGCCCATACCTGCAGACTCCAGCAACAACACCTCACAGCCATACGCCCTGGCCAGACGAACCACCTCATCCCGCCCCGGCGAAGTCACCACCCAGCGCCGTACAATGCTCGCCGGCAGGTTCAGCAGCACCTGCTCGATCACCGGTCGCATCACGCCATCCAGGCCCATGCAGGCGGCCAACAGTTTGTCCTGGGCATCGCCCGCTTCAGCGCGGAACCGTCTGCCCTGCCCTGCCGCCAATACAAGCGCAGTGACCGTCACGACACCACGCCATTTTTGATCGCGACAATTTCCGCCAGCAGCGATAGCGCGATTTCCGCCGGTGTATGGCTGCCGATATACAAACCAATCGGCCCATGCAAACGCGCAATCGCCTCTGCCGACAACCCCAGCGCCGCCAAGGTTTCCCGGCGCTTCTGCGTATTGACCCGCGAACCCAGGGCGCCAATGTAGAACGCCGGTGAATTCAACGCCGTCAGCAGCGCCATGTCATCCAGGCGCGGGTCATGGGTAAGGCAGACGATGGCCGTACGTTCATCGGTGTGGATATTCAACACCGCTTCGTCCGGCATGCCCGGCACGAAACGGCCGTGCTGCTGCTCCCAGCCGTAGACGAACTCTTCCCGCGGGTCGCAGATCAGTACCTCGAAATCCAGCAGCCGCGCCATTTGCGCCACGTAGCGCGACAGTTGGCCGGCGCCGATCAGCAACAGGCGCCAACGCGGACCGTAAATCGCACGCAGGCGCTCGCCGTCGAAGGTCACCGCATCGGTCTTGTTCGCCTCGCTCAGTGTCACCTCGCCGGTCGCCAGGTTAAGTTCACGGGCGACAATCTGGTGGGCCTCGCAGCGCTCCAGCAATTGCGACACCCACTCCCACTCATCAACACGCTCCTCGGTCAGGCGAAGGGTGCCGCCGCACGGCAAGCCAAAACGCGCCGCCTCATCGCGGGTGACACCGTAAGTCACCAACTGCACCGGCGGCCCATCGGCCGGCAAGCGACCGTCTTGCAGCCGCGCGATCAGGTCATCCTCGATGCAACCGCCAGACACTGAGCCGATCACCACACCATCACCACGCAAGGCCAACATTGCCCCCGGCGGCCGTGGCGCACTGCCCCAGGTCTGCACGACGCTGTACAACACCACACGCTGCCCGGCGCGACGCCATTCGAGCACGCTGCGCAGGACATTCAGGTCAACGCTGTCCATCAAACCTCCAACAAGCTTTACAACGGCAAACAGATTCACCCACTGTAAACCAGAAACGCAAACGCCCCGAACAGGTCGGGGCGTTTGTGTATCGCGGTCGGCGTCAGTTCACGCCGGCAGCAGCTTACTTGACAGTAGGTGCAGGGCCTTCGGCCACGTCCAGGTCATCCAGTTCGCGGGTTTCCGAGATACCGGTACCGCCGGACGCCAGCTCGCTTTGCAGCTTGTCGGTGTCCAGTTCCTTGACCCACTTGGCCACAACCAGGGTGGCCACTGCGTTACCAACCAGGTTGGTCAGGGCGCGGGCTTCAGACATGAAGCGGTCGATACCCAGGATCAGCGCCAAGCCGGCAACCGGCAGGTGGCCTACGGCCGACAGGGTTGCAGCCAGTACGATGAAGCCCGAACCGGTCACGCCCGCAGCGCCTTTGGAGGACAGCAGCAGCACCAGCAGCAGCGTGATCTGGTGGGTGATGTCCATGTGGGTGTCGGTCGCCTGGGCGATGAACACGGCCGCCATGGTCAGGTAGATCGACGTACCGTCGAGGTTGAAGGAGTAGCCAGTCGGGATCACCAGGCCTACTACGGATTTCTTCGCGCCCAGACGCTCCATCTTGATCAGCATGCGTGGCAGTGCGGATTCGGAAGACGAAGTACCCAGAACGATCAGCAGCTCTTCACGGATGTAGCGGATCAGCTTGATCACGCTGAAACCGTGAGCGCGGCAGATAGCGCCCAGCACCACCAGCACGAACAGCACGCAGGTGATGTAGAAGCAGATCATCAGCTGGCCCAGTTGCACCAGGGAACCTACGCCATAGGCACCGATGGTGAACGCCATGGCGCCCAGGGCACCGATTGGCGCGAGCTTCATGATCATGTTGATGATGTTGAACATCACGTGGGCGAAGCGATCGATGAAGTCCAGTACCGGCTTGCCGTAGGCACCCAGGCGGTGCAGGGCGAAACCGAAGATCACCGAGAACATCAGCACTTGCAGGATGTCGCCGTTGGCGAAGGCGCCGACGATGGTGTTCGGGATAACGTTGAGGATAAAGCCAACGATGCTCTGGTCTTTACCGGCAGTCACGTAGGCCGCGACTTTCGAAGCGTCCAGGGTAGCCACGTCGATGTGCATGCCGGCGCCCGGTTGCACAACGTTGACCACGACCAGGCCGATCAGCAGCGCGATGGTCGAAACGATTTCGAAGTACAGCAGCGCGTAGCCGCCAGTCTTGCCGACCGATTTCATGCTTTGCATGCCAGCGATGCCGCTGACAACGGTGCAGAAGATGATCGGGGCGATGACCATTTTGATCAGTTTGATGAACCCGTCACCCAATGGCTTGAGGGCCACGCCGGTATCCGGATAGAAGTGACCGAGCAAAATACCGATAACGATTGCAACGATCACCTGGAAATACAGGGATTTGTAGATTGGCTGACGAGTCGTCATTGCAAAATTCCTCAATCGTCCCGTGTGGCAAAGATCCGCCATTGCCCACGACACTTGAATTGCGAACCCTCCTGCACTGGAGGGATTTGTTGTTTGCGAGGCCTGTCGGAGCGGCCTGCGCTGTAATCTATATCGCAAACGTCGTGCCACTTCTCTGAAAAACCCTGAAGGCCTTTAGACATCAGGGCTGAGGCTTTTCAGGCGCCCTCCAGCGCGCCGAATCAGGTGGCGGATTTCCGCCCACTCGTCCAATCACGTCCTACAATTTGGCGGATATCCGCCTTGTCGCCCTCCCCCCGGGCTGGCTACCATCCGCCATTCCATGGACGAGGCCTTCGCATGCGTGAACGTACCATCGCCAGTCATTACGCCCGAGCAGCCCTCGGCGGTGCGCGCCGGGCGGGTTACGACTATTCGGGCCTGCTGCAACAACTGGGCATCACCCCCGAACTGCTGAGCGAACCGCGCGCCCGCATTGCCCCGGAGCAATTTACCCGGCTGCTGCAAATGCTCTGGCTGGGGCTAGATGACGAATACTTGGGCTTTGCCGAAGGCCCGAGCAAGCGCGGCACCTTCGCCATGATGTGCCACGCGCTGATCCACTGCCGCACCCTGGAGAAGGCGCTGGAACGCGGCTTATTATTTTATAGCCTATTCCCACAGGGCCCGCGCTGGCAGCTGACACGCGAAGGCGACATGGCCCGCTTGAGCCTGGACGACTCACAGCTGTGGGACCCGGATCACTTCCTCAGCGAATGCCTGCTGGTGATCTGGCATCGCCTCGGCAGTTGGCTGATCGGGCAGCGCATCCGACTGAACCAGGCCACCTTCAGCTACCCGAGGCCAGCCCATGCCGGAGAGTACGACCTGCTGTTCCCCTGCCCCCTGGTGTTCGGCGCGCCGCACAGCAGCCTGGTGTTTCCCGCGCGCTACCTGAGCCTGCCGCTGTTGCAGGACGAGCGCACGCTCAAGCACTTCCTCGAACGCTCGCCTGCCGACTTGCTGTCACGCCCGGACGAAGGCGACAGCCTCAGCAGCCAACTGCGCCGCTTGCTCAGCCGCGACCGCACGCCCTGGCCGGACCTGGAAGCGGTTGCCCAGCACCTGCACATCAGCCCGCAGACACTGCGGCGGCACCTGCGCGAAGAGGGCACCAGCTTTCAGGCACTCAAGGATGAGCTGCGGCGGGACATCGCCATCTATCACCTGGGACGGGCGGATTTGTCGTTGCAGCAGATTGCCGAGCAGCTGGGGTTTTCCGAGCCGTCGGCGTTTCACCGGGCGTTCAAGAAGTGGACGGGGGTGACGCCAGGGGCTTACCGGGCGCAGGAGAGTTAGAGGTGTGTTGCTTGTACTGGCGTCTTCGCGAGCAAGCCCGCTCCCACACGTGATTGCATTCCAACGTTAGAACTTGGTCGAATGTGGGAGCGGGCTTGCTCGCGAAGAGGCCAGCATGACCAATAAAGATCAAACAGCCGGAAAGTGGATCTTGAAAGCAGCCCCACCCAACGGCGAATCCCCCAAGGTCAGCCGCGCACCGTAGCTCTCAATGATGTCCTTGACCACCGCCAACCCGATCCCCTGCCCCGGATGCTGGCGGTCCAGCCGCTCACCCCGTTGCAGAATCCGTGCACGCTGATCCGGCGGCACGCCCGGCCCGTCATCCTCAACGCACAACTCGATGCCTTCGAGGCTTTCCACCAGACGGATACGCACTTGGCGTACACACAGGCGGTAGGCGTTTTCCAGCAGGTTGCCGAGCAGTTCAAGCAAGGCGCCCTTCTCGATCGGCACATAGCACTCGTCCGGCAAATCGAAGGACACGCTGACGCGCTTGTCGCGGTAGACCTTGTCCAGGGTGTCGCACAGGCTTTGCAGCACCGGTTCCAGACGGACCTGATGGCGCACCAGGCCGCTTTTGCGCAGGCTGGCGCGCTGCAGTTGGTAGCTGATCTGCTGGCTCATGCGCTCGATCTGCGATTGCAGCACCCAGGCCTGGTCGCGGTCTTCCGGGCGCTGGGCCATGTCTTCGCTCACGCCCTGCAGCACAGCGAGCGGGGTTTTCAGGCTGTGGGCCAGGTCGTCGAGGGAATCGCGGTAGCGCGCCCGCTGCTCGCGCTCGCTGGCCAGCAAGCGGTTGAGGGAACCGGTAAGACGCAGCAGTTCGCGGGGGTGTTCTTCGGAAAGGCTTTCACGGGTGCCGCCTTCGATCTGGTCCAGTTCCTGGCTCAAGCGTCGCAAGGCTTGCAGGCCCCAGGTCAGGCCCAGCCACAATAGCGTGAGCAGCACCAGCAAGGCCGCGCCGAAACCCAGATAGAGGTTTTCGCGCAGGCCTTCGAGGGTCAGCTGGTATTCACGCACCGGTTGCAGGGCGACGATACTGAACGCCGCACTCTTGCCACCGAGCAACTTGACCTCGACGTCATAGACAAAGAACTCCTGGCCATTGGCCTCGCGAATCCGCGCAAACTCATTGCCGCGCCCGTCGTAGCGCGGCTTGTAGTTGATGTTCTCTTCTTTGGTCGCCCGCGAGCGCCACACCAGGTGGCCCTCACGGTCGTAGATATAGCCGAGCAGGCGGCTATCGGTGAGGTTGAAGCGCTCGTCCGGCAACTGCGCCGGCATCAGCAGGCGGTTGTTTTCCACACGGGCGGCGGAAATCAGGGTGGTGACATCCGACGCCAAGCGCTGCTCGATGGAATCCTGCAACGCCAGGCTGAACGCGCCTTGCATCGCCGGCAGCAAACCGAGCATAAACAGCACGGCCAGGGTGGCGGCCGCCAGCATCAGGCGCACGCGCAGCGAGCGAATCAAAGGCAGCGCTCATTGAACAGGTAGCCCAGGCCACGCACGGTGTCGATCGGCTTGAACCCGCCCGGGCCTTCCAGCTTGCGGCGCAGGCGGCCGACCAGCACTTCGATCACGTTCGGATCGCGCTCGTCGTCATCCGGATAGAGTTGTTCCATCAGGCGGTCCTTGGCGACCACTTGCTGATGGTGACGCATGAGGTATTCGAGAATCCGATACTCGTAAGCGGTCAACGCCAACGGCTGTTCATCGAGGGACGCTTGCTTGCGATTGAGGTCCAGCAACAAGGGCCCGGCGACGATGGTCGACTGGGTGAACCCGCTGGAGCGGCGCAGCAAGGCGTTCATCCGCGCTTCCAGCTCTTCGAACTGGAACGGTTTGACCACATAGTCGTCGGCCCCGGCGGCCAGGCCTTCGACCTTGTCCTGCCAGTTGCCACGGGCGGTGAGGATCAGGATCGGGAAGGTCTTGGCCTGGGTACGCAGTTGGCGGATCAGATCCAGGCCGCCCATGCCGGGCAGGCCCAGGTCAATGATCGCCAGGTCATGGTTGAATTGGCCGGTCTGGTACAGCGCTTCTTCGGCATTGGCCACGGCCTCGACCACATGCCCGCTGTCGGTCAGGCGGGTCAACAGGTGATGGCGCAGCAGCGCCTCATCTTCCACCACCAGCAATTTCATAAGGCTCTCCAAGGCAAATCAACTGTCCGACAGAGGGACATCATAGCGGCCCTGCAAGTCTTGCGGGCGCAGTTTAGTGCCATTGTAGTGGCCCGTCAGGTGTGCGTAGCCGGCACGGTAGGCCGGTTGCGCGGCGGTCAAGCCCAGGGCCTGGCCCCACGGCGTAGGCTGGCTGCCCGCATCTTCAAAGCTGACACGCTGGATCAGCGTGCTGGATTTCTTGGTTTTTTCGCTACCGAATGCAGCAAAGGCCGCGTCCGAGGCCTGGGCCCCGGCGGTGGCGCTGAGCATGGTTAACGCCAACATCAGCTTTTTGATCGCAGTCATGGTGCTTACCTCTATGCGTTTGGCTGTAGGGCCAGACTACGCAGGCGCCCCTGAACTCCCCCTGAACAGCGGGCTATCCTCTGGCCCGCCAACTCGGCAGAATACCGCCCATGACTCCTTTACCCGCTTGCTGCACCCCACTCGACGCCCATTGGTCGCTGCCCGAACCCTTGCCGGGCACGGTATTGCTCAGCACTCGCTTCGACCCGACCTTACTGGCCGAGGGCGATTTCCAGCGCAGCGCCGTGCCGCCACCGCCGAGCATCCAGCGCTCAGTGGCCAAGCGCCAGGCCGAGTTCCTTGCCGGCCGCTTGTGCGCCCGTGCCGCGTTGCAGCAGCTGGATCAGCTCGATTGCATCCCGGCCATCGGCGAAGACCGTGCCCCCGTGTGGCCTGGGCACATCAGCGGCTCCATCACCCACAGCACCGGGCATGCCGCAGCGATTGTCGGGCACAAGGCGCAGTGGCGCGGGCTGGGGATGGACCTGGAGAACGTGATGCCGCTGGAGCGCGCCGAACGGCTGGCGGGCGAAATCCTCACCGCCGATGAACTCAAGCGCATGGCGCATGTGCCGCGCGAGCAGGTTGCGTTGCTGGTGACGCTGACGTTTTCGGCCAAGGAGAGCTTGTTCAAGGCGCTGTATCCGATTGTGCAGAAGCGCTTTTATTTTGAACACGCCGAGGTGGTGCAGTGGGATGAGTCAGGGGCTGTGCGGTTACGCTTGCTGACGGACCTGTCCAGCGAGTGGTGTTATGGCAAGGAGTTGGTGGGGCAGTTTGTACTGGCGGATGGGCAGTTGTTGAGCCTGGTGGCGGTCGGCGCCTGATAGACCGCTTTCGCGAGCAAGCCCGCTCCCACATTTGAATGCATTCCCCTACTGGAACTCGGTCGAGTGTGGGAGCGGGCTTGCTCGCGAAAGCGGCCTCAAGGTTTCTCCTGATCCCTGGGCCAACTCAAGCTGAAACAAGCCCCACCCAGGTTGTTGCTCTTGCCGATCAACGCCCGCCCGCCATGCCAGTAGATGATCCGCCGCACGATCGACAACCCCAGCCCATGCCCACCGGAAGCACGGGTGCGGCTGTCATCCAAGCGCAGGAACGGCGTGAAGATGCGCTCCCAGGCGCTTTCCGGCACACCCGGTCCGTCATCCTCCACATCGATGCGGCAACGCACCTGGCCCACCTGGTAACTGATCAGCACCTGCCCCTGGGCGTGACGCATGGCGTTGCTCACCAGGTTTTGCAGGGCGCGGTGCAGGTAGCGCGGCTCGGCGTCGACCCAGGCGTCGTCCCAATGCGCCGAGGACAGGCAAATGCCACGGGCGACCGAGACTTGCGGGCGCAGTGGCGATAATTCGCCGATCACCTGATCGAGCAAGGCGTTGAGGTCGACACGCTGGAAATTCAGCTCCGGCGCGCCCTGTTCCAGGCGGGCATAGGTGAGCATTTCATCGACCAGGCCATCGAGATCCTGGATGTCACTGTCCATGCCCTCCAGGTATTTGTGTCGAGCCTCGGGCGTGGTGGCATCGCCCACCATCTCCAGGCCGAAGCGCAGGCGCGCCACCGGGGTGCGCAGTTCGTGGGACACCGCGCGCACCAGTTCGCGCTGGATCGCCAGCAATTGCTGCAAGTGCTCGGCCATGCCATTAAAGGCGGCAGCCAGGCGCCCCACCGAGTCGGCGCCACGGGCCGGCACGCGCACCTCCAGGCTACCTTTGGCGATCCGTGTGGCGGCGGCTTCCAGGCCGCGCAAGCGGCGCTCCAACTGGCGCACCAATAGATAGACGATCAAACCGATCAGGGTCAGGCCGATCAATGCGATCAGGATCAGCCATTGCGCCGGGTACGGGTTCATCTGATACAGCGGGCCGATTTCCAACACCCACGGCGTACCAACCATGCCGGCGAACACGCGGATCGAATCACCGCCCTTGCCAAGGGCCATCACCGTATCGCCTTCCGATACGCGGCGGCGCTGGTCGTCGTCCATATCGGTCTGGTCAAGGGCCATCAGGTGCATCTCGAAGCCAAAACCCTTGGCTTCCTTTATGTCCGCCAGGCGTTGCGGCTGTTCGGCGACCGGAAAACGCACCAGTTCGTCGGCCAGCAGGTAAATGGTCGCCCGGGCCAATTGCTCGCTGATCTGCTGCACTTCGCCGGTCAGTACCAGGGATTCGCGCTCGCTGACCAGGCGCAACACGCGCGCCGCATGGGGGCCGGTCTGCTGCACCAGCACCTGGCCGCGCTGCAGGCGATTGCGTTGGCTGAGGTCCAACTGCGCGTCGCTGAGGCTGCGCAACTCCAGGGGAATACCGAGCAAGCGCTCCCACACCGCCAGGGCGCGCTGGCGCTCGATGGCGCTCATGGGTTGCAGGTTATCGCCCATCAGGGCGAACGTGCCGTGGGCCAGGCGCTCGCGGTACTGGCCGCTGCGCACTTCGTTGAGCAGGTGCAGGGCGAGTACGCCGAGCAGCGCCACCAGGATCAGCGCCGCGCACATGCCGCCGTAGATGCGCAGGAAGATCGAGTTCACAGCGGCATATCGGCAGCGGCTTCGGGGACGAACAGATAGCCTTTGCTGCGGATGGTCTTGATCAGGCGCGGGTGGATCGGGTCATCGCCTATTTTCGGGCGGATGCGCGAGATACGCACATCTATGGAGCGGTCCTGGCCGTCGTAGCCGATGCCGCGCAGGGCGATAAAGATTTCTTCGCGAGACAGAATGCGCCCGGCATTCGCCACCAATAGCCATAACAGGTCGAATTCGGCGCTGGTCAGCTCGATGCCGCCGTCATGCAGCCAGGCTTCGCGCAGGGCGTTGTCCACCACCAACGGGCCGAATTGCAGGCGGCGCTGGTTTTCGACGATGGCCGCTTCGGCCGGTTCGCTGCGCCGCAGCAGGGCCTGGATGCGCGCCAACAAGAGGCGTGGACGCACGGGTTTGCACACGTAGTCGTCGGCGCCCATGTCCAGGCCGAGCACCTGGTCCATGTCGTCGGTACGCGCGGTGAGCATCAGGATCACGCCGTCGTAGCGCTCACGCACCTTACGGCAGATGCTCAGGCCGTCTTCGCCGGGGAGCATGAGGTCGAGGATCACCAGGTCAGGTTGTTCGGCAACGATACGCGCCGCGGCCAGGGCACCGTCGCTTTCCACCGATACGCGCAGGCCGTTGCTTTCCAGGTAATCACGGGTCAACTCGGCCAATCGCTCATCGTCCTCGACGATCAGTATCTGCCAGGCTTCTTGCTCCACGGGCGGTCCTCGTTGTTATTAGACATTCTTCTTACCCAGGGAGATCTGCATGTGGGAGCGGGCTTGCCCGCGAAAGCGCAGTGTCAGTCACCGAATCTGTTGCTGATACATCGCCTTCGCGGGCAAGCCCGCTCCCACAGTTTGATTTCCATCGGTCATACCCTGTTTGTCATGTTTCAGAGGCATAACAAAAGCCGATTGTAGCCATGCTCACGGCCTGTAGCACAAGGCGGGAAATCCATTCGGTGATCGCGATATTTTGTGATAGGGTTCGCGCCCTTCGAAAACGGCCCAGCTGTTTTAGGTCGGAAATATTTCATGACAAACGGTACAACGCAGCAGTAATGCGGCCTACACACACATTCAGCCTTTCATACACATTTTACCCACAGCGTTATCCACAGGTTACTGCGTTGCCAACCCTTCCGAAACGCATTATCTTGTACCTCGGCGACACAGCAGACCCTATATGTAGGGTTTTTGCGCAAAGCGCCCAACCACACAAGTGGTTCGATATTCAAGGGTTTTATTGCTAGCGCAGTAGGGAACCAACCGATTTTTCAGTAGACCAAACCGCTCACGCGGATGGCAGCTGTTTCCCATCCCCGATATGGAAAACGGTACGGGTGTTGCAGGAAAAGCCTGGCACTCGCAATCAAATATAGAACGCGGAGACAACCCCCCATGCAAACCGACACAACTCGCGAGAACCCGCAAGGCTCCGTGCCGCAGGCCGCTGATTCGAACCAGGATCTGTCCGCCACTGCACCAGGCCAATTGCGCGTGATCAAGCGTAACGGCACTGTCGTTCCTTACACCGATGACAAAATCACCGTCGCCATCACCAAAGCGTTCCTTGCAGTTGAAGGCGGCACCGCTGCTGCCTCGTCGCGCATCCACGACACCGTTGCCCGCCTGACCGAACAAGTCACCGCGACCTTCAAGCGTCGCATGCCGTCGGGCGGCACCATCCATATCGAAGAAATCCAGGACCAGGTCGAACTGGCCCTGATGCGTGCCGGCGAACAGAAAGTCGCCCGCGACTACGTGATCTACCGTGACGCCCGCTCCAAGGAACGCGCTGTCCGCACCCCGGCCGAAGACGCCGCGGTACAAGCTCACCCATCGATCCGCATCACCCTGGCCGACGGCACGTTTGCACCGCTGGACCTGGGCCGCCTGAACACCATCGTGACCGAGGCCTGCGAAGGCCTGGAAGAAGTCGACGGTGACCTGATCCAGCGCGAAACCCTGAAGAACCTGTACGACGGTGTAGCCCTGACCGACGTCAACACCGCCCTGGTGATGACCGCCCGTACCTTGGTTGAACGTGAGCCGAACTACTCGTTCGTGACCGCGCGCCTGCTGATGGACACCCTGCGTGCCGAAGGCCTGGGCTTCCTCGGCGTGGCCGACAGCGCGACCCACCACGAGATGGCCGACCTGTACGCCAAGGCCCTGCCGGCCTACATCGCCAAGGGTATCGAATTCGAATTGCTCAACCCGGTCCTGGCCAGCTTCGACCTGGAAAAACTCGGCAAGGCGATCAACCACGAGCGTGACCAGCAGTTCACCTACCTGGGCCTGCAAACCCTGTACGACCGTTACTTCATCCACAAGGACGGTATCCGCTTCGAACTGCCACAAGTGTTCTTCATGCGCGTGGCCATGGGCCTGGCGATCGAAGAGAAGCACAAAGAAGACCGTGCCATCGAGTTCTACAACCTGCTGTCGTCCTTCGACTACATGTCGTCGACCCCGACCCTGTTCAACGCCGGCACCCTGCGTCCACAGCTGTCCAGTTGCTACCTGACCACCGTGCCGGATGACCTGTCGGGCATCTACCACGCGATCCACGACAACGCCATGTTGTCCAAATTCGCCGGCGGCCTGGGCAACGACTGGACACCGGTGCGTGCGCTGGGTTCGTACATCAAGGGCACCAACGGCAAGTCCCAGGGCGTTGTACCGTTCCTGAAAGTGGTGAACGACACCGCCGTTGCGGTTAACCAGGGCGGCAAGCGCAAAGGCGCTGTGTGTGCCTACCTGGAAACCTGGCACATGGACATTGAAGAGTTCATCGAGCTGCGCAAGAACACCGGTGATGATCGTCGTCGTACCCACGACATGAACACCGCCAACTGGATCCCTGACCTGTTCATGAAGCGTGTCTTCGACGACGGCCAGTGGACCCTGTTCTCGCCATCCGAAGTGCCGGACCTGCACGACCTGACCGGCAAGGCCTTCGAAGAGCGCTACGAGTACTACGAAGCCCTGGCCCAGTACCCAGGCAAGATCAAGCTGTTCAAGACCATCCAGGCCAAAGACCTGTGGCGCAAGATGCTGTCCATGCTGTTCGAAACCGGTCACCCATGGCTGACCTTCAAAGACCCGTGCAACCTGCGCAGCCCGCAGCAGCACGTGGGCGTGGTCCACAGTTCGAACCTGTGCACCGAGATCACCTTGAACACCAACAAGGACGAGATCGCCGTTTGCAACCTGGGCTCGATCAACCTGCCGAACCACATCGTCAACGGCAAGCTGGACACCGCCAAGCTGGAACGTACCGTCAACACCGCAGTGCGCATGCTCGATAACGTGATCGACATCAACTACTACTCGGTGCCACAGGCGCAGAACTCCAACTTCAAGCACCGTCCGGTCGGCCTGGGCATCATGGGCTTCCAGGACGCTTTGTACCTGCAGCACATTCCTTACGGTTCGGATGCTGCGGTCGAGTTCGCCGACAAGTCCATGGAAGCGGTCAGCTACTACGCGATCCAGGCTTCCTGCGACCTGGCCGACGAGCGCGGTGCCTACGAGACGTTCCAGGGTTCGCTGTGGTCCAAAGGCATCCTGCCGCTGGATTCGCAACAGATCCTGATCGAGCAACGTGGCCAGAAGTACATCGACGTTGACCTGAACGAATCCCTGGACTGGGCGCCGGTACGTGCCCGCGTGCAGAAAGGCATTCGTAACTCCAACATCATGGCCATCGCGCCGACCGCGACCATCGCCAACATCACCGGCGTATCGCAGTCGATCGAACCGACCTACCAGAACCTGTATGTGAAATCGAACCTGTCGGGCGAATTCACCGTGATCAACCCGTACCTGGTTCGCGACCTAAAGGCCCGCGGCCTGTGGGACTCGGTGATGATCAACGACCTGAAGTACTACGACGGCTCCGTGCAGCAGATCGAGCGCATCCCGCAAGAACTCAAAGAGCTCTATGCGACCGCTTTCGAAGTGGACACCAAGTGGATCGTTGACGCCGCCAGCCGTCGTCAGAAGTGGATCGACCAGGCCCAGTCCCTGAACCTGTACATCGCCGGCGCATCGGGCAAGAAGCTGGACGTAACCTACCGCATGGCGTGGTACCGTGGCCTGAAAACCACTTACTACCTCCGTGCCCTGGCTGCGACCAGCACCGAGAAGTCGACCATCAACACCGGCAAGCTGAACGCTGTTTCCAGCGGCAACCACGGTGATGATTCGGTGCTCGCTGCCCCTGCCGGCCCGGCACCAGTGCCAAAAGCCTGCGCGATTGACGAGCCAGATTGCGAAGCCTGCCAATAAGCTGAGGCGATCCCGGGCGGAATGCCCGGGATTGATAAACCCGATAAACCCCGACTGCATAGGGTTTATCGGTTTTTTTGTTAAGCGCTGCAGTCAGATCAATGCGTACGCGATTCCTTGCTGAGGTCTGCCTCCTTTTTGCCCCCACAACTCGATGTTCCCCCCAATAACAGCCATTGAGTGCAGGTTGTAGGCCACCACCCCTAGTTGACCATTCGCGAGCTCATTGCTCGATGTTCGACGGTAACGGCCTTTCAAACCAAGGCGGTCTAGCGCCTCATGGGGCATTTCACCGTTGTTCAGGCTTTCCATCGCATGTCGAAAGCTGCGCTTGGCATCGTTGGGATTGTCATCCAGACCATTACCCTCAATCTGCGCGCGCTTGGCACTTGCCGCATACAGAAAGTTGGCGTTGGTCAGCATTTCTGGATCATCCCCCTCAAAGCCCGCATATGCTGCCGCCTCCCGCAATTCACTTTTGGACAACTTAAGGTTGAAGCCATCCTTCATCGTGACGTTATAGCCGTCGCCCGTATCAATGACCTTGTCGAAGATGTCCTGAGGGTTCTTGCCGTACTTCATCATCGCCGCCTTGATAGCTGAAACAGTCACACAGCTTCCATTGCCCCCCTGCCTGAAACCACTCCAGATGTTACCAGCCCCGAACTCTGTACTGGGTTTCTCCCCCGGTGTACCGGTGTTGGTCTTGTAGTCGTAGAAGCCAGCCCCCTTGCTGGGCTTTACATTGGACATCGGCTTCGAGTCACCAAAGTCATTTCGGTTGACACCACCGCCACCGCCACCTCCACCTCCACCTCCACCTCCACCTCCACCGCCACCGCCACCCCCACCGTTATCAATCGGTGGAGGTGGTGATCCGTCGTCTGGAAACAGGTCCGGGAACAACGCCTTCAAGAAAGCGAGCCAAGCCTCAGAAGCATTCTTCTTCAGTTGTTCGATGATCTCTTTGAACTTTTCCTCGCCGAGCTTCTTTCGCAGCTCATTGAGTTTGTCGCGCAAGTCCTGCTCGAGCTGAGTCTTGGACGTCTTCTGGGCGTCCTCCAACTCCTTGAGCAGGTTCGAAACGGTGTCTTTATCGGTATCGACCTTCTGCGTATCGTCGGTCTTGTCCTGGCTTTTTTTAAAACCGCCCGCATTGTTATGGCCGCTTAATCCCCCCCATGACACCTGGGCCGGCACGTTGACTCCAAACATATACCCCTCTCCCCCAGATGAATCCTTGTTGGCTTCATAGGTGGTAAAAAGGGCGTAATCCGTTCCAGCTTAAACCGCGTCAAAAATCGGATCTTCTGACGGGGAAAAGCCAGTGCAATGCAAGAAATACCTGCAAAAAAAAACCCCTCATCGAGGGGTTTTTCTTCACCATTTACAGGTCAGCATCACGTCATCTGAATGATGGTCTGCATGATGGTGCTCTGGGTGGAGATCGTCTTGGCGTTCGCCTGATAGTTGCTCTGGGCCTTGATCAGGTCCACCAGCTCATTGGTCAGGTTGACGTTGGAGTTCTCCAGGGAGTTGGCCACGATCGAACCCAGGGTGCCGGTTTGCGGGGCGTCGTAACCCGGCTGGCCCGATGCGAAGGTCTCTCTCCAGGTGGTGCCGCCCGATGGCTGCAGGCCCTGTTCGTTGTTGAAGCTGGCCAGGGAGATCTGGCCGATGGCCTTGCTCTGCTGGTTGCTGAACGTGGCGAACAGTACGCCGCTGCCGTCGATTTTCAAGCCAGTGATCTGGCCGGTGGCGTAGCCGTCGGTGACCGGCGGGTTACGGTAGCTGGCGGAGTTGTACTGGGTAATGTTGCCCATGTTGACGGCGATCCCGTCAGGGTTGGCTTTAGCACCGTTTTTCTGCCACAAGCCGTTGACCATGCCGCCTGGAACCCAGTCGTCAACGGTCATTGTGGTGCCAGCGACATTCGGCGCAACAATAGTCTTGAGTTTGCCGGCTTCGTCAAAGGTCAGCGTCGACGCGACAGGCGCCGTCACGCCGAATGGGTCGGAACCGCTGATGGCAGTACCGTCAGGGTTGCGGCCGTCGATCAAGGTGTAGGACTTCCAGACGTTGGAGCCCGTCTTGACCATGTACTGCACCATCGAGTGGGCGTTGCCCTGGGTATCGTAAAGCGTGGTGGAGTACTGGGTGTTGAAGCTGTCGGTCTTGGTAGGATCAAACGGGTGTGCCGTCTGGTCGATCGGCAGGTCCGACGAATTCAGGTTACTGGTGGAATCCACCTTGGTGGACGCCTTTGGCGGCAGGCTCGACAGGTTCAGTTGCAGGTCGACCAGGCCACCCTTGACGATCTTGCCATTGTCATCCGCCGCATAGCCTTGCAGGCGCGAGGTGCCAGTGTTGTTGGTGATGTAACCATCTTTGTCGGCACGGAAGGCGCCGCTACGGGTGTATTCCAGCGAGCCGTCGCTGCCCTTCTGTACGAAGAAGCCGCCGCCCTGGATCGCCATGTCCAGCACGCCGCCGCTGTTGTTGACGTCACCCTGGGTGAACTGCTGGGACACCGCCGCCAGGTTCACCCCGTTACCGATGCTGTTCTGGCCGGTACCCAGTTTGGACGCGGCGTAGATGTCCGCGAATTCCGCACGGGACGATTTGAAGCCAGTGGTCGCGACGTTGGCGATGTTGTTGCCGGTCACGTCCAGTTGTTTGTTGGCCGCATAGAGGCCGCTAAGGCCGATGTTAAAAGACATGCTTCTCTCCCTTTCTGCCGTATTTAGCCGGCTCTATGTACCGATAGTCTGAATTTGCGACAGCTTGACGCTGCCCATGCCGCCCGCCAGGTTCAGCAGCATTTCGCCGCCGGTCTTGCTCAGGGTCACGCTGGTGACCGTGGCTGGCAGCGAAGTGCTCAAGGCAACGGCGTCGCCCTTGTCGTTCTTGGTGGTGGCCGCGAAGGTGTAGGTGCCCGCTGGAGCAACCTCGCCCTTTTCGTTCTTGCCATCCCAGATAAAGTCGGAAGTGCCGGCACTCTGGGCGCCCATGTCGATGGTGCGTACCACGTTGCCGTCTTTGTCGGTGATCTTGATGGAGACGTTGCCCACCGCCGAAGTCACCGCGACCGAACCGGTCATGCTCTTGCTCGTATCCACCAGGGCCTTGTCGGTCTGGGTGATGATCGAACGCCCCACCAGCGACGAAGCCTGCAGCGCTTGCGACGAGCTGAAGTTGCTGGAGATCGCATTCACCGAGTCGTTCAGCGTGTTGATGCCTTCCAGGCTGCTGAACTGCGCCAGCTGGGCCACGAACGCGCCGTTGTCCTGAGGCGACAGCGGGTTCTGGTTCTTCAGCTGAGTCACCAGCAATTGCAGGAATGCATCCTTGCCCAGGGACTGGTTGCCCGTGGCAGCGGTGGCAGCGCTCGCAACATTGTTGGTGGCAGTGTTGACCTTCGTGTTGAAAAGGTTCTGCACCGCTGTATTGGTTGATGTTGTATCAACGATAGCCATTATTCGGCGCCCCTTATCACTGACCCAGGGTCAGGACCTTTTGCATCATGGTTTTGGCGGTGTTCATCATTTCCGCGTTGGTCTGGAACGAGCGACTGGCGGAAATCATGTCAGCCATTTCCTCGACCACGTTGACGTTGGGGTAGTACACGTAACCCTTTTCGTTCGCGGCAGGGTGGTTGGGTTCGTAGCGGGCTTCGAGGTTGCTCTGGTCTTCGACCACGCCCAACACCTGCACGCCGGAACCTGCGGCACCCTGCTCCTGGAACAGCGAGTCGCTGCCGCCGTTCTGACCGGCCTGGAACATGGTGGCGAACACTGGGTGGCGGGCGCGGTAGGTCTGGTCAATGCTCGACGACACGGTTTCGGCGTTGGCGATGTTACTGGCGACGGTGTTCAGACGCGTGGTCTGGGCGCTCATGCCACTACCGGCAATATTGAAAACACTGGACAGGGACATGGCTTACTCTCCACGCAGGGCTGACATCAGCCCTTTGAATTTGCTGTTGAGCAGGGTGAAGCTGGCCTGGAAGTTCACCGAGTTCTCGGCGTAGGCCGATTGCTCCAGCTGGGCGTCGACGGTGTTCTGGTCGATCGACGGCTGCATCGGCGTGCGATACAGCAGCGACTCGTCCCCACTGCTCAGGCCTTGCGCTTCGATATGACGGTTGTTGGTCATGTTCAAGGCGAAGGTGCCGTTCTTGTTCTTGTCCTGCTGTGCGGCGAGCACGGCGGAGAAGTCCAGGTCCCGAGCCTTGTAGTTCGGGGTATCGGCGTTGGCAATGTTGTTGGCCAGGACTTCGGCACGCTGGGCGCGGAAGCCCAGGGCTTGTTCGTGGATACCGAGCGCTTTATCGAAGCTGATGCTCATGGCGGAAACCTTTAGGCTGACCTGCTTTTCGTTAACAGGGTTATAGCAAGGTGTGTGCCAATTCTTCGAAGGCCCGTGTTTCAGGGCTTTGCGGGGAAGTTGCCGGGCGGCAATGCCAGAAAAGCGGCAATGGGTTTCCGCGTGGTGCCAGTAAAGCGGCAATGGGGTTTGCCGCTATTGAGAGGATTGCCGCAAAAACAACTGTGGGAGCTGGTTTGTGTGGGAGCTGGCTTGCCTGCGATGCAGACACCTCGGTACTTCAGTGATACAGAGGTGATGCTATCGCAGGCAAGCCAGCTCCCACACAAGCCTGGCTCCCACGTTTTTGATGCTTACTTGGCCTGGTAGATGATCCCAGGGCTGCACTGCACCATCTGGTAGTGATCCGGCAGACCGTTCAACGCCTCGGAAGCACCAAGGAACAAATAGCCGCCACGCTTGAGCGTGCCATGGATGCGCAACAGGATGTCTTTCTTCACTTCGGCCGAGAAGTAGATCAGCACGTTGCGGCAGAACACCATGTCGAACTTGCCCAGGCTGGCGTAGCTGTCGAGCAGGTTGAACGAGCGAAACTCCACCCGGTTCTTGATCGGCGCCTTGACCGCCCAACGTCCTGCCCCTTTCGGCTCGAAGTAACGTTGCAGGCGCTCCTGGGACAAGCCACGGCCCAGCGCCAGGCTGTCGTATTCGCCGGTCTTGCAGTTGGTGAGCATGGTGCCGGACAAGTCGGTGGCGACGATCTGCGCACCGGCCTTGAGCTGGCCCATGTTGGTCCGCTCGAACTCATCGATGGACATCGAGATCGAATACGGTTCCTGCCCCGAGGAGCAGGCCGCCGACCAGATGCGCAAGCGCTGGCCCGGGCTAGCCTTGATGGCCTCCGGAAGCACTTTGCTCTTGAGCACTTCAAACGGGTAGGTATCACGAAACCACAGGGTTTCGTTGGTGGTCATGGCATCGACCACCATTTCCTTGAGCCCGCTGCGCGGCTGGCCCTGGATACGCTGCACCAACTCACCCAGGGATTTGATGCCCTGCTGTTCCATCAGTTTGTTGAGACGGCTGGATACCAGGTACTGCTTGTTTTCACCGAGCAATATGCCACAGGCTTTTTCCAGGAAGACCCGGAACTGTTCGAAATCCAAATTACCCGTAGACAATGATACCGCCTCTTAAATCGTGTGACCGCCAGGGGCAAATGCCCCTAGCCGTGATCTGCTGCCTTGATCCGGTCGACTACCCGGTTTGCCAGGTCATCAGGGCGGAATTTGGCCAGGAAGTCATCGGCACCGACTTTCTTGACCATCGCCTGATTGAATACGCCTGACAATGAAGTATGCAGGATGATATGCAATTTTTGCATGCGTGGATCGTTGCGGATCTCGGCCGTGAGGGTGTATCCGTCCATTTCCGGCATCTCGATGTCGGAAATCATCATCAAGAACTCTTCTTCCGGCTTCTTGCCGTCATCCACCAGCTTGCGCAGGTAATCCAGGGCCTGGCGGCCGTCATTGAGCGCCACCACCTCAACACCGATGGTTTCCAGGCAACGGGTCACCTGTTTGCGCGCCACCGACGAGTCGTCCACCGTCAGCACACGCAGCGAAATTGCCTTGTGTGCGGTTTCAGCGTCGACCACACCCACCGAAATCGATTCCGAGGTCGGCGCCACTTCGGCGAGGATCTTCTCCACGTCGATGATTTCCACCAACTGGTTATCGACCCGCGTCACCGCCGTGAGGTAGTGATCGCGGCCGGTGCCCTTGGGTGGTGGATGGATCTCTTCCCAGTTCATGTTGACGATGCGCTCCACCGAGCGCACCAGGAACCCCTGGGTCTTGGTGTTGTACTCGGTAATGATCACGAACGGGCTTTCGCGGTCCTGCAAACCGGACGAACCAGTGGCGAGGGCCAGGTCAAGAATCGGGATGGTCGCACCACGGATGTTGGCGACGCCACACACCACCGGGCTGGACTTGGGCATGATCGTCAGCTTGGGACATTGCAGCACCTCCCGCACCTTGAATACGTTGATGCCATATAGCTGTTTGCCATCCAGGCGAAAAAGCAACAACTCCAGGCGATTCTGCCCTACCAGCTGTGTGCGCTGGTTTACTGAATCCATTACTCCTGCCATGCCCAGACTCCTACGCTAAAACCTTTGAGGGTGCGACGCGCACCCAACTCTAAACGGCACGAGCTTTGCTAATTATTGGCTATGGATATTAAAACGACAGTTTCCCGACGCCTTCAATTACCACGGTACAGCAGATTGCTCTGCGTCTCGCTGGCATTGTTCGCCCTGGGCCTCAACAGCGCGGCCCGCGCGGACAACGTCACCTTGCCTGATCTACTTATCGGCGTCACTCAGGGGTTTCTTGAGTTCACTGTAGAAGATTATCTGGCAACCACACAGACACCGGGGCGTTATGAAATCCAAGTCAACCCATTGGACCCGCGTTTGCGCATGCCAATGTGCGACAAGGAATTGACAGCCACCCTGGAAAGCCCCGCCCAGCCCATTGGTCGCGTGACGGTCAAAGTGCGCTGCGAAGGCGCGTCACCCTGGACGGTGTTCGTGCCGGCGCAGGTCAAACTGTTCCGCGATGTGGTGGTGGTCGCCCGCCCGCTGAAGCGCACCGGCATCATCGGTCTAGACGATGTTGTACTGCGTGAACGCGACATCAGCCTGATCAGCCAGGGCTACCTCACCTCCGTGGACCAGGCCGTCGGGCAGAAATTGACCCGACCAGTGGTCACCGATCAGGTCATTACCCTGGTGCATCTGGAGCAGGCCGAGGTAATTCGCAAAGGTGATCAGGTGGTTATTTCCGCGAGCAGCGGTGCGTTGCAGGTGAAAATGCCAGGGGAAGCGCTGTCCAACGGCGGCATGAGCGAACAGATACGGGTAAAGAACCTCAACTCCAATCGAGTGATCAAGGGGCGGGTGACAGCCCCGGGGCAAGTCGAAGTGGCTTTATAGATCACTGGTATCGGGCGCCGGCTTTTTCTACACTGTGCGTCAGACGTCAGCGCGCGCAGGTTTATTGTCAATCGAGCCTAAAGTTTGTCCGGGTATGGCCGAAAACATGGCAAGCGTCCAAATACCCAGAGGTTTTTTTATCATGGTCATCGATTTCAGCCGTTTAAACAGTACCCAGGCTTTGCCCGGCTCTACGCGCACCAGCGGTGCCAAGGACAGCGTAGAAGCCAAGTCACAACCGCTGCCCGCCAAGGCAGAACAGGTTGGCGCCAGCCAAAGCGGGGAATCCGTACACCTGAGCAATGAGGCTCAACAGTTGCAGAAGGTCACTGACTCGCTGCGCGATCAGCCGATTGTCAATAAGGCCCGCGTGGCCGAATTGAAACAAGCAATCGCCGATGGCAGCTACAAAGTCGACAGCAACCGTGTAGCCAGCAAGCTGCTTAACTTCGAAGCCGAGCGCTAGGCAAAGGCCTGCGCCGGGCTTTTGGACGCTTAAACCCCAAGGCCAGCCATGCACCACGACGAAAACCTGCTTCAACTGATCATTGATGATCTCGCGCCGACGCAACATTTGCTCGAGCTGCTAAAAGAAGAATCCCTGGCCCTCTATGGCCGGGACATGCCCCTGCTGGAAGAAATCCTGGCACGCAAGCAGTCGTTGATCGTGCTGCTGGAACAACACGGCAAGAAACGCAGTGAAATTCTCCTCAGCCTGGGCCTGCCCGCTGACCACGACGGCCTCGCACAATTGGCCAGTCACTCCTCCGTCGGCGACCAGTTGCTGGCGCAGAGCAAAGAACTCAATCAATTGCTCGCCCAATGCCAGGAAGCCAACCTGCTCAACGGTCAGTCGATCCAACTTCAGCAAGCCACGACCGCCAACCAGTTGCGTATACTCCATGGCGGTGAGCCTCCAGCCTTGTACAACGCCCAAGGCTCCACCTCACGCCTGGTCAAGCCAAGCACCCGCAGCCAAGCCTGATGCCGGTTTACAGCGCGCCCTATCCAAGGCGCGCCACATACTGGCAAAATGCCGGTTCTTGCGTGTAGTCGTATTTTGTCTGGAGATGGAAGAACCGTGTTCAACGCCCTTAATGCGGAAGATGCACCGCAGCCACCCAAGGTACTCACTACGCCCCTGGAAATTGTCGGCACCTTGCGGATGCTGCAAGAAAGCCACGACCCGCTGATCATCACCTTCCACGAACGCAGCCAGCGCTTCCAAAGCTATCTGGTGGACGTCGACCGGGACAAAAAGACCCTGGCACTGGACGAAATGATTCCGCGCGATGGCGAGCGCTTCCTCGAAAGCGGCGAACCGTTTCGCATCGAAGGTTTCCACGAAGGCGTGCGCGTCGCCTGGGAAAGCAACGGCACCTACACCATCAGTGAAAAAGACGGCCACCGTATCTACACCGGCAGCATGCCGGACGAGGTGGTCTACCATCAGCGCCGCAATGCCTTTCGCGCCGCGCTGAAGCTGGCACAACTGGTGAACATCGAGCTGGGCGGCGAGAAACTCAAGGCGCCGGTCAGCGGCAAGCTGCTGGACATCTCCGCCACTGGCTGCAAATTGCGTTTTGAAGGCGACATCTCCGAGCGCCTGCAACTGGGCCAGGTCTATGACCGCTTTATCGCCGCCCTGCCCTTCGGCAGCATGACCACCTCCGTCGAACTGCGTTACCTGCACTTCGAAGAGAAGATCAACACCACCTTCGCTGGCGTGCGCTTCCACAACATGAGTGGCCTGGTACAACGCCAGGTCGAACGGTTTGTGTACCAACTGCAACGTGAAGCACGGCGTTTTGACAAAGACGACGACTTTTAAGCCTTAACACATGCAGCAAAAAAAACGGGCAGATCCTGATGGGATCTGCCCGTTTTTGCATTCAGGGGCGTGCCCTGCTCAAGTCATGGGGATGCTCTTCGGGGCCCAAGGGCTCCGGTGGCCCTTCGAAGGCAGGCTCTTCAACCGCTGGCTGTGCATCGGCTTCAGTCTCGACCTCAGGCTCTTGCGGCGCAGCGGTCTGCATCTGCTCTTGCACCACCTGTTCATCGACCCGTGGGTCCAGCGCCGCCACCAGCGGCGAACTGGACATGCTGTCGGGCATGGCCACGTGATGCAGCGGCGCATCGTCCACCTGATGCAGATTGGTCACCGCCTTCGGCCGGATGCGCCACACCAGGATCAACGCACACAGGCTGAAGAACGCGTACAGCATTTGGCTGCCGAACAGCTTCATCACCACACCGGCCAGCAACGGCCCGATACTGGCACCCACGCCGTAGGTCACCAGCAGCATCGCGGTGAGCGAGACGCGGCGATCACCTTCCACGTGGTCATTGGAGAACGCCACAGCCAGCGGATACAGACAGAACTGCACCAGGGAACACACGAACCCAGCCACGAACAGCACTTCCAACGGCACCTGGGTGAGCACCGCCAACGGCAACGCCGCCACCGCCAGGCACAGCGCGAAACAACGAATCAACAGGGCGCGATCATAGCGATCAGACAACCAGCCCAACGGCCACTGCACCACCAGACCGGCAAAAATGCAGCTACCCATGAACAGACCGACCTGCTCGGTGCTCAAGCCTTGCTGCGAGGCATACAGCGGCGCCAGGCCGTAGAACGAACCGACGATCAACCCCGCGCCCAGCACCGTACTCAGCGACTGCGGCACCCGCTTGATAAAGAAGCGCGGCTCCATCGGCGCCGGATGCAGCGGCGCCGGGTGAATCCGCCGGGTCATCGCCACCGGCACCAGGCACAGGGCAAAGCACAACGCGACCAACATCAGCAATTCGAGGCCGAGCTGGGGGTGCATCACCAGGATCAATTGACCCAGCACCAGCCCCAGGTAGGAGGCGATCATGTAGCCACTGAACACCACACCGCGCTGCTTGGCGTCCGCCTGTTCATTCAGCCAACTCTCGATGACCATGTACTGGCACATCATCCCCAGGCCGACAATGACCCGCAGTACGATCCACGCCGGCAGCCAGTCAATCAGGCCATGCCCCAGCACCGCCGCGCCGACGATCCCGGCACAGGTGGCATACGCGCGGATATGCCCGACCCGGGCAATCAGGCGATGCCCGATCTTGCCGCCCAGCACCAGGCCAAAGTAGTTGGCCGCCATCAGCGCACCGACCCACAGGCTATCCACATGGTCGGCTGCCAGGCGCAAGGCCAGGTAAGTACTGAGCAGGCCGGAGCCGATCAGCATCATCAAAGAGGCGAAATAAAGGGCTCGAAAAGATTTCCAGATCTGGCGCATCGGCGTTCCGAGCGGCTCCTTGCGGTGAGAGACAGGACTATCGGCATGATAGTCCTGGGTGGGCGGGTCCGGACAGGCGGCATATGCTGTTTCCGGGGATTATTTTGCTTAACCGTCAGACGCTGCCCGGCTGGCTGCAAGGTACATAGATCGTGATAAATACACCGCGCACCTGCTGTGAACCCTGAACAGCGTCAAGGTTCGACACATCTTTGAAAAGCACCCACAAAAAAGCCCCGCCAGAACAATCTGTGCGGGGCTTTGGATCTGGTGTCCCAGGGCCGGTTCGAACGGCCAACCTTCCCCTTAGGAGGGGGATGCTCTATCCAATTGAGCTACTGGGACCAATGACCGTCATCTCGCCAAGGGGCGGTGCGACGGACGGCGTGCATGTTAACGGCCGGGTTGGGTTTTGTCATGTCGTCTGTAGGCTTTTTGAGTGTAGGCCGCAGCTTACCGGGGTGGCTGCCGTTTGGTCCCGTGGAACCGGGCACTTGGTGCCATCGTGCAAAATGCATTACCCCAAAATGCCAGCATTGCAAATTGCAATAAAACAGCCCACCAAACTACACTTAAGTCACTGATTTTATTGAATTAAAACCTTGGCACGGGTTCTGCAATACTTCCCTTATAAAACCAACTCGGCCATGCCTGCTGCGGAGAACATGATTATGAACAGCGCCCTTCTGTTAGCTCTCAACACCGCAGCCCTGGCGGCATTGGTGGCCTTCCATTTCCAATCGAACACTAGCGACGACACCGCGCAGCTGCACCAGCCCGTGCCCCATCATTTGCAACAGCGTCCGCAACTGGCCGTGATGGCCGTCAAACCGCAATCCGACATTCACCTGACCCAGGGCACTCAAGCAGCGCCATCCGCCGAACACTGGGTTTTCTGAGGATGCCGCAATGAACAAGTCCGCCTGGCTGTTTCTCTGCCTGACCCTGGCCAGTGCCATCCTGGGACTGAATGCCAGCGCGCGGGACGTGCAATCCAGCGCATTCATCGCCAGCGGCGTGTTTGCCGGCATTCTGTTGCTGACCCTCATCGTGGGTCGCCGGATCAAATTCGACCCCGTACTGCGCTGACTCCCACCTACCTTATGTCGCCTCGTGCTAGTAAATCGGCAGATTGCCACTAGTCTTAAATTCAAGGGCAAAAGGCCACTTTGCTATACGATGTGCGCCCTAAAACCCTTTTGCGGCCGGGCTTTGCGCGATCATTACTGGATGAAATCCTTCGCCGAAAAGTTTTCCAACCAGTCCGCAAAAATGCAAATCAGTGCTGGCATTAAGCCTTTAGGCAGTTCAATATTTGTCATAGAATTGACGCCAAGGAACTGGCAAATCTGAGGCATGATGCGGCCTCTTTGCAATTCAGGTTGAACTTTGGTCGTGAGCCTTGTCTTAACACTCATCGCTTGCGGCCAATTCCAGAAACCGCTCCCCTGAACTAACCGGTTAAATATATGCGCCCATTGAAACAGGCAATTTATTCCAGCCGTACGGCTGACAAGTTCGTCGTACGTCTGCCAGACGGAATGCGGGAACGCATTGCCGAGGTGGCTCGCAATCATCACCGCAGCATGAACTCCGAAATCATCGCGCGCCTGGAGCAAAGCCTTATTCAGGAAGGTGCGTTGGGCGAAGAGTTGAGCATGCGCCTGGACAGCCCCGAGCTGTCACTGCACGAACGCGAACTGCTGCAGCGTTTTCGTCAGCTCTCCCACCGCCAGCAAAATGCTCTCGTCTCGCTTATCGCGCACGACGTTGAGGCGGCCGCAGAAGCCAATTGATCTGCACCTGAAAGCCGAAGCCAGCCATGTGCTGGCTTTTTTTTGCCCGGGATTTGAGAAGAGGATGCAGCAAGGGGGCAGAGCTGCCCCCATCGGGGTTGGATCAAAGCAGGAAGATCGTTGCCAACCCCAGGAAGATGAAGAAGCCACCACTGTCGGTCATCGCGGTGATCATCACACTGGCACCCATCGCAGGGTCACGTCCGAGGCGGGCCAGGGTCATGGGGATCAACACACCCATCAAGGCGGCCAGCAGCAGGTTGAGGGTCATGGCGGCCGTCATCACGACGCCGAGCGACCAACTGCCGTAGAGCAAGTAAGCCACCACACCAATTACCCCACCCCACACAAGACCGTTGATCAAGCCAACCGCCAGCTCCTTGCGCAGCAAGCGCGATGAATTGGCGGTACTCACCTGATCCAGCGCCATGGCACGCACGATCATGGTAATCGTCTGGTTACCCGAGTTGCCGCCGATGCCGGCCACAATCGGCATCAGCGCCGCAAGGGCCACCAACTTCTCGATCGAGCCCTCGAACAACCCAATCACCCGCGACGCAATAAATGCGGTAATCAGGTTAATCGCCAACCACGCCCAACGGTTATGCAGTGAGCGCCAGACCGATGCAAAAATGTCTTCCTCTTCACGCAAACCCGCCATGTTGAGGACTTCGGTCTCACTTTCCTCACGAATCAAGTCGACCATTTCATCGATGGTCAAACGACCAATCAGCTTGCCGTTCTTGTCGACTACCGGCGCCGAGATCAAGTCGTAACGCTCGAACGCCTGGGCAGCCTCGTACGCATCTTCGTCCGGGTGAAAACTCACCGTGTCGCTGGCCATCAGGTCCGCAACTTTCTTGTCCGGATCATTGACCAGCAAACGCTTGATCGGCAGCACACCCTTGAGAATGCCTTCGTAGTCGACCACGAACAGTTTGTCGGTATGGCCAGGCAGCTCTTTCAGCCGGCGCAGGTAGCGCAGAACCACTTCCAGGCTGACGTCTTCGCGGATGGTGACCATCTCGAAGTCCATCAGGGCGCCGACCTGGTCCTCGTCATAGGACAGCGCGGAGCGCACTCGCTCACGTTGCTGGCCGTCGAGGGCCTCCATCAGCTCGTGCACGACGTCACGCGGCAGCTCGGGGGCCAAGTCAGCGAGTTCGTCGGCGTCCATCTCCTTGGCCGCAGCCAGGAGCTCGTGATCGTCCATGTCGGCGATCAGGGTTTCACGGACCGAGTCGGATACTTCGAGAAGGATGTCGCCGTCGCGGTCAGCCTTGACCAACTGCCAGAGGGTCAGTCGATCATCGAGCGGCAAGGCTTCGAGGATGTAAGCGACGTCGGCGGAGTGCAGATCATCGAGCTTGCGTTGCAACTCGACGAGGTTTTGGCGGTGGACCAGATTTTCGACGCGGTCGTGGTTCGGACCTTCCTGGCGATGCGTAAGGTCTTCGACCACACGCTGGCGCTGCAGCAGCTCGATGACTTGAGCCAGGCGATCCTGCAGGCTTTCTTGTGTTTTCTTTACTTCTACTTCGGTCATAGGCGAACTCCACTCCCAGCAGCGGGGCACGCCGGAAGGATCAATCAGTCAATTCATGATTGGTAAAACGGGGTACTGAGTAACTACTGGGTAAGTCCATGGAGGTATTCCACAAGCCCCGGCGGGGCTGACGGGCGCAATGATACACCGCCCGACCGCTTTAAACGTTAAAAAACTGGCAAGAACAAGCGCTTGCGAGCAAAAGCTGAGCAATGGCTGGATCTATGAACTGCGACGACGCTGCCCGAAAGGAAAACACATGACGTAGGAGAAAAGATAAAATCCAGGATCATTCCCACACAAACCCCAGACGGCAAAAAGCCCGCACTAGGCGGGCTTTTTGTTTGTATGGTGCACTCGACAGGATTCGAACCTGTGACCGCTCGGTTCGTAGCCGAGTACTCTATCCAGCTGAGCTACGAGTGCAGATTGTGTTTTTAGACCAGATCACAACTGGTTGGAGCCAAGCCAACTGCATTACTGCAACTGACTCTTAAATGGTGCACTCGACAGGATTCGAACCTGTGACCGCTCGGTTCGTAGCCGAGTACTCTATCCAGCTGAGCTACGAGTGCATTTGTTGCCGCGCATTATAGGCCGTTCAATCTCTATGTAAAGCTATTTTTTCGTTTAATTTCAACAACTTACGAAAAAACCAGATTGCAACGTACTAAACAAATAATGGCGGAGAACGGGGGATTCGAACCCCCGACACCCTTTTGAGGTGTACTCCCTTAGCAGGGGAGCGCCTTCGGCCACTCGGCCAGCTCTCCGCAACACGGGGCGTATATTAACCACGTTCATCCCCGTTTGCAAACATAAAAAACGATAAAAATTAAAGGCTTGGTTCTTCGTCCTTCTCTTTCTTGATCCGCAGGTAGATTTCCTCACGGTGGACCGCTACCTCTTTCGGAGCGTTAACCCCAATACGCACTTGATTGCCTTTGACGCCGAGCACAGTCACGGTGATTTCGCCATCACCAATAATCAGGCTTTCTGCGCAACGACGAGTCAGAATCAGCATACCTTTCTCCTCACGCATTTCAGTTCAGGAACAACAGTCTGCAAAAAAAAGGCGTTCGACCTACAACCCAAAGGCCATGGCCCTACCCGCCTAAGTATTGTCGAGCCCACGCAAAAGAACATGCGCCCTACAAAAAAAGGAAAGGCGCGGTAAACCGCGCCTTCCTGGCATTACCGCATCACTCGCCCTGTCGGGCCGGAGCGTCGAGCTCGAACGCGGTATGCAGCGCGCGGACAGCCAGTTCCAGGTACTTCTCTTCGATCACCACCGAGACCTTGATCTCCGACGTGGAGATCATCTGGATGTTGATGCTTTCCTTGGCCAGGGCGCCAAACATGCGGCTGGCAACGCCGGCATGGGAACGCATACCCACGCCCACGATCGACACCTTGGCAATCTTGGTGTCACCCACCACTTCACGCGCGCCAATCTCGCTGGCAGTGTTTTCCAGGATCTTGAACGCCGCATCGTACTCGTTGCGGTGCACGGTGAAGGTGAAATCGGTGGTGTTATCGTGCGAAACGTTCTGCACGATCATGTCGACTTCTACATTCGCATTGCTGATCGGGCCGAGAATCTTGAAGGCCACACCCGGGGTGTCTGGCACGCCACGGATGGTCAGCTTGGCTTCATCACGGTTGAAAGCGATACCGGAAATGATCGGCTGTTCCATGGATTCCTCTTCATCAATAGTAATGAGGGTGCCCGGACCCTCTTTGAAGCTGTGCAATACGCGCAGCGGAACGTTGTACTTGCCGGCGAATTCCACCGCACGGATCTGCAATACCTTGGAACCGAGGCTGGCCATTTCCAGCATCTCTTCAAAGGTGATCTTGTCCAGGCGCTGGGCCACGGACACCACACGTGGGTCAGTGGTATAGACGCCATCCACATCGGTGTAGATCTGGCACTCGTCAGCCTTGAGAGCCGCTGCCAGCGCCACGCCGGTGGTGTCCGAACCGCCACGCCCGAGGGTGGTGATGTTGCCGTGCTCGTCCACACCCTGGAAGCCGGCTACAACTACCACGCGCCCTGCTTTCAGATCAGCACGAATTTTCTGATCGTCAATCTGCAGGATGCGCGCCTTGGTGTGTGCGCTATCGGTGAGGATGCGCACCTGGCTGCCAGTGTAGGACACCGCCGGCACACCGCGCTTGTTCAGCGCCATGGCCAGCAACGCGATGGTCACCTGCTCGCCGGTAGACACGATCACATCCAGCTCACGCGGCAGCGGCGCTTGATCACCGCTGATAGCCTTGGCCAGGTCGATCAGGCGATTGGTCTCGCCACTCATGGCCGACAGCACCACCACCAGGTCGTCGCCGGCATCGCGGAATTTCTTAACCTTGTCGGCCACCTGCTCGATTCGTTCGACGGAGCCGACCGAGGTGCCTCCAAATTTCTGTACGATCAAAGCCATTTCTAAGCCGCCTCAGCCCGTAAAGGGGCGCCCAATAAACAAATCTTCCAGCACCGGAGCGAGCCCATGACTAGACCATGGGCTCAATCATGGCGCCTTAAATACCCGCCTCGACAAACGGCACGGTCAGGGCCAGGGCCGCGTCCAGGGCACCGGCGTCTACACCACCGCCTTGCGCCATGTCCGGACGACCACCCCCCTTCCCGCCCACTGCCGCAGCGGCTTGTTTCATCAAATCACCGGCCTTGAGTTGGCCAGTCAGGTCCTTGGTTACACCGGCAACCAGAACGACCTTATCCTCATGGACACCGCCGAGCAGGATCACTGCGCGGCCGAGCTTGTTCTTCAACTGATCGACCAAGGCCAACAGCGCCTTGCCGTCCTGACCGTCCAGGCGCGCGGCCAGGACTTTCACGTCCTTGACGTCCACCGCAGAAGCCGACAGATCGTCGCCCGCCGCACTGGCTGCCTTGGCCTGCAACTGCTCCAGCTGTTTCTCCAGGGCGCGGTTGCGCTCCAGCACGGCGGACAGCTTGTCGATCAGGTTGTCGCGGCTGCCCTTGACCAGGCTGGCCGCTTCCTTGAGTTGTTCTTCGGCCGCATTGAGGTAGGCCAGAGCCGCAGCACCGGTCACTGCCTCGATACGCCGTACACCGGACGCCACGCCACCTTCGCTGATGATTTTCAGCAGGGCGATGTCGCCGGTGCGGTTGGCGTGGATACCGCCACACAGTTCCACCGAGAAATCACCGCCCATGCTCAGCACACGCACGCTGTCGCCGTACTTCTCGCCGAACAGCGCCATGGCGCCCTTGGCCTTGGCGGTCTCGATATCGGTTTCTTCGGTTTGCACCGGGGTGTTCTTGCGGATCTCGGCGTTGACGATGTCTTCCAGGGCCTTGATCTGCTCCGGCTTGATCGCTTCGAAGTGACTGAAGTCGAAACGCAGGCGCTGGCTATCGACCAACGAACCCTTCTGCTGAACGTGATCGCCCAGCACCTGACGCAGTGCAGCGTGCAACAAGTGAGTGGCCGAGTGGTTCAGCGCCGTGGCGTGGCGCACGTTGGCGTCGACCTGAGTGTCAACCGGCGCACCAACGGTCAGGTTGCCCAACACCAACTTGCCGTGATGCAGGAACGCACCGCCAGTCTTGGTGGTGTCGCGCACTTCAAACCGACCGGACGTCGAACTGAGGAAACCACAGTCACCAACCTGGCCACCGGACTCGGCGTAGAACGGCGTCTGGTCCAGGACGACTACCGCCTCCTCGCCTTCGTTCAACACGTCGACCGACTTGCCGTCTTTATAGATGGCAACGATCTTGGCCGAGCCCACGGTAGCGCTATAGCCGGTGAACTCGGTCGGCACATCAACCTTGACCAAGGTGTTGTAGTCCAGGCCAAAGGAACTGGCGGAGCGTGCACGCACACGCTGGGCTTCCATCTCGCGCTCAAAACCGGCTTCGTCGATGGTCAGTTCACGCTCACGGGCGATGTCGGCAGTCAGGTCCATCGGGAAGCCGTAGGTGTCATACAGCTTGAACACCACGTCGCCCGGCACCACGGTGCCTTTGAGCCCGGCCAGATCTTGCTCGAGGATTTTCAGGCCGTGCTCGAGAGTCTTGGAGAACTGCTCTTCTTCAGCCTTGAGCACGCGCTCGATGTTGCCTTGCTGCTGCTTGAGCTCCGGGAAGGCATCGCCCATCTCGGCAACCAGTGCGGCGACGATCTTGTAGAAGAAGCTGCCAGTGGCGCCCAGCTTGTTACCGTGGCGGCAGGCGCGGCGGATGATGCGGCGCAGCACATATCCACGGCCTTCGTTCGACGGCAGCACGCCATCGGCGATCAGGAAGCCGCAGGAACGGATGTGATCGGACACCACCTTGAGCGAAGACTGGTTGTCATTGGCACAGCCAATGGCCGCCGCCGAGGCGCTCAGCAGGTTGGTGAACAGGTCGATTTCGTAGTTGGAATGCACGTGCTGCATCACCGCACTGATCCGCTCCAGGCCCATGCCGGTGTCGACCGACGGCGCTGGCAACGGATGCAACACGCCATCGGCGGTGCGGTTGAACTGCATGAACACGTTGTTCCAGATCTCGATGTAACGGTCGCCGTCTTCTTCCGGCGAGCCCGGCGGGCCACCCCAGATGTCGGCGCCGTGGTCGTAGAAGATCTCGGTGCAAGGGCCGCACGGGCCGGTATCGCCCATGGTCCAGAAGTTATCGGAAGCGTACGGCGCGCCTTTGTTGTCGCCGATACGGATCATGCGCTCTTCAGGCACGCCGATTTGCTGGGTCCAGATGTCATACGCTTCGTCGTCCGTCGCGTAGACGGTGACCCAGAGTTTTTCCTTCGGCAGCTTCAGCACGCCGGTCAGGAAGGTCCAGGCGAAGGTGATCGCATCTTTCTTGAAATAGTCGCCAAAGCTGAAGTTGCCCAGCATTTCGAAGAACGTGTGGTGACGCGCGGTGTAACCGACGTTTTCCAGGTCACTGTTCTTGCCGCCGGCGCGTACGCACTTCTGGCTGCTGGTGGCGCGGGTGTAGGCGCGCTTTTCCTGGCCCAGGAAGCAGTCCTTGAACTGGTTCATCCCCGCGTTGGTGAACAGCAGGGTTGGGTCATTGCCTGGGATCAAGGAGCTGGAGGCTACACGGGTGTGGCCTTGCTCTTCGAAGAAGCGAAGGAAGGCTTCACGGATTTCTGCGCTTTTCATTAGGTTCTTCCACGGAGGCTGCGGCCAAAGGCCAGTGCGCAACATCATCAGACGGAGCGACGGCAAAGGGCCGCATTATATCGGCCCTTTGCCGGTGGTACAGCGTGTTTATACGATTGAAAGGTTCAATTGGACGGTCTGCAGGCTCATTTGCGCGAAAATTCGACGAATGTCGCCAGCACCTGCTCGATCTGCGCGCGGCTCACATCCAAATGGGTGACCAGGCGCAGGCGCGGTGCGGCGCTCAACTTGATCCCGCGCTCGGCCGCGAACGCCTTCAGTGCCTGGGCCTGGTCGCCGACCTGCACGTAGACCATGTTGGTCTGCACCGGCTCCACTTCATAGCCAGCCTTGCGCAACTCGTCCCCCAGCCATTGGGCGTTGGCGTGGTCGTCGGCCAGGCGCTGTACCTGATGATCCAATGCATACAGCCCCGCCGCCGCCAGTGAGCCGGCCTGGCGCATGCCGCCGCCAACCATCTTGCGCAGGCGTCGCGCCTTGGCGATCAACGCCTTCGAACCGCAGAGCACCGAGCCAATCGGCGCGCCGAGGCCTTTGGACAGGCACACCGAAACCGAATCGAAATGCTGGGCGATTTCCCGCGCATCCACCCCCAGCTTGACCGCTGCGTTATAGATCCGCGCACCGTCCAGGTGCAGCGCCAGGCCATGTTCACGGGTGAACGCCCGCGCCTTGGCCAGGTACGCCAGCGGCAAAACCTTGCCCTGCATGGTGTTTTCCAGCGCCAGCAGGCGAGTGCGGGCGAAGTGGAAGTCGTCCGGCTTGATCGCCGCCAGCACCTCGTGCAAATCCAGCGAACCGTCCGCCTGCACTTCCAGCGGTTGCGGCTGGATCGAACCGAGCACCGCCGCGCCACCGCCTTCGTATTTGTAGGTGTGGGCTTGCTGGCCGACGATGTACTCCTCGCCGCGCTCACAATGGGCCATCAACGCCAGCAGGTTGCTCATGGTGCCGGTGGGCACGAACAACGCCGCTTCAAAGCCCAGGCGCTTGGCCATTTCGGCTTCCAGATGGTTGACGCTGGGGTCTTCGCCGTACACGTCATCGCCGCTGGCGGCAGTGGCCATCGCGTCTCGCATGCCGGGGGTGGGTTGGGTCACGGTGTCGCTGCGCAGGTCGATCACAGACATGAAACGGGCCTCTAAGGGTTGGGTAAGTCCTTTTGAAGGTCATTACTGCGGGCAACGCCACAGAATATCAAGCCCCAGGCCTATTCAATCGAATACCAACCAAACAAACCGATATAGCCTATCGATACGACAGCCGTGCAGTTTTTGAAAAACCATGATAAAAACTCTCCGCCGCCAGGGTTCTGGCGGCAACGTTCTCAGGGCGGGGTGCAATTCCCCACCGGCGGTAATTACACGCAATGTGTATAGCCCGCGAGCGCTTGGCGCCTCGAACTGCTCACGCGGGACGGCGCCAAGGTCAGCAGACCCGGTGTGATCCCGGGGCCGACGGTCATAGTCCGGATGAAGAGAGAACGGGATTGGCACCTAAGGGCCGCTCGTCTTGCGTACCCTTAAATCCCATTCGATTCATAACGCCCTGTTTTTTTCTTAAACAGGAGTCAGAACATGCAACCCACCGCAATCGACAGCAAAAGCAAAAACCATCACGGCGAGCGCGTCGCGTTTATCCAGGCCTGCTGGCACAAGGATATTGTCGACCAATCGCGCAAAGGCTTCCTCGCCGAAATGATCGCCCAGGGCTACCAGGAATCGGACATCGATTTCTTCGAAGTCGGCGGCGCCTTTGAGATGCCCCTGCACGCCAAACTGCTGGCCAAGACCGGCCGCTACGCCGGTATCGTCGCCGCCGCGCTGGTGGTGGACGGTGGCATCTACCGCCACGAGTTCGTGGCCCAGTCGGTGGTCAGCGGCCTGATGCAGGTGCAGCTGGAAACCGAAGTGCCGGTGTTCTCGGTGTCGCTTACGCCGCATCACTTCCACGCCGGCAGCGAGCACCACACGTTCTTCTACGAGCACTTCGTGCACAAGGGTCAGGAAGCTGCGCGTACCTGCGCCGATACTCTGCACAAAGTGCGCGCGATCCGTCGCAGCGAGCAGAAACTGGCGGTCTGAAACGTTTTCCAGCCGAATACAAGACGCCCCGGCAAGTGCACTTGCCGGGGCGTCTTGTATTCGGCCCTGTATATCTACCTCCTCGATACTGCGTACTCGCGGTTAAGTAAGGTCCACCCCCTTACTCAACACCGGAGAAAACGCAGCATGCTTCCAGACCGAAATACCGATGGCGCCTATGTCATCGACGCAAACACACTGACCCAAAACCCTCGCCAAGAACCCACCAACGAACGCCCAGGCGGCCCCGGGTTCGTCGAGGTACATGAACTGATCGCAGATGAAAACGTGCGCATCGAGCGCAAACTGTTCAGGGATGAAGGCGTCGACCAGCTGTGTATCACCACCTTCGACAGGAATGACACGATCAACCTCTTCGCCGCCGCACCCGCTGTCGACGGCTTACTGACGCTGACCGCACAGGTCAACCAGCCACGCTACGAGATCACCCTCGACTCGCGCAGCCAAACCCTGGTCCTCGACACTCAGGGCGGCGACGACCGGATCCACATTGACGATAACGTGTCAGTGCCGGTGTTTGTCTTCAGCGGCGAAGGCAACGACCGCATCCTCAGTGCGGCAAGAACCGCCAGCCTGTATACCGGCCCCGGTGATGACTTCATCTGGGCCCTCAACGGGCGCTGCCATATCGAGGCCGGCGCAGGTGATGACGACGTGCACGGTTACCAGGACATCCATATGACGGTATACGGCGGGCCCGGCAACGACACCATCAGCGGCGGCACCGGTTCAACCTACATTGATGGCGGCGACGGCGATGACCACATCGTGGGCGGCCAGGGGCACAACATCCTCAATGGTGCCAGAGGCAACGACCGGATCGAGGCCGGGCCTGGCAGCAACGTCATCTACACCGGCGAAGGCCAGGATGATGTCACCCGGCTCAAAGCCAATGACATCACTTACTACAGCTGGAAAAGCAGCCTGACGATAGATCACTCCCTGTTGCTCCACCCCGAGCACCTCGACCAGTTCCCACCCGGCGAGCTGGCTGCCCATACTGTCCATATCGAACCCAAGGAGCTGGCTCATTGCGGCGTAGCCATACAAGGCAGCGCGCAATTCGTCGAGCGGGTCAACGACGACCTGCGGATGCTGCTCGGCTCACCCACCGGCCAACGGCTGATGGCCGAGCTCGAAGGCGCGGCACTGGCGAGCGGGCGTCCCGTCACGATCCATGAGTTTTACCCCAAGCCTAATGGCCAGTTCATTCCAGACCCCGCAAGCGCTGCGTTGCCATTCATCGAGAATGACCAGCCCGGGCGGCCGTCCTACGGTGGAAGGATCTGGTACAACACCACCGACGTGCAGCCCGGCACGCCCAGTATCATCAATCTGTTCCACGAGCTATGCCACGCCTACAACCACGTCACGGGCACCCTGTTGCATGGCACCAGCCTGGACGGTATTGACGGCACCAAGCCTCGATTTCCCGTGAACAACCCTGAGTTGCAAGCCGTTGGTCTGCCAACAGCTGCACAGCCGTTCGACTTTGATCGAGACCCAAGCACCCCACCCACCACGACCAACCCCCCAGCGTTTACCGAGAACGGGCTACGCATGGAACTTGGGCTCCCGCCGCGCAGGCAATACCTGAATGACTAAACCAGGTCTTGCGCGGTAGTCGGCACGATCAGGATCCCCGCGCGCAAGCCGTTTTTCACTTTCGGGTTGGGAAAGATGATGCGCGCGCCCTCCTCCTCGATCACCCAGCGGGTCTTGGCGACGTCTTCGGCGAGCAGGTAGCCCTTGTCCAACGGCGAGAAGTTTTCCACGTCCGCCGGCAAGTGCAGCAGGAATGCATCGCTGTGCTTGATGACTTCGCGCGACACGGCAAACAGTTGCAGGCCATCCAGGCTGTCGTCGGCAGGCTCGGTGCCTTCGATGATCTGCTTGAGGCGCGCCTCCAGGCGCGACACGTCCACCCCCTGGTTCTGCCCGAACGGCCGCGCCTTGCCCAACTCCAGGGTGAAGGCTTCGGCGTCGAGCTGCTCGTAGGTAAAGGCGGTGAAGGTGATCGAAGTCTTGTTCTGCAACAGCACAGCTTCCATGCCGGCGGCGCGCAGACGCGCCAGCTCTCGGCGCGAATGCTGGCGCCCGGCCTTCCACGGGTACAGCGCAAACTGCTCGATCTTCGAGCCACGAATCGCGGTATGCAGGTCGTAATGCAGGCGCGCACGGCCCGGCTGGCTGAAGAAGCTGCGGGCCAATTGCTCCAGCTCGGCGGCGCGCATGGCCTCCGGGCCGATGTTTTGTTCGTGCCGGCCGTTGAACAGCCGGTTGACGTCCAATTCCAGATAACGCTCACCGCGGCGCATGGCCTCGGGGTTGCCGAACAGGAACAGAATACGGTTGCGGGGTTTGATCTCCCCACGGGCGATGCCATGCAACAGGCGGTCGAGCAGTTCGATCGGCGCAGTTTCGTTGCCATGGATCCCGGACGACAGCAGCAGGTCGCTGCCGTTGTCCTGGGCCTGCGGTGGGCGCACTTCAAGCGCGCCCTCGCTGAGCCAGCGCATCTGCACGCCGCCGACAGTCAGTTGAATTTTTTGCGCCGGTTCGCGACCGGCGAGGGTCAGTTCAAGCAGTTTGCCGAGGGCGAGCATAGAGCGCTTCCTTAGTGGTTGCAGCCTGGGCCGTGGACGTGATCGTCGTCATCACCTTCGACGTCGGCCGGTTCCATTTCCAGTTGCAGGCTCATCAGGTTGGTGGCCAATGGGCGCATCAGCAGGTTGGCGTACTCGGCGTCGCCTTCTTCCACGTCCACGCCGATCAGCAGTTGGCCGCGGCCGTCGTGCTGGATCCAGATTTCCTTGCCCTGCCACACCACGGCGACGCGGGTGCAGGAAGTTTCCAGCTGGGTGCCGTCGGTGTCTTCAAGAATCAGTTTCAGGGTGTCGGTGGTCATAAATAGTTCTCAGCCAAAGGTCGTAATAGAAGGTGGCGTTAATTGATCTGGAAAGGATAAACGCTGCCCAGTTTAAGGATTTGCGTCAGTTCATCCAGTGCCGTCCGGCATTCAAGCAGCAATTGCGGGTCAGCCAGGTCGGTTTCGCGCAGGCTGTCGCGGTAGTGCTTGCCGACCCATTGGGTCAGGGTGTCGTACAACGGCGCGGTCATGATAACCCCTGGGTTCACCGCTGCCAGCTCGGTTTCGTTCAACGCCACGCGCAAACGCAGGCACGCCGGGCCACCGCCGTTCTGCATGCTTTGCTTGAGGTCGAACACCTTCACTTCGCGGATCAGCCCACCGGAGGCGGTCAGGCCTTGCAGGTAATTCCACACACGTTCGTTGACGCGGCATTCTTCCGGCACGATCAGCAGCATCGAGCCGTCAGGGCGAGTCAGCAGCTGGCTGTTGAACAGGTAGGAGCGCACCGCGTCCTCGACACTGACCAGGGCGCGCGGCACGCACACTGACTGGAAGTTGCCGCCCAGCTTGCCCAACTTGCCGTGCAATTCAGCGAGCATCTGTTCGGTATTGAGGAACGCGTCCTCGTGATAGAACAGCACTTCGCCGTTGCCCACCGCGATCACGTCGTTGTGGAACACACCGGCATCGATCACCGCCGGGTTCTGCTGGGCGTAGACCACGCCTGCATCCTTCAGACCGTGCAGGCGCGCAACGGCCTGGGATGCTTCCAGTGTCTGGCGCGCCGGATACTTCTGCGGCGCCGGAAAACGGCTGTCAAACGCACTGCGACCGAACACAAAGAACTCGACGCCGGCCTCGCCATATTCACGGCAGAAACGCGTGTGGTTGGCGGCGCCTTCGTCGCCGAACTGCGCTACCGCCGGCAACGCGGCGTGGTGGGCGAAGTGCTTCTGATCGGCAAACATCGCCCCCAGCACGCGGCTGGTGGTCGGGTGCTCGATGCTGCGGTGGTATTTGCAGTTGAGGTTGGCGGCGGTGAAATGCACGCGGCCATCCGCGGTGTCGGCACTCGGGCTGACCGTGGCGGCGTTGGCCACCCACATGCTCGATGCCGAGCAGCTTGCCACCAACAGAGGCATCGCATCCTTGGCGGCTTGCTGGATGACCTGTGCGTCGCTGCCGCTGAAGCCTAAGTTGCGCAAAGCTGCCACATCAGGACGCTCCTGGGGCGCCAGCACGCCTTGCACAAAGCCCATGTCCATCAGGGCCTTCATTTTCTGCAAGCCCTGCAACGCCGCTTCCTTGGGGTTGGAATGCTGTTGGCTGTTGCTCTGGGACGCGACGTTGCCGAAGGACAAACCGCCGTAGTTATGGGTCGGCCCCACTAGACCGTCAAAATTGACTTCATAGGATTTCATCGGCGAGGCTCCACGAACATCTGTTTTTATAGGCAATCTTCAACACAACTGAGATCAAATGTGGGAGCGGGCTTGCTCGCGAACGCGGTGAGTCAGGCACCTGATGCATCAACTGACAGACTGCTTTCGCGAGCAAGCCCGCTCCCTCATTTAGATCAGTGTTATCCCAGGAGTCAGGGTTGCTGGGACAACCAATGATGGAGTTTCCAGCGACGCCACCGGATATGCACAATAATCCGCCGCGTAATACGCACTGGCGCGATGGTTGCCCGACGCCCCTACCCCACCGAACGGCGCGGTACTCGCCGCGCCGGTCAGTTGTTTGTTCCAGTTGACGATCCCGGCGCGGCTTTCCAGCCAGAACTGCTGGTAACGCGCTTCGGAGTCCGACAACAAACCCGCGGCCAGGCCGTACCGGGTGTTGTTGGCCTCGGCAATCGCCGCCGCGAAATCAGCGTAGCGAATCACCTGCAACAGCGGGCCGAACAGTTCTTCGTCTTCGCGCTCGGTCACACCGGTCACGTCGATGATGCCGGGCGTCAACAGCGCGGCCTGAGCCTGCGGCTGGGTCATTTCCAGCAACGCCACGGCGCCGTTGGCCAGCATCAGTTCCTGGGCCTCCATCAACGCCTTGGCCGCTGCCAGGGAAATCACCGAGCCCATGAACGGCGCGGGTTGCTGGTCGAATGCCCCCACTTCAATCGTCGAACTCACAGCGACCAGCCGCGCCAGCAGCGCATCGCCCCACGCGCCTTGCGGCACCAGCAGGCGCCGGGCACAGGTGCAGCGCTGGCCAGCCGAGATAAACGCCGACTGGATAATGGTGTAGACCGCCGCATCCACGTCGGCCACTTCGTCGACCACCAGCGGGTTGTTGCCGCCCATTTCCAGCGCCAGGATCTTGTCCGGGCGCCCGGAGAATTGCTGGTGCAGATGATTGCCGGTGCGGCTGGAGCCGGTGAAGAACAACCCGTCGATCCCCGGGTTGGCCGCCAAGGCGATCCCGGTTTCCCGCGCGCCTTGCAGCAGGTTCAACACGCCCGCCGGCAACCCGGCTTCGATCCAGCACTGCACGGTCAGCTCGGCGACCTTGGGGGTCAGCTCGCTGGGTTTGAACAGTACGGTATTGCCCGCCAGCAACGCCGGGACGATATGCCCGTTAGGCAAGTGGCCGGGGAAGTTATACGGGCCAAACACCGCCACCACACCGTGGGGTTTGTGGCGCAACACCGCAGTGGCGTCGCCCAGGGGGCCGCTCTTCTCGCCGGTGCGCTCGCGGTAGCTTTGCACCGAGATCGCGATCTTGTTGGCCATGCTGGTGACTTCGGTGGCCGACTCCCACAGCGGCTTGCCAGTTTCCTCACCGATGCAACGGGCGATTTCATCAGCGCGTTTCTTCAGGGTAGCCGCGAAGGCTTCCAGTACACCGATGCGCTCTTCCAGCGGGCGCCGGGCCCAGGCCGGGAACGCCTGGCGCGCAGCCTGCACGGCAGACTCGACCTGCTCGGCAGTGGCGCCGTTGCCGGCCCACAGCACCTGCTGGGTCACGGGGTTGCGCGATTCAAACAGTTCACCCTGGCCAGCCAGCCAGCTACCTGCGATATACAGCGAATTCATTATTTCGACTCCCGAGCAGCAGACAACGGTACGGCACGCACTTGATCACCCACCACCAGCTGCAGGCGCTTGGCGGTCTGCGGATCGACCACCAGCGTACCGGCCGCCAGACGGGCCGGAGCGGCGGTGATGCGGCACTCCTCGCGCTTGCGGTTATGGATCAGGAACGGCGTGGCATCCTCCCCCGGCGTGCCAATCGCCAGCACCAGGGCCTGGCTGTCGCGCACCGCACGGATCTTGCTGGTCTCGCACTCCACCGCCGGGCCTGCGTCGAAGATGTCGACGTAGCCTTGGTAGCTGAAACCTTCACTCTTGAGCATGCTCAGCGCCGGTTCGGTGTCCGGGTGGACCTTGCCGATCACGTTGCGCGCATCCTCGGAAAGGAAGCAGCTGTACAGCGGAAATTTCGGCATCAGTTCGGCGATAAAGGCTTTGTTGCCGACCCCGGTGAGGTAATCGGCCTGGCTGAATTCCATCTTGAAGAAGTGTCGCCCCAGGCTTTCCCAGAACGGCGAACGCCCGGCGTCATTGGACACCCCGCGCATCTCGGCGATGATCTTGTTGCCGAACAGTTGCGGGAACTCGGCGATAAACAGCATGCGCGCCTTGGCCAGCATGCGACCGTTGAGGCCGGTGCGGTAATCGGCGTGCAGGAACAACGAGCACAGCTCGGAATTGCCGGTGAGGTCGTTGGCCAGGAACAGCGTCGGGATCTCACGGTAGATATTCAGCTCCTGGGAGGCGCTGACCGTCAGGCCGACCCGGAAGTTGTACCAGGGCTCACGCAGGCCGACGGCGCCAGCAATGGCGGAAATACCCACCACGCGGCCTTCGTCGTTTTCCAGCACGAACAGGTAGTCGGCATCGCCGCGCCCGGCGTCGCCGCGAAAGGTTTTTTCAGCCCAGCCCACGCGGTGGGTCAGGCGCTCTTCGTTGGCCGGCAAGGTGGTGAGGCCGGTGCCGGTGCTGCGCGCCAGATCAATCAGGGCCGGTAAGTCGCTGCTGCGTACGGGACGAACGATCATGCTATCTCCTCAGACGGGCCGCTCTGTTCGAGCCACCCGCGAAACTCTGCTTTTAAACCGCGACCAGGCGCACGCTCGCGCCTTCGCCGACGCCCAACGCTTCGGCCGCTGCCAGGTCCAGGGTGACTGGCTTGCCCGGTGCGTAGTCCAGTTCCAGCATCACCGCGCGGTAATCCTGCAACTGCGCATTGCTCACCAGGTACTGGCGACCGACCCCCTTGACCATCTCGCCGATCTTCACCGGCACCACGCGGCTCTGGGCAATCGAACGAATGCCCGAAACCCGCGCGTGCAACGTCGGGCCACCGTCGAAGATGTCGATGTAATGGTCGGTCTCGAAGCCTTCGCGCATCAGGATGTCGAAGGTGATCTGCGCACGCGGGTGCACCTGGCCCATGGCTTCCTGGGCTTCGTCCGGCAACAGCGGCACATAGATCGGGTAATGGGGCATCAGCTCGGCGAGAAAGGTGCGGCTTTTCAGCCCGCACAAGCGCTCGGCGGCGGCGTAGTTGAGGTCGAAGAAGTTGCGACCGATGGCGTCCCAGAACGGCGAGTCACCGTTCTCGTCGCTGTAGCCGACGATTTCGGTCACCACCGAGTCGGCAAAGCGCTCGGGGTGGCTGGCGACGAACAGCAGGCGGCCACGGGAATTGAGTTCCGACCACGGCGAACCGACCAGCTCGGGCACCACGTAGAAACTGGTGAGCAGGCTGTTGCCGGTGAGGTCGTGGCATTGGGAAAGCACGTGGATCTTGTTGTGGATCTTCAGCTCGCGGGAGGCGTGCACAAAGGTCTCGTTACGAAAACTGTAGAAAGGTTCCGAGTAACCGGCCGAGGCGACGATGGCTGAGCAACCGGCGAGCCTGCCGGTCTCGGTGTCTTCGAGCACGAAGAAATAGCTTTCTTCACCGTTGAAACTGACCTCGGCCGCGAACGACGCTTCACTGGCGGCGATCTTGTCGCTGAGGCGCTCGACGTCATCCGGAAGGGAGGTGACACCAATCGGGCTGTCCGCAGCCAGACGCTGTACCTCGCCCAGATCAGCCATTTGCGCGGGGCGCATCACCAGCATGGTGTCACTCCTTAACTCGAAAAACTTGCAGGAAAAAATGCCGGACACAGTCTTGAAACCCGTGAGGTCAAGTGTGGGAGCGGGCTTGCTCGCGAAAGCGGTGTGTCATTCAACATTTGAGGTGACTGAACCACTGCATTCGCGAGCAAGCCCGCTCCCACATTTGACCTTCACAGCTCCAACCAAGGAGTCCGGCATACAAAATTTGTGTTCGGTGCCCGCATCGCCGGTCACCGAACCGTGTATCAGCCTTGCGTCAACGTCTTCACAGCACGCTCAAAACGGTCCAGACCTTCCTTGATGTCCGCCTCTTCCACCACCAGGCTTGGGGCAAAACGCACCACGTCCGGGCCGGCTTGCAGGATCATCAGGTTTTCTTTCTCGGCCGCGTTGAACACGTCCTTGGCCTTGCCCTTGAACGCGTCGCTCAACACGCAGCCGAGCAGCAGGCCCATGCCGCGCACTTCGGTGAAGATGCCGTATTGCTTGCCGATCTGCTCCAGGCGCGCCTTGAACAGGTCGTGCTTGGCGTTCACGCCAGCCAGCACTTGCGGGGTGTTGATCACGTCGATCACCGCCTCGCCCACCGCACATGCCAGCGGGTTGCCGCCGTAGGTGGTGCCGTGGGTGCCCACGACCAGGTGTTTGGCCAGCGCTTCGGTGGTGAGCATCGCCGCGATCGGGAAACCACCGCCCAGGCTCTTGGCGCTGGTCAGGATGTCCGGGGTCACGCCGTAGTGCTGGTAGGCGAACAGCTTGCCGGTGCGGCCCATGCCGGTTTGCACTTCGTCGAACACCAACAGAGCGTCGTGCGCGTCGCACAGCTCACGGGCACCTTGCAGGTAGGCCAGTTCGGCCGGCAGCACGCCGCCTTCGCCCTGGATCGGCTCCAGCACCACGGCGCAGGTCTTGTCCGAAACGGCGGCTTTCAGCGAGGCCAGGTCGTTGTAGGGAACGTGGGTGATGCCGGTGATTTTTGGACCGAAACCATCGGAGTACTTGGACTGGCCACCGACGTTGACAGTGAACAGGGTGCGGCCGTGGAAGCTGTTCAGCGCGGCGATGATCTCGTACTTCTCAGTGCCGAAACGGTCGAACGCGACGCGACGGGCCAGCTTGAACGCGGCCTCGTTGGCTTCGGCGCCGGAGTTGCAGAAGAACACACGCTCGGCAAAGGTGGCGTCGATCAGCTTGTGGGCCAGGCGCAGCGCCGGCTCGTTGGTGAAGACGTTGGAGACGTGCCACAGCTTGTTGGCCTGCTCGGTCAGTGCACCGACCAGCGCCGGATGGGCATGACCCAATACGTTGACCGCGATACCGCCGGCAAAGTCGATCAGCTCGCGACCCGCCTGGTCCCATACACGGGAACCTTCGCCACGCACGGGGATGAATGCGGCAGGTGCGTAATTGGGCACCATGACCTGGTCGAAATCGGCACGTTGCACCGGGGCTTGCTCAACGGACATCGGAGTCTCCTGAAGAGGAACGCCTGCCTGGAACTGGCGGGCGATGCAGGGATTGTAAGGACAGTTTTCAGTGCAGCCTTGTCGCCAAGCGACAACTTCTTATAGCGCCAACCCGCGTTTTCAGCGGGTTTACGCCAATGCGACAAATAGCGTCGCAAAGGCGCAGTTTAAACTGCCCGGCGGTTTTACGGCAGGACCAATACACGCCCCGCCCCCTAACTATCTAAGCTCCTGGGCCGCAGTGCCGCTGATCTACTAGCCGTTTTCATGACCCAAGAGATCAAGCTCATGACGACCGCTTCCCCTCCTGCCACCCTGGCCCAGAGTACCCGCCACCCGGACAGCCATTACGCACCGCTGCTCGGTGCGTTCCCACAGTGGCTCGGGCAAGCCAGCACCCGCACCCGCAGCGACCTGAAAAACGCCCAACCGCAACACGCCGTGGCGCTGGCGAACGCGCCCACGCCATTAAAAACCGCGCTCAGCCAACACACTGCCGAGCTCTGGACCGCCCGCAACAACCTTGACCAGGCCCTCGCACACGTACAGGGCGCCAGGGCCTTCGCCAAGCCGATCCTCGAAGACGCTCTGCTCACTCGCTTCAGCCTGAACCTGGATGCCGAAGCGATCTTCGTGCGCCTTTACATTCCCCAGCACGTGCCCTGGTTTCCCTCGTTGACCTCAGGCGGGGCGCGGGCCTGGACCGTGTCACTGCTGGACGCGGCCCTGCATAACTTCGACGCCCAGGAAATGCGCCCGCAGGCATACGAGGCGGGCTCGACCTTTATCACCCGGCCCTCCGACGACGGACAGTTCGACACCTTGCCCGCGATCAAACAGGCCCTGTCGATTGCCGCCTTCACCAGGCTGTGCCGCGAACTGGATATCGGCGCCCGCTATGCCACCTACCTGCGCGAGGCGCTGGGCATGACAGAGCCCGTCGCCCGCGCCGTGCTGCAGCACAAAGTCAACATCCACCAAAAGGCCGCCCTGCGCGCAGCCCTGCAAGTGGCGCGGGTACAGGGCGACATCCAGGCCGATTACGCCAGGGCGATTGAAGACCTGATCGCCGGGCGCACTGGCGTGACGATCGGCGGCCGTCCCATAGTGTGCCATGCCCTGAGCATGATGGACGCCCCACTCACCGGCATCCTGCTGTTCGCCCCCGACCCGGAGCACGCCCGCACGGTACAGCGCGTGGTGGCCTATGTGCCGGACGACCCGCAGCACCCCATCAAGGAATATGCATCGTCGCGCGCCTTCCAGCAGACCCTGGCCGAGCAGCTGCGTGACGAGCAGTACCAGGGTTTTTTCAGCCGTTTCGTGGCCCACGCGCAACGCGGGGTGTTTTTTGCCGACCTCAAACAGCGGTTGGCACGGATCACCTGGCACCCTCCCAAGCCGGGCGATGGCCAGGCGCCGTGGCGCGAGGAGCCCATCGCTGCGCCCACGCTGCAAGTGGCTGCCACAGCGATTTCAGGCGACGTCTGGCAACACCTGTATCAGCAGACGCTAAACAAGCTGCTCAATGACGCCCGCACCTTGGCCGTGCCCACCGCCGATGCCGATCGAAATGCACGCTGGGCGTTGTGGGACTCGTTTGTCAGCGTCGCCTCATCGGTGCTCAACGCCGTGCTGCTGGTGGTGGCGCCCTTCATCCCGGGCCTGGGTGAACTGATGCTGGGCTACATGGCCTATCAACTGCTGGATGAGGTTTTTGAAGGCATCGTCGATTGGGCGCAAGGCCTGGACAAGCAGGCGTTCGGCCACCTGATGAATATCCTCGAATCCTTGGTGCAGGCGGGTATTTTTGTCGCCGGCAGCACCTTGGGCGTGACCGAACTGCGCAAGCTGCTGCCACAGAACGTGTTGACGTTCATCGACCGTTTCAAGCCCGTCACCCTCGCCAATGGCAAGACCCGCTACTGGAAACCCGACCTCAAGCCCTACCAACAGGCCATAAACGTGCCGCCGCGCCTGGGGCATGACGGGCTGGGGCTGCTGAAGGTGCGTGACGAGGCCATCCTGCCCCTGGCAGGCCAGCACTATGCCGTGGAGCAGACGCCCGGTACCGGGCGCTATGTGATCAAACACCCCAGCCGCCCCGACGCCTACCGCCCGACCCTCACCCATAACGGCGCCGGCGCCTGGCACAGCGAGCTGGAGCAGCCGATGCAATGGGACTCCTCGACCTTGCTGCAGCGCCTGGGTCACCGCGCGCATGACCTCAGCGACGCCGACCGTGCGCTGGCCCTGCAACTGAGCGGCGTGGATGAAGCCGCCCTGCGCAGGATGCACGTCAGGGGCGACCCGCTTCCCCCATTGCTCAGCGACACCTTGAGCCGGATGCGCATCAACCGCGCCATTGAGCAACTGATCGAGCAACTGCGCAGTGACGACCCGGCGGTGTACCACGCGATCGATCCACAGGATCAGTTGCAACTGCTGACCAGCTACGGCTATTGGCCAACCTCCAAAGCCCTGCATTTTCTGGATGCCGAAGGTAACGTGGCGTGGCGCTTCGGTGAAAGCGACCGGCCCGTGGTGCAGATCCACGAAGCGCAGTTGAAGAACGGCAACTTGCTCAAGATCGTGCTGGAGGCCCTGAGCCCGCAAGAGATCCGCGCATCGTTCGGCGAACGGGCCAGCGATCCGCAATTGAGCCTGGATACCCGCGCGAAAAACCTGCGCCGCGTGCTGGCCGACATTGCCGAACGGCAACGCGCGCAACTGTTCGACTCGCGCTACACGCTCCCGCAACCCGCCCCGTCTGCCGCTGCCCAGCGCCTGATCGACACCGCACCTGGGTTGCCGGTGAATGTCGCCGAGCACCTGCTGGAGCACGCCACCGGCAGCGAGCTGCACACGCTGGACCAGCAACGCACGCCGCCGCGCCTGGCGCAACTGGCCATGACCGCCATGCGGGAGGTTCGCCTCAATCGCGCCTATGAAGGCCAGCACCTGGATGCAACAGCGGGTATCGACAGCGATCGCCTGGCGCTCAACTCGCTGAAACTGATGCCGCGCTGGTCGCCTCGGGTGCGCCTGGTGGCCCGCTATCAATCGCCGCACGGGCCGGTCTGGAACAGCGTCGGCCCCGCCGATGCCACCATCGTGCGCACCCTGGTACGTACCGACGATGGCCGCTATGTGCCCTATGACGACCGGGGTGCGCTGTTTGGCGAAACCGACCTGTACAGCGCCATCCTTAAAGCCTTGCCCGATGCGCAACGCGACACGCTGGGCATCCAGGTCACCGACGGCCCGGAACTCAAACGCCGCTTGCGCCAACGGCCGCTGCCCCGGGATGAGTTGCGCGTAGTACTCAGCAATGGCGCGCCCAAAGCGCCGTCACTCGAAACCCTGCGCCTGCTGGGTAACAACGGCGGCTATCCCGCTCAACCGCCCGCCTCCGACCAACCCCTGACGCTGCAACAACGGGCCGAGCTGCTGTACCCACGGCTCGACCGCGACCGCATCCCCGCGCTGCTCGAGCAGTGGGAACGCCAACCCGGCGGTGCGGCCAACCAGTTGGCGGCCCTGGCTGAGGAACATCGCCAACTGCAGCAAGAGCTGGCGGCCTGGCAAACCGCGCCCCCTACCCACCACCCTGAAACCGGCGAGCCGCTCACCCCCCGCCAACGCCGTTATGAACGGCGCAACCGGCAACTGATGGCCCGGCAACTCGAACAGGCCTGGCTGCGTGAAACCGATGTCGACCAGTACTTCGACGACCCCGCACGCAACGGCCATACCCTGCGTCTGGACATACCGATCATGGGCGAGCTGCCCAACCTGAGCGCCCATTTCGACCACGTGTCGCTGCTGTCCCTGATCGGCACGCGCACGACCCGTGGCGCCCAGGCGTTTTTGAGTCGCTTCCAGCGCGTGCGTCACCTGGAAGTGCGCCACACGCCCCTGGGCAGATTACCGGCGCAAGTACACACCTGGCCGAACCTCAACACCCTCAGCCTGAGCGACTGCAACATAGTGCTCACAGCTGCCAACCAGGTTGAGCTCGCCTCGATGAGCCGCCTGCAAACCCTCGCGCTGGATCACAACCCGCTGGGCCTGGTGCCGGATGTGCAAGCCCTGCACAACCTGATAGCCCTGGACCTGACCCGCACCGGCATCGATCGCGTGCCCGCGGGCCTACTCAACCGGCCTGAGCTGGAGGCGGCCATCCTGAGCGACAACCGCATCAGCGAGCTGCCTGAAGCGATCTACAATCAGCCTGCCACCTCCAGCTACCGATTGGACCTCTCGAACAACCCCCTTTCCGGCTCGACCCTGCAACGGGTCAAGGCTTACTTCCAGGTCCACCGCACCTGCTGGGAGGCCGACGCCCACCCCACCGATATCCGCGATGCGCAGCGGCTGTACCCGACACTGGACCGCCCGGCAATCAACCGCTTGATTTTTACCCTGCCGGGCAATATCGAACAGGGGCGGATCGAACTGGCACGCTTGGCCGGTGAACTGGACAGGCTGCAACAACAGCTCAGCACCTGGCGCCAGGCACCCGGGCAACCGGCCCTGGAACAGGCCCGGCGCAGTGCCTTGAGCCAGCGCCTGGAAGACAGCTGGAGGCGGATCACGACTCAGGAGACACGCATGCTCCAGTCCCTGGTCATCGATCAACCCCTGGTCGGCGAGCTGCCGACGCTCAGCGCGCGCTTCGACCATGTGCGTTCTCTGGTGATTCACGGTAATGGCCGCGCACTGGAGCCCGCGGCGTTTCTCGACAGTTTCCCTGCGCTGGACATCGAAAACGCCCCACTCAGGCAGATCCCCGCCGCGATCCTTTCACGGCCCAACCTGACGTTTCTCGGCCTGCCCCGGTGCAACATCACACTGTCAGCGCCCGCCGCAACCGCCCTGCAAGGCATGCAACACCTGGAATACCTGGACCTGAGCCACAACCCCCTGGGCCGTACGCCAGACTTTCATCAACTACCGAGGCTGTCCAACGTATTGCTGGCCAACACCGGCCTGCGCGCAGTGCCCGCCAGCCTGGTCAACGGCGTGCCGCGCAGCACGGTGAACTTGAGCAATAACGCCATCGAGACGCTGCCCGAAGAACTGTTCAACTTGTCGGCGCAGGTCAGCCGCGCCTATGACCTGTCCGGCAACCCGCTATCGCCCGCGGCGCTCGAACAGGTCAAACGCTACAGCCAGGCCTGGCGAGAAAACTTCAATGCCCAGGCCCCCGAGGCCGATCGGGAGCGCCTGTTGCGCCTGTACCCGACCTTTACCGAGGCCGAAGCCGACCGCTTCATTTTCAGGCTCCCCGGCACCATGGACGCCGTGTCCCCCACCCTCGGCCGCCTGGAAGCCGAATACGCCCAACTGACGACAGACCTGCAACAGTGGATGCTGGATGTACCGCAACGCCACCCCATACTGGATACGCCGCTGGACGAAGCGGAACGGGCGCGTGAGCAACTGCTGCGCAATGATTTCAAGACCCTGCTGCAACAGGCGTGGCGCCGCGAAGGAGCCGAAGACGAAGAGAGCCTGAATGATGAACTCACCCATGCGCTGGTGTTGGACACTCCCATCCTCGGTGACCTGCCGCAACTGAGCGCACGCTTCGACCATGTGTCCTGGTTCCAATACACCGGCGACGGCACGACCACCGGGCTCGACGGCACCTTGGGCTGTTTCCCGAACCTGCAATCGCTGGTCGTGACCCAGTGTCATCTGCCAGCGTTGCCGCAATCGCTGTTCAGCCTGCGCAAACTGACAAGCCTGGGACTGTCCCACTGCCAACTCAGGCTCAGCGCTTCCGACAGCGCGGCCATCGGCGACTTGGCGGACATCGAGTTTCTGGACTTGAGCGAGAACCCGCTGACACTGGCACCCGATGTCAGCCGGTTGAGCCAGTTGACTTCACTGCACCTGCGCAACACCCGGATCCGCGAGTTGCCTCGCGGCGTGTTTCAACTCAGCGCGCTGGACACACTGGACGTGAGCCAGAACCAGATCAGCCACATCCCCCCCGACCTGCTGGAGATGATCCCCACGTTCCTGGAGGACTGCGACCTGAGTGACAACCCTTGGTCGGCGCAAAGTATTGGCAGGCTGCGCAGCTACTACCAGCGCACCGGCATAGATTTCCGGGTGCCCGAGGCGAGCGTGGATGAGCAGGGCAACCCGTTGTCGCCACCGACGCCCCAGACAGAGGAGGAATAAGCATCTAGCCGCGTTCGGCGGGCACCGACGACAGCTCGAACGGGCTGCTGCTGCGCCGCTGGTTGCGGTCTTCACGCGGGGTGGCGCCGAAGAAATTGCGGTAGGCGCTGGAGAAGTGCGGCCCCGAGGAGAAGCCGCACGACAGGCCAATCTGGATGATCGACTTGCTGGTTTGCATGAGCATCTGGCGCGCCTTGTTCAGGCGCAGTTCCAGGTAATACTGGCTGGGAACGCGGTTGAGGTATTGCTTGAAGATGCGCTCGAGTTGTCGTCGCGACACGCACACGTGCTGGGCGATTTCGTCGGTGGTCAGCGGCTCTTCGATATTCGCTTCCATCAACAGCACGGCCTGGGTCAGCTTCGGGTGGCTGGAACCCAGGCGGTTCTGCAACGGAATGCGCTGGCGTTCACCGCCTTCGCGGATGCGCTCCACCACCAGTTCTTCGGAGACCGCACCGGCCAGTTCGGCCCCGTGATCGCGGGCCAGCACCGCCAGCAGCAGGTCGAGTACCGACATGCCACCGCAGGCGGTGAGACGGTCGCGGTCCCAGTCGAACAGGTGGCTGGTGGCGATGACCTTGGGGAAACGCTCGGCGAAATCGTCCTGCCAGCGCCAGTGCACGGCGGCACGGTAGCCGTCGAGCAGGCCGAGCTGGGCCAGCGGGTAGACACCGGCCGACAAGCCACCGATCACGCATCCGGCGCGCACCAGTTGCTTGAGCGCGCTGCTCAGTTGCGAGGCGATGGCGGTGGGCGGCTCGTCCGCCAGCAGGAACAGTTTCTGGAAACCTTCCAGCTTGCCGCCCCACGGCTCGCCCGGCAGTTGCCAGGCGCCATCGGAGGCCGGCTCGGCGAGCAGGAACGACAGTTCGTAGACCACGTCCGGATGCACCCGCTGAGCAACGCGCAAGGCCTCCTCAGCCAGCGCAAGCGTGAGTGCTTTTGTGCTGGGCCAAATCAGGAAACCAATGCGATGGGCGGTCATGTAGGGCTATCCGAAGCGAGTAACAGTAATGAAGACAGGGGCTAATGCTAGCCGGTAAACCAACACAAATCTTAAAAACGGTGAAGAACCAATGTGGGAGCGGGCTTGCTCGCGAAAGCGGTGTTTCAGTTGATACAGGTATATCTGATGTACCGCTTTCGCGAGCAAGCCCGCTCCCACAGGGGATTTGAGCTAGCCTCAAGATTTCCGATCATGCACTACTTCAGTGCACAAAAGCAGCCTTGATTATTTCAAGCTACCGGACAAGAACTGCTGCAAACGCTCGGACTGCGGGTTCACCAGTACTTCACGCGGGTTGCCACGTTCTTCGACGATACCTTTGTGCAAAAACACCAACTGGTTCGACACTTCACGGGCAAAGCCCATTTCGTGCGTCACCACCACCATGGTGCGGCCTTCCTGGGCCAGGTCCTGCATCACCTTGAGCACTTCACCGACCAGTTCCGGGTCGAGGGCCGAAGTGGGTTCGTCGAACAACATCACCTCAGGTTCCATCGCCAGGGCACGGGCAATCGCCACACGTTGCTGCTCGCCGCCGGACATGTGGCCGGGGAACGCATCCTTGCGATGGCCCACGCCGACCTTGGCCAGGTAATGCTCGGCCTTTTCACGGGCGTCTTTCTTCGACATGCCGAGCACGTGCACCGGCGCTTCCATGACATTTTCCAACGCGGTCATGTGCGACCACAGGTTGAAATGCTGGAACACCATCGACAGGCGCGAACGCATGCGCTGCAGCTGTTTCGGATCGGCGGCCTTGAGGGCGCCGTCCTTGTTGGCCACCAGTTTCAGCTCTTCGTTATTGAGCAGGATCTTGCCGGCGTGGGGTTGCTCCAGCAGGTTGATGCAGCGCAAAAAGGTACTTTTGCCCGAACCGCTGGAACCGATGATGCTGATCACGTCACCGGCCGCGGCGGCCAGGGACACGCCTTTGAGCACTTCATGACTGCCATAGCGTTTATGCAGGTCTTGGACTTCAAGTTTGTACATGCGGTCGGTTCTCACAAAAACAGTGGGTCAGTCATTCAGCAAATTGCCATGGCGCAGGGCTTCGCGCCCCGCGACCTTGGCCAGCCAAAAACCTGCTTGGGCATAACGCAGCCGCTCAACGGCAAACAGCACCCCGGACGTGCCGGCGCAAACAATGCTGACCTGGTCGGACAAGGGATCAATCACTTCAAAAATCTCATCACCGGCCTCGACCCATTCACCCGGCTTGCGCAGGAAGCTGATCACGCCGGGATGGGGCGCGAACAGCATCTCGGTGCCTTCGAACGGCATGCCTTCACAGGCATCGAATTGTGCCGCCGGCCATTGGCCCTTGATCAGGCCTTGCTCGGCGAGGAACGCCAGAATGCCTTCGGCGTGGAAAATCGCCTCGTCGCGCCCGGTGTCGGATTGGCCACCCAACTCCAGCGTAGTCGCCAGGCACGCCAACGGGATCTGCGCGTCTGGAAACGCCTTGGACAAACGCAACCAGGGCGTCGAGCAGGCTTCATCGAACGAACTGCCACCGGAGTCTTCCGCCAACAGGCCGACCTTCACATTCAGGTGCGCGGCCAGCGAACGCCACTGCGGCCAATGCTGGGGCAACGCATACAGGTGCAACGCGGCTTCGCAGTCGCAATGCAGGTCGAGCACCACGTCAGCGTCGCAGGCGTGGCGCAACAGCACCCGCTGCATGCCTTGCAGCTGGCTCGCCGGCTCAGGCAAGGCGTCGAGAGTGTCAATCATGGCCTGTCGGATCAGGCGCACGTTGGCGTGAGGATCGTCCCCCAGCTTGCCTTCCAGCAGCGCGGCAACCGGCTCGTCCAACGCGACGAAATCGCGGTTGAAGTTCTTGCCGCTGCCGACCTCGAAACGCCCCTGGTGTGCGCCTTGCAGCAGCTGGCCGAGGCCCATCGGGTTGGCCACCGGGACCAGCTCGATGACGCCGTTGAGGGCGCCCTGCTCTTCCAGCTCGGTGAGACGCTTTTTCAGTTCCCAGGCGGTGCGCATGCCGGGCAATTCATCGGCGTGCAGGCTGGCCTGGATATAGGCCTTGCGCTCGCCGCTGCCGAAGCGGAACACGCTCAGTTGGCGCTCGCAGCCCAAATGCCCCCAGGGCAACAGGTGATCGATACGTTCCATATCAGTGCTTCCTTGGAGCCAGGTAGCTCAGCCAACGGCGCTCGGCCAACTTGAACAGGCGCACCAGGATGAAGGTCAGGCACAGGTAGAACACGCCGGCGGTGATGTAGGCTTCGAACGGCAGGTAGAACTGCGCATTCACCGTGCGCGCGGCACCGGTGATGTCGATCAGGGTGACGATCGAGGCCAGGCTGGTGGTCTGCAACATCATGATTACTTCGTTGCTGTACTGCGGTAGTGCGCGGCGCAGGGCCGACGGCAGCAGGATGCGGCGATACAGCTTGTAGCGCGACATGCCCATGGCCTTGGCCGCTTCGATCTCGCCATTGGGCGTGGCCTTGAGGCTACCGGCAATGATCTCGGCGGTGTAGGCGCTGGTGTTGATCGCAAACGCCAGGCACGCACAGAACGTGGCGCTGGACAGCAGCGGCCACAGGAAGCTCTCGCGCACCACTTCGAACTGGGCCAGGCCGTAGTAGATCAGGAACAGCTGCACCAGCATCGGCGTACCGCGGATCACATAGGTGTAGAGCCAGGCCGCACCGTTGACCACCGGCTGCTTGGACACACGCATCAAGCCCAGGGGCAAGGCGGCGAGCAGGCCGAAGAACAACGAGATGGCGAGCAGTTTCAGGGTGGTCAGCAGGCCGCCAAGGTACAGCGGCATGGCCTCCCAGATGACGTTGTAGTCGAAGATCATAGATCAGCCGCCCTTACGCCTACCGAGTAGCGCTTCTCAAGATGACGCAGGGCCAGCAACGACACGCTGGTGATCACCAGGTACATCGCCGCCACTGCGAGGAAGAAGGTAAAAGGCTCGCGGGTGGCGTCTGCTGCCTGCTTGGCCTTGAACATCATGTCTTGCAAACCCACCACCGAGATCAGCGCGGTGGCCTTGGTGAGGACCAGCCAGTTGTTGGTGAAGCCAGGGATCGCCAGCCGGATCATCTGCGGCACCATCACCCGGAAAAACACCTGGAAACTGCTCATGCCATACGCCAGGCCGGCCTCGGCCTGGCCCTTGGGAATAGCCATGAAGGCGCCGCGGAAGGTTTCCGACAGGTAGGCGCCAAAGATGAAACCCAGGGTGCCGATGCCGGCGGCCAAGGGGTTCAAGTCGATATAGTCGTCGTAGCCGAGCATCGGCGCGACGCGGTTGAGCAGGTCCTGGCCGCCGTAGAAAATCAGCAGGATCAGCACCAGGTCAGGGATCCCGCGGATCACCGTGGAGTACAAGTCACCCAGCCAGGCCAACCAGCGCACCGGCGACAGGCGTAACGCGACCCCGATCAGACCCAGAACAATGGCCAAGGCCATGGACGACAAGGCGAGCTGAAGCGTCAACCATGCGCCATCGAGGATGACGGCCCCGTAGCCTTTCAACATGATTCAGGTCCTCGAAAAGGGGGATGAAAAAATGGCGCAAACCTCAGGAATTCTGTTGCTTGCGCCATTTCGGACTGACAGCTGCGAGTATTTACTGGGCTTCTGGGCCGTAAATATCGAAGTTGAAGTACTTTTTCTCGATTTCTTTGTATTTGCCGTTGGCACGGATCGCGGTGATGGCAGCGTTGATGCGGTCCAGGTTTTCCTTGTCGCCTTTGCGGACCGCGATGCCGATACCGTCGCCGAAGTATTTGGCGTCGGTGAAGGATGGGCCGGTGAAGGCGTAGCCTTTGCCAGCGTCGGTCTTCAGGAAACCGTCTTCCAGCAGGGTGGCGTCGGCCACGGTACCGTCAAGACGACCGGCAGCCACGTCCAGGTAGATTTCGTTCTGGGTGCTGTAAGGAACGATGGTGGCGCCTTTGGGAGCCAGCACTTCCTTGGCGAAACGGTCGTGGATCGAACCGCGCTGCACGCCGATCTTCTTGTCTTTGAGCTCAGCCAGGCTGTCGCTGACCGCTACGCCGTCCTTCATCACCAGGCGCGCCGGGCTCAGGTAGTAGCGTTTGGTGAAGTCCACGGACTTCTTGCGATCTTCGGTGATGGACATGGACGACAGGATCGCGTCGATCTTGCGTACTTTGAGCGCCGGGATCAGGCCGTCGAACTCTTGCTCGACCCAGGTGCACTTGACCTTCATCTCTTCGCACAGGGCGTTGCCGATGTCGTAGTCAAAACCCACGATGCTGCCATCCGGCGCCTTCGAGGCAAACGGAGGGTAGGCCGCTTCGATACCAATTTTCAGAGGCTTCTCATCAGCGAAAGCCTGCATGGACAGCACGGACAGCGCCAGGGCGCCCAACAGCACGAGTTTCTTCATCTTGGGACTCCATCGGTATAGGGCAAAACAGCAGTATGAGCCATGGCCCACGATGCGACATAAGGGAAACCGAATTGCGGTGCTGCGTCCTACACCAGTTACACACCGGAGACGACGAGCGAGTGATCGGCATTCTAACGACAGGCCGGAAGCCGATATTTCCTCAATGCGACAACAATTTACAGAAGCACCGAGAAAGCGGTTCCAGCACATTGACAGCCTCTGAATTTTATGCAGAGACAAAAGACATTAAACCTATTGATACTGCAAATTGCGGGCCTATTATTCGCAAACCCTTCTGGCACGGCAAGTCTGGCGTTTAATCTTATTGAGATGGGTGTCTGCAATGGGGCTTTTCGGTGCGCAGGCGTAGCGCTTTGCCTCATGTTTGGGCGCAGGGTTACACATTTAGGGCCGCCGGTAACATTCAGAAACGTCCTACGAGAGAAACCGATATTTATTGGCTTGATGGTTATGCAGGCTCGTCATACCACCACCGCCCTCGCTATGAAATGCAATCCAAATGTGGGAGCGGGCTTGCTCGCGAATGCAGAGTGTCAGTCGCTGGAGATGTTGAATGACCCACCGCATTCGCGAGCAAGCCCGCTCCCACCGGGGATCTCCACAGTTTGCAAGGTCCCACAAAAAAGCCCCATCCGGCTTACACCGAATAGGGCTCTGTACCACCAACCCGCCTTACGCGACGTTCATGGTCTTGTGCGTTTCAATCAAATGCGCCACCACGCCTGGGTCCGCCAGGGTGGAAATATCCCCCAGCCCGTCGTACTCGGCCGTGGCAATCTTGCGCAGAATGCGGCGCATGATTTTCCCCGAACGCGTCTTCGGCAAGCCCGGCGCCCACTGGATCACGTCCGGCGAAGCAATCGGCCCGATCTCTTTACGCACCCAGTTCTTCAATTCCAGGCGCAGCGCTTCGTTCGGCTCTTCGCCATTCTTGAGGGTGACATACACATAGATGCCCTGGCCCTTGATGTCATGCGGCACACCGACCACCGCCGCTTCGGCGACTTTCGGGTGGGCCACCATGGCACTTTCGATCTCGGCGGTGCCCATGCGGTGGCCAGACACGTTCAACACGTCATCCACGCGCCCGGTGATCCACCAGTAGCCGTCTTCATCGCGACGCGCGCCGTCGCCGGTGAAGTACATGCCACGGAAGGTCTTGAAGTAGGTGTCGACGAACCGGTCATGGTCGCCGTACAGCGTCCGCGCCTGGCCTGGCCACGAATCGAGGATCACCAGGTTGCCTTCGGCAGCGCCTTCGATGATGTTGCCCAGGTTGTCCACCAACGCCGGCACCACGCCAAAGAACGGCCGCGCCGCTGAACCCGGCTTGAGCGCATGGGCGCCCGGCAGCGGGCTCATCAACGTCGCGCCGGTTTCGGTTTGCCACCAGGTGTCGACGATCGGGCAACGGGATTGTCCGACGTTCTTGTAGTACCAGTCCCACGCTTCAGGGTTAATCGGCTCACCCACCGACCCCAGCAGACGCAGGCTGCTGCCATCCACGCCCTCGCAAGCAGCAGTGCCGGACGCCATCATCGCGCGGATAGCGGTCGGCGCGGTGTAGAGGATATTGACCTTGTGCTTGTCGACGATCTTGCCGACGCGGGTGATGTCCGGGTAGTTGGGCACGCCTTCGAACAGCAGCGTGGTCGCGCCATTGGCCAGCGGGCCGTAGACGATATAGGTGTGGCCGGTAACCCAACCGACGTCGGCGGTGCACCAGTAGATTTCACCCGGGCGGTAGTCGAACACGCGCTCGTGGGTCAGGGCCGCGTAGAGCAGATAGCCGCCGGTGGTGTGCTGCACGCCCTTGGGCTTGCCGGTGGAGCCGGAGGTATAAAGGATGAAGAGGGCCTCTTCGGCGCCCATCTCTTTGGGTGCGCAGACGGTGCCGGCCACTTTCATCAGGTCTTCGTACCAGATGTCGCGATGCTGGTTCCACTTGATGTTGCCACTGGTGCGCTTGCACACGATGACTTTCTGGATGCTGCTGGTTTCCGGGTTGGTCAGGGCGTCGTCGACGTTGGCCTTCAACGGAATCTTCTTACCGGCGCGGATACCTTCGTCGGCGGTGATCACCACCTTCGACTTACAGTCGATGATGCGACCGGCCAAGGCTTCCGGCGAGAAACCGCCAAACACCACGGAGTGGATCGCACCGATACGGGCACACGCCAGCATGGCGACCACGGCTTCGGGGATCATCGGCATATAGATAGTCACCACGTCGCCGCGATGCACATCCTGGCCGCGCAGGGCGTTGGCGAACTTGCAGACTTCTTCATGCAGCTCGCGATAGGTGATGGTGCGGCTTTCGGAAGGATCGTCGCCCTCCCAGATGATCGCAGCCTGGTCGCCACGCTCGGCGAGGTGACGGTCCAGGCAGTTGTAGGAAACGTTCAGGGTGCCATCGGCAAACCACTTGATGTCGACATGGTGATCGTCGAACGAGGTCTGCTTCACCGCGGTGAAAGGCTTGACCCAGTCAAGGCGCTTGGCTTGCTCACGCCAGAAACCATCGGGGTTGACCACCGACTGCTGGTACATGGCCTTGTAGGTCGCCTCGTCGGTCAGCGTGTTGGCTGCTACTTCGGGGCGAACGGGGTACAGGGAAGCCGCACTCATCTTTCTTACCTCGGTGACAATAGTTGTTTTTGTATGCCCTGTTTTAGCCGGGGCTGCCCCATAGAACCATTCGACGATGGTAGTAACAAGCCCCTACATTTTGCCCTGCTATGTGCTTTGGCGGCTCTGGCCCGCGGCCCGTGGCGTTTTGCGCCTTGATGAAAAAAGCTTTACCCGTGGATTGTTACAAAAACCGCCAATAGTGTTTATCAAAAGCACGGGTATATGAATATAACCCGCGAGCCTAGAATCACTTCCGCCAACAGAGGCACTGTGATTAACAACGCAACAGCCCCCACGAAGGCAACGTTAATCCGAACCAAACAACCCTAAGTTACACACGTGGCCTCACAAAGGCCCCGTGACCCACTTCGACCTCAATAAGGTAAACACAGAAATGAAAGCTCTAGTAGTTATGGCCCTCAGCAGCTTGTGCGCCACCGCCGCCCTGGCCGACGAAGCCCCGACTGACGTAGCTGACCGCAATGCCCCGATTGTCGAGGACTACACTTACAGCACCCATCTGGACGTTGCCAAAGTACTGTCCATGAGCGCGATTCCAGAAGTCTGCGAAGTTGTACCGGTGAAGATGGAATATGAAGATTCACAAGGTCAGCGCCATATTCTTAATTACCATGTAATGGGCAATGGCTGCTCTAACGGATAACAACTTCGTTAGTGCAAGTTGAACCTGATCGTACTCGCCGCAAGAAATCGTTCTTGCGGCCAAAAAACCTCCCCCTCCTCCCCGCGCTGCGCCCCCTCGAAAAAAAACCTGCCGCTCGTCCCTCCAGCCAACCCCAGCAAACCCGTGCCTTGGCTTGAAAAGCAGGCTTTTTGTCTGCGATCCGTGACCATCCGCCACAACACAAAGCCGATTTTTTCCCTATAATGCGCGGGTAAATCGGGCCTGCAATATCCCTTTACACTGGGATGAAGAGCCAGACCTGAGGCCCCGCTGGAGCAAACACCTGCGCTCCGCCCCTCAAGCCTCGAGCAGACCACCCGTAACCCTGATTCCGTTTAATGCCTGCGCGAGCTGTTGCAACAAACGATTCCTTAAGATCCACCGCGGCCTCTGGGCCGTGTGAACACCCAACCATCCGGTTTCACACGGGCACCTTTGAGCCCTCACGCAGGAGACGACACGTCATGCTGAGCTGGGACGAATTCGACAAAGAAGAAGAAGGCGAAGTAGCCACCAAAGGTGCCAACGCCGGCCACGCCACCGAAGCCAACATGGACCGCCTCGACGGTGCCGGCGCTGCCGCTGCCGTGGAAGCCCGCGCCGTCACCGCCAACGACTCCGCTGCCATCGTGCGCGCCAAAGCTGCGCTG
>NZ_JAHPJF010000024.1:0-90485 GCF_020515815.1 Pseudomonas sp. AF03-9 | reverse complement strand
GGGCAAGCCCGCTCCCACAGGTGATTGGTGTTGATGGGGAGTGAGTGTTCGGCTGGAGATCGCCCAGGCACTGCTAGTCCCCTGTGGGAGCTGTCGAGCCCTAGCGAGGCTGCGAAGGCGGTGGCACTGTTGATAGAGGTGTTGGCTGAACCACCGCTTTCGCGGGCAAGCCCGCTCCCACAGTTGATTGGTGTGGATGCGCTGTCAGTGCTCGACTGGAGATCCCCGAGGGAGCAAGCTCCCTCGCCACAGGTCCGGTGTTCCAAGCAACGTTATGTAGGAACCTGAGACACGTCAGGCTGCCAGGCCGCGTCCCGCACGTTCCAAATTGCGCCATAGCCACGGCGGCAATACATCCGGGTCCAGGCTATCGATCAGGTTCTTCAACCCCAACCCCAACTCCGTATCCCCCTCAATCACCAACCGCCGGCGAAAAAACAGCGTATCCGGATCTTCCTGCCGACTGGCCAATAACAAAAACTCACGCCAGTTGCCGCTGATGGTCACCTGGGCCTGGGCCTTGTCGGCAATGCGCAACCCATCCCGCGCCAGGGTCAAGTACCAGCACAACCCCAGGTCGGGGATGCGCAGGCACATCCAGCGCCCGCGCAGCAGGTCGAAGCCACCGGCGCGCAAGGGCTCGGCCAGGCAGCGGTTGAGGCCTTGCTGCAACGCCAGGCGCTGGACCCGGAACGGCACGCGGCGCAGCAGTGGCAACAGACGGTCGGCGCCCTTGAGCAGCCATTGTTTGCGATTCAACATAGCCCCACCTCCTCGACCCGCAACATGCCGGCCTGGCCATGCCAGTAGCCGTTGCAACCGTCGACAAACAACGGCGGCGTGGCGCCCTGGCGCACCTGGTCGTAGGCACGCACCACATCGGCCATGCCTTCGGCCCTGGGGCTCAGACGCAGCAGATCGGCACCGCAGGCGACCAGCCCCGGGTAGTCGGCGAGCAGGTTGGTGACGTCGGCGGACATCGTCTGAATGCCGTTCAAGGTAAACAACGCCTGCCCTTCCTGGCTGGTCAAGGCCATGCCGTCCGGGTAGTTGATGCAGCAGAACTGGCAGTCGTCCTTGGGCCGGTTTTCCGCACGGGCAGTGAAGCAGCGCGCCGAGTAGGCCAGGGGCAGATGACCGTAGGCGAAGATCTCGACCTGGGGCAACGGCCGCCCCAGTTCACGTACTTGCTCCAGCACATCGGCGATCAAGCCGCGGGAGCATTCCACCGGCGGCACCCAGCGTTGCATGCCGGCATCGAGCAATTGCACCAGGGCGTGGCCGTTGTAGAGGTTGAGCGCCGGGCCGCCGACGAAGGGCAGCTTGCGCTCCATCAGCAACTGCACCGCGCCCATGTCGTTGGCTTCCACCAGCAACTGGCCGTTGTCGCACAGGCGACGCAGGCTGGACAGTTCCGAGGCGGCTTCAATCAAGGTAAGGCTCGACAACACGATCTGCGCCGAACTGCACGCCTGCAATTCACGCCCCAGGCCCAGCCATTGATCGAGGTTCAGGGCGCGGCGTTTGGAGCACACGGTCTCGCCCAGGTAAATCACGTCCAGGGGCAAGTCGGCCATGTCCGCATAGAAGCGCCCGAGGTGCTCCTTGTCCCAATAAAACAGCACCGGTCCGAGGCTGAGTTTCATCTGTGGTTCCTCACTGCCATGCACGATGGTAAGCACCCAGGGTGGTCTGGCTGCCTTCGGAAAGCCCCGCCAACACCTGCCGCCATTGGTCCTTGACCACAAAGTGGGCCGGGCTGGCGCGGTGGGCGTCGAGGGCGGCGCGCCAGACGCGGGTGACTTGCTCGACATACGCCGGGCTGCGTTGGCGGCCTTCGATCTTCACTGCTTCCACGCCGATGGCCGTGAGCTCTGGCAGCAGGTCGAGGGTGTCCAGGCTGGTGGGTTCTTCCAGCGCATGGAAGCGCTTGCCGTCCACCAGGAAACGGCCTTTGCACAGGGTCGGATAGCCGGCGGGTTCGTCCGGCGTGTAGCGGTCGATCAGCACCTCGCTGAGGCGCGCACTGAGGCCGTCGGCGTCATCGCTCCAGCGCACGGCCTTGGCCGGTGAGCACACACCGCACAGGTTGGGCGATTCCCCGGTGATGTAGGACGACAAGTGGCAGCGCCCTTCAGCCATGATGCACAGGCTGCCAAAGCCGAACACTTCGATGGGCACCGTGGCGCTGGCCGCCACCTGCTTGACCTGGGCCAGGGACAGCACACGCGGCAGCACCGCACGGCGGATACCGTAGCGTTCAACGTAGAACTTCAGCGCCGCCGCATGGGTGGCCGAGCCCTGCACCGACAAGTGCAAGGCCAGGTGCGGATGACGCTGGGCGGCGTAGCCGAGCACACCGGGGTCGGCGGCGATCAGCGCGTCGATGCCATGATCGGCGGCGCGGTCCACCGCCCGTTGCCAGCGCGGCCAGATCTTGGGTTGCGGGTAGGTGTTGACCGCCACGTAGAGCTTGCGCTGGTGCTGGCGGATATGGGCGACGGCGGCGTCGAACTGTTTGTCGTCCATGTTCAGCCCGGCGAAATGCCGGGCATTAGTGTCATCGCGAAACCCCACGTACACCGCATCGGCGCCTTGGCGCACGGCGGCTTTCAGCGCAGGCAAGTTGCCTGCCGGGCAGACCAGTTGCATGGTGGCTCCTTATTGAAAATCGGCAAAGGACAGGAACGGCACCGCCGCCCCCTTGGGCACCTGCTGTCCGCGTTCGACAATCACCAGGCCGTCGGCCCAACACGCGGGCGCGAGCATCGCCGAGCTTTGCTGCGGGTGCAGGATGGCGCGCAATTGCCCATCGATGCCGGGGCTCAAGCGCGCACGCAGGTATTGGCGGCGCTTGTTCGGCTTGGCCCAGTCAAACCCGGCCACCACGTTGATCGGCACCGGCAACACCCGCTCGGCCCCCTGGGCGCGCAGCAGGAACGGGCGCACCACCACCAACGCGGTGATCAGCGCGGCGGTCGGGTTGCCCGGCAGGCCGATCCACGGTTTGCCCGCGACCTGGCCGAACGCCAAGGGCTTGCCGGGCTGGATCGCCAGGCGCCAGAACTCGACCTTGCCGAGCGCCTGGATCGCCTGCTTGAGGTGGTCCTCCTCGCCCACCGACACACCGCCGGTGGTCAGCAGCAGGTCGCATTCGGAAGACGCCAGCACCAGCGCATCGCGGCTGGCCGCCAGGGCGTCGGCCATCACGCCGTAGTCGTGCACGTCCACGCCCCAACCGCGCAGCAACGCCGCGAGGAGGTGGCGGTTGCTGTTGTAGATCTGCCCGGGTGCGAGCGACTCACCCGGCTCGCGCAATTCATCACCGCTGCTGAGCAGGCACACCCGCAGCGGCCGATAGACCTTGACCCGCGGGATGCCCGCCGCCGCCAGAAGGCCGATCTCCTGGGCACGCAGGCGCTTGCCGGCGCTCAACACCCGTTGCCCGCGTTGCAGCTCTTCGCCGCGCTTGCGCACGTGTTCGCCCAGGCGCACGGGTGGGCACCAGATGCGCTGGCCATACACCCGGCAACGTTCCTGCGGCACCACGCTGTCGGCACCCGCCGGCAACGGCGCACCCGTAAAGATGCGTACCGCCTGCCCGGCCTGCAACGGCACGTCGCTGCTGTGCCCGGCGGCGATGCGCCCCGCCACTTCGAGGTAACCACCCTGCTCCGGCACGTCAAACGCGCGCAGGGCGTAGCCGTCCATGGCGCTGTTGTCCCAGCTTGGCAGGTCGAGGGGTGAAAACACTTCGTCGGCGACGACCCGCCCAAGGGCCTGGGCCAAGGCAATCACTTCAGTGGAAGGCGGCGGCGGCGCCTGTGCCAGCAACTGTTCGATGGCCTCCTCTACCGGCAGCAGGTCGCCGCTGTCACACACGTTCATGAGCGCGCCTCACAGGCCGCGAGCGCCTGGTCGAGTTGTGGCTTGAGGTGCGGCGCGAAATTGCACGGGCCGGTGCGGCTGTCCAGTTGACCGACGAGAATCTGGTCCCAGGCGGTGCGGCACGCGCCCGGCGAACCTGGCATGCAGCACACCAGCACACCGTTGCTGAAACCGGCCAGGGCACGCGATTGCAGGGTCGACATGCCGATTTCGGCAAGGGACACCTGGCGAAACAGCTCGCCAAAACCGTCGACCTGTTTGTCCAGCAACGGCAGCACGGCCTGGGGCGTGTTATCTCGAGCGGTGAAGCCGGTGCCGCCGGTCATCAGCACCACTTGCACCTGGGGGTCGGCGATCCACTGCGAGACGCGCGCGCGGATCTGGTAGATGTCATCCATCACGATGCCGCGGTCGATCAGCATGTGGCCAGCGGTTTGCAGGCGGTCCACCAGGGTGTCGCCGGAGGTGTCGGTGTCGTAGGTGCGGGTGTCGCTGATGGTCAGCACCGCGATATTCAGGGAGACAAAACTGCGTTGGGTCAGATGGGCCATGATCCAGGCTCCAGGCGTTGGAAAGATGGTTGCAGCCTGCGCCGCAATGGGCGCAGGGCCTATTCCTCGGAGGAGGTATGCCGTTAGGGGGCCAGGCGCGTGCGTTTCCAGTGGCCGTCGTGCAGGCGGAAGTCGAGGCGGTCATGCAAACGATCCGCACGCCCCTGCCAGAACTCGATGCGCTGCGGTTGCAGGCAATAACCGCCCCATTGCTCCGGCCGTGGCGGTTGGCGCCCGGCGAAACGCTCGGTGACTTCACGCAGGCGGCCTTCCAGCTCGCTGCGATGGGCCAATGGCTGGCTCTGCGGCGAGGCCCAGGAGCCCAGTTGGCTGGCGGCCGGGCGGGCGTCGAAATAGTCGTCGGACAGTTCGGTGTCGGCCTTCATCACCGGGCCTTCGATGCGCACCTGGCGCTCCAGGCCGGGCCAGAAAAACGTCATGGCGGCGTGGGGGTTGCTCGCCAGTTCCTGGCCCTTGGCGCTCTGGTAATGACCGAAAAAGAAAAACCCTTCGGCGCTGAAGCCCTTGAGCAACAAGATGCGGCAATGGGCGTGGCCGCTGCTGTCGACCGTGGCCAGGGCCATGCTGTTGGCCTCGGCGGGCGGCACTTCCGTCTTGCGCGCCTGGGCCAGCCACTGGCCGAACAGCTCCAGCGGGTCGTCCTGCTCGCAGTCATCACGCAGGCCATAAAGGGTGTAGTTGCGGCGCAATTGCGCAAGGGACAGGGGCATGACGCGGTCCTCCGGAAAGTTCGCCACAGTGTGGGAACTGACGCCGAATGATCCCTTGACCGCGATCAACAATTGGCCGTGGCATGACGCCGCATGGCAACTGTGTACAACATCACATTCCTGCACCCTGGCCTTGAACACTCTGTAGTGCGCGGGCTTGCCCCGCGCCGGGTGGCGAAGCCGCCCCAACAAGGACGCCACGGTGTTTCAGACAAACCAAGGTGCCTGGGTTTGGGGCGGCTGCGCCACCCAGCGCGGGGCAAGCCCGCTCACTACAAAGGCGGTTGATGCAGGGGTTACCACAGGGATTTGGCGAGGATCACGATCAGCACCATGTGCCCCAGGATGCTGCGCCGGATCCACAGTGCGCGCTTGGCACTCAGGCGCTTATGGGTCAGCCAGTACGCGAGCAGCAGGTAGTGCCCGATGATGCTCAGCGCCAGGCTGACTTTCAGGCTGAACAACAGCGTAAAACGAGCGGTCCACGGCACGTTCCAGTAGTGCCACGCCAGGCCCAGGCCCGCGCCGTAGAGCACCACCACGACCCCGTGCAGCACCCGCCGCGATCGCCGGGCGATCGCCTGGTCCGAGGTGAATTGCGCCGACCAGGCCAACTCTTCCCGGGCGCTGTGCCAGATCACCAGTTCAAAAAACAGCGTGCCGATAAACGCGATGGCCGCCAGCAGATGTACGATCAGCAACAGTGAATACATGGCTGTCTCCTACCCTGGATGCCCGTCGACCCGCGCCTGCCAGAGCATCGGGCCATAACGCCACAGGTACAGCCCCAACCCGACGCACCAGCACGCCCCCGCCAGCCACAGCGCCGCCACCGGCCACACCAGCACCAGCAGCACCCGGCACACACACGCCAGGTTCAGCAGCGCAAACGCCAGGCTCATCCCACCTGGCGGTTGCAGCGAGCGGCCAGTGTGGCCGAGGCTGACCCGCGCGATCATCGCCAGGATCAAGCCCCCCATGGCCCCCACCGTCAGCGCATGCACCGCCAGGCTGGGGTTCAACGGCGCGCCGAAATGCCACAGCGCCATGCCCAGGCAGGCCAGCGCCAGCCAGGCGTACGCCAGGTGCAGCGACCACAACAGTGGCACCTGCCACAGGCCGCGCGCGTGCCAACGCACCAGGCGCAGCAGGTGGCCCACGCCAAGTGCGGCAAACAGCACGCCCAGCCAAAGGCGCGGCGACAGGGCCAGCCCGCTGGCATAGAACAGCGCCACCAGGATCGAGCCGCCCAGCAGCAGATGATCCAGCCACGGCCACGGCTTGACCGCCTCGACCCGGCCCAGGCCGCGCTGGGTGAAAAACGGGATCACGCGGCCGCCGATCAAGCCCATCATCGCCGCCACCAGCCATAGCCCGGTGAGCACCGCCTGGCGTTGCAGGCCGAGGTCATACAGCGACAACCCATCCGCCACGGCCAGCAGCACCAGCACCAGCACAATCGGGTAGTTGCGCCGCTGGCGTACCTGCCACAGCGTCCAGCCCATCACCCCGGCCACCGCCAGCGGAAAGCTCAGTTCCAGCAGCGCCAGCAGCGGCCATGGAATATCCAGCAACCAGCCCAGGCGCGCCGCCAGCCACAAACCCGCCAGCGCCGCCAGGGGCGCACCGCTGAGGCCCGGGCGGCCGGTCCAGGTCTGCACCGCCGTCAGCAGGAACCCGGCGATGATCGCCACGCCAAAGCCAAACAGCAGTTCATGCCGATGCCAGACAAGCCAGCCGCCGGCCGGTTGCCAGTTGCCGGTCATGCCCCCCAGGGCCAGCAGCCACAGGGGAACCGCCAACGCCGCCAACAGGCACGCGCCGAGGAAGAACGGCCGGAAGGCCAGGCGAAACAACGGGGTAATCGACAGTGCCTTGCGCCGATCCAGAACTTGCATGCTGCGGCTCCTCAACTCATTTTCTGTGCCGATGGTGCGCCTGCGCGCGCGTCTTGCCCTTGTCGCAGATCAAGCTGTGCCAAGGGTAGTCGGATTAACCTTGAGCCCCCCTTCCCCTTTGTGTCCCGAGGTATTGATGGTGCTCCATCGTGTCCATCACCAGATCCTGCGCAGTCACCACCTGTTCGAGCCCATGGACGAGGCCCAACTGACTGAGTTGATGAGCAACAGCCAACTGCTCAATGTCGACAAGGGCGAGCCGCTGTTCCGCCAGGGCGAACCGGCCGAGGCGTTTTACTTTGTGATTGCCGGCGCGGTGAAAATCTACCGCCTGACCCCGGACGGCCAGGAGAAGGTGTTCGAGGTGATCGGCGAACGCCAGACGTTCGCCGAAGCGATGATGCTGATGGACACGCCCAACTATGTGGCGTGCGCCGAAGCGGTGTGCCCGAGCCAGGTGTATCGGCTGTCCAACGCCACCTACATGCGCCTGTTGCACAGCAACAGCCGCCTGACCTTCGCCCTGCTCGGCACGTTGTGCGTGCGCCTGCACCAGCGGGTCAACGAGATCGAGACACTGTCGCTGAAGAACGCCACCCACCGCGTGGTGCGCTACCTGCTCACACAACTGGTGCGCCAGCAGAACACCGAAACACGCTTCGAACTGCCCATGGCCAAGCAGTTGATCGCCGGGCACCTGTCGATCCAGCCGGAGACGTTCTCGCGGATTATCCGGCGCTTGATCGACGAAAAGATCATCACCCAGGACGGTCGTCATATCGCCATTCTCGACCGCCCGCGCCTGGAGCAATTCGAGTGAAGACCTGCCTGTACTGTCAGCGGCGCAACCCCGAAGCACGCGTCACCTGCGCACACTGCGCCATGCCGCTGCCGGCGTCCGAGGCCAGCAAACAGGCCTTGCGGCTGAGCCGCTTTCAGTGGTTCTGCGTGGGCCTGGCGCTGTTTTGCATCGCGATGTTCTTCTGGCTCCCCCGGGATATTTACTGACCCTCGGTCAACTGCCGGTACAGCTGCGGTAGCCGCTGCGGCAACTGCTGTGGCTGGCGGATCAGGGTGAAGCCGTTCGCGCCGAACATGTACGGCAGGTAGTCACCGGCCTGCTTGTCGATAGTGATGCAGAACGGGATCAAGCCCTGGCGCCGCGCTTCGAGCACCGCCTGGCGGGTGTCTTCCACGCCATAGCGGCCCTCGTACAGATCCAGGTCGTTGGGCTTGCCATCGGTGAGCAACAACAACAGTTTGCGCCGCTGTGGGCAGGCCCCCAGCAGCCGGGTGGCCTGGCGGATCGCGGCGCCCATGCGCGTGTAGTAACCCGGTTTGAGCGCCTGGATCGCACCGCGGGTGTGGTCGTCATAGGGTTGCTGGAAGGACTTGAGCACCTGCATGCGCACCTGCTGACGACGCAGGGACGAAAACCCGTACAGCGCAAAGCGGTCCCCCGCGCCGGCCAGGCTTTCGCCGAACAGCAGCAGGCTGTCGCGAATCACGTCGATGACCTTTTGGCTGTCGTTCAGGTGCGCATCGGTGGACATCGACAGGTCGGCCAGCAGCAGGCAGGCAAGGTCGCGGTGGCTGTGACGTTGCTCCATGAACAAGCCGCGCTCGGCGCAGGCGCCGTGCTGGCGTTGCACATGAAAATCCAGCCAGGCGTGCAGGTCGATTTCGCTGCCCTGGGGTTGCTGGCGCTGCCATTGGCGGTCGGTGCGCAGGTGCTGGAACTGGCGGCGCAAGCGGCGGGCCTCGGCATGCAGGCGCACGGGCAAGGGTTGCGGTGGCGCGTCGCGTAGCTGCATCAGTTGCAGGTTGACGAAGGCGTCTTGCAGGCGCTGCTGGCGGTAGTCCCACTCCGGCAGCTTGATCCCTGCGCCGAGGGGGATGTCATCAACGTCGGCGGGCGGCAGGTCGAGGTGCAGTTTCAGCCCGCCACTTTTGCGCACACGCTGGCGTGACAGGCTCAGTTGGTCGAGGTCTTCGGCCACGCGGGCGGCGTCGGGGTCGTCGCTGTCGTCGCTCCAGCGGTCGAGGTCGACGTGTTCGGTCCAACTGAACAGGTTTTCCAGGCGTACCACCAGCAGGCCGCCGTCGCGGCTCTGGTCATCCAGACGCGTGGCGCGCTTGGGTGCGCCGTGTTGTTCACTGGGCGCTGCTGACAGATCGTCGCCGGTGTCGTCGAGGTCGGCGCTTTGCGGCGTGTCGAGGTGCAGCGGCGGGTACAACCACAACGGCAACGGCCACGGCGCGCGCTCGCTGCGTGGCAGATGGCGCACACTGCCGGGCTCGCGAAGGGCCTTGCGCAGGGCTTTTTCCAGCGCCGCTTCGTCGGGGCGCAGGCTGGCGGGGTCGGGGCGCAAGGCGATGTGCGCATCCACCAGGCGCCGGTAGCTGGGGCCCATGGCGGGGTAGCGTTGCAGCAGCAGCCAGGTCCAGCGCTGGTTGTCCCGCGCCCAGTGGGTCATCGGGCCGGACTGTGCGGCAAGCAGGGCCAACCAGCGGTAAAGCTCCAGGTTGAGGCTGGCGTGGGGGAACACCGCCAGGCGGGACGGCAGGCGCAAACGGTTGCCGTCGCAGGACGCCAGCGGTGCCTGTTTGCAAGTGCCGGCAATACGCATCAACAGGTTACGGCGCAGCAGCAGGTCGCGTTCGCCGGCGGCTTCCAGGGCGATGCCACCGGCGCCGCCGAGGGCGCGAAACAGCAGCGCCAGGCTGCGTTGGCGGTCGCTCAAGTGGACCTGCGCCGCGGGGAAATCCACGCTGGCGCGACGGGTGATAAAGCGGTGCCAGGCGCTGCCGACCCACTCTTCCAGTTCCAGGGTAAAAGCCATGGGCATTGCTCCAAACGTAAAACGGCCCGCTGAATCAGCCGGGCCGCCCTCTTGGGGATTAACGATCAATGCACAATCGGCACCGGTTCACCGGCCACCGCGCGGCGTTGCCGGAAGCTGTACAGGTAGCAGAGCAGTCCGAGCAGGAACACCACGCCGCTGGCCAACCGCGCCCAGAACAACCCGTGCAGATGTTCGGTGGTGGCCATGAACGGCAGCGCCACGCCGTCCACCGGCCAGCGTTGCAGCCACACCTGTACGGCGCCGGCGGCGGTGAGGAACAGGGTGATCATCACCATCGACAGCACCATCAGCCAGAAGCCCCAGACCTCGATGGTCTGCGAGCGGGCATCCGGCGCTTCGCCGAGGCCACGCAGGCGCGGCATGGCGTAGCTGATCAGGGTCATCACGATCATGGCGTAGGCGCCGAAGAACGCCAGGTGACCGTGGGCCGCGGTGAGCTGGGTGCCGTGGGTGTAGAAGTTGACCGGGGCCAAGGTGTGCAGGAACCCCCAGACCCCGGCGCCGAAGAACGCTGTCACCGTGGTGCCCTTGGCCCACAACGTTGCGGCACGGTTGGGGTGCTGGCGCCGACGGCGTTTGACCATGGTGAAGGCGAACATCACCATCGCCAGGAACGGCAGCGGTTCCAGTGCCGAGAAGATCGAACCGACCCACAGCCACACCTGCGGCGCGCCGATCCAGAAGAAGTGGTGCCCGGTGCCAATGATCCCGGTGATCAAGGCCATGGCGATGATCACGTACAGCCATTTTTCCACCACCTCACGGTCGACGCCGGTGACCTTGATCAGCACGAACGCGAGCATCGAGCCCATGATCAATTCCCACACGCCTTCAACCCACAGGTGCACCACCCACCACCAGTAGAACTTGTCCCGCGCCAGGTTGCCGGGGTTGTAGAAGGAGAACAGGAAGAACACCGCCAGGCCGATCAGCCCGGTCATCATCACCATGCTGACCGTGGTCTTGCGGCCCTTGAGCAGGGTCATGCCGATGTTGTAGAGAAAGCCCAGGCATACCACGACGATGCCCATCTTGGTGATGGTCGGTTGCTCCAGGAACTCACGGCCCATGGTTGGCAGCAGTTCGTTGTGGGTCAGCTTGGCCAGCGCCGCGTAGGGCACCAACAGGTAGCCAAGGATGGTCAACACCCCGGCCACGGCAAACACCCAGAACAACAGGATCGCCAGTTTCGGACTGTGCAGCTCGCGGTCCGCCTCCTCGGGCACCAGGTAATAGGCGGCGCCCATGAAGCCGAACAGCAGCCATACGATCAACAGGTTGGTGTGGACCATCCGTGCCACGTTGAACGGAATCAGCGGGAACAGGAAGTCACCCACCACGTATTGCAGGCCCATGATCAGGCCGAACAGCACCTGGCCGACAAACAGCATCAGGGCAAACACAAAGTAGGGTTTAGCCACGGCCTGGGATTGGAATTTCAGATAGGGATTGACGCTGCGCATGGCTCAGCCCTCCTTGTTCGGTGGCCAGTTATTGGTGTCGATCTTCGAGCTCCATTTGAGGAACTCGGCCAGATCACCCACCTCCTGGTCACTGAGATTGAATTGCGGCATGGCCCGGCGCCCGGGCACGCCCAGGGGTTGCATCTTCATCCAGGCGTGCAGGAACGGCTTGAACCCTTCTTCACCGCCCCGGCGCTGGAACACATTGCCCAACTCCGGCGCAAAGTACGCGCCCTCGCCCAACAGGGTGTGGCAGCCGACGCAGTTGTTGCGCTCCCACACGCCCTTGCCGCGCACCACCGCTTCGGTGAGCTGGTCGACGTTGCTGCGAGTCGGAAAGGTCTGTTCGGTGTGGTAGGTCAGGGCCAGGAAAATCAGGAAGAAGAACACGCTTCCTCCGAAGTAGATATTCCTGGCCATGCCCTTGGTGAAGGTCTCTGACATGGTCGTCTTCCTCATGGCTTGGCGGGGGCCATAATAGGAAGGCGGGGTGTGAAAAGTGATTGATGGCGATCAAGAAGTGCGGATTGTGGAGGAGCTTGGCCCTCCCACACTCAGTCACCCCATAAACCTGCTACTGACGCGCTTGTAGTGAGCGGGCTTGCCCCGCGCCGGGTGGCGAAGCCGCCCCAGATCCAGGCACCTGGGTCCTCCTGAAACACCACCGCGGACCGTTTGGGGCGGCTGCGCCACCCAGCGCGGGGCAAGCCCGCTCACTACAGTGGCCTGTTTGTCAGAGCGTTTTGTGCTGACCCAATCCTACATTTTGATTGCTATACACCCGCTGGCATCAGGTATTTATGAGTGTTGTGCCTTATAAATAAAGAGCTAACCCAGTGGCGGTCATGACCGCTCCAGAAAGGTTGAGCACCAGGCAGGGCGCGATGATCCAGATTTTTAATCTGCGTGGGATTCTTGCCACCTCATCAAGATCCACAAGCCTTCGCCAATAAAAGACTTTCGGCATGATCAACACATAGGCCAGCAGCATTAATCGCATGGCCTTCCCCTCAAAAGGTTGACCGCGAAATAGAGACTTGTTTGAGACGATGAAAACGCTATGGGGCAAATAGTTTTCCGCTGTTTCCAGCTTGGTAAGCATGCTGTAAGCGATCCCTGGAAAACTAAGTATCATGATCAGCGCAGCAACTATGCCGACTAGTTCCCAGTCCATTTAATTCCCCGCGCTTTCGTAAAGACGAACACCCACATTTTCCCCAAGGCGGTTTCCGTACCCACTCTGTGGCGCACGACTATAGGAAGGCACCGCAGAAGGAGTAAGGCAGCGTCTGGGGCGGAACTCATGTTTCGGAAATGAACTACAAATGACCAGGCAATTGCCTACCAAAACCTGCCACTGGTCGCTGTAGTGAGCGGGCTTGCCCCGCGCCGGGTGGCGAAGCCGCCCCAGATCCAGGCACCTCGGTCCTCCTGAAACACCACCGCGGACTGTTTGGGGCGGCTTCGCCACCCAGCGCGGGCAAGCCCGCTCACTACAAAGGCGCGCTCAGCAGATCGCGCCGACAAGCAGCGCCAGCACCACGGCCCATCCCAACAGCATCAGCCGCCACCCCCAGGGCGCATGCCGCAATTCCATGAACCCGTCCGCAATCAGCCACGCCTTCGAGACCGCCAACAGCAGCACCGCCCACCACAAGCCTGCAGCGCCCGTCAGCACCGTCCCGGCACTCAGCGACACCAACACCGCCCAACACACCAGCAACCCCTGCGACGTGCTCATCGATCCTTCACCCCATCACATACACCACCGGAAACAACACCACCCACACCAGGTCGACCATGTGCCAATACAACACGCCCGACTCCACCCCGCTTATCGCCACCCTTCCCCGCCAGCATCCCACCGCCAGCCACCCGAGGATCACCATGCCCAGCAGCACATGCAGGAAATGAAACCCCGTCAATACCCAGTACAAAGTGAAAAACCGGCTGTATTCCAAGCCCAGCCCAACCCCCGCCAGGTGGGCGTATTCCTCCAGCTTGATGCCAACGTAAATCAACGCTGCCAACAACGCCGCACAAAACCACCCGGCACCGCGCCGCGATGGCTGCCCACGCACTTGCTGCAACCCCAGCGCGGCGCACAATCCGGCGGTCAGCAGGCTCACGGTCATCGCCAGCCCGGTGGAGCTGTCCAGCTGGCTGCGGCCCAGGGCAAACACTTCGGGTTCAAGGCGCTGCGTCACGGCAAACGTCAGGATCAAAATCGCAAACACCGTCAACTCGGCGAGGATGAAAAACCACATCGCCAAGTCGCCCGGCAGGCGCCGTGATTCAAGCAAAGTGCACGTCCACCACGTCCATCAGCGCCGCGACGGTATGCGGGTCGTCGCTCAAGGCCTGGGCCAGGCAGGCCAGGCAGGCTTCACGCGGTGGCATGCCGGCGGCGATGAGGCGGGCGGTGAAGATCAGCAGGCGCGTGGAGGCGACTTCCTCCAGGTCGTGTTGATCGAGACGCCGCAACGCCTGGCCCAGGCGCACCACTTCGGCGGCCAGCGCACTGTCCACCTGGGCCTCCTGGGCGACGATACGCGCTTCATCGGCTGGCGCCGGATAGTCGAAACGCATCGCCACGAAACGCTGGCGGGTGCTGGGTTTCATACCCTTGAGCAGGTTCTGGTAGCCGGGGTTGTACGACACCACCAGCATGAACGACGGCGGCGCCTTGACCACTTCGCCGGTGCGTTCCAGGTACAGCTCGCGGCGGTCGTCGGCCACCGGGTGCAGGACCACAGTGGTGTCCTGGCGCGCCTCGACCACTTCATCGAGGTAGCAGATGCCACCTTCGCGCACCGCACGGGTCAGCGGGCCGTCCTGCCACCAGGTGCCTTGGGCACCGATCAGGTGGCGGCCGACCAGGTCGGCGGCGCTGAGATCGTCGTGACAGGCCACGGTGTACAGCGGCAACTGCAAGCGGTGCGCCATGTGCTGCACAAAGCGGGTTTTGCCGCAGCCGGTCGGGCCTTTGATCAGCACCGGCATGCGGTGGCGCCAGGCATGTTCGAACAGCAGGCATTCATTGTCGACGGGTTGGTAGAAAGGTTCGCTCATGACACAGGTCCACAGCTGATTTGCGGCCACGCTAAGGGCGCCTGCGACAACCTGGCAAGCGCTACCCAAAGCAAACTTGATCGCCGTCAAGCGAGCATTCCAACACCTCGCCATAGTCTGGCCAGGCACTAAGAACCTGCGCCCGCACCCCGTTGCGCGGCACCGCAAAGGTCTCGCCTGAGGAGTAAATGGAATGCTGACTCGCAACAGAACCACCTTCACCTTGAGCCTCGCCAGCCTGAGCTGCGCACTGGCCCTCGCCCTGCCCTTGAACGCCCATGGCGCGGTCATGCCTGCCGTGGTGAAAACCGCCGGCGCGCCGGACATGAGCCAGGCCGACTTCGACACCTCCAAGCAGATTTACTTCGAACGCTGCGCCGGTTGCCACGGTGTGCTGCGCAAGGGCGCCACCGGCAAACCGCTGACCCCAGACATCACCCAGTCCCGTGGCCAGGCCTACCTCGAAGCGTTGATCACCTACGGCTCCCCGGCCGGCATGCCGAACTGGGGCACCTCCAATGCGCTGACCAAGGCGCAGATCAGCAGCATGGCCAGCTTTATCCAGCACACCGCGCCCACCCCGCCGGAATGGGGCATGGCCGAGACGCTCAAGACCTGGAAAGTCCTGGTCAAACCTGAAGACCGGCCCAAGCACCAGCTGAATAAACTCAACCTGGAAAACCTGTTCTCCGTAACCCTGCGCGACGACGGCAAGATCGCCCTGATCGACGGCGACACCAAGCAGATCGTCAAGCTGATCGACACCGGCTACGCCGTGCACATCTCACGCATCTCCGCCTCGGGTCGCTACCTGCTGGTGATCGGCCGCGACGCCAAGATCGACATGATCGACCTGTGGCCCGCCGAGCCGACCAAGGTCGCCGAGATCAAAGTGGGCATCGAAGCGCGTTCGGTGGAGACCTCCAAGTTCAAGGGTTTCGAGGACAAGTACACCATCGCCGGCTCCTACTGGCCGCCGCAGTTCACCATCATGGACGGCGAAACCCTGGAGCCCAAGCAGATCGTCTCGACCCGTGGCATGACCGTCGACAAGCAGGAGTACCACCCCGAACCGCGGGTGGCGGCAATCATTGCGTCCCACGAATGGCCGGAGTTCATCGTCAACGTCAAGGAAACCGGCAAGGTCATGCTGGTCAATTACCAGGACATCAAGAACCTCACCATCACCACCATCGACGCCGCGCCGTTCCTGCATGACGGCGGTTGGGACAGTACCCACCGCTACTTCCTCACGGCGGCCAACAACTCGAACAAGGTCGCGGTGATCGACTCCAAGCAGCGCACCCTCACCGCCCTGGTCGACGTCGGCAAGACCCCACACCCCGGGCGTGGCGCCAACTTCGTGCACCCGCAATACGGCCCGGTGTGGGCCACCAGTCACTTGGGCGACGGCGGGATTTCGGTGATCGGCACCGACCCGGTCAAGCACGCGCAATACGCCTGGAAACAAGTGGCATCGCTCAGCGGCCAGGGTGGTGGTTCGCTGTTTATCAAGACCCACCCCAACTCCCACCACCTGTATGTCGACACCACCCTCAACCCCGACGCCAAGCTGAGCCAGTCGGTCGCCGTGTTCGACATCAACAACCTCGACAAAGGCTACAGCGTGCTGCCGATTGCCGAGTACTCGGGGATCAAGCAAGGCGCGTTGCGCGTGGTGCAACCGGAATACAACAAGGCCGGTGACGAGGTGTGGTTCTCGGTGTGGAACGGCCAGACCGAGGAATCGGCGCTGGTGGTGATCGACGACAAGACCTTGAAGCTCAAACACGTGATCAAGGACAAGCGCCTGATCACACCCACCGGCAAGTTCAACGTGTTCAACACCCAACACGACATTTATTGAGCCTGATCAACAAGGGAATCTGCCATGAAAAATATGCTCCTCGCACTGCTCGCCAGCACCGCGTTTACCGGCCTGCAACCGGCCCTCGCCCAGGACGGCCCGGCGCTGTTCAAGAGCAAACCGTGCGCGGCGTGCCACAGCATCGACAGCAAAGTCGTCGGGCCGGCGCTCAAGGACGTGGCCGCCAAGAACGCGGCGGTAAAAGACGCGGCCACCACCCTTGCCAGCCACATCAAGAACGGCACCCAGGGCAACTGGGGGCCGATCCCGATGCCGCCGAACCAGGTGACGGATGACGAAGCGAAGACGTTGGCCACCTGGATCCTGACCTTGAAATAACCCGAGGAGCGCGCCATGCAAGTTTCGATGATCGGTGCGGCCATGGCGCTGCTGCTACTCATTCCCCTGCCCGTCGGCGCTGCCGTGGATGCACGCCGCCTGGAACACCTGCTGACCCAGGACTGCGGCGCGTGCCACGGCCTGTACCTCACTGGCGGCCTCGGCCCGCCGCTGACGCCCCAGGCCTTGGCCGGTAAAAGCCGCGACAGCCTGATCGCCACCGTGGCCTACGGCCGCCCTACCCGCGCCATGCCCGGTTGGGCGCCGCTGCTCAACGCCAGTGAAATCGCCTGGCTGGTCGACCGTCTCTTGAGAGGAAGCCTCGCGCCATGATCCGTCCGTTGAGCTTGTCCCTGTGCCTGTTGCTTGGCGCCTGCACCCAGCCCGCAGTGCGCGGCAGCGGTGACCTGGGCCTGGTGATCGAACGCGCCAGCGCCAGTGTGCAAATCATTGAAACCAGCGGCATCACCGCCCTGGCGCGCATCGACGGCCTGGGCGACCTGTCCCACGCCTCGGTGGTGTTCTCCCGCGACCAGCGCTATGCCTACATCTTTGGCCGCGACGGCGGGCTGACCAAGGTTGACTTGCTGGGCCAGCGCATCGACAAACGCATCCTCCAGGGCGGCAACAGCATCGGCGGTGCGATCAGCCAGGATGGGCGCCTGATTGCCGTGTCCAACTACCAGCCCGGCGGGGTCAAGGTGTTCGACGCCGCGACCCTGGCCCTGGTCGCCGACATACCCGCCACCCCGTTGCCCGACGGCAAGCGCTCACGGGTCGTGGGCCTGGTGGATGCGCCCGGCCAGCGCTTCGTATTCAGCCTGTTCGACACGGGCGAGATCTGGAGCGCGGATTTCAGCCATGGCACCGCGCCCACCATCCGCCGCTTCAAAGACATCGGTGAGCAACCCTACGACGCGCTGATCACCGCCGACGGCCGCTACTACATGGCCGGGCTGTTCGGCGAGGACGGCATGGCCCAACTCGACCTGTGGCACCCGGAACAAGGCATCAAGCGCGTGCTCGCCGACTACGGCCGTGGCCAGGCCAAATTGCCGGTGTACAAGATGCCCCACCTCGAAGGCTGGGCCGTGGCCGACAACCAGGCCTTCGTGCCTGCCGTGGGTCGCCACCAGGTGCTGGTGATGGACGCACGCAACTGGCAGCAGACCGCCGCCATCGCCGTGGCCGGCCAGCCGATCTTCGTGACGGCGCGACCGGACGGGCGCCAGCTGTGGGTCAACTTCGCCTACCCGGACAACGACCGCGTGCAGGTACTCGACAGCCAAACCCACCAGATCGTTGCCGACCTGCGCCCCGGTCCCGGTGTGCTGCACATGGAGTTCACCGGGCGTGGCGAGCAACTGTGGTTGTCGGTGCGTGACGGTGAGCAAGTGCAGGTCTGGGACCCGTATCGCCTGACCTTGCTCAAGACCTTGCCGGCCTTGAGCCCCAGCGGAATTTTCTTCAGCAGCCGTGCGCAAAAAATGGGGTATTGAGATGGACCTTGACCTGCTCAGCCAGCAATTGATCGAACGCTACCAGCACGGCATGCCGCTGTGCGCCGAACCCTACCGGGAAATGGCCCAGGTGCTGGGCTGTCGCGAAGCCGAGGTGATGGCCTGCCTGCAACGCATGGAACTGGCCGGCGCGCTGTCGCGCATCGGCCCGGTGTTCGAACACACCCGCGCCGGCGCCAGCACGCTGGCCGCCCTGGCGGTGCCGCTTGAGCGCCTGGAACAGGTGGCCCATCGGGTCAGCCAGTACCCGGAGGTCAATCACAACTACGCACGCGAGCACCATTACAACCTGTGGTTCGTGCTCACCGGGCCGCACCGCCAGCACTTGGAACAGATCCTCGACGAGTTGGAGAAAGACACCGGCCTGCGCCCCCTGGATTTGCCGATGCTCACTGCCTACCGCATCGACCTCGGGTTCTCCCTGGGAGCGCACCCGTGATCACGCCCCTGAACCACGAACAAATGCTCGACCTGCGCCAATGCCTGGAACGGGGTTTGCCAGTGGTGCCACGGCCCTACGATGCCCTCGCCGAACGCATCGGCGCCCATCACGATCAGGTGCTGCAACAGATGCAGCAATGGCAGGAGCAAGGCCTTTTCCGCCGTGTTGGCCTGGTACTCAACCACCGTGCCCTGGGCTTTGTCGCCAATGCCATGCTGGTGCTCGATGTCCCGGACGCGCTGGTGGATGAAATCGGTGCCCGCCTGGGCCGCGCACCGCGTATCAACCTGTGCTACCAACGCCCGCGCCGCCTGCCGCTGTGGCGTTACAACCTGTTCTGCATGGTGCACGGCCGCGAGCGCGAAGAGGTCGCGGCGCATATCCAGGCGGTGCTGGAGCAGCAACAACTGAGTGACCTGCCCCACCACCTGCTGTTCAGCACCCGCGCCTACAAACAATGCGGCGGGCGTTTTGCGCCGCCACCGTCGCAGGTGTGGGCCCATGGATGACTTCGACCGCCGCCTGATCAACCGCCTGCAACGTGGCCTGCCGCTGGTGCGCCAGCCATGGCAACACGTCGCCGAGGAGCTGCAGAGCCGGCCCTGCGAGGTGCTCGACCGCCTGCATGATCTGCTCGAGGACGGCGTGCTCACGCGCTTCGGCCCGATGTTCGACATCGAGCAGTTCGGCGGCGCCTTCACCCTCGCCGCCCTGGCGGTACCCGAGGCGCGCTTCGAGACGGTGGCCGCGCAACTCGACGCGCTGGTGCAAGTGGCCCACAACTACCGCCGCGAACACCAGTGGAACATGTGGTTCGTGTTGGCCTGCGCCAGCGCGACGGAGCTGGCCGCGACCCTGTCCCGCATCGAAGCCCTGACGGGGCTGACGGTGCTCAACCTGCCGAAGGAGCACACCTACCATGTCGGTCTGTATTTCCCGGTCTGACAACGCCCTGGCCCTGCGCCTGGTCACCCTGACCCAAAGCGGCCTGCCGCTGGTGGAAGACCCCTGGGCATGGCTCGCCGAACAATTGGGCATCAGCGTCGAATCGACCCTGGATCTGCTCAAGCGCCTGCAAGCCGAAGGCGCGATCCGCCGCATCGCCGCCGTGCCCAACCATTACCGCCTCGGCTATCGGCACAACGGCATGACCGTGTGGGACGTCGTCGACACGCAGATGCCACGCCTGGGCGAACTGCTCGGCGCGCAGCCCTTCGTCAGCCATTGCTACCGTCGCCCGCGCCGCCCGGATTGGCCGTACAACCTGTTCGCCATGGTGCATGGGCGCAGCCGCGAAGAAATCGACAGCTACCGCGATCACCTGCGCTACCTGCTGGGCGATGCCTGCCGTGCCGACGAGATGCTGGTAAGCAGCCGCATCCTGAAAAAAACCGGCCTGCGCCTGAGCCCCTCGCACTGACAAGGAATGCCCCATGCTGCGAATCAGTCAGTACCTGCGCACCTTGGCCGGCCAATGCCCGCCGCCCCGCGCTTCTACCCCAGGCAGCGACCGCCCGCCGGTGGTGATCTGGAACCTGTTGCGGCGCTGCAACCTCACCTGCAAGCACTGCTACGCCACCAGCGCCGACAGCGTATTTCGCGATGAGCTGGACACTGCCACGGCACTGCGGGTGATCGACGACCTGCACGCCGCCGGGGTGCGCGTGTTGATCCTGTCCGGCGGCGAGCCCCTGCTGCGCGAGGATCTGTTCCAGCTCAGCGCCTATGCGCGGGACAAAGGTTTTTTCGTTGCACTGTCCACCAACGGCACGCTGATCGACGAGCAGAACATCCAGCAGATCGCCGATGCCCGCTACGACTATGTGGGCATCAGCATCGACGGCCTCGAAGCGACCCACGACGCATTCCGCCAGCTGCAAGGCAGTTTCCAGCGTTCGCTGCACGCCATTCGCCTGTGCCGCGAGGCCGGGATTCGCGTGGGCCTGCGCACCACGCTGACCCAGGCCAACCACGCGCAACTCCCGCAGTTGCTGGAGCTGATGCGTGAATACGATGTGCGGAAATTCTATCTGTCGCACCTCAACTACAGCGGGCGCGGCAAGCGCAGCCGCCAGCTGGACGCACACCGCCAGATGAGCCGCGACGCCATGACGCTGATTTTCCAGCAGGCCTGGCACGACATCGAACACGGCGTGGCCAGCGACTTTGTCAGCGGCAACAACGACGCCGACGCCATCCTGTTGCTGCAATGGGTGCACCGCCACCTGCCCGAGCATTACCCGCAACTGGAACACCTGCTGCACGGCTGGGGCGGCAATGCGTCGGGCAGCGGCATCGCGAATATCGACAACACCGGCGAAGTGCACCCGGACACCTACTGGTGGCAGCACTCGGTGGGCAATGTGCGCAACCGCACCTTTCGCCACCTCTGGCTGGAGCAGCCCGACCCGTTGCTGTTGCGCCTGCGCGAGCACCCGCGCCAGATCGGCGGGCGCTGCACCGACTGCCGCTGGCTGCCAATCTGCAACGGCAATACGCGCACCCGCGCCTGGGCCGATGGCGACCTGTGGGGCCCGGACCCCGGGTGCTATCTCAGCGATGCCGAGATCGCCCGGCAGTCACCCAGCCTGATCCCGTGCGCCACCCGGTGACACAACCGGGGGCGCCTGCCTGATGATGAACAGAGGACGTCCCATGCACCTTCCGACTGCCATACCCGCGAGCCTGCACAGCCCCTTCCACCCCGGCGAAGTCGCGCTGGTGGGCGCCGGCCCCGGCGACCCGCGCCTGTTGACCCTGCGCGCCTGGAGCCTGTTGATGCAGGCCGACGCAGTGGTGTTCGACCGCCTGATCAGCGCCGAGCTGCTGAGCCTGATCCCCCTGACTTGCGCCCGCCATTACGTGGGCAAGGCCAGCGGTTACCACAGCCTGCCCCAGGATCAACTCAACGCCCTGCTCGCCGAGTTGGCCGAACAGGGTCAGCGCGTGGTCCGCCTCAAGGGCGGCGACCCGTTTATCTTCGGGCGCGGCGCCGAGGAGCTGGAATACCTGCTCGCGCGCGACATCCCGTGCCAGGTGGTGCCAGGCATTACCGCCGCGTCCGGGTGCAGCGCCTACGCGGGCATCCCATTGACCCACCGCGACCTGGTCAACTCCTGCCGCTTCGTCACCGGGCACTTGCAGCGCGACGGCGCCTTGAAACTGCCGTGGGCCAGCCTCGCCGAGCCGAGCCAGACCCTGGTGTTCTACATGGGCCTGTCGAACCTGGCGCTGATCGCCGAACACCTGGTGGCCGCCGGTTTACCGGGCGATACCCCGGCAGCGTTGATCAGCAATGGCGCGCGGGCCGACCAGCACGTGGCCCGTGGCACCTTGCGCCAGTTGCCGACCCTGGCGGCCGACTGCGAACCCGGCGTGCCGACCCTGACGGTGATCGGTGCGGTGGTGAACCTGTTTGCCGACGCCGCCCTGCACTACCCCGCGAGCCTGTCGGCGCCCCGCGTCCCGGTGGCGTCGTGAAGCGCCTGTGGTTGCTGCCATTGCTATGGGCTGGCGGCGCCCACGGTACGCCGGCCGAGGACTACCACCAGTATTGCGAGAGCTGCCACGGCCTCAATCGCATCGGCGCCAGCGGCCCGGCGTTACTCCCCGAAAGCCTCGGGCGGATCAAGCCGGACGAGGTGCGCAAGGTCATCACGCAAGGCCGTCCCGCCAGCCAGATGGCCGCCTTCGGGGCCCAATTGAGCGCAGCGCAGATCGACGGGCTGGCGGACTTCCTGCAACAACCGCCCGCCACACCGGCAACCTGGAGCGTGCAAGACATCCGCGACAGCCACCGCTTGCTGGCCGACCTGACGCAGTTGCCAACCACCGCGCAACACCACGCCGACCCGCTCAACCTGTTTGTGGTGGTGGAGTCCGGCGACCATCACATCGACATCCTCGACGGCGATCGCTTCACTGTGCTGGACCGTTTTGCCAGCCACTTTGCCGTACACGGCGGGCCCAAGTTCTCGCCGGACGGACGCTTCGTGTACTTCGCCTCGCGGGACGGCTGGATCAGCCTGTATGACCTGCACAACCTCAAGCTGATCGCCGAGATCCGCGCCGGACTCAACACGCGCAACCTGGCAGTGAGCAAGGACGGGCGCTGGGTGCTGGTGGGCAACTACCTGCCGGGCAACCTGGTGGTGCTCGATGCGCGTGACCTGTCGCTGGTCAAGCTGCTGCCGACCGGGTCGCGGGTCAGCGCCGTGTACACCGCACCGCCGCGTGACAGTTTTGTGGTGGCGCTCAAGGATGTGAACGAGGTTTGGGAGCTGTCCTATGCCGCCCCACAACCCAGCTTCGAACCCCGGCGCATCGCGGCCCGCGACGTACTGGATGACTTCTCGTTCACCCCCGATTACCGCCAGTTGCTCGCCACGTCACGCAAGGCCGGTGGCGGCCAGGTGATCGACCTGGATTCGGGAGACGTGGTCACCGATATTCCACTGGCCGGCATGCCTCACCTGGGCTCGGGCACCTATTGGCGGCGCAATGGCCAGTGGGTGTTCGCCACACCGAATATCAGCCAGGGACAAATCAGCGTGCTCGACCCCGCCACCTGGAAGCCGATCAAGCAGATCCCCACCCTCGGCCCGGGCTTCTTCATGCGCAGCCATGTCAACTCGCGCTATGTATGGAGCGATGTGTTTTTCGGGCCGGACAACGATGCCATCCACTTGATCGACAAACAGACCCTGGAGATCGCCCATACCCTGCGCCCGGTGCCGGGCAAGACCGCCGCCCATGTGGAATTCACCCGCGACGGGCGTTACGTGCTGCTGAGCATCTGGGCCACCGACGGCGCGCTGATCGTGTACGACAGCCAGACGCTTGAGGAGATCAAGCGCCTGCCGATGAACAAGCCGTCGGGCAAGTACAACGTGGGTAACAAGATCGAGTTTGCCGAAGGTACGTCGCACTGAAGCACCGAATTACAGGCTCGGTCTCTCACCACAGGAGTGTGTCGCCCAGGCTGATATGGTCGCAGTCACCATGCACGGTGAACCCCTCGCCGGTTCGGCGCAGTTTGCCGCGCTCCTGGGCCTGGGTGAAATCGTCGTCGCCCCGGGCAAACTGACCCTGGCCGATGTAGTGGTAACCCGCCGCCGCCAGGCGTTCGAAGCTCAGTTGACGCATCGCACCGCTATGGGCCTGGGTGGGTTGCGCGCGATAGCGCCGAGGGGGATCGGCGTAGTCGAACACTTGCAGGCGGTCCGGCTCCAGGGCGATCAGGCTGGCCAGCTTGGCGTCGAAACTGGCCAGGGTCTGCCAGGCGGCGCCGTAGCCCAGGTCGACACTCACCGAGCGGAAATCAAAGGTGCGTGCCGCATCGATCAACGACTGGATCGGTGCCGGGTTGCGGTAGCACGCCTGGGCGGGCTCGGCCGCGGCACGGGCATCCGGCACGCTGATGCAGACGTGGTTGAAACCCAGCTCACGCAGCAAACCCACGCTCGCCCAATCGGTGTGCCGGGGGTCGAGGTCGATGGCGTAGTCGCCACGGTCTTGCTCGAAGAAATTGAAGCGCGCATGCAGGGAGTGCATCAGGGCCTGTACCTCGGCAATCGCCGCCGCCCCGCGCCACTGGAAATGCTCCACGGGTTGCCGATGATCAAGGTGACGGCCGACCCATTCGATCTCCCGGATCAGTCGGCGCCGGCAGTCGTCATTCGCCGGGCCGGGCGGCCAGTGCAAGGTCAACGCCAGCGGGCGCTGCCACTGGCGGCTGGTGCGTAGCGCACGCACCACATCGAGGGAAATCACGCTGCACATGAGGGGCTCCGGGTCCGTGGGCGGTGAGCCATTGTCCGGTGCGACAACACGACACCCGTTGATATGCATCAAGGGCTTTACCACGAGAGGTAAAACATGCCCTTGGCCAACAGCACAATCGCGACCATATGCCCGAACAGGCTCAGGTGAATAAAGCGCAGATACCGCGCACTGACACGCCCACGGCGCATGCGCAGCATCGTCAGCAAAAAGTGCAGCAGCACGCTGGTGGCGAGTATCAGTTTGAGGCTGAGCAAGGTGCCGAATGACGTCGCCAGTGGCGCGGCCAGCAGCGGCCGATAACGCAGCCAGACCATGCCGATACCGGCGCCGAACAGCACCAGCAACACCCACGGCATCAGCCTGCGGGCACGCTGGCCGACGCCTTGTTCGACCTGCACCATCACCCGCGCCGGCAAGTGCCGATGCAGGTGGGCCAGGATCAGCACTTCGAAAAACACCGTGCCGATAAAGATCAGCGCAGCGAACAGATGGGCCAGGAGAAACAACAGGTAGAGCATGGAGGCCTCGCAGGTCGCGCCGGGCCTCCAGTGTCGCGTGCTGGAGACGGGCACACCTTGATGCCGGTCAAGCCGTTACATCAGCGGGATGCTGTAGCTGACGATCAGGCGCGTCTCGTCCTTGTCCGCCGTGTCGTTGCCGCGCAGCACCGCGCCACGCCAGGTAAACCCCAGCCCCTTGAGGGTGCCGGTGGGGATCACGTAGTCAACGCGCAGGTCGCGTTCCCACTCACTGTTGTCGCGACTTTTGGTGCGGATATGGCTGCCGTGGATATACGTCACGCTGGAGCGCAGGCCCGGCAAGCCAAGGCTGGCGAAGTCATAGGCATAGCTGCCGACCGTGGCTTGTTCCCCGGCATTCACAAATTTCAGCGACTGCGAATTGGTGATCAGGTAGAGCGAGCGGCCTTGCCCCTGGTTGATGTGGGGGAAGTCACTTTCGCCGGTGGTCTTCTGGTAGCCGAGGCTGAGCGAGTGCCCGCTCAAGGCATAGGTAAACAGCGCGCTCCACAGGCGGTTGTCGACCTTGCCGGTGTTGACGCCGGGCCCGTAGTAACCGGCGCTGACATAGCCCTCGTCACGCCCGGCCGCGCTGGCGTTCTTGCCGTCGGCGGTGCTGTAGAAGTAGCGCAGGTCGCTTTTGAATTGCCCCACCGGCAACTGCCAGTTGTGCACCAGGCCGAGGAAGTGTTGCTGGTAGAAGTTCTCCAGGTTGGCGTAGTAGTACTGCAATTGCAGTTGCTTACTGACGGTGTAATCCACGCCGCCATAGTAGAACTGGTTGCTGCTCTTGCCCTTGATCGGGTCGTTGGCGCCGGCAATCGACAGGCCCTGGCCGTTGCTGGAGTTACGGTCGACCACTTGTTCAAGCTTGCCGGCGATCAGGCTGACGTCCTTGAAATCCTGGGAGTCCAGTTGGTAACCCCGGAAGGTCTGGGGCAGCAGGCGGCCGTCTTCGGTGGTCAGTACCGGCAACTTGGGTTGCAGGTTGCCGACTTTCAGCTGGGTCTGGGCGATGCGCAGCTTGCCGGTGACGCCGGTCTTGCTGAAGTCATGGGCGGCCTTGCCATCGTCCAGCGGGAAGACGCTGCCGGGGGTGTTGTCCTCACCGGCCTTGCCCGCGCGGCCGGAGGCATCCAGGCGCAGGCCGAGCATCTGCTGCAGATCCAGGCCGAAGCCGACGGTACCCTCGGTGAAGCCGGACCTGTAGTTGAACATGAACGCCTGGCCCCACTCCTTGTCCGAGGCGCCCCGGGCGTTGCGGGTGTCCTGGTTGTAGTAGAAGTTGCGCAGATCGAGGCTGGCTTTGCTGTCGTCGATAAAACCCGACGCAGCAACTTGCTGCGCGGCGCCCAGGGAAACGGCGAGGGCCAGGCAAGTCTTGTGATTCATGAAGGCTCCGTAAAGTAAATGAGGCGATCCCGTCGCAGCCCAGCCCTGTTCTGTGTGGCGCGGGTGGTGCTGCATATAACGGGAGCGCGCACGGTATAGGCTCGGCCGCGTGGGAAAAAGCCATGAAAACCGTCATTCACTTTTACCAGTTGCGTAACAATCTCAAGGCACTGGCAGCCAGCGACTGAACTCGCCGCGGGCGTTCAATGGGCACCAGGCGAAGTCCCATTCGGTGCCGGGCAACGCCTGGTGTTCGGCGCTGGCTGAGGGCGCATCCTTCCAATCGAACACCGTCGCGCCTTGCCAGGTCACGACCACACCCTGGGCCCCGCTGGTATCGGTATTGATCCAGCAGGCCGCCGCTGCGGCCATGAACGCCTCGATGGGTTCATCGTCGATTTGCGTGCGGTACGGCGAGGCCAGCAACCAGCGGCACACGTTCAGGTGGTAGGTCCAGTCCAGCGGGGGCCGGTGGCGGTAGGCCCAGGTCATGAAGCTGCGAAACAGGTTCAGGCCCTCGGGCGGGTCCAGTTTGAGCAGCGCCGGGCAGATGTCGAACAAGGTGTGCCAATGGGGCAGCAGGCGTGCATCGAGGTGCACGAAGCAACGGGAATTGCTCGGGTAGTCGGGCAGCGCCGGCTCCATGCGCAGGCGCCGGGACGCCTTGCTGACCAGGCGGCTGGCGCCGGCAGGCAATAGGTGATTCATGAAACGCACTCACAGTCGTGACGATAGAACGCTGCCTGATCACAGGCAGCCCAGGGCACACGTCAGAATGCGGGGGATGCGCGGGGGTTGGCCGAGGGCCAGGAGTCGCGTGGCGGCGCCTTGTTGCGCCGCTCATGGGCCGGGCGCGGAGTTTGCCCAAGGCCGAGCAGCCAGGCCAGACCGATCAGGAATACCAGCGCGACGGTCAACGCGTTGCAGACCGGGCAGGCAAAGTAGTTCGAGATGTTGCTGGAAGCCGTGCTTCCCAACCCTTTGTCGGAAATCGGCTGGCTGCCTTCGACCGAACAGAACTGCCCACCAATGCCATTGAGCTCCAGGCCCATCATCTGCCCATGGCCCAAACCGCACACGAACAGGTTCATCAGCACGCAGAAGTACAGGGTCCAGGCGATCAGCGAACGGTCGGAGGGGCGCAATTTCATGGCGGCGACTCTACCACCACAGGCGCACCGAGATGAAGCACGGTGCGCCCCTGTGGCAGAACGTCGCACATTACGCGGGCTGGCTGGGGTTGGTAGACTTGGCGCCCTCCTCCTTACTCCTTTTCAAAGCCTGATGTGTAGATCCAGAGCAATGCAGGCGATTCACAGGATGCGCAGTTGATGAGTACGTTATTCACCCGCCGCAAAGTGCTGACCGGCATGGGCCTGTTGGGCCTGGGCAGCCTGCTGGGCGGCTGTGACTACAGCCCCAAGCTGAACTTCAAGTACGGCAAGGACCTCAGTGACAAGATCATGGGCCGTACCTTCAAGCTCAAGAACACCGACGGCGAGACCGTCACCCTGAGTTCGTTCCGTGGCCTGATGCCGGTGGTGTTCTTCGGCTTCACCCAGTGCCCGGCCGTGTGCCCGACCACCCTGGCCCGCGCCGCCCAGGCCAAGAAGCTGATGGGCCGCGACGGTGAGATCATGCAAGTGGTGTTCATCACCCTCGACCCCGAACGCGACACCCCAGAGATCCTCGACAAGTACGTCAAGGCCTTCGACCCCAGCTTCGAAGCGCTCTACGGCACCCCGGAAGAAATCGCCGTGGCCGCCAAGGAATTCGGGATCTTTTATGAAAAGATCCCCGCCGGCGACACCTATACCCTGTCCCACACCGCCACCAGTTTCGTCTTCGACACCCGTGGCAACCTGCGCCTGGGCCTGCAGGCATCCCTTACCGCTAAAGAGTGCGCAGAAGACCTGCTCACCGTCATGGAGGTCTGCTAATGACTGCCGTTCAACACCTCAAGCGCCTGACATTGGGCCTCACCCTGCTGACCCTCGCGGCACACGCCAGTGCCCAGGTGCAAGTCACCGACGCCTGGGTGCGCGCCACCGTGCCGGGCCAGCCGTCGAGCGGCGCGTTCATGACCGTCACCGCCGACAGCGACAGCAAGCTGCTCAGCGTTGCCTCGCCGGTGGCCAAAGACGTGCAGATCCATGAGATGAGCATGAAGGACGACGTGATGCACATGGGCCCGGTGGACTCGCTGGCGCTGCCCGCCGGCAAGGCTGTCACCCTCGACCCCAATGGCTACCACGTGATGCTGATGGGCCTCACCGGCCAGATCAAGGAAGGCGACCACGTGCCGCTGACCCTGACCGTGGAGAACGCCAAGGGCGAAAAGCAGACCCTGGAGGTGCACGCCCCGGCGCGTGGCCTGGATGGGATGGACCACAGCAAGATGCACTAAGCGCTAGTCCACAATAAACAGCTTCGCGCCGCTGGCGGTGAAAGAGCGGTGCGCCTCCATGTTGTTGCCAACCTGGTAACTCATCCCGGCCGTCAGTGTGAATCGACGGCCGTCCTCCAACTCCGTGTGCAACTCGCCTTCCAGGCACAACAGTACATGGCCACGCCTGCACCAATGATCCGCCAGATAGCCGGGGGTGTAGTCCACCATGCGCACGCGGGTCGTGCCGAAGTGGCAGGTGCGCCATACGGCGCTGCCGGTTTCGCCTGGGTAGGTGACGGGGTCGAGGGTTGACCAGTCGGTGGTGCCAAAGGGTACGGCGGTGAGGTTCATGGGGAGGCTCGGTCGTCAGTTAACGTGGGCAAGGCTAACGAGTGCAAGGCTCGTTCGATAGACACAGATCCTAGGCTTTCGGGGCATACAGAACCGCCTTCGCAGCCTCGCTAAAGCTCGACAGCTCCTACAAACCGTTCGCTCAACACACCAGTCGCTTGGTCATTGGTATACACGCCAACGCCAACCCCGACGGCGAATGGTAAACCGCCTGCTCATCCCCCACGTATCCGCGCGCCCGGTAGAAACTCGCGGCATTCAACGTCGCATCCAGCACCAGCGTGTCAATCGCCAGTTGCCGAGCCAGGTTTTCCAGGTGATCGAGCATGGCCTTGGCATACCCACGTCCGGTGAATTCAGGCAGGACAAATAGCGCTCCCACTTCGTTGTTTTCCAGGTCAAGCATCCCGGTGACGACCGGTTCGCCCTGCACCCACCCCAGGTAAAACGCTTTGTCCATCAGCGCGTTGTAGCCGTCTGCGGCGCTGCCACGGGTCCAGGACATCATCTGCTCGCGCGTATACGCACCGATGCACTGGCTACGAATGGCCAACAGGCGAATGTCGAACGCCGCTTGGGCGTCTTCCGGGGTTGCGGGTTTTATTTGCAGCATTTCAGCCTCCATGGCTTAACAGTTGGACACACCCGCCCCTCTTGCGGATGGAACCCGGTACTTGGCGTTCATCACAACGAGAAACATCCAATTAGGACGTCAAATCGAGGGTTTTTACTATGCAAGGTGTTCAATCTTCTTATTCAGCCCAGCGTTGCAGATGAGGATCAGCGATTTTCAGCGGGAATTCCAGGAACAACCGAGTAAGGCCGGCGTCAGGAACTACGCGCCAGTGGAGTAAGCAACCCCTTCAAGGGCGCCGCAATGGAGCTGGGGACGATAATTATCTAGAATGTCGCCTTCCGCTTTGTCCCCAGGAACACCCATGCTCGCCCTCACCCTGCGCAATGCCCTGCCCGCCGACGCCGCCCGCTGCTTTGAAATCGAAATCGGCGCCTACGAAGGCGATGAAGCCGCGACCCTGGAAAAAATCGCCACGCGCATTGCGCTGTACCCACAAGGTTTTCTGATTTTGGAGGCCGCTGGCGAAGTAGAGGGTTTCATCAATAGCGGCTGCGCCGATGAAGTGGTGATGTCTGACGAGGCGTTCAAGGAACTGGTGGGGCATTCGGCCGAGGCGCCAAATGTGGTGATCATGTCGGTGGTGGTTGACCCGGCACACCAGGGCAAAGGGTACTCCACGACGTTGATGACCGCGTTTGTGCAACGCATGCGCGACATGGGCAAAAAGACCATTCACTTGATGTGCAAGGACCGCCATGTAGCGTTGTACACGCGCATGGGCTATCGCTATGTGCAGCCGTCCGCGTCGGACCATGGCGGGATGGCGTGGCATGAGATGGTCATGGAGCTCTAATTCAGCGCCAATCCCGGACACAGCAGCCGGTAACGCGATTCGATCCACGGAAGGAACCACCTCGTGCCCAACGCAACACCCCTGACCTTTCAACACGCGTTAAAAAAGAATCTCAAGCGGATACTGAATTTCTGGGCGCCCCTGAGCGTTATCTTCGCGGGACTGGGCACGCTGCTGGGGTTTTACACCCTGTCGACCTACGCATCGGCAATCGGCCGCCCGGACCTGCTGGCCGCAGCGCTGGAGGCCAAGTCAGCCCTGATCCCCTGGCTCGCCAGCGTAATGGGTATGCTGGGCGCGTACTTGCTGACACTGTTGGCGAGCACTGTCCTGTTCGGGCTCACGGTGTCGTTTTTCAATGACTCCCCGTCCCTGCAGCACAAGTTGGTGGGTATTCTCTGCGTACCTGTGCTGTCAGGCATCGTTGCCATGCTCTGGTATAGCTTCGAAGGACCTGAACGGAACGCCCTATGGGAAGTGCTCTATGTTGCGCTTTGGCTTGTGCTCAGCCTGATTGCAATGCTGGCAACCACCACCTTCCGATTTGCCGTCGATGTCTGTGCAACCATGGCGAGCCCCGGCCACCCCAGGAGCTGGCGGCTGCGCGGCTTCTTTGTACTGATGGTGTCATTGCTGCTGTTCAGCACCGTGCTCTCTGCCGTATTCCCCGCCAGCCTGATTCTGAAAGCCTATACCGGGGAAGACACCCCCGAAGCGGTGAGCCGCTTGATGTATATCTCGATGTTCGCCGCATGCGTCACGTTGATGCCTGTGGTGGTGTTCTACGTCAGCAAGGCCGACCTGTTCAAGCGCCTGGCCCTGAGTCTGTTGGCCGTCGCTGTGGCGGGGGGGATGATTATTGCAATTTCGCCGGGAAGCCCGGCAGCGATCGTTTACGCTGCAGCCGGGGTGATGAACGTGCGTGCCCCCGTAGAAGCGCGCTACTGGCTGACGAAAACCTACGCCAGGGAAGATTTCGAGAGCGCCGCCTGGGGCGACGTGCAGATATTGCGTGGCAAGCCTGTAGTGTCCGCGTTCCCGTTGTTTTCCTTCGGCGATGTGTTGTTGCTGTGCCCGACCAGCCGGGTCAAAACGACACTCAAGGATTGGCCGCAACAATCGGCCTACTGTGTGCTGACCCAAAGCAGCAACGCCATCCGGATGCCAAAGAACTCGGACACCATAAGCCCTCCCAAGCCGACCACAGACAACAAAACCAAAAAACCAGGCCCCTCGACATGACCCAACCCCTGATCGAAATCGGCGACCAGATTGATCTCCAGGCACAACAGATCATCGGCGATGGCCTTGCCGCCTTCAACAAACACGCCACTGGCTATCACGACCGACGGCCGCTGACGGTGCTGATCAAAGACCCACACACCGGGCAAACCCTCGGTGGCATCACTGGTCGCAGCGCGTTTGGCATGGCTTTTCTCGACCTGTTCCACCTGCCCGAGCCCCTGCGCGGTTCGGGCCTGGGCAGCCGATTGTTGCAGGCCTTTGAAGATGAAGCGCGGCGCCGCGGTTGTCGCAGTGCCGTGCTGTACACCATCAGCTTCCAGGCGCCGGGGTTTTATGAGAAGCGCGGCTGGATGCGCTTTGGTGAAATCCCGTGCGAGCCCCAGGGCAGCAGCCGGGTGTTTCTGAGCAAGGCGTTGTAGCTGGGCGCTTCACCAACTCCCCGAAGCGCCCCCACCACCGCTCGAACCACCGCCACCCGACGAACTGCTGCTGGAGCTGGAGCTTGAACGACTGGAGCCCGAGCTTGAGCCACCGCTGGACCCCGAGCCGCCACCGGTCTTGCCAAAGATAAACAGCGCCGCAAACGAGGCAATCGGGAAAGCAAACAGCCAGTCGTTGCGCCCCAACTCCATCAGCAACCCCGCCGCCACGTACACCGCCACGGCCGCCAGCAACCGTGCGACGAAGCCTGCCCGGCTGCGCGTCCAGGCGTCTTTCATGATGACGAACAGGATCAGGTACAAGCCCAGCACCAGCAGACCCAGCAGCGGGAATGCCAGCCAGTGCAGGAAGTTCACATCGGTGTATTGGTTCGCCGCGAGCAGGATCGCGATGTAGCCCAACAGGCCCAGCACGCAATAAAACACCGTGCGTGCCTGCCACAACGCGCCGAACGTGGCGCCGCCAATCAGCAAGGTCAGCGGCAGTATCAGCAGGTACACCGCCCACTCCCGGCCGCCAGCCAGCACCGCAAGCAGCAGCGTGATCGTCACTGCGGCCACCAATGCCTTGCGCCAGCGCAGCTTGCCGGCTGCCAGCAGTACACCGCCGCCGCCACCGAGCACAAATGCCAGCAACACCGCGATCGCCCCTGGCCCTACCGCGAGCCCCGCCACCGCCGGCAAGTCACCGCCATCCACCAACAGCACCAGATCGTCTACGCCTTGGGCGACACCTCCCGCGAAATCGCCCTGGCGAAACGCCGGGGTGATGTGTTCTTCGATGATGCGATGGCTCAGCAAGTCGGTGACGACGCCTTCAAGGCCGTAGCCCACTTCGATGCGCACCTTGCGATCATCCTTGGCCACCAGCAGCAGGATGCCGTCATTGATGTCCTTGCGCCCCAGCTTCCAGGCGCGGAACAGTTGGTTGGCGTAGTCCTCGATGCTCGCATCGCCGGTGGTGGGCACCAGCAACACCGCCACCTGCGCGCCTTTGCGTTGCTCCAGGGCAGCGAGTTGCGCCTTCAGACGGGCGGTGGTGCCAGCATCCAGGGTGTTGGTGAGGTCGATGACCCGCTGATCGAGGGCAACCCCAATCGGTGAAGTGTCAGCCTGGGCGGTGACAAACACACTGGCCAACACCAGCACCCACAGACCCAAGACCGCTTGCCGCACGCACCGCATCATGTTTGTTACCTGAAGTTTCTTCCTGAAGGCCGCGACTTTACCTTATCGCGGCTATAACACGTGACCCCACGCCGTTGACTATCTAAACTCCACCCACCCATAGCAAAACGCCATAACCGGGAAGCCCATGAACCTTCGCCTCCGCAACAACGTCAGTGTGATGGGCAACGGCCGCTCGACCCTGGTGTTCTCCCACGGTTTTGGCTGCAACCAGGCCATGTGGCACTACTTGGCGCCGCCATTCACCGAACACTTTCGCGTGGTGATGTATGACCTGGTCGGCGCCGGCCTGTCGGACCTCAGCGCGTTCGACAAGCACAAATACAGCACGCTGGACGGCTATGCCCGCGACTTGAACGAGCTGATTGACGCCTTCACCGTCGGCCCGGTGATTCTGGTGAGCCACTCGGTCAGCGCGATGATTGCCACCCTCGCCGACCGCCGGGCCCCCGGACGCATCGCCGCCCACGTGATGATTGGCCCGTCGCCGCGCTACATCGATGCTGATGGCTATGTCGGTGGTTTCAAGCGCAGCGACATCGATGACCTGCTCGACACCCTCGACAGCAACTACCTCGGCTGGTCCAGCGCCATGGCACCAGTGATCATGGGCGCGCCTGAACAGCCCGCGTTGAGCGAGGCCCTGCGCGACAGTTTCTGCCGCACCGAACCGGAGATCGCCAAGCAATTTGCGCGGGTGACGTTTATGTCCGACAACCGCAAGGACATCGCCGGCCTGGCTACCCCGGTGTTGATCCTGCAATCGAGCGACGACCTGATCGCCCCCGTGGCCGTCGGCGAATACCTGCACGGCGTGTTGCCCAACAGCACCTATTGCCTGGTGGACAACGTCGGCCATTGCCCACACATGAGCGCGCCGCAGGCGTGTGCGGCAGCGATGGAGAGTTTCCTCGCACCCTGGACCGTCGCCCATGCCGACTAAGCTGTTCGACAACGCCGCCTGTGCCCTGGCCGCAACGGCGGAGGACGGCACGCTCCTGCACACCAACGCACGGTTCAGCGAATGGCTCGGGTTCAGCGCCGTGGAGTTGTGCGGGCGGCGTTTCCAAGACCTGCTGACCATGGGCGGGCGGATCTTCCACCAGACCCACCTGGCGCCAATGCTGCGCCTGCGTGGCAGTGTCACCGAAGTGAAGCTGGACATGCTGCACCGCGACGGGCACAAGGTCACCGTGCTGCTCAATGGCACCCGGCGTGAACAAGCCGACGGCGCGGTGTACGACCTGGCGTTGTTCGGCACCACCGACCGCGACAAGTACGAGCGCGAACTGCTCAACGCACGCAAGCTGGCCGAAGCACTGTTGCAGGAAAAAACCACGACGGAACTTGCCCTCAAGCAAGCCCAGGCCGAACTCGGCGAGGCATACGCCATCGCCCAGCGGCGCGCGCTGTTTGCCGAGCAGATGGTGGCGATCGTCAGCCATGACCTGAAAAACCCGCTCACGGCGATCCGCATGGCTTCTGATTTCCTCAGCCGTGGCGAACGCAGCGCCAAGGAGCGCCAGTTGCTGGGGCACATCAGCCAGTCCTCCGAACGCGCCCAGCGCATGATCGCCGACCTGCTGGACTTCACCCAGGCCCGGGTCGGCCACGGCATCAGCATCAAGGCCGCACCGCTGGACCTGCACGCAGTGACCCGCCAGGCCGTGGATGAACTGCGCGTGGCATTCCCCAAGGCGATCCTCGCGCATCACACCATTGGCAGCGGCGATGCCAGCCTCGACGCCGACCGCGTGCAACAGATCATCGGCAATCTGGTGGCCAACAGCGTGGCCTATGGCGACCTGCAACAACCGATCAGCATCACCTCGCGGCTGGGGGCCGGGCATTGCGAGGTGGCGGTGCACAACCATGGCGGCGTGATCCCCGCAACCCTGCTGGCCGGGCTGTTCGAGCCCATGACCCGCGGCACCGACCAGGGCAGCGACGTGCGCAGCGTCGGCCTGGGCCTGTACATCGTGCGGGAATTGGCCAGGGTCCATGGTGGAGATGTGGCGGTGAGCTCTACTGAGGGCGGCGGCACCACGTTCAGTGTGCGCTTTGTGGGAGATGGGGGTGGACCCGTCAATGTTGCCGGTGACTGACTTCAGCCAATACTGAACACCGTCCCCTGCATCACCGGCTCCACACTCCCCGTCAACACCACACCGCCCTCGCCCGCCCAGTGCACGGTCACCGTGCCGCCGTCGCACTGCACCTGCACCGTGGCATCCAGCAAGCCACGACGGATGCCATTGACCACCGCCCCGCAACAGCACGAACCGGAGCCCAATGGCACACCGCCGCCGCGCTCCCAGATGCGCAGGCGGATGTGCCCACGGTCGAGCACTTGCACAAAATGCACATTGGTCTTGGCCGGAAACAGCGGGTGAATTTCCAACGCAGCACCTACGGCGGCCACATCGACGGCGGCAAGATCCGCCACAAAAAACGTGCAATGCGGGTTGCCCATGCTGCAGGCCGCCGGCTCGCCCTCAAGGGGCAACCTCAGCGTATCCAGGGCCTCGGCCAAGGGCACGGCGGCCCAGTCCAGGGACGGCTCGCCCATGTTCACCGAGACTTGCCGCTCCACCTGCCGCACACACGTCAGCAAACCGCGGTCGGTGCGCAACACGATAGAATCGCTGCCCGCCTCCAGCATCAAGCGATCTGCCACGCCACGGGTCGCGCTGCCGCAGGCCTGCAGCGGCGTGCCGTTGGGGTTCCAGAACTTGATCCGCGCCGCTGCATCATCGCAGTCGAGCACCACGGCGAGCTGGTTGAAACCGATACCGGTATGGCGGTTGCCCAGGCGGCGTGCGACTTGCGCGGTGATCGGGTCGTCGCGCCCACGGCGGTCAACGATGATGAAGTCATCGCCGTGGGCGTGCATTTTTACGAACTGCAAGGGCATGGGTGGTCCTTATTCGAGCCGGGAGATGAGTTGCAGGGTGGGTCAGAGCGTGGTGCCCATGGCCTTCATCAGCACCAGATCCCGCGCATAAATATCCGGCGCGTAGACCAAGCCACCCTGGCGGTCGACTTCCACCGTCCAGTACCCCAACAGCACCGGCACCGGCGTGGCCAGGCGGAATTCGTGGGTCACCCCAGTGGCCAGCAGTTCATCGGTGCGCGCACGTTCGGCCGGGCTTACCAGCAGGTCACGCAGCATCAGCGGCTGTTCGACGCGCACACACCCCGAGCTGAACGCCCGTGGGCCCTTGCTGAACAGCGGCTGGCTCGGCGTGTCGTGCAGGTACACCGAATACGGGTTGGGAAAGCGCATCACGATCTTGCCCAGCGGGTTGCGCGGGCCGGCTTCCTGGCGCAGCAGGATGTTGCCGGGGCGCGCCCAGTCGATCTGTTCGGGTGCCAGCGGACGACCTTCGGGGTCGAGCACTTGCAGGTTTTGCTGGCGCAGATACTCGGGGTTGAGGCGGATGGCCGGGAGTTTGTCCTCGCGCATGATGGTCGGCGGGATGGTCCACGTGGGGTTGAGGGTCAGCCGGGTGATGCGCGACTTGAGCAACGGCGTCTGGCGCTCGGCGCGGCCGACTTGCAGGCGGGTTTGCCACACCGGGATGCCACTTTGGTACACGCTCAGTTGCGCGGCGGCGACGTTGACCAGCACGCCCTCGGGTTCCAGGTCCTGGGCCAGCCAGCGGAAGCGTTCGAGGTTGATGCGCAGCTGTTCGCGGCGAATTGCCGGGCTGATGTTCAGCTCGGCCACGGTGCCGGCCCCGATCACACCGTCAGCCTGCAGGGAGTGGCTGAGCTGGAAGGCCTTGACTGCCTTGACCAGTTCGTCGCGGTACAGCTTGCCGGCGGGCGCGGTGGCCAGGTAGCCGCCACTGACCAGGCGCCGCGCCAGTTCCGGCACGCGGGGGTCGTCCATGCCGGGACGCAATAAAGGACCGCTGGCGACCGCGTCCCAGTGCGGCAATGGTTGCTGACGCACAGTGGAATAGGCGTTGCGCAGGCTGCGGTACAAATCGGCGCTGGGCCGCGCCTGATCGAAGGCTTGGGCCATGTCGCGCAGGCCGGTGGCGGCAAAGGCCAGCACTTCGGTGTTCGGGTCGCGGGTTGGCGGCTGGGCATGCCATAGCGGTTCGTAGCGCGATTGTTGCAGGCGGCCGTAGTGCAAATCCTGCAAGGCTTGCAGGTAGTGGCGGCTGCCATCGATGTCGCTGCACAGCACATTGGCCGTGGCATCCGGCGTGGGTTGGCTATAGTGGGTGGGGTCCAGGCCGTCGTCGGCGAGCAGCAACAGTTGGGTGTGCAGCGCTTGGCGTTGTTCGGCGGACCACAACGGTACGTCGCCTTGCTGCTGGTAGAACGCTTGCAGGCGCACCAGCGCGGCGGCGTCAATCTGCGGCGCGAGGCTGGGGCAAACACCGGGCAGTGCCGCCAGGGCTTGTTGAATCGGGCTGGGTGAAACAATTGGCACAGGTTCGGCCGCCAGCTCATCGGCTGTCGCGACCAGTGGTGCAACGAGCAAGCAAATGCTCAAGTAACATGCGTGTTTTTTGAACAATTGGCTTAACTCCAATCCACAGTGGGGGGATGTACTGTAGATGCTAACTTTTTTGTGCCGCCTGGGTTTGATCACCATGAGCCTGGCCGCGTTGGGCAATTATGCACTCGCCGCCAATGGCAACCCTCCTTCCTTGTATAGCAGCCTGGCGCGCTCGGCTCCAGAACTCAATCCCACTGTACTGAAAAGCGCCCTGAGCGCGATGCAATGTGCGGTCAACAATGGCGAGGAACGCTCCGAGCGCCTGGCCGTGATCGACTACTCCCAGCCCTCGACCGCACGTCGGCTATGGATCTTCGACCTGCGCAAAAAGACCCTGGTGCTGCGCGACCTGGTGGCCCATGGCGCCAAGTCCGGGGAAAACTTCGCCACGCAGTTCTCCAATCGCGAGGGCAGCCATCAATCCAGCCTGGGCCTGTTCCGCACCCAGGAAAGTTATCTGGGCACCCACGGCTACTCGTTGCGCATGGATGGCCTGGAACCGGGCTTCAATGATCAGGCCCGCGACCGTGCGCTGGTGATCCATGCGGCCGATTACGTCAGCCCCCTGTGGAGCAAGCGCGAAGGCCGTATCGGCCGCAGCCAGGGCTGTCCCGCCGTGCGCCCGCAGGTGGCACGCCAGGTGGTAGACAAACTCAAGGATGGGCAGTTCATGTTTTCCTGGTATCCGGACCAGCACTGGCTGAAGTCGTCGACCTACCTCAACTGCAAACCCCAACAGGTGGCGAGTAGTCGTACAATCCGTGGCGGATAGCCTGTCCCCATCGATAAAAGAGAGCATCGCATGCTGCTACATACGTCCACCTGGATCGAAGTCGGGCAGTTCCTGGAACGCAGCCGCACGGTGGTGATCCCCATCGGCTCCAACGAACAGCACGGCCCCACCGGCCTGCTGGGCACCGATTGGATGTGCCCGGAAATCATCGCCCATGAGGCGCAGAAAAATGCCGACATCCTGATCGGCCCGACTTTCAATATCGGCATGGCCCAGCATCACCTGGGCTTTCCCGGCACCATCTCGCTGCGCCCTTCCACCTTTATTGCTGCGATTGGCGATTGGGTGCGCTCGCTGGCCGGGCATGGTTTCGACAAGATCCTGTTCCTGAACGGCCACGGCGGCAACATCGCCACGATTGAGGCGGCGTTTTCCGAGCTGTATGCCGAAGCGAGCTTCGCCCGCCGTCCGGCCGGGTTTGCGCTGAAGCTGGTCAACTGGTGGGACCTGGAAGGCGTCAACGACCTGGCCCAGAAGCAGTTTCCGGTCGGCCATGGCAGCCATGCCACGCCATCGGAGATTGCAGTGACGCAGTGGGCGTACCCGCAGTCGATCAAGGTCGCCGAGTACTCGCCGCAGATCGCCAACACTGGGCCGATCCGCGAAGCGCTGGACTTCCGCGCACGTTTCCCCGACGGACGCATGGGCTCGGACCCGGCGCTGGCGACAGTGGAGAAAGGTGGGGAGTTGGTGGCGTTGGCGGCGCTAGGTTTGGTCAAGACGGTCAACGCGTTCAGCAACGAAGCCAAGCCCTAGGTCACACACAGATCAAAAATGTGGGAGCCCGCTCCCACACAAACCCAGCTCAACAGTGGATTGGTGCTGTGCAGACTACTTGCACTCCTGCGCCACCAACTCCAACCGCGACGGCGTCAGCGTCGATGCCAACGGCTTGCGCTCATACAAGAACACCTTGGTTCCGTCCTGGGTCTTGTAGGCCTCCAGCACATCATCCGCCGCAATCTTGCTGGTCAACACCACCTTGGCGTGACGCGAGTTCTGCGTGACGGTCGAGGTGATGCCGTGTTTTTCAAGCTTTGGCAGCACACACTGGGCATAGCCTTCAGGGGTCTTGGCGGTGAGCAGGGTCAATGTCGGCGCATTCGGGGCAGACACACAACCGGCCAGCCACAGTGAAGCAAAGGCCAGGGCCGGGGCGAAAAAATAACGCATATAAATTCCTGAAAAAATAACAAAAAAGTTCACATCAACCGGCTTGGACCAACGCCTTGAGCGATGCATCAAACCGTTGCAAGGCCGCTTGCTGGACATCCCGCTGCTGTTCGATCTGCGCGGCAATTTCCGGCGCCGCCTTGTCATGCACCCACACCGACGGTACTTGCCGACGCACAGCACCTTCGGCCTTGGCGATGTATTGCAGGTTCGCGTTGTAGAACCGTGCGATAAAACGTGCCTCGACCTGATCGTTCCGCGGAGTCAGCAGTTGATTGTGGGTATCGAGCATCACCACCACTTCGGGGTGTGCCTGCACCAGGGCATCCAGGTTGTCGTAGACGGTGACCGACAAAAAGGTGCCTTGCAGCGAGTTTATCAACCAGTCGATAGCCAGTTCCGGGTCGGAACTGTTGACGAACGCCTGGCGGATACGCTCGTCGAGGGCATCCCTGGCGCCGTTCAAGGCCATGTCATGGTAGCGTTCAAGGTAACTGAGGTTGTCGCGGGTATTGTCGCTTAACAACACCCCTACCGACTGCGCATGTTGCAGGGAGTCTACGCTAGCGTCGATAGGTAGCAAATGGCTACTATTCAAATCATCGGCGATGGCCGCGTTGTTCATGGCCACCGAGCCCAGCATCACCAGCATCAAACCCAGCTGAATTATCGTCCTCATCGCGCGTTTCCTTGAACAGCGTTTCGATGGGACAATTCTGCGCTTTTCCTGAAAAAACAGAACTTGCGATCCGTGATGGTGACTATTATCTGAACCAATAGTGCCTAGATAAAAATAGATAAGGACCCGCCATGAAGCCCCACCAGAAAACCTTCGACCGTATCCGCGATGCCGTACTGCCGGAGTTTCGCGAGCGGATCGCCGACTACCTGGTCGACTATGAGACGGTACTACAGGACGAAACGGCCGACGCCGAGCAACGTTGCGCCAGCGCCCAGCAATTGCGCGGTTACCTGCGTGGTTTGAACACCACACGGGTACTGGGCATGGCCGACTGGGAAGACCTGGACCGTCGCGTGGCCCAGGAATGGCTTTAAACCGCTAGAGCGCAGGCCGCTGCAGGTTGACCCAGGCTTGTACCGACGGCCGCTGCCATTGGCGTTGCGCATAGGCGACCAACTCGGCGGGCACGCTGTCGCCATTGAGAATCAGGCGATTGAGCATCACGGCCAGGTCCACATCGGCAATCGACCACGTGCCAAACAGAAAGTCCGGGTTACCCGCCAACAGCGCCTGTGCCGCACTGATCAACTTCTGCGCGGCAGCCTGGGCCGCAGGCGAAAAGGGCGGCATCTTTTGCCCGTAGAACACCACCAGCGTCGAACGTTCCTGGCGGATGGGCAGCAAATCGCTGCGCAACCACGCCTGGACCTGCCGCGCCCTCGCCCGCTGCTTGGGGTCGACGGGGTACACCACCGTCGCGGGGTACGCCTCGTCCAGATACTCGGTGATTGCCGAGGATTCCGACAGGGCAAAGTCACCGTCCACCAGGGTTGGCACGCGTTGGGTCAGGGACAATTGGGTGAAATCCGCAGCCTGCTGTTGCGCCGAGTCCAAGTCCAGGGTCTGCGTATCAAACGCCAAGCCCTTCTCGCGCAGCGCGACAAATACCGACATCGCGTAGGGGCTGGTGAACTGGGCATCAACGTACAGGCGCAACGAGGGTGAGTTCATGACAGGGCTCCTTGGGTGAAAGCCCACGTTACGAGATGGCTGGCAAGAAAGACAATGGCAGCTTTTTATAGGGGCATTCCTGGCGGGAATGCTGGGACCTATCCGGCGAACCCGCCCTTGTCCAAAAAGGCCTGCTCGTGCTCAGTGCTGACGCGGGCCAACACCCTGTTGCGATGAGGAAACCGCCCGAAGCGCTGAATAATCTCGGCATGTTCCTTGGCCCAGTGGTAGGTGTTGGCGTCCAGCGCCTGGTTGAGCACCAGGGAACGCTGCTGGTCCACCGGGTCTTCCGAATGCTCAAACGGTAGGTAGCAGAACGCACGCAAGGCAGGCTCGATCAACTGGTCCAACCCGGCCTCGACCATGCGCCCGGCATACAAGCGCGCCAACGGGTCGGTGGCGAACATATGGGCAGTGCCGCGAAAGGCATTGCGCGGGTATTGGTCGAGCAGGATCAGCAGGGCCAGGGCGCCCTCTGCCGAGTCCAGCCAGCTTTCCAGCTCACGGCGGGCGGCTTGCAGGTGGGCGCTGTGGAAGGTGTCGCGGAAGCTGGCGTCGAAGGCCTCGTCCTTGGCGAACCAGCGTTTGGGGCCGGCGTGTTGCCAGAAGTCGATGACGGTTTTCGGGGTGGTCATGGTGAAGGCCTGCGAAAGCGGTTTGGCAGACCTTAGCAGAATCCAAGGCACGACGAAGCTCGCTCCCACAGGTTAGAAACCGACAGCGGGCAGATTAATGTTATAGAATAACACCCGCTTTCCCCTCTACCCTGCGACCCTTGCCCATGACCGACGCTGTCCCCCTGCGCCAACGCCTGCTTTCCATCGACGCCCTGCGGGGCCTGGTGATCCTGTTCATGCTGCTGGACCACGTGCGCGAAACCTTCCTGCTGCACCGTCAAGTCAGCGACCCGATGAGCATCGACAGCACCGAACCCAGCCTGTTTATCAGTCGCACCCTCGCCCACCTGTGTGCGCCGGTGTTTGTCTTGCTCACCGGCTTGTCGGCGTGGCTGTACGGCCAGAAATACCAGGGCCGCCGCGATGTGTCGGCGTTTCTGTTCAAGCGCGGGCTATTTCTGGTGGTGCTGGAATTCACCCTGGTCAACTTCGCCTGGACCTTCCAGATGCCGCCAGCAGTGATCTACCTGCAAGTCATCTGGGCAATTGGCGTGAGCATGCTCGCCCTCGCCGCCTTGGTGTGGTTGCCGCGGCCGCTGTTGATCGCCGTGGCGATTGGGATTATCGCCGGGCACAACCTGCTGGATGGCCTGCACTTCGGGCCGGGCTCGATGCTGCAGAACGGTTGGGCGATCCTGCATGAGCGCAGTTGGATCGAGGTCGGCGACAACCTGCGCCTGCGCATCACCTACCCGGTGCTGCCGTGGATCGGCGTGATTGCCTTGGGCTACGGCCTCGGCCCGTGGTTCGCCAACGGCTCACCGCCGCTGCTGCGTCAGCGCTATTTGGCGCTGGCGGGCGTGACTGGGTTGGTCGGCTTTGTGCTGTTGCGTGCGTTCAATGGTTACGGGGAGAAGCCTTGGCAGAGCTATGACAGTGGTGTGCAGACGTTGATGAGCTTTTTCAACGTGACCAAATATCCGCCTTCGCTGCTGTTCCTGGCGCTGACCTTGGGCATCGGTCTGCTGCTGTTGCTGGCGTTTGAACGGGCCGGGCACGCACGTTGGATCGGCCTACTGGCCACGTTTGGCGCGGCGCCGATGTTCTTTTATCTGCTGCATTTGTATGTGCTGAAAGTGTTCTATGTGGCTTGTATTGCGCTGTTTGGCCTGAATCATGGCAGCTATTTCGGCGTCGACGGTATGGGCGCAATTTGGCTGGTAGCGCTGTTGCTGCCGTTGGTGCTGTATCCGCCCGTGCGTTGGTTTGCGGGGCTCAAAGCAAGGCGTCGTGACTTGGCCTGGCTCAAATACCTCTGACTCTACGCAGGCCAAATGTGGGAGTGGGCTTGCTCGCGAATGCGCTGAATCAGCCAGTGAATCCGTTGACTGACACACTGCATTCGCGAGCAAGCCCGCTCCCACATTTTTTTGAACCGTGTACTGCTCAGCAATCAGGCCAGTTCAGCACGCAGCTGGCGGGCGGCCGTGACCATGTGAATCAACGCCGCTTCGGTCTCCGGCCAGCCACGGGTTTTCAAGCCGCAATCCGGGTTCACCCACAAACGCTCGGCCGGAATCCGCTTGGCCGCCTTGCGCAACAAATTGGCCATCTCCGACGCATCCGGCACCCGTGGCGAGTGGATGTCGTACACGCCCGGACCGATTTCGTTCGGGTAAGCGAAGGCTTCAAACGCCTCCAGCAACTCCATGTCCGAGCGCGACGTTTCGATGGTAATCACATCGGCATCCATCGCCGCAATGCTCTCGATCACATCGTTGAACTCGCTGTAGCACATGTGGGTGTGGATCTGGGTTTCGTCGCGCACACCCGAGGCGCACAGGCGGAATACTTCGGTGGCCCAGTCCAGGTAGTGCTGCCACTGCGCCTGGCGCAACGGCAAACCTTCACGGAACGCCGCTTCGTCGATCTGCACGATCTTGATGCCGGCCGCCTCCAGGTCCACCACTTCGTCACGAATCGCCAGGGCCAATTGCCGTGCCTGCACTTCGCGGCTCACATCTTCGCGGGGGAATGACCACATCAGCATGGTCACCGGGCCGGTCAGCATGCCCTTCATCACTTTGTGGGTGAGGCCTTGGGCGTAGCGGATCCACTCCACGGTCATGGCTTTCGGGCGGCTCAGGTCACCAAAAATCACCGCCGGTTTCACGCAACGTGAACCGTAGCTCTGCACCCAACCGAACCGGGTGAACACATAGCCGTCGAGTTGCTCGGCGAAGTACTCAACCATGTCATTACGCTCGGCTTCACCGTGCACCAGCACGTCCAGGCCGAGGTTTTCCTGCACTTCCACGGCGTGCTTGATCTCGCTGTGCATGGCTTCGACGTATTCGGCTTCGCTCAACTTGCCGGCCTTGTACGACTGGCGCGCCAGGCGGATCGACGCGGTCTGCGGGAACGAACCGATGGTGGTGGTCGGAAACAGTGGCAGGTTCAGGCCCGCGCGCTGCTGCTCGATACGCTGGGCAAACGGCGACTGGCGCTGGCTGTCCCTGGCAGTGATCGCCGCAACCCGCGCTTGCACCGCAGGCTTGTGGATACGCGGCGACGCGGCGCGGGCGGCTTGCACGGCACGGCTTTGTGCCAAGGCCGCGACAACATTCGCTGCCTCGGGTTGATTGACCGCCTGGGCCAGCACCGCCACTTCGGCGCATTTCTGTACGGCGAATGCCAGCCAGCTTTTCAGCTCCCCATCCAGCTGGTCTTCACGCCCCAGGTCCACCGGGCTGTGCAGCAGCGAGCAGGATGGCGCCACCCACAGGCGGTCACCCAACTTGTCATGGGCGTGCTGCAGCGTCGCCAGGGCTTTTTCCAGGTCGCAGCGCCACACGTTACGACCGTTGACCACGCCCAGGGACAGCACTTTATAAGCCGGCAGGCGGTCGAGAATGGTCGGGTACTGCTCCGGCGCCCGCACCAGGTCGATATGCAAACCATCCACCGGCAGGTTCGCCGCCAAACCGAGGTTCTCTTCCAGCCCACCAAAATAGGTGGCCACCAGCTTTTTCAGCGGGTCGCGCTGGATCAGGTTGTAGGCACGCTCAAACGCGTTTTTCCAGTCCTGCGGCAGGTCCAGCACCAGGATCGGTTCGTCGATCTGTACCCACTCAACCCCCAATTCGGCGAGGCGCTGGAAGATCTGGCCGTACAGCGGCAGCAGGCGATCGAGCAGGTCGAGCTTGTCGAAGTCGCCGCCCTTGGCCTTGCCCAGCCACAGGTAAGTCAGCGGGCCGATGATGACTGGCTTGACGTTGTGGCCCAGCTCGCGGGCTTCCTGCACCTCTTCGAACAGTTGATCCCAGCCCAGGTGGAACTGCTGGTCAGCGCTGAATTCAGGCACCAGGTAGTGGTAGTTGGTGTCGAACCACTTGGTCATCTCCTGGGCGTGGGCGCCGCCGCAGCAGCTGTCGCTGACGCCACGGGCCATGCCGAACAGGGTGTGCAAGGTGGCTTTGCCATCGGCTGGGCGGAAGCGCTCGGGGATCACGCCAAACATCAGCGAGTGGGTCAGCACCTGGTCATACCAGGCGAAATCCCCGGCGGGCAGCAATTCGACACCGGCCTGTTTTTGCAGGTCCCAGTGGGTTTTGCGCAGGTCACGGCCCACGGCGCGCAAGCCAGCTTCATCGAGCTCACCCTTCCAGAACGCTTCCTGCGCTTTTTTCAGTTCACGATCGCGTCCAATGCGCGGAAATCCCAGGGAATGAGCGACTGCCATGACTAACAACTCCAATGTCGATATTTATGGCAGCCATTGTCGACAGTCAGCGATAGTGAGACAAACTCATATTATTCTAGATGATCACAAGATCTACTCATGTTGAGATCAGGTGTACATAGAACGCGTGGAACATGAAATACGCACACACCGCCAGTGCCACGCCCATGCAGCGATTGAACACGGTGAACGCCGACGAGCCATTGATCCGCCGTCCGAGCACTGCACCCAGCAGTGAATAAACCCACGGCGCGCCGAACGCACCAACCGCCAGCACCGCCGACACAAGCGCGATGGACACCCCGGTGACGTGCGCCGCCGGCAGCATCACACTGGTGATCGGCAACACCGCCATGATGCCCTTGGGGTTGAGCAACTGGATCACCAGGCCATTCCAGAACGTGAGGGTTTTGACGGGTACGGTTGCAGTCGTTTCATCCACGACCGTGCGCGCAGTGAATACCTGATAGGCGAGATACAACGTGTACGCCCCGCCAATCAACGAGATGTACGGCAACGCGGCCTGGGAAATGATCGCCTCGCCGGTGTAGCCAAACAGCACAAACAACAGCAGCATCGCGCACCCCACACCGATGAAAAACCCGGTGGAACGGCGAAACTGCCCGGTGAGCCCGGCGTTGAGGCCCATGAAATTCACGGGGCCGGGGCTGTACATGACGCTGAAGGCGTAGAGGAAGATGTCCATGGAAAACCTGTAGTAGAAGAAGTCTGGCGAGTCTACTGAGGCGTGTTCGGGGAATTCTTGAACGTTTGTGGTGCGCCCTCAACGGGAGCAAGCTCCCTCGCCACAGGTATAGTGTTTGCCTGCAACTTTCAGGAACGAAAGCAACATGGATGCCGTCACCCACTGCCATTGCCGCAAATGCCAGAAAAGCCATGGCGCGGCGCCCGCTGAGACAGGCGCACAGCTGCGTTGAATCGAAGGCGACATGGGCTGAATGAAGATCAAAGGTGGGTCAGGCGACATCTCTACCAGCAGTGCCGCCGCTTTCGCAGCCTCGCCAAAGCTCGACAGCTCCCACAGGGAATAGGGTTTGCAGGCCGTGTCAGGTGTACACAGTTAAAAAATGTGGGAGCTGGCTTGCTTGCGAAGGCGGCGGATCAGGCGACATCTCTGCCTGCCGTGCCGCCGCTTTCGCAGCCTCGCCTAAGCTCGACAGCTCCCACAGGGAATAGGGTTTGCAGGCTGTGTCAGGTGTACACAGTTAAAAAATGTGGGAGCTGGCTTGCCTGCGAAGGCGGCGGATCAGGCAACATCTCTACCAGCAGTGCCGCCGCCTTCGCAGCCTCGCCAAAGCTCGACAGCTCCCACAGGGAATAGGGTTTGCAGGCCGTGTCAGGTGTACACAGTTAAAAAATGTGGGAGCTGGCTTGCCTGCGAAGGCGGCGGATCAGGCAACATCTCTGCCTGCCGTGCCGCCGCTTTCGCAGCCTCGCCAAAGCTCGACAGCTCCACACAGGAGATTGGGTTTGCAGGCTGGAACAGGCATACACCGTTCAAAATGGCGGGTGATGCAGGAAGACCCAGGTGCCCGGATTCGGGGCGGCTTCGCCACCCGGCGCGGGGCAAGCCCGCTCACTACAAAAACGCTGTCGCTGCACGGACAGTCATACACCTGCGCTACGCTCGTAAACCAAGGGCAGCAAATTCCGCCCACTAACCTTCCGATTCGCCCCAAGTGCGGGCACAATGCGTGTCCTTTTTTGGCAGGCACCGCCGCAGGCTCTCAAAAATGATCAAAACGCCGTACTACCTCATCGATAAACAGAAGCTTCTGGTCAACATGCAGAAGATTGCTTACGTGCGCGAGCAGTCCGGCGCCAAGGCCCTGTTGGCGCTCAAGTGCTTCGCCACCTGGTCGGTGTTCGACCTGATGCAGCAATACATGGACGGCACTACGTCGTCGTCGCTGTACGAGCTCAAGCTCGGCCGCCAGAAGTTCGAAGGCGAAGCGCACGCCTACAGCGTGGCCTGGGCTGACGATGAAATTGAAGAGATGCTGGATAACTGCGACAAGATCATCTTCAACTCCATTAGCCAGTTGCAGCGCTTTGCCGAACGTTCCGCAGGCAAGACCCGCGGCCTGCGCGTGAACCCCCAGGTCAGCAGCTCCGACTACCTGCTGGCCGACCCGGCGCGTCCGTTCAGCCGCCTGGGCGAATGGGACCCGGTGAAGATCGAAGGCGTGATCGAGCAGATCTCCGGCTTCATGTTCCACAACAACTGCGAGAACGGCGACTTCAGCCTGTTCGACAAAATGCTCGGCACCATCGAAGAACGCTTCGGCGCGCTGCTGCACAAAGTCGAGTGGGTCAGCCTCGGCGGCGGCATCCATTTCACCGGCGACGACTATGACGTGGACGCGTTCTGCGCCCGCTTGAAAGCGTTCTCCGCCAAGTACGGCGTGCAGGTCTATCTGGAACCCGGCGAAGCGGCGATCACCAACAGCGCCTCCCTGGAAGTCACCGTGCTCGACACCCTCTACAACGGCAAGAACCTCGCCGTGGTAGACAGCTCCATCGAAGCCCACCTGCTGGACCTGCTGATCTATCGCCTCAACGCCAAGCTGGCGCCGAGCGATGGCGAACACACCGTGATGGTGTGCGGCAAATCCTGCCTGGCCGGGGACATCTTCGGTGAGTACCAATTTGATCGTCCGCTGGCCATCGGCGATCGGCTGTCGTTCATCGACACCGCGGGCTACACCATGGTCAAGAAAAATTGGTTCAACGGCCTGAAAATGCCGTCCATCGTAGTGAAACAACTCGACGGTACAGTCGAGGTGGTTCGTGAATTTGGTTACGACGACTACCTGTCCAGCCTTTCGTAAGCTGGCGGATATAGGAGAAAGAAAGCAATTGAAAAAGAACGTTCTTATCATTGGTGCAGGAGGTGTCGCCAAGGTGGTGGCCCACAAGTGCGCGCAGCACAACGACGAACTCGGTCGTATTGCTATCGCGTCGCGCAACATCTCCAAATGCCAGGCCATCATCGACAGCGTCAAGGCCAAGGGTAGCCTCAAAGTACCCGCCGAAATCAAAGCCTTCGCGCTGAACGCCCTGGACGTGGAAGCGACCAAGGCCCTGATCCGCGAGACCGAATCGCAGATCGTCATCAACGTCGGTTCCTCGTTCCTCAACATGTCGGTCCTGCGGGCCTGCATCGACACGGGCGTGGCTTACCTCGACACCGCCATCCACGAAGAGCCGGGCAAGGTCTGCGAGACCCCGCCGTGGTACGGCAACTACGAATGGAACCACCTGGAAGAGTGCAAACAGAAGAACATCACCGCCATCCTTGGCGTGGGCTTCGACCCGGGTGTCGTCAACGCGTATGCCGCGCTGGCGCAGCAACAGCATTTCGACCGCATTGATTCGATCGACATTCTCGACGTCAATGCCGGCTCCCATGGCAAATACTTCGCCACCAATTTCGACCCGGAAATCAACTTCCGCGAATTCACCGGACAGGTGTGGAGCTGGCAGAACAGCCAGTGGACCAGCAACACCATGTTCGAAGTCAAACGCACCGATGACCTGCCGGTTGTCGGTTCGCAGAACCTGTACCTGACCGGCCACGATGAAGTGCACTCGCTGTCGAAAAACCTCGACGTGCCCAACGTGCGTTTCTGGATGAGCTTCGGCGAACACTACATCAACGTGTTTACCGTGCTGAACAAGCTCGGCCTGCTCTCCGAAAAACCGGTCACCACCGCCGAAGGCCTGGAAGTCGTGCCGTTGAAACTGGTCAAGGCCGTACTGCCCGACCCGTCTTCGCTGGCGCCCGGCTACACCGGCAAGACCTGCATCGGCGACCTGGTCAAGGGCACCAAGGATGGCAAGGCACGCGAAGTGTTCATCTACAACGTAGCCGATCACGAAGAAGCGTTTGCCGAGACCGACAGCCAGGGCATCTCCTACACCGCAGGCGTTCCGCCGGTGGCCGCAGCGCTGCTGGTAGCCCGTGGCGAGTGGGACGTGCAACGCATGGCCAACGTTGAAGAACTGCCGGCCGAGCCGTTCCTGAAAGCGCTGGATGTGATGGGCCTGCCGACCCGGATCAAGGACGAGCACGGGGATCGTGCATGGGATGCGATTGCCTGACCGGCGATAGCGGACCGAACAAAAAATGCGCCTTCAGGGGCGCATTTTTTGTTTGGGGAAAACACAGCCCTCATGATTAATCAGATCAAATGTGGGAGCTGGCAGTGCCTGGGCGATCTTCAGCCGAACACTCACTATCCAGCAACACCGATCCACTGTGGGAGCGGGCTTGCCCGCGAATGCGGTGGGTCAGTTAAAGGTAGACTGGCTGACACACTGTCATCGCAGGCAAGCCAGCTCCCACATTTAAATATCAGGGCCTGTTATTCCAGGTTACGAGCTGAATTGCTCAGCGCTCTTGAGCACTGCAACAACGCCCGCTCACGACACAACGCGTTTGCAAGAGAGATCCGTGCGGGCAGGACATAGACGCCACAAAGCGCCTGGGCTATCTTCTGGCGCCCTCTCACAGACCCGGAACAGGAAGTTACCGCTTGAGCACGTCATCCCTACTGCGCGGCCGCACCTTCGCCCTCCTCGCGGGCATCGCCTTTATTGCCGTGGACCAACTGGTCAAACTGCTGGCCCTGGTGTCGCTGCAAACCCAGAGTTTCAAATTCGGCTCCAACCCGTTCAATCTGGCGCTGGAACTGAGCCTGAATCCAGGCGCGTTCCTGAGCCTGGGCGCGGCGCTGCCGCCTCAGGTCAAACAACTGATCTTTATCGTCGGCGTGGCAATCGTGGTGGCCTGGGCGATGGGCTGGTCCTTGTCCAACTGGAGCCAACCGTTGCGCAAGGTCTTGCCGCTCTACGCCATTGCCCTGGGCGGTATCGCCAACCTGATCGACCGCGTCTTCCGTGACGGCCACGTGGTCGACTACATGGTGCTGAATGTGGGACCGACGCATACCGGCGTGTTCAACCTCGCCGACATCGCGATCACCGTCGGGGCGTTGTTATTGATGCTGGATCTGTTTATGAAGCCGCGCAAAGCCTAAGCTTCAAGGGGATTTACGGCAGTGACCGCAAACCCCCGAACTGTCAGAACACCGACCAGCCAATCCGCTCGCTCAACAACTCCAACGCCTTGATCCCCGCCAGCGAATTCCCCGCCGCGTTCAACTCCGGCGACCACACGCACACCGTAAACTGCCCAGGCACCACCGCAACGATCCCGCCGCCTACGCCGCTCTTGCCGGGCAAGCCTACGCGATAGGCAAAGTTGCCCGCCTCGTCATACAGCCCGCTGGTGGCCATGATCGAGTTGACCTGCTTGGTCTGGCGCGCGGTGAGGATCTGTTCGCCGCTGTGGGCGCTCACGCCTTCGTTGGCCAGGAAGCTGAACGCCTTGGCCAGATCCAGGCAACTCATTTGCAGCGCGCAATAGTTGAAGTAGCTGTGCAGCACTGCGTCCACATCGTTGTGGAAGTTGCCGAACGATTTCATCAGATAGGCCATGGCCGCATTGCGTGCGCCGTGCTGGGCTTCCGATTCGGCGACAGTGCTGTTGACCAGGATCTGCGGGTTGCCCGACAGCCGCCGGACAAAATCGCGCATCGACAGGATCGGCACCGCGAAGCGCGACTGGTTGATGTCGCAGATCACCAACGCACCAGCGTTGATAAAGGGATTGCGCGGCCGACCACGTTCGAATTCCAGCTGCACCAGCGAGTTGAACGGCTGCCCCGATGGCTCGTGGCCCAGGCGCTCCCAGATGGTTTCGCCACCATGGTCGATGGCCTGCACCAGGCTGAATACCTTGGAAATACTCTGCACCGAAAACAGTGTTTCGGCGTCACCTGCACAGTAGGCCGTACCGTCGTTACCGTACACGGCGATCCCCAATTGATTGGCCGGCACGTCGGCCAGCGCGGGGATATAGTCGGCGACTTTACCGAGGCCGATCAGTGGGCGCACTTCGTCGAGAATCGACGAAAGCATCACCTGCATGTCTTGTCCTGTCATCTGTCTTGGAATCATTGATAAGCGGGTCGCGGAGGATACTGCAATGCGCGCGCAAGCCCCACACAATCTCTACCACCTGCCCAAAGCTTGGGAGAAATGACCTGACCCTCCAAAAATGCAAAATACTGATACATGTCATAAAATATGATTCAACATTTTAATAATTAGGTTAGAACCAAACGGCATTTTACAGCCCCACCCCCCTGCCCCTACTTTGGACGCGAACAACCGACCCCCTGCCCGGTGGAGGTGCCCTCCCGCACGATAGAAGGACAGACCATGAGCATTGAATTCATCGGCTACATTGGCGGCCACCACGCTTCCGAGATCCACCCGCGCAGCGGCCCGACCCTGCAACCGGATTACGTCGAGACCGTGGCCCGCGCCCACGAAGAGGCCGGCTTCGACCGCGCCCTGGTGGCGTTCCACTCCAACAGCCCGGACAGCACGCTGATTGCCTCCCACGCCGCCAGCGTCACAGAGAAACTGCAATTTCTCATCGCCCACCGCCCCGGCTTCGCCCAACCGACGTTGGCGGCACGCCAGTTCACCACCCTCGACGTGTTCAACGGCGGGCGCACCGCCGTGCACATCATCACCGGCGGTGACGACCGCGAACTGCGCGCCGATGGCAGCCATATCGGCAAGGACGAACGTTACGCACGCACCGACGAATACCTGAGCGTGGTGCGCCAGGAATGGACCAGCGAGCAGCCGTTTGATTTCGCAGGCACCTACTACCAGGTCGAAGGCGCGCACTCCACGGTGAAGTCGCCGCAACAGCCGCATATCCCACTGTACTTCGGCGGCTCGTCCGCTGCCGCCATTGCCGTCGCCGGCAAACATGCCGACGTGTATGCGCTGTGGGGTGAAACCTACGAACAAGTGCGCGAGATCGTCACCCAGGTGCGCGCCGAAGCGGCCAAGCACGGGCGTACGATTCGCTTCAGCCTGTCGTTGCGACCGATCCTCGCCGAGACCGAAGAGCTTGCCTGGGAGAGGGCTGACAGCATCCTGCAACAGGCCACCGCACTGGCCGAGAAAAATGGTTTTGTGCGCCGTGAACCGCCGAACGAAGGCTCGCGCCGCTTGCTGGCAGCAGCGGCGCAGGGATCGCGGCTGGATAAGCGCTTGTGGACCGGGATTGCCGGGCTGCTTGGCGCCCAAGGCAACTCCACTGCGCTGGTGGGCACCGCCGAGCAAGTCGCCGAAGCCTTGGTGGACTACTACGACCTGGGCATCACTACGTTCCTGATTCGCGGGTTTGATCCACTGAACGATGCCATCGATTACGGCAAGCGCCTGATCCCCCTCACCCGCCAGTTGATTGCCGAGCGCGAGCAGGCCCAGCAAGTAGCATAAGCAAGAACACTGCAAAACAATGTGGGAGCTGGCTTGCCTGCGATGCAAACACCTCGGTTGTGCAGATGCACCGAGTTGATGCTATCGCAGGCAAGCCAACTCCCACATTTTTAGATCTGCTGCGTGCCGAGAATCAGTTTTTGTAGTCGGTGTCGGAACGTTCCAACTGCCGCACCAGTGCATTCCAATGCCGCGCTACGCCCGGGCCTTCACCGCTGGCGTGCGCCTTGGCCTGCTGCTCGACTTTTTCCACCACCTCCTTGGGCGGAAAGATCAACTCCGCATTCCCCGCCGCCTGTGCCGCGACCTGGATATTGCACGCACGCTCCAACTGCTGCAGCTGCTGGAACGCATGCTCAACGCTGATGCCGGCGGTCAACAAGCCGTGGTTGCGCAGGATCATCACGCTCTTGTCGCCCAGGTCCGCCACCAGTCGCTCGCGCTCGTCCAGGTCCAGGGCAATGCCTTCATACCCGTGATACGCCACGCGGCCGGAGAAACCGATGGAGTGCTGGGAGATCGGCAGCAATCCGTCCTTCTGCGCCGACACGGCAATGCCGTCGCGGGTATGGGTGTGCAACACCGCTTGCAAGTCGTGGCGTGCGCCATGGATCGCGCTGTGGATCACGTAGCCGGCGTAGTTGATGCCCAGGCCGGTCGGGTCGTCGACAATAGTGCCGTCGAGGTCGACCTTGACCAGGTTGGAGGCGTTGATTTCATCGAACAACAGGCCAAAGGCGTTGATCAGGAAATGCTCGTCCGGGCCGGGGACACGGGCGGAGAAGTGGGTGTAAATGTGATCGGTCCACTTGTACAAGGCCGCCAGGCGGTAGGCGGCGGCCAGTTTGACGCGCACTTCCCATTCTTGTGGAGTGACACGCTGGCGGACATTGCTGGAAACGTTGGAAATCGAGGTGACGCTGCTCATGGCAAAACTTCCTGGATGGCCTTAAGGACTTCCAGGCAAGCCTAGGGGATGGATAAAAATAATAAAAAGCACATTTTAATCTAAGCTAATTATTATTTTTTTTCATAAAAAATCAGGCAACAACACAGAACGAATGTGGGAGCAGGCCTGTGTGGGAGCGAGCAAGCCCGCTCCCACAATAAGCCGCTTTCACTGGGGTTATGCGGCGTCGCGGATCTTGTGCAGGGAAGCGGCGACCAACTTGCCAAACGCATCCACCGGCCCCTGCAAGTTGCCCAGGAAGTGCGGATAGATCAGCCACAAATCCATCACCGGCTTGAAATCCTTGAGCGGCATCACCGCCAGTTGCTCGCGATGGACGCTACGTTCCAGCAGCGGCCGCGGCACCAAACCCAGGCCCAGACCATCCGCCACCAGGCCCAATTGCAGCTCGGTGCCAAAGGTTTCCAGGTTCACCCGCAACGCCAGCCCCTGGTCGGACAAGGTGCGCTGCAACCCGGCGCGAAAACCGCAGCCATCCGGGTTCAAGATCCAACCGTTCTGATACACATCCGCCAGCTTGCAGGGTTTCTTTGGCAGTTGCGCCTTGGCGCACACCACCACCAGCTCCATCTTGCCGATGGACTCGCCGACCACGTTGTCGGGGAAGATCTTGCCTGCCGGGAACAACGCCGCCGCCGCATCCAGCTCGCCGCGTTCGATCTTGCCGACCAGTTGGCTGCCCCAGCCGGTGGCAACCTGGGCGCGCAGGTCGGCGTATTCGGTGCGCAGGTGCTTGAGCGCATCCAGCAGCACCACGTCGCCGATGGTCTGCGGCACACCCAGGCGCAACAGGCCGGTGGGCGGTGCGTCGGTGGCGACCAGTTCCCGCAGCGCATCCATTTCGCGCAGGATCAGCCGGCACTGCTCATACACGCGAGTGCCGATCAGCGTTGGTTTGAGCGGCTTGGTATTACGGTCGAACAGTTCCACCCCCAGCGCTTGCTCGAAGTTCTGTACGCGACGGGTGATGGCGGGCTGGGTCAGTTGCAAGGATTCGGCGGCATGGCTGATGGACTGGCAACGGATCACTTCGACAAAGGCGTCTATATCGTCAATTTTCATTTGGGCCGCACATAGAGATCAGTCATTAAGATGTGTGCGAAGCATAGTTGCAGGAACGCTATCTGGATAGTCCACGCTGTGATCGATAACGTCTAAGCCTAGTCAACCCAGTTCTAAATTACCTTCAGCTATAAGCTAATCATTAAAAAATAGCATATTAACTATAAACATTATGCTTAGATAACTTCTATCAACACCGACTGATGGAATTGCCATGACCCAGGCCAAGCACCCCGAAAGACTCAGAGCCTTTATAGGCGCCCTGGCGGAACTGATCGACGGCAATCCACGCGAAGGCGACCTGCTGCACCGTGGCGGCAAGCTACTGGCGCAACTGGTCAGCCATGATGACTGGCTGCCGGATGAATTCGCCCAACCCAACCCCGAGCGCTACCAGCAATTTCTGCTGCACGCCGATTCGCGCCAGCGCTTCAGCATCGTCAGTTTCGTGTGGGGGCCGGGCCAAAGCACGCCGATTCACGACCACCGAGTGTGGGGCCTGATCGGCATGTTGCGCGGCGCGGAGTTTTCCCAAGGCTTCGCACGTGCGCCCGACGGCAGCCTGGTCGCCGAAGGCAAGCCGATTGAATTGGTGCCCGGCCAGGTTGAAGCGGTGTCGCCCAAGGTCGGTGACATCCACCAGGTGAGCAACGCCTACAGCGACCAGGTGTCCATCAGCATCCATGTGTACGGCGCCAATATCGGCGCGGTGCGCCGTGCGGTGTACCAGCCCGACGGTAGCGAGAAACCGTTTATCTCCGGTTATTCCAACGCCTTCCTCCCGAACATCTGGGATTTGTCCAAAGAAAAGAGCCCTGCCCTATGAGCACCGTATCGACCCTGAACTTCGCCCAGATCCGCCAGGCCCTGCTGGACCATCACGAAATCGCCCTGGTCGATGTGCGTGAAGAGGCGCCCTTCGCCGAATCCCACCCGTTGTTTGCCGCGAATATCCCGTTGTCCAAGCTGGAACTGGAGGTGTACTCGCGCATTCCGCGGCGTGACACCCAGGTCACCGTGTACGACAACGGCGAAGGCCTGGCTGCCCGCGCCGCCGAGCGCCTGGTTGCCCTGGGCTACACCCGGGTCAGCCTGCTCGACGGCGGCCTGGACGGTTGGCGCAAGGCCGGCGGCGAGCTGTTCATCGACGTCAACGTGCCGAGCAAGGCCTTTGGCGAACTGGTGGAAAGCCAGCGTCACACGCCGTCCCTGGCCGCCGAAGAAGTGCAGGCGCTGCTCGACAGCAACGCCGACGTGGTAGTGCTCGACGCCCGCCGCTTCGACGAATACCAGACCATGAGCATCCCCACCGGCATCAGCGTGCCCGGTGCCGAACTGGTGTTGCGCGCCCGTGAACTGGCGCCCGACCCGGCCACGCGCATCATCGTCAACTGCGCCGGACGCACTCGCAGCATCATCGGCACGCAGTCACTGATCAACGCCGGCGTGGCCAACCCGGTATCGGCGCTGCGCAACGGCACCATCGGCTGGACCCTGGCCGGGCAGAAACTCGCCCACGGCCAATCGCGCCGCTTTGCGCCAACGTCGGAAGAACATCGCCAAGTGGCCGCGGCCGATGCGCGCCGCGTCGCCGACAGGGCGCGGGTCGGCCGCGCCACGCTGGCTGACCTGCACAGTTGGCAGCAACAGGCGCACCGCACCACCTACCTGTTCGATGTGCGCACCCCGGAAGAATTCGAAGCCGGTCACCTGCCGGGCGCACGCTCCACGCCGGGCGGCCAGTTGGTGCAGGAAACCGACCACGTCGCCAGCGTGCGCGGGGCGCGGATCGTGCTGGCGGATGACGACGGTGTGCGCGCCAACATGTCCGCCTCCTGGCTCGCGCAACTGGGCTGGGACGTGCATGTGCTGGACGACCTGCAAGCAGCGCACTTCAGCGAGCAAGGACCGTGGGTCGCACCGGTCCCGGCGCCGCCGCAAGCCGAGTTGATCAGCCCGCACACCCTTGCCGAATGGCAGGCACATGGCGACACCGTGGTGCTGGATTTCACCGCCAGCGCCAATTACGTCAAACGCCATATCCCCGGCGCCTGGTGGGTCCTGCGCGCGCAACTACCCGCTGCCCTGGCAGAGGCGCCCGTGGCCGAGCGTTACGTGCTGACCTGCGGCAGCAGCCAGTTGGCGCGCCTGGCGGTGGCAGAAGTCGAAGCCATCACCGGCAAGCAAGTGTTCCTGCTCGAAGGCGGCACCGCTGCCTGGATCAATGCGCAACTGCCGCTGGAAGAAGGTGAAAGCCACCTTGCCTCGCCGCGCATCGACCGCTATCGCCGCCCGTACGAAGGCACCGACAACCCCAAGGAAGCCATGCAGGCCTACCTGGATTGGGAATTCGGCCTGGTGGCCCAACTGGCCCGCGACGGCACCCATGGTTTTTTCGTCATCTGATCAACCCCACCTGCACCCACGCCGGGTGCAGGCCCCACATCCGCCCCTTCTCCAGGCGCAAGCTGAGCCCAATCGGCCCGTTCGCGCCGTTCGGCTGTGGCGGTGCGTATGACTACACGCGCCTGGCGTGCAACTTCCGAGGCCGCTGAGATGACTGAGTTGAGCTGCGATGTAGTGATCGTCGGCGGCGGTTTGGCGGGCACCTGGGCCGCCATCGCTGCGGCCCGCGAAGGGGTCAAGGTCATCCTGGTGGACAAGGGCTACTGCGGCACCAGCGGCGTCACCGCCACGGCCGGTCCCGGCCATTGGTGGGTGCCACCGGGCGCGCGGGAAGCCGCCATCGACAAACGCCTGGCCACCGCCTACGGCCTGGCCGATGCACGCTGGATGGCCCGCGCCATCGACACCACCTGGACCAGCCTGCCGGGCCTGCGCGACTACTACGCCTTCGCGCAAAACGACCAGGGCGAAACCCAATACCGTGGCCTGCGCGGCCCGGAGTACCTGCGCGGCCTGCGTCGCCGGGTACTCGACAGCGGCGTGACGATCCTCGACCACCACCCGGCCCTGGAACTGCTGCGCGACGACAACGGCCGCGTGGTCGGTGCCCGTGGCTGGCGGCGCCAGGCCGGTGGCGACTGGTTGATCCGCACTGGCGCGGTGGTACTGGCCACCGGCGGCTGCGCGTTCCTCTCGCGTCTGCTGGGCAACCACACCAACACCGGCGACGGCTACCTGATGGCCGCCGAAGCCGGTGCCGAACTGTCGGGCATGGAGTTTTCCAACTACTACTGCATCGCGGCGGCGGGCAGCAGCATGACCCGTTCGATGGTGTACAGCTTCGGCGACTACTTCGACGCAGCGGATCGGCCCTTGGCAATCAGCAGCGGCCCCGGCTTTACCGAGGATTTGGCCCGGGCGCTGCTCAACGGCCCGGTGTATTGCCGCTTGAATCGGGTGCCTGCGGATATTCGTGCACAACTGCCGAGTATCCAGCCCAACCTGATGCTGCCGTTTGATCGGCACGGGGTTGATCCGTATCGACAGCGGTTTGCCGTGACCTTGCACCCCGAGGGCACCATCCGTGGGGTGGGCGGTTTGCGTTTGCTGAATGACGACTGCCAGACCAGCGTGCCCGGCGTATTCGCCGCCGGCGACGCGGCCAGCCGTGAACCGATTGCCGGTGCGACGTCCGGGGGCGGTGCGCAGAACTCGGCGTGGGCGTTGTCCACGGGGCAGTGGGCTGGGCGGGGAGCGGCGCGGTTGGCCAGGCAGCGCGCGGCTTATCACGGTGCAGTGCGCGGCTTTGATGGCGTTGCCGGCGGCAGCGCGCAGTTGATTCAACGCATCCAGGCCGAGGTTCACCCGCTGGACAAAAACCTCTTCCGCAGCGGCGCGCAACTCGACCGTTCACTGCGCGAACTCGACAACATCTGGGATCAGGTGCGCGCCACCGCCCCCTCAACCAACCCCCTGCGTGACCGCGAAACCGCCGCCATGGCCGCCACGGCGCGCTGGTGCTACACCGCAGCGGCGCAGCGCAAGGAAAGCCGTGGCATGCACCAGCGTAGCGACACACCGCAGCAAAGCGCCCTATACGACGCGCACTTGCGCATATCCGGCGTCGATCAGGTGCACACACGTTTCGACCCCATCCCCCCTACCCCCACACAACCCATGTAGTGAGCGGGCTTGCCCGCGCTGGGTGGCGAAGCCGCCCCAAACCCAGGCACCTCGGCCTTGCTGATACACCGCGGCGTCTGGATTCGGGGCGGCTTCGCCACCCGGCGCGGGGCAAGCCCGCTCACTACAGAATGAGGTAATTATTGGTGATTGAACTGATCTACTCCGACCTCTGCAACGGCTGCGGCCAATGCGTCACCGTGTGCCCCACCAACGTGCTGGCGCTGAGCCCCCAGGGCAAACCCCGGATCGCCGACCAACAGGCGTGCCAGACCTGCTTCATGTGCGAGCTGTATTGCCGCAGCGACGCACTCTACGTCGACCCGGACGCCGAACAACTGCGTCACCCCGATGCGCAGGCAGTGCGCGCGGCGGGGTTGTTGGGCCAGTATCGGCGGGATTCGGGGTGGGATGAGTGGGCGCAGGACCCGGCTCATCGCAATGAGCATTGGCGGATGGATGGGATATTTGCGTTGGCGCGGGAGGTTGGTAGTGGTTTGAAGCAATAACGCTGATTTCAAACCTGCTGATCGATATAAGGCGATTGAAAAACCTGAAATGCAATAAGAGAATAATCAAACTATTAATAATGAATTATTTTGATAATTACCATATAACCAAAAAGAACTTCACAGCAGGTTTTTATGGGCATAACGTTAAACCACTCACCGACCCCTTCTCCAGGCGGAGGTAGCCGAACCCTTTCTTGATCTGCCTGGAGCCTGCATCCCATGGTCTTTACCACCCCTTTCAAACGCCTGCTCCTAGGCACCGCCCTCGCCCTTGGACTGCTCGGCACTGCCGGCGCCGCCGACCTGCAACCGCTGCGGGTGGCCAATCAGAAATCGACGATCAAGGCGCTGCTGGAAGCCAGCGGCGAAACCAGGAATGTGCCTTACGAAATCCAGTGGTCGGAGTTCCCGTCCGCCTCGCCCCTGGGCGAAGCCTTGAACGCGGGGGCCGTGGATATTGGTGCCCTTGGTGACGCGCCCTACGTGTTTGCCCTCGGTGCCGGTGCCTCGCTCAAGGTGGTCAGCATCATCCACGCCGAAGGGCGCAACACCACCGCGCTGCTGGTGCCCAAGGACTCGCCGATCAAGACCGTCGCCGACCTCAAGGGCAAGAAGATCGTCACCGGGCGCGGCTCCATCGGCCACTACCTGGCGATCAAGGCCCTGGCCGAGGCCGGCCTGACCACCAAGGACGTGCAGTTCATTTTCCTGCTGCCCAGCGAATCACGCCTGGTACTGGACAACGGCACGGCTGACGCCTGGTCGACCTGGGACCCCTACACCACCGTGGTCACCTCGCAAAGCCAGGCCCGTGTGCTGGTCAGCGGCAACCAGCTGCTGAGCAACCACCTGTACCTGGCAGCCACCAGCCAGGCCATCGCCGACAAGCGTGTGCAGTTGGACGACTTTGTCGCCCGCCTCGACCGTGCCTACGCCTGGGCCAACACCCACCCCAATGAATACGCCGCCGCCCAAGCCAAGATCACCGGCCTGCCGCTGCAAGTGCATGTGGAAGTGGCCAAGGACACCCGCCTGACCCCAGTGGCGATTGACGACAGCGTTATCAGCGGCCTGCAAGCGACCGCCGACACCTATCAAAAAGAAGGCCTGCTGACCAAACACATCGACGTGTCGCAGGGTTTCGACAAGAGCTTTAACGCCAAGCGTGCCCCCAATTCCCAAGCATCGCGCTGATAAAAAGCATCGCGCCAACAGGAGCAGAACATGAGCAAGCCACGTCAACTCAAACTCGGAGCCATGGTCCACGGCGTCGGTCACGGCTGGGGCGAATGGCGCCATCCGCAGGCCCAACCGGACGCCAGCACCAACTTCGGCTTCTACAAGCAGCAGACTGAACTGGCCGAAGCCGCGAAGTTCGACTTCGTGTTCATCGCCGACAGCCTGCACATCCACGCCAAGTCCAGCCCGCACTACCTCAACCGCTTCGAGCCGCTGACCATCCTCTCGGCACTCGCGGCGATCACCACCCACATCGGCCTGGTCGCCACAGTGACCGTCAGCTACACCGAGCCCTACCAGGTAGCGCGCCAGTTCGCGTCCCTGGACCATATCAGCGGCGGCCGTGCCGGCTGGAACGTAGTGACCTCGTGGCTGAGCGGCACCGCCGACAACTTCGGCAAGGCCGAGCATCCGCCCCACGCCGTGCGCTACCGCATCGCCAAGGAACACGTGAACGCGGTCAAGGGCCTGTGGGACTCGTGGGAAGACGACGCCTTCGCCTACAACAAGCACAGCGGCGAATTTTTCACCCCGGGCAAGCTGCACGCGCTGAACCACAAGGGCGAGTTCTTCTCGGTCAAGGGCCCGCTGAACATTGCGCGTTCGCGTCAGGGCCAGCCGGTGATTTTCCAGGCAGGCACGTCTGAAGACGGGCGCAACTTTGCCGCTGAAAATGCCGATGCGATCTTTGTCCACGTAGAGAGCATCGAGGAGGGCCTGGCGTATTCCCAGGACCTCAAGCGCCGCGCCAAGGGTTTTGGTCGCGACCCCGACAGCCTGTCGATCCTGCCCGGCATCCGCCCGATTGTCGGCCGCGATGCCGCCGAAGTGGAAAGCCGCTACCAGCAAGCCGTGGACCTGGTCACCGTCGAGGACGCCATCGTCGCCCTCGGCCGCCCGTTCAACGACCACGACTTCAGCAAATATCCACTGGACGAACCCTTCCCGGAACTGGGCGACCTCGGCTCCAACAGCCAAAAAGGCGGTTCCGACCGGATCAAGCAGTTAGCCAGGGATGAAGGCCTGAGCCTGCGCGAAGTGGCCCTGCGTTTCTCGCGGCCCAAGCGTGATTTTGTCGGCACCCCGGAGCAAGTCGCCGATGCGATCCAGACCTGGTTCGAGCGCGGCGCCAGCGATGGCTTCATCGTCAACTCGGTGCTGCCGGACGGCCTGCAATACTTCACCGAACTGGTGGTGCCGGTACTGCAGCAACGCGGCCTGTTCCGTAGCGAATACAGCGGCCAGACCCTGCGCGACAACCTCGGCCTGGACGTACCGGCCAACCGTTACAGCGTCGCCAACGTGAAAGAAAAACAGGAGGCGCTGGCATGAGCGAATCCCTCAACCGTCAGCTGGCGGACCTGCACGCCGAACGGGTCGCGACCTGGGCGCCGCAAGCGCTGCAGATCAATATCGACCAGCGCCAACGCCTGGTGGCTGAAGCACGCCCCGACGACTACGTGCAGGTCGGCGATGAGCTGGACCCGTTCACCCTGCTCAATGTCGAAGGCGGCGAACTCAACCGCGAGTCGCTGCTGGCCGACGGCCCCGCGGTGCTGATCTTCTTCCGCTTTGCCGGCTGCCCGGCGTGCAACATCGCCCTGCCCTATTACGAGCGCCAGCTCTACCCACGCCTGCGCGAGCTCGGCGTGCCGCTGGTGGCAGTCAGCCCGCAAGTGCCCGAGCGCCTGGTGGAGATCAAGACCCGCCACGCCCTGCAATTGCTGGTGGCCAGTGACCGAGACAACAACCTCGCGCGGCGCCTGGGGATTCTCTACAGCTTTGACGAGGCGTCGCGTAACGCGGCGCTGGCCAAGGGCAACAGCATCGGCGAAACCACTGGCACCGGCACCTGGGAATTGCCGCAGCCGACGGTCGTAGTGATTGCCAGGGATGGCACGGTGGCGTTTGTGCAGGTGAGTCCGGATTGGTTGGTACGCACGCAAGCCGAGCCGGTGTTGCAGGCAGTCGAGCGTTTGCTGGGCCATCAAGCCGTACGACTGGCCATCTGAGCCCACACTCTCCTGTGGGAGCGGGCTTGCTCGCGAAGGCGGTGGTTCAGCGAGTGAATCCGTGGCCTGACACACCGCTTTCGCGAGCAAGCCCGCTCCCACATTTCTGACCGAGTACATTCCTATGACCCAACCGTCACTACGCTCCGTGGAAGTCGCCAATTTCGAAGCCCTGCTCGAACGCCTCAGCGCCGAGCTGGCCAGCACCGCGCACCTCTACGACGAAAGCGGCGCCTTCCCCCATGCCAATTTCAAACGCCTGCACGAACACGGCCTGGTCGCCCTCACCGTGCCCAAATCCCTCGGTGGCGGCGGGGCCAGCCTGCCCCAGGCACGCAAGGCGATCAGTGCGATCGCCAAGGGCGAACCCTCCACCGCACTGATCCTGGTGATGCAATACCTGCAACACACGCGCCTGCAAGACAGCAAGACCTGGCCCGCGCACCTGCGCACCCAAGTCGCCGAAGACGCCGTGCGCAACGGCGGGTTGATCAATGCCCTGCGCGTCGAACCCGACCTCGGCACCCCGGCCCGTGGCGGCTTGCCGGCGACCACCGCCGTACGCACCGCCGAGGGCTGGCGCATCAGCGGGCGCAAGATCTACTCCACCGGCAGCCACGGCCTGAGCTGGTTCGGCGTGTGGGGCCGCAGCAATGACGCCGACCCGCTGGTGGGTACCTGGTTGGTGCCCAAGGACAGCCCCGGCGTGACCATCATCGACACCTGGGACCACCTCGGCATGCGCGCCACGTGCAGCCACGAAGTGGTGCTCGACAACGTGCTGGTGCCGCTGGACCACGCCGTCAGTGTCAGCCCGTGGAGCGCGCCGTCGCCGGAACTGGATGCCGAAGGGTTCCTGTGGATGTCGGTGTTGCTGTCCTCGGTCTATGACGCCGTGGCCCAGGCGGCGCGTGACTGGCTGGTGAACTGGCTGGAAGAACGCCAACCGTCCAACCTCGGCGCGGCGCTGTCGACCCTGCCGCGCTTCCAGGAAACCGTCGGCCATATCGACACCCTGCTGTTCGCCAACCGTAGCCTGCTCGACGCCGCGGCCGAAGGCCACACCCCGGCCGCGAATGCCGCGCAGTTGAAGTACCTGGTGACCAACAACGCGATTCGCGCCGTCGAGTTGGCCATCGAGGCCTCCGGCAACCCAGGCCTGTCGCGTCACAACCCGCTGCAACGCCACTACCGCGATGTGCTCTGCAGCCGCGTGCACACACCGCAGGACGACGCCGTATTGCAAGGCGCCGGCAAGGCCGCTTTCGCCCAACGCCAAAAGGAGCGCACATGACTCAGGTGATTATCGCCAGCCAGCTGGATGAAGATTTCAACCAGGTGATCCGCGAGCGCCTCGCTGCGATCCACCCCGAGGCCCAAGTCATCGGTGTGCCCGTGGGCGTCCCCAGTGACCTGCCATCCCAGGCGAATATCCTGCTGGCGCGGCCGATCAACGTACGCGGCTACACCGCCCCGGACACCCCGCCACCGGGCTGGCCCTACGGCACGCAGTGGGTGCACCTGGTGTCGTCGGGCATCGATTTCTACCCGCACTGGCTGTTCAACGGCCCGCCGGTGACCACCTCGCGCGGCAGTGCCGCCGACAACCTGGCCGAGTTCGCCCTGGCCGCGATCTTTGCCGCGTCCAAGCACCTGCCGGACATCTGGGTGAAGGACTCACACTGGAACTTCACCCCGCTGCGCCCGCTCAAGGGCACCACCCTGGGCATTCTCGGCTTTGGCGCGATTGGCGAGCGCCTGGCGCAGAAAGCCCAGGCCCTGGGGATCAACGTTGTGGCGTTGCGCCAGAGCCAGGCGCCCTTCAGCGCAGGCGTGGACGCCGCCAAGGACATCCACGACCTGTTCGCCCGTGCCGACCACCTGGTGGTGGCCGCACCATTGACCGAGGCCACGCGCAACCTCATCAACCGCGATGTGCTCGCCAGCGCCAAGCCGGGGCTGCATCTGATCAACATTGCACGGGGTGGCTTGCTGGATCAGGAGGCGTTGCTGCAGGCGCTGGATAATGGCCAGGTTGGCTTGGCCTCGCTGGACGTGACCGAGCCCGAGCCGTTGCCAGATGGGCACCCGCTGTACACGCACCCGCGGGTGAGGTTGTCGCCGCATACCTCGGCGATTTCCACCAACAGTCGCCATGAGATTGCGGAGACGTTCTTGGCGAATCTGGAGCGCTATGTCGCCGGTTCTGAACTGGCCAACCTCGCCAAACCCTGACACCACCCAATAAATGGGGGAGCGGGCTTGTGTGGGAGCGGGCTTGCTCGCGAATGCAGTGTGTCAGTCAATGAATAGGTTGACTGATTCACCGCATTCGCGAGCAAGCCCGCTCCCACATTGGGTATTGGGCGAGCCGGAAATATAATCAGAAAATAGCATCTAACTAACAAATACCATGCATATTATTAATAATTAACATATAACAAAACGGACTTTTACGAACGCCTTTCATATCCATATTGTTACAGCCAGCACCGACCCCTGACCAGGTGGAGGCCTTGCCAACCCCACTTTCTCAGGACATCACCATGAGCCATGCCCGTGTGCCCAGCCGCCTCACCCTCGCCGCTTCCCTCGCCTTGCTCGGCGTCTACGCCCACGCCGATGACACCGCCCTGCCGGTGGTGAATGTCACCGCCGAACACCGCAGCGAAGACCTGCAGAAAACCCCGCTGGCGATTTCCGCATTCGACGAGCAGACCCTGGACGACAAGCAGATCCGCAGCGTGCGCGACCTCTCCGGCCAGGTGCCGAACCTGACCCTCAGTCGCCAGTCGATCTCCTACAGCGCGCAGACCTATGGCATCCGTGGCATCGGCGAAACCGACCCGATCCAGGAAGCCGCCGTGGCGGTGTATGCCGACGACCTGTACATCCCCCGCGCCATTTCCTCGATGCTCGACTTCAACGATGTCGAGCGCGTCGAAGTGCTGCGCGGCCCCCAGGGCACATTGTACGGACGCAACAGCAGCGCCGGGGCGATCCGCGTGATCACCCGCGACCCGAACCAGCAGACCCGTGGTTTCGTCGAACTTGGCGCCGGTAACTACAACGCGCAGAACGGCCGCGTCCTGATCAGCGGCCCGCTGGTGGACAACGCGCTGTTCGCCAGCTTCTCGGCGATCCGCCTGAGCCGCGACGGCACCGTGTCAAACCCGACGCGGGGCAAGGACGTGAACAACGTCGACATCCAGTCCTATCGCGGCAAGCTGCGCTACAAGCCCGAGGATTCACCGTGGGATGTGCAACTGACCCTGGCCGGCACCTTTGACCGCGGTGACACCACCAGCTATTCGCCCTTCGATGCCAACGGGCATTTCGACAAGTTCAAGAGCTACAGCAGCCTCGACCCGAAAAACCGCCTCGACCAGGGCAGTTCGGTGTTACGCGCCCTCTATGCGATCGACGATCACCTGAACGTCAAGTCGGTCACCGCCTGGTCCTCGTTCAACCAGCCGGTGGACTACGACAACTCCGGCCAGGCCGCGCTGATCCAGAACAACCTGATCCTCTACAAGCAGAACTACGCGACCCAGGAGTTCCAACTCAACGGCGACTACGACGCCTTCAGCTTCAGCACCGGCCTGTACCTGTACCGCGAGCGCTTCGACGCCGACCGCGACAACCTCACCTATTCCATCCCACGCAACCGCGTGATCGGCCAGGGCCAGTACAGCACCACCAACACTGAAAGCTATGCGCTCTACGGCCAGGGCACCTACAAGATCACCCCGCAACTGTCGCTGATCGCCGGCCTGCGCTTTACTCGCGAGCACAAGAACTTCGAGTTCACCAACTACGCGATCAACACCGACCGGCAGATCACCGGCACTAACTTTGCCGCCGAGTCGAGCAAGTCCTGGCAGTCCACCAGCCCGAAACTCGGCTTCGAATACGCCTGGACCCCGCACCTGAACCAGTACGCCTACGTCGCCAAGGGCTTCAAGGCCGGCGGCTACGACAACCGTGCACCGACCCGCGCCGCCGCCGAGCAGGCGTTCTCGCCGGAAGACGTGACCACCTGGGAAACCGGCTTGAAGGGTGACTTCTTCGACCAGCGCCTGCGCGCCAACGTTGCGTTGTTCTACAACGACTACAAGGACCTGCAGACCAACGCCTACGACCCGGCGCTGGGCGTGAGCCTGCGCACCAACGTCGGCCAGGCCCACACCTACGGCGTCGAGCTGGAGACCCTCACCGCCCTGAGCCGCGACTTGCAACTGACCGCCAACCTCGGCTACCTGGAAAGCCAGTACGACGACTTCCAGAACGCCAGCGGCGCAGGCGTGGATGCCAACGGCAAGCACCTGGTGTTCTCGCCGCGCTGGAACGCCAGCGTCGGTCTCAACTACACAATCCCGGCCGGATTGCCGGGCACGTGGCTGGCGGGCACGGATGCGCAGTTCCAGACCAAGTCCTGGGCCAACGCACTGAACGACGACATCCAGGAAGTGCCGCAGCAAACCTTCTGGAACGCCAACACCCGCTACATCAGCGGCGACGGCCACTGGACCACCACCCTCGCGGTGAAAAACCTGCTGGACCGCGCCTATCCGCAATCGGTGGGCTACGTGCCGTCCAGCGGTGCGCGCTACTACTCGGTCAACGACCCGCGCACCGTGTTGCTGTCAGTGCGCTACGACCTCTGAGGCGCCTATTTGATGCGGTAGTGGAAGGTGTTGCGCACCGCCGGTACGGCGACCGCCTTGCCCTCAACGATGCGCGGCTGGTATCGGAAGGTGTTCGCCGCCGCCAGTGAAGGCCGCATGAACAATGGATGGCAGCCGTCGAGCACCCGGGGATTTTCCACGCGGCCCTGGGGGTTGACGGTGTACTCCACGGAGCAATCGCCTTCGATGTTCTTGTCCAGGGCGCGCTCCGGGTAGTCCGGAGCTTGCTTGCTCAAGGGCTGGTATTGGCGGCTGTCAAACGCCGGGGCTGCCGCCGGGGCCGCAGGACGGGCGCGTTCGGCGGCCAGGCGTTGTTGGTCCAGGCGCTGCTGCTCCAACTCGCGGTTGCGCTGCTCGGTCGCCAGTCGCTCTTGCTGCTGCGCGATTTTCTGGTCCTCGACCCGCTTGCGGGCCAAGGCGGCTTTCTCCAGCTTTTGCGCCTGGATCCGTGGATCTACCACGGGTTTGGGCGGTACCGGCACGGCAACCGGCTCCGGTGGCGCGGGGGGTACGACGGCCACTGGCTCAGGCACCGGCGCGGGCGCCGGTGGCAGCATCACCAACTGGGTGTGCATCACCCGTGGTGCCTCCACCAGCGGTTTTTCCGTGGACCAGCCCAGCATCAGCGCGGCCAACACACCGACGTGCAGCGCCACCGCGATGCTCGCCGCCAAGCTGTTGCGCCAAAACCCCGCCGTGTCCCGGGGCAGCCTTGCCAGCGTTGGACTGTGCATGATCATCGCCGTCATTGCGGGGCCTCGGTCACCAGCCCCAGGTTGCTCACACCGCCTTTCTGCAACACCGCCATGGCCGCGACCACGCGGCCGTAGCCGGCGTTATCGTCGGCGCGGATGTACACCTGGGTGTCACTGCGCGCCGCCACCACCTGCATGACCTTGGCGCCCATTTCATCCAGGCTCACGGCGCTGTCGGTCTGGTGCGTGGTGTCCAGTTCGCCACCGAGGTTCCAGTAGTAGCCACCGTCGGCTTTCACCGACAACGTCAGGATCTGCTGGCGCGTGTCGGTGGCCAGCGCCTCGGCGGCGACCTTGGGCAGTTCGATCTTCACGCCCTGGGTCAGCATCGGCGCGGTGACCATGAAGATCACCAGCAGCACCAGCATCACGTCGATATACGGCACCACGTTCATCTCGGCCTTGGGCCCGTGCTTGCGTTGCGGCCTGGTCAGCATCGTCTTGCTCCTCTTTCAGGCGGCCACGGCCAGGTTGATCGGCGTGCCGCGCAAGGTGCGGTGCAGGCGCACTTGCAGTTCGTTGCCGAAGGCGTAGTAGCGGGTGAGCAAGGTCTGGCCACGGGCCGCAAAGCGGTTGTAGGCGATCACCGCCGGAATCGCCGCAAACAGACCGATGGCCGTGGCGATCAACGCTTCAGCGATGCCCGGCGCCACCGTGGACAGCGTGGCCTGTTGCACCTGGGACAAACCGATGAACGAATTCATGATGCCCCACACGGTGCCAAACAAGCCGATGTAAGGGCTGACCGAGCCCACGGTCGCGAGAAATTGCAGGCCCTTTTCCAGTTCGATTTCCTGCTCGGTGATCGCCACCTGCAACGCCCGCTCCACCCCTTCGAGCACCGCCGGATCATGGCTGTGCAGGTGCTGGTATTCCTCGATCCCGGCGATAAAGATCGGCGCAATGCCGCCCTCACCCGCCTGCACCGCGTCGCAGTACAGCGGCTGCAAGTCGGGCGCGGCGCGAAAGCGCTGCACAAAAGCGTGCAACTGGCGCTCCAGGCGGCGCAGCACAGTGCCGCGCTGGATGATCAAGTACCAACTGAGCAAGGAAGCCAGCAGCAACGTGATCATCACCGCCTTGACCAACAGGCTGGCGTCGCTGATCAAACCCCAGATCGTCATATGTTCCATCGTCGCGTGCATGGTGAACTCCTATTCGAATAAAAAGTGATGACCGGGTGATGACGCGTTACGGCAATTTCAGCGTGCGGGTCACCTCGGCCCACGGCACAAACTTGAAGTTCTGGGCCTGCTCGGGCATGCGCTTGCGCCCGTCCTGCACCACCAGCATGCCCTGGCTCCAGGGCCCGCCGAGGTTGATCGCAGTGACTTCCAGGCCATCGGTCTGCGAAGCACCGTCGATGCCGGCATCGGCATTCAGGCCGACGCGAAACGCACCGTGGGTGGCGAACGGCGGTTCGGCATCCACCACCAGGTAGCTGTCGTTGCCCTGGCTGGAGATCACCAGGTAGTCGCGTTTATCGCTCTGGTACAACGCCAGGCCCTCGACGTCCGCATGCAGTTGCGGCCCCACCTTGATCACGCTGGTGAGCTTGGCCGGCTGGTCGGCGCGGGCATCCACCGCCCACACGCCGACGTCTTCTTCACCGATAAACAGGCGCTGGCGCTGGTCATCGGCCACGCAGCCTTCGGGCTGGCTGTCGACCTTGAACTGGCGCACCAACTCGCCGTGCACGCGGCCGTCCGCGGCGCTCAGGCGGTATTGCAGGAAGGTGCCGTCCTTGTCGTTGGCGATGGCATAGATCTCGCCACTGGCGGGCTGAAACAGGCAGATGCCGTAGATCGCCTTGAGCGGCGTCGGCACTTCACCGGCTTCGCGCAGCTCGCCGCTGCTGCGGTCGATGCTGAACAGGCTCAGACTGTTGTGATCACGGTTGCTGGCGACGGCAAGGTCGACGGTCTGCGTGCCCAACTTGAAATTGGGGCGCACGTCGACGTTGTTCAGGCGCCCGACCGCCAGTTCCTGCAACAGCTTGCCGTCCAGGTCATAGACCAGCAGGCCCTGTTTTTTGTTGGTGCCGAGCACGCGGCTTTTGCCCGGCTGCTCGGGGTGAATCCAGATCGCCGGATCATCCGCTGCATCGCCCTGACGGCCGACAGGATCGGTCTGGCGCATGGCCGCGACCTCTGGAATCACCGCTTCGACCGGCACCGACTTGGCCTGCCAATTGAGCTTGCCCTGATAGAGCTTGCCAGTGTCGTCATCACGCACCAGCAGTTGCTGGCCGCTCACCGCCAGTTGCTCCGGTTCCTTGAGGCCTGGCAGGTTCAGGCTCGATTGCTCCACCCAGCGCTCACCGCTTTGCTGGAACAGATGCAGTTGAGCCGTCTTGGGATCAAGCGCGACCACACCTCCCGGTACCAGCGCCATGGCCCCGGCTTCGCGCTTGGGATTGTCGAACACCGCCACCGGCGTGCGTTTCACATCCGCTTCCGGGTGCGCCGGGTAAGCCCACCAGCCGAGGTTTTCTTCGTTCACCACCAGGCGATTGGCGCCGTCGTCCACCTGGCAGAATTGCGCCGACGGCGGCAGCGGCAAACCGCGCACACGCTGCGGCTCGCTCAACAGCGTCGCAGCGTGACCGACCAGCCATTGCTCGCCCTTGCCTTCCTCTCCGACGAGGAACACAAACAGGTTGGCGGCGGAGTCGCGGTAGAGGCACAGGCCATTCACCGCGTAGTCGCGGGGGGGCAGGTAGAGCGGTTTGCCGAAGGTTTTCGCGGACGCATCGAGGTTGATCAGCAGGGCTTGCTGGCGATCATTGTCGAGGCTGGCGACCAGGGTCTGGGAGCCGGCGGTGCGGGTATCGAGGCTGCTGAAATTGCCCTTGAAACGGGCCAGTTCGGCACCTTTGGCGTCGACCAGTTGCAAGCCGTCACGGGGGCTGGCGGTGAGGCGCTGGGTGTCGCTCAGGAACGTGATTGCTTCGGCATTCAGGCCTGGCGCCCAGGGCGTCAGCGCCAGGTCGGCGGCCATTGCAGGCACGGCGGTCGCCAATGTCATCAGCAGGTACAGCTTGGAAATTCTCATGTACGGGTAAATCCTTTGAAAACAATGGAGTTCTACTGTGGGAGCTGGCTTGCCTGCTCCCACATTTAGATCAGTGTTGGTGCTTAGAAATGGGTGAAGGTCAGGCCGACTTTGTAGGTCGGGCCGTACTCCTCGTATTGGCCGTTGTAGCTGCGATGGCCGGTGTAGACGAAGTACGACTCATCCGTCAGGTTCTGCGCCTCGAAGCTCACTTGCAGGTTCTTGGTCAGCGAGTAGCGCGCGCTGAAATCGACGAAGGTCTGCGCATCCACGTGCAGGTCGTGGGCCTTGTCGTTGATCGAGGCCAGCTCGTACAGATAGGCCGACTTGTAGTTGGCCGACAGGCGCAGGCTGAGCTTGTCGTCTTCCCAACCGAGCATCAGGTTGCCGACGCTGTCCGACTGGTTCGGCAGGCTGATATTGCGTTTGCGGTTGCTGCCGCTGGCACTGTCGAAGCCCTCGATGTCGGCGCTGGAGCGGCTGAACGTGGTGTTGGCGCCGACCAGCAAGCCGTTCCACGGCGCCGGCAGCCAGTCGAACTTCTGCGAATAGGCCAGTTCCAGGCCGTAGAGCTTGGCACTGTCGCCATTGGCGTAGGTGTGGGCCTCGGAAAAATTGGTCCAGGCGCCGGTACCGGCCAGGTCGGTGTTGTAGACGAAGTTCTTGATGTCCTTGTAGAACACGAACGCCGAGACAGTGCCGGCGCGCCCCATGAAGTGCTCGATGCCCAGGTCCAGGTTGCTCGATTCCAGGGGCTTGAGATTCGGGTTGCCGAAGGTGGCTTCGTCATCGTCGATCACAAAGCCCGGCGCCAGCTGGCCGAAGGTCGGGCGCACCACGGATTTGGTCCAGGCTGCGCGCACCTGGGTGTTCTTGTCGATCTGGTAGCGCGCATGCAGGCCCGGCAGCCAGTGGTGGTAGCGGCGTTGGGTGTGGTTGTCGCTGAACACGCCGTCGGTGGCGCCGGTGCCTTTGGCGTCGAACTCGGTGCCTTCGTAGCGCAGGCCGGCGATGAAGCGCCAATCGTCGATGTCGACGGTGTTCATCAGGTAACCGGCGTTGATGTCTTCGCGGATGGTGAAGTCGTTGACCCGCGATTCGGTCTCGTCATAAAAGTCCGCCGCATTCAGGCCGCCGAGCAGTTGCTTGATACCACTGGCGCTGATGCCGGGGCCGTAGTTGCCCAGGCGGTAGTCGACATTGCCCTTCTGGAACTGGGTGAGGTTGAGCTGTTCGTCGCTGAAACCGAGGTCATCGAAGTTCTTGTAGGCCCAGGCTTCCAGGTCGTTGGTCTTGTGGCGGCGGCTGACTTTGCCGCCGAACTTGAACTGCGAGGCGTAGCCGCTCAGGTCGTAGTCGCGGGCCAGGTCCAGGCGCAGGTTTTTCTCGGTGTCCTTGGTGTTCTGTTTTTCCCAGTCGACTTTGTCGAGGGTGTAGTTGCTGGCGTCGTAGAAACCGGCGCCGATGATCGGCCGTGGCTTGTCCTTGTCGTAGAAGCCGCTATTGGCGAAGTCGCCGCCGTCGAAGGTCGCACCGGCGATATGCCCCGGGCTGTCTTCGCTGGACTGGCTGTAACCGGCCTGGCCGCTGAGGGTCCACAGGCCAAGCATGCGCTCGCCGCCAAACACGTAGGACTGGATTTCCTGAGTCTCTTCGCGGTTCTTCAACTTGCGCTTGGCTTCGGCATCGCCCAGTTCGCCGGCAGCCAGCGGGTCGGCAAATTCGATGCTGGTGGAGTTGCGGGTCTCGGTGTCCTTGTAGCGGCTGTAGAGGGTGCGCAGGTAATAACTGCTGAGGTCGTCGGGCTTGTAGTCGAAGTTCAGCCCACCACCGGCACGCTCGCGGCTGATGTCGTAGTCACGCTGTTCGAATTCGTTGAGTTTGGCGCCGTCGGTGAAGTCCCAGGCGCCGCCGGTCTCGACGTTGTCCGAGCCGAAGTCACGCTTCTGCCAGCTCAGCGCGGCGGCCACGCCGAAGTTGTCGATGCCATCGCCAAGGCTGAAACGGTTGCTGGCCGCGCCGGAGAATTTCGGGCTGGTCTGGCTGGTGTTCTTGTCGTAGCTGGCTTCGCTGCTACCGGTGTAGAACAGGCCCTTGTGGTCGAAGGCCGAGAGGCTTTGCACGTCGACGGTGCCGCCGAGGGAGTTGGCGTCCATGTCCGGGGTCAAGGTCTTGATCACCGACAGCGATTGCACCAGCTCCGAAGGCAGCACATCCAGGGCCACGGCGCGGCGTGCGCTTTCCGGGGCTGGCACCAGGGTGCCGTTGATGGTCACGCTGTTGAGGTCCGGGCCCAGGCCGCGCACGCTGACGAAGCGCCCTTCGCCCTGGTCGCGCTCGACGCTGACACCGGGCAGGCGCTGCACGGCTTCGGCGACGTTTTCATCCGGCAACTGGGCGACGCCGTCGGCGTGCACCACGCTCTTGATGCTGTCGGAAGTGCGCTGCTCCTTCAACGCCGAATCAATCGCCGCCGCCTGGCCGACCACTTCGACGTGCTCGGTGGTGGCCGCTTCGGCCGCATTGAGCCGCTCACTGGCAATCGCCAGGGCCAAGGCGGTAAGCGTGAAGCTGACGAGCCCGGTGCGCTTGTACATGCAATCCTCCCCAAGAATCCTGTGGCGCCAGGCAAGAGGCCTGGCAACTGGGAGGGCAAGCTAGGGGTGGGGGATGACGGTTCTGTGACAGGAGTTGGCTGTGAACCCCGTAAACCGGGGTTTTGAGCGGGTTTACGCGAACAAATGAGCTGAAATGACCTCGGTTTAAACTGTGGGAGCTGGCTTGCCTGCGATAGCGGTCTGCCTGTTGAAGCTTGATTGCCTGATCCACCGCTATCGCAGGCAAGCCAGCTCCCACATTTGAACGGTGTTTGCCAAAAGATCGGGGGTTTGCCATGAGCTGATTCGACCCACCCCCACCGTCATGCAACCGTCACATCCATCTGCTGTGCTGGCGCCCATCGCTTCGTTGCCCAAAGACTCGCGGCCATGTTCTGCGTACTCAAACCCCACCGCTGGAAACTCGCCCTGCTGCTGATCGCCGCCAACCTCGGGCTGCTCCTGCACCTGGCCTGCGGCGAGTTGAAAAGCGTCAGCGAATGGGTCTGGCTGGACATCTTCGGCGAGGGCGGCTCGGCCCTGCTCGCCCTGGTCTGGCTTGGCCTGGTGCTGAAAAGCCGCCCCGCCGGGCGCGTGACCAACTACCTGGCGCTGGGCCTGTCGTGCATCTTTTTCTCATGGTGGATCGACAGCCTCGACGAGTTCATCCGCCTGCCCGACAGCATCACCTGGGACCACTGGCTCGAGTCTGGGCCGATGCCGGTGGGCATGATCCTGCTGACCATCGGCATCTACCACTGGCACCGCGAGCAACTGGCGATCAGCGCGCAGATGGAGAAGCGCGAGCGGCTGTTCCGCGAGCACCGGCTGTTCGACAAACTCACGCCACTGGCCGGTGCCGACTACCTCAAGCGCCAGTTGGCCGAGAGCCTGCAAGACAGCCGCGAGCAACAACAGCCGCTGTCGTTGCTGGCCCTGGACCTGGACAACTTCGCCGCAATCAACCAGGCCTACGGCCATGCCGAAGGCGACGCGGTATTGCAGGCCCTCAGCCATGCGCTGTTGCTGAACCTGCGCCGCCAGGATTTGCTGTGCCGCCTGGCCGGTGATCGTTTTGTGGTGCTGCTGCCAAACACCGGCGAACGCCAGGCCCAAGTGCTCGCACTGGAACTGCAACAGAGCGTACGCGCCCTCGCCCACAAGACCCGCCAGCAAGGCGAACGCCTGCAACTGGCGGCGACCACGGCCGTGGTGATGGCCCTCGACGAAGCGCCCCAGGACTTGCTCAAGCGCCTGAACCTGGCCCTCGCCCGCGCCAAACACCCCCTCGCGAAAAGCGCCTGAGATGGCCGTGAAAACCGACTGGTATGAAGCCGACAGCCGCTTCATCCCCGGGCACTACCAACCCGCCACACTGATCGACCTGGCTTTGTCGCGGGACATCGACAGCCATCGCCTGCTACGCGGCACCGGGCTGTTTCACGAAGACATCCTGGCCGGTACGGCGCGCCTGAGTCCGCAGCAGTTTTTTGCGCTGATCGGCAACAGCCGCAAATTATTGGACGCCGACGACAGCAGCTTCCTGTTTGGCCAGCGCCTGCTGCCAGGCTATTACGGCGCGGCCAGCCACGCCTTGGGGCATGCGCAGAACCTGCATCAGGCCCTCGAGATCCTGATCCAGCAGCAAGTGCTGCTCAGCCCATTGGTGAGCCTGCAACTGGAAATGGATGAGCACCACGCCTACCTGTACTGGCTGGACAGCTGCGGCGCCGGCGAACACTGGCGTTTCCTGCTGGAAGCGAGCATGACCTCGCTGGTTGCCATGAGTCAGTGGCTCAGCGGCGAACGCCTGCCGTGGGCGTGCAGTGTCAGCCATGCCGAGCCGCGTTACGTCGAGCAGTATTGGGTGCACCTGGGCGAAGAAACCCGCTTCGAACGCCCGCTGGACATGCTGAGCATCCCCCGTGAATACCTGACCCGTGCCTGGCCGGGCGCCTCGGCCACGGCTGGGCAAGTGGCACGCCAGCAAGCCCGCGAGCAGATCGAGCAGTTGGGTTTTGCCGGCAGTTTTCTCGATTGCCTCCACGATTACCTGCGCGACCAGGTGCGCCAGGCGCCGAGCCTGGAGCAGGCGGCCCAGGCCTTCGCCATGAGCCCGGCGACCCTCAAGCGCAAGTTGCACAAGCACGACACCGGGTTTCAGCAGCAGGTCGACCGCGTGCGCAAGCAGGTGGCGTTGCACCTGTATCAGGTCAAGGGCTACAGCAATGAGGAAGTGGCGGCGTATTTGAACTTCAACGACGCGGCGAACTTTCGCCGCGCGTTCAAGCGCTGGACCGGCAGCACACCGAGCCTGATCCGCCAGTTGTTCAACAGCCGCTAGCCAGGCGCTCGCGCAGGAACTCCACCAGCGCCTGCACCGGGCGCGAACTTTGCCGGTGCTGCGGGTACACCGCCGACAGGGTCAGGTCTTCGGGGGCGAATTCGTCGAGGACCGTCACCAGGCGGCCGTCCTTCAACGCCTCGCCGACGATAAAAGTCGGCAGGTAGGTGACGCCCAGCCCGGCAATCGCGGTGTCGCGCAACAGGTCGCCGTTGTTCACGCGCATGCGCCCGCACACGTTCACCGCTTGCAGCTTGCCCTTGAAGCGCCACTGCACCTGGCGACCATGGCCGTAGGGCAGGCAGTCATGCGCGGCGAGGTCATCGGGTTTTTGCGGGGTGCCGCGCCGGGCCAGGTAGTCGGGGCTGGCGCAGTACACCCGGGGGATGCCGGCGATGCGGCGGGCAATCAGGGTTGAGTCTTCCAGGGTGCCGATGCGCAGCACCAGATCGTAGCCTTCGCCGATCAGGTCCACGGGGCGGTCACTGAGGTCGACCTCGACCGCGACCTCGGGATAGCGCTGCAAGAACAACGGCAACAGGCAACCCAGATGGGCCATGGCAAACGACAACGGCGCGCTCAGGCGAATGGTGCCGCGCGGCTCGCTGTTCTGGCCGGCGATGCCCTGCTCCACTTGCTCGACTTCACTGAGCAGGCGCAAGGCGGATTCGTAGTAACTCTGGCCGAGTGGCGTAACGTCCAGGCGGCGGGTGGAGCGGTTGAGCAGACGCACGCCGAGGCGGTCTTCGAGCTGGATCAGGCGGCGGCTGACAAACTGCTTGGACAGGCCCAACTGTTCGGCGGCGGCGGTGAAGCTGCCGGATTCCATGACCTGGCAAAACAGGCGCATGTCTTCAAAGGGGTTCATTGTCGCTTCTCGGTGGACATTTAAGCGGTTGTATAACCGGTTAGTCGCAATACCACAAAACAAAATGTGGGAGCTGGCTTCTGTGGGAGCGGGCTTGCTCGCGAAAGCGCTGGGTCAGTTGGAACATCTTTGACTGACACGCCGCATTCGCGAGCAAGCCCGCTCCCACAAAAAACCGGCTCCCACAGGGTTCAACGGTGTGATGCAGAACCGCTTACTTGGCAGTAAACGCCGAGTAGCTGTTCATCAGGTTGCGGTAGTTGGGGATGCGCGGCGACAGCAGGTTGGCCAGGCCTTCCATGTCGTTGCGCCAGTCACGTTGCAGCTCGCACGCCACCGCAAACCAGTTCACCAGTTGTGCACCGGCGGCGGTCATGCGTGCCCAGGCAGCCTGCTGCACGGTTTCGTTGAAGGTCCCCGATGCATCGGTGACCACGAACACTTCAAAGCCTTCCTCCAGCGCGCACAAGGTCGGAAAAGCCACGCACACATCGGTCACCACACCGGCAATGATGATCTGCTTGCGACCGGTCGCCTTCACGGCCTTGACGAAATCTTCGTTGTCCCAGGCGTTGATCTGGCCAGGGCGGGCGATGTACGGCGCGTCCGGGAACAGTTCTTTCAGCTCAGGCACCAGCGGACCGTTGGGGCCGCTTTCAAAGCTGGTGGTGAGGATGGTCGGCAGGTTGAAGAACTTCGCCACATCGGCCAGGGCCAGGACGTTGTTCTTGAATTCGTTCGGCGAGAAATCCTGCACCAGCGAGATCAGGCCAGTCTGGTGGTCAACCAACAGTACAACGGCGTCATCTTTGTTCAAACGAGGGCTAGCCATGGTTCAACTCCTTACGGGGGATGGGAAATCAGAAAGCAAAGCAGGAACAGCCAAACGCGCCCCAGAAACCCTGGAAGTCGCTGACCGGCACGCTGGAAAGCCGGGCCTTTTCATGGCTGTGGGAATGCACGCCGCACGGGCCGCTGCACTGGTGAACCTGGGCCTGCAACGGCGAACTCGGACGCCAGTGCCCCGGCACCTTGACTACCGGCGACCAGTCCGGCAGCACCGGCACGCGTGGCGGTGCGACATCTTCAAAGTCGCCGGCGCCGTAGACCACTTTGCCGCCGACCACGGTGAGGACCGACTCGATCCACTTGATGGCTTCTTCATCGACGCTGAAAAAGTCCGCCGACAGTGCGGCGACGTCCGCCAACTGGCCGACCTTGATCTGGCCCTTCTTGCCCTGCTCGGACGAGAACCAGGCGCTGCCATGGGTGAACAGCTCCAGCGCGGTCAGGCGCGGCAGGCCTTCGGCGTGCAGCTCCAGGCCGCCCACGGTGCGGCCGCTGACCATCCAGTACAGCGAGGTCCACGGGTTGTAGCTCGACACGCGCGTGGCATCGGTGCCCGCGCCGACCGGCACGCCTTCGGCGAGCATGCGCTTGATCGGCGGCGTGGCTTCGGCGGCCTTGGCGCCGTAGCGCTCGACGAAGTACTCGCCCTGGAACGCCATGCGGTCCTGGATCGCAATACCACCGCCAAGGGCGCGCACGCGCTCGATGTTTTTCGGCGTGATGGTTTCGGCGTGGTCGAAGAACCACGGCAAGCCGTTGAACGGGATGTCGCGGTTGACCTTCTCGAACACGTCGAGCATGCGCGAGATGGATTCGTCATAGGTAGCGTGCAGGCGGAACGGCCAGCGCTGCTCCACCAGATGGCGGACCACCGGCTCCAGCTCCTGCTCCATGGTCAGCGGCAGGTCCGGGCGTGGTTCGAGGAAGTCCTCGAAGTCGGCGGCGGAGAACACCAGCATCTCGCCGGCGCCGTTGTGGCGCAGGTAGTCGTCGCCCTGGTGCAGGGTCACGCTGCCGGTCCAGTTCTTGAAGTCGGCGAGCTCTTCCTTGGGCTTCTGGGTGAACAGGTTGTAGGCGATGCGCACCGTCAACTGTTCGTCCTTGGCCAACTGCTCGATTACCGCGTAGTCGTCCGGGTAGTTCTGGAAACCACCGCCGGCGTCGATTGCGCTGGTCAGGCCCAGGCGATTGAGTTCACGCATGAACTGGCGGGTCGAGTTGACCTGGTACTCCAGCGGCAGTTTCGGGCCCTTGGCCAGAGTCGAATACAGGATCATCGCGTTGGGGCGCGCCACCAGCATGCCGGTGGGGTTGCCGTTGCTGTCACGCACGATCTCGCCGCCCGGCGGGTTCGGCGTGTCCTTGGTGTAGCCGGCCACGCGCAGGGCGGCGCGGTTGAGCAAGGCGCGGTCGTAGAGGTGCAGTACAAACACCGGGGTGTCCGGCGCGGCCTGGTTGAGTTCGTCCAGGGTCGGCATGCGTTTTTCGGCGAACTGGAATTCGTTCCAGCCACCGACCACGCGCACCCACTGTGGCGTCGGGGTGCGGTCGGCCTGGTCCTTGAGCATGCGCAATGCATCGGCCAGGGATGGCACGCCTTCCCAACGCAACTCCAGGTTGTAGTTCAAGCCACCACGGATCAGGTGCAGGTGCGAGTCGTTGAGGCCCGGGATCACGGTGCGGCCCTTGAGGTCGATGACCTGGGTGCCGCTGCCGCGCAGCGCCATGGCTTGAGCATCGGTACCGACGGCGACAAAGCGCCCTTGGTGGATGGCGACGGCGGTGGCGCGCGGGTTTTCCCGGTCCACCGTGTGGAACTGGCCATTGAACAGAATCAGATCGGCGTTCATAGGGTTTCCTTTACAGAGGCTTCAAGCCAGGGAGCGAACAGGCGGGTGGCCGCCGGCATCAGCAGGTAGACCACCAGCAGCACGATGGTCAGGGTGATCAGGAACGTGGCGACCACATAGTTGGAGAGCAACGGGTGCAGGCGCAGCACCGGGCCCCAGATGATCGGTACCAGCAGGGTCAGCGGCAGGATCACGCACAGCGTGACCACGGCTTGCTTCCAGCGCGGCGGCTTGGCGGCGTTTTCGGTTTCGGGGTTGAACCAGAACTCGTTGACGGCACCGATTTCGGTGTTGTCGCCGTCGGCCAGCATGGGGGCGGCTTCGGCGATCAGGGTCTTGCGTTCGGGGGAATCGAGCCACTGTTCCAGAGCATCGGTGGAGCGGTAGCGCAGGACGCAGGTGAACAGCGCGAACTTGTTTTGTTTGCTGCGTACGACGTCCACACCGAGGTGGCCGGGGCGCTCGCCGGCAATGCGCACGATGCGGCGTAGCCAGGCTTCGTAGTCGGTTTCGCGGCCTGGCTTGACCAGGTGTTTGACGACCAGTGTGACGACTTCGTCGGGGCTGGTTTTGGGTGTAGGGTCCATGACGTTTGATTCCCCCCTGGAGAGTTGAGCGATGGGGGGAGTTTGGTGGGGATTGGGGATGGGGAATTGGATGTATGTGCTGTTTGGGGTGGGTGGGTTGGGTACACACCCGTTACCGAACAAACGGATATGCACGCCAAACCTTAAAGCACCGGCGCCATGTGTTCGCCCATGCGCCCACGCGTTTGATTGTTCGCGGGGCTCAATAACAACACCTCAGGTTCTAGACTTCAGGCCTTCTTTTCATAGCCAACCCCCTGAAGAGAAAATTTCACTTGGGTACGCCTATCAAACTTTTTTGTAATCTCCTGGGTGCCGGTTATTGAATTCGCGAATCGGCCATACAAGCCTCTGCTATTGACTGAACCGTTTCTAACACGGCCTCTGTCGTCTGTACTAAAGGGAGCAAAAAAACTGCCACTTGTCGGCGCAATCTGTGAACTTCGGTCGATCCCCGCGCCATAGTGTTCAACAAATCCAACATTGGAGCCGGCCAATGCAACTTTCTGATCGACATCAATATCTTTCACATGCTGTCTGGGCCCAGGCTTATCGGGGTCCGTAACATCCTGAACATAGGCCTTTAGCCGCTTGGCGTTATCGGGATCTCGCTCTACTGTCAGGTTATATTTATGACCAAACTTGAAATCTACCAATGTGCTATTACTGCCCCCTGGTCCTCCATCCGCCTCGGAACGACCTTTGGGAGCGCTGAAATGCGGACCAAATCCGGAAAACACCACCAGTGCCTTACCGTCACCGCGTGGCTGCATCCCAATGTAGCCAGTCCCCAGCTTATTACCTTTTTCATTATTGACGCCGAACTGCATCGCGTAATAGATCCCGCCATCCTTGCTGCTCTTGCGTTGAGCGCCTTTATCGATAGTTATTGGAAACGTGATATTGCTCAGTCCAGGGCTAGGCGCATAAATACTGTAACTCACACCGAATAGTCCATTCGGCGCGGTCGCCTGTTTTTTTATTTGAAGTTTTGGCTCACTGACCCTGTCAAGCTTTGACGTCACGGTAGTTTCCGCAGCGCCGGCATGTGCTGCCGGCTGCGGGCTTTTGCGGTGTCCTTCACTGTGACTACTGCGCTGCTCATGCAGCACACTCGCCGAGGATAAACCTGGTGTGAGAACAGACGTTTCAGGTGCTATCTGTGGAAACAGTGGTAAGTTGCCAATGCGCATAGGAGTAACTGCCTTCGCTGGAAAAGTCCCTCCATAGTAGAAAGCCTTTACTCAAAGAGGCTGTCAGTAAAACGACTCGGACGTCCTGGATTTTGCTTAATTCTGGCGCGGGTTGGTCGGCGATCTAACCTGAAGCGCCCGCGCCATATGCTCAGCAATCCGCCCACGCAACCAGCGCTCCGCCGGATCATTGTCATGCACCCCACTCCACACCATCGACAGCTCCGCGGCATCAATCGCAAACGGCGGATCTTCCGCCCGTAAGGGGGTGCCTTCGGTCAACGCACACGCCGCATAATCCGGCACTGTCGCAATAATCTGCGTACCCGCCAACAACGCCCGCAGCCCACTGAACTGCGGCACCGCCAGCACCACCCGGCGGGCCCGGCCGATCCGGGCCAAATCCAGATCAATGTTGCCGCTCAGGTCTCCGGAGAACGACACCATTGCATGGGGCCGCGCACAGTACTCATCCAGGGTCAGCGGCTCGACACCGTCGTCCCCGCGCAGCACCTTGCACGGAATATCCCGCAGTTTCTTGCGCTTGGCATTCGCCGGTAATTCCGTGGTGTAGCTGACCCCCACGGAAATCTCGCCACTGGCCAGCAACGCCGACATCAGCAGGTAGTTCGCGCGGCGCACCACCACGACAATCCCGGGCGCCTCTTCACGCAGTTGGCTGAGCAACGGTGGGAACAGGCCAAACTCGGCGTCGTCGGACAGGCCGATACGAAACACCGCACAGCTGGTTGAAGGGTCGAAGTCCTTGGCGCGGCTGACGGCGCCCGAGATGATGTCCATGGCCGGTTGCAACTCCTTGAGTATCGCCACGGCACGTGGCGTGGGCTCCATGCCCCGCCCGTTGCGCAGCAGCAACGGATCGTCGAACAGGTCGCGCAGGCGGCCCAGGGCGGCACTCACCGCCGGTTGGCCCATGAACAGTTTTTCGGCGACCCGGGTCAGGTTCTTCTCGAACATCAGCGCCTCGAAAATCACCAGCAGGTTCATGTCGACGCGACGCAGGTCGTTGCGATTCATAGCGGTATCCACACGATTGGCGAACCGCCAGATAAGCACGCAGAACGCCGCCTGGATTGCACGCCTGTGCTGTCTTTTCAACGCCCGGACCTGGCGAAATTAACAACGATTAACTCGTCAGCCGGGCGGTCAGGCGCCAAGAATGTGTCGGTCTACACTGCATCCATCCACCGGGAACGCTCCCATCGACTACGGATATTCGTCATGGCCCGACTCGAGCAACTTGCTCCCCGTTTATCTGCAACCGGCGGCCTGTGCTCGCGCCGCGAACAGATTGCCAAGCAACTGATCCTCGCCAACCTTGGGGAAAGCCTGACCATTGCCGAACTGGCCCAGGCCTGCGCCCTGTCGCGCAGCCACTTCTCCCGTGCCTTCAAGTGCAGCACCGGGTTGTCACCCCAGGAATGGATCCGCCAGCAGCGCATCCAGCGGGCCAAGGAGCTGATCACCGGTTCCGACTTGAGCCTGACGCAGATTAGCCTGGAGTGCGGGTTCTGCGACCAGGCGCATTTCTGCCATATGTTTACCCGCAGCGTCGGTGTCAACCCGATGACCTGGCGAAACCACCAATCGCGTCACAAACCACAGGTGATTGCGGCCTAGTGGTCTGCACACGCCTGGAATATGCTGGCCAGACCCTTTTCCAGGAACGTGGCCGCCCATGAGTGACCTCAGCGACCAGGCCGTGCAGTTCGGCCCTTACCGCATCCACCCGCGCCAGCGCCTGGTGCTGGAAGGCGGCCGGCCGTTGCGCCTGGGGCGGCGCGCGGTGGATATCCTGCTGGTCCTGCTGGAACAGGCCGGCAATGTGGTGAGCAAGCAGGAATTGATGGCCCGCGTGTGGCCCAAAAGCGTGGTGGAGGACGGCAACCTGCGGGTGCATATGGCGGCGCTGCGTAAGGCCTTGGGCGATGGCCAGGCCGGGCAGCGCTATATCGTGACGGTGGCCCAACGCGGCTACAGTTTTGTCGCACCACTGAGCATCGAACCGATGAGCCTGCCCACCGAGGGTGCATCACCGCGCCCGTGCCATAACCTGCCACTGCGGCGCACGCGGATGATCGGCCGCCAGGCCCTGATCGACGCACTGGTGCAGCAGATGCCCGTGCTACGCTTCATCACCCTGACCGGCGCCGGCGGCATGGGCAAGACCACCGTGGCGCTGCGGGTTGCGGAGTTGCTGATCGGGCATTACCGCGACGGCATTTGCCTGCTCGACCTGGCGCCGCTGAGCACGCCGTCGATGATTCTGCCCAACCTCGCCGCCCTGCTCGACCTCACGCTCACCGAGGCGCAACCGCTGCTGTCCCTCGCTCGAAACCTGCAATCGCGCCAACTGTTGCTGGTGATCGACAACTGCGAACACCTGCTGGACGACATCGCGCTGATCAGCGAAACCCTGCTGCGCCACGCGCCCGAGCTGCACATCATCGCCACCAGCCGTGAAGCGTTGCGCGCCGAGGGTGAATCGGTGCAGCGCCTGGAACCGCTGGCCTGCCCGCCCGCCACCGGCAACCGCGCCCAGGCCCTGGGCTACCCGGCCTTGCAGCTGCTGATCGAGCGGGCCATGTCCCACCAGGACAGCTTTGCATTGAGCGAAGCCGAACTGCCGCTGGCGATTGATATTTGCCAGCGCCTGGATGGCATTCCCTTGGCCATCGAGTTGGTCGCTGCACAGATCGAACGCTTCGGCCTGCAAGGCTTGCGGGTACAGATGGAAGACAACTTCCGCCTGCTGACCCGTGGCCGCCGCAACGCCCTGCCCCGTCAACAAACCCTGCGCGCCACCCTGGATTGGAGCTTCGACCTGCTCACAGGTTGCGAGCAGATTTGCCTGCGCCGCCTCGCGGTATTCCGCGGTAGCTTCAGCCTGGCCAGCGCGGCGGCAGTGATCGCCGGGGAGCGTATCGCACCGCTCGAAGTGCTGGGTTCCATCACCCAATTGGTCGCCAAGTCGCTGTTGAATGTGGAGGCTGGCGATGACGAGGTGGTCTATCGCCTGCACGACATCACCCGCACCTATGCCCTGGAAAAACTCAGCGGCGCCAACGAGCTCGACACCACCCGCGAGCGCCATGCCGAGCGCTGCCTGGCGCTGATGGAGCAGGCGCAGGACGATTGGGAACTGATCGCGACCCAGGCCTGGCTCGACCGCTACGCCCCCTTGCGCGAAGACATCCGCGCCGCCCTCGACTGGGGCCTCGGCGACCAGGGCGCCCATTTGCTGGGGATTCGTCTCACCGTCAGCGCGATGCCGTTGTGGCAAGAGCTGTCGCTGCTGCGCGAACACGGCCTGTACGTGGGCAAGGCCCTGGCGCGCCTGGGCCAATCGACCACACCGAGCCAGCGTTTGCGCATGGCGTTGCAACTGGCGCTGGGCAGTTTTTCCTATCACACCCAGGGCGGCACGCCGCAAACCATCGAGGCATTCGCCTGCGCCAGGCGCCTGGCTGAAGCTGGCAAGGACCTGGCCGGCCAGTTGCGCGCCGTGTCGGGCCAGATGGCGGTCAGCCTGTGCTGCGGCAACTATCGCGAAGCCTTGGTGCAGAGCCTGCACTTCGACCAACTGGGGCCCCAGGCCGACCCCTTGCTGGACCTCAGCGCACAACGCCTGCGGGTGCTGGCGCAACACTTCGCCGGCAACCAGGCGCTGGCCTTGCACAACGCCGAGCAGGTGATCCAGCGCATGGCCCAGAGCGGCCATCTCAACCGTTTTACCCATGGCTTTGGCGTGCAGTACGACCAGAGCGTGGCGTCGTTGACGATCCTTGCACGCATCCAGTGGCTGCGCGGTTTCCCGGAGCGCGCGGCACGTACCGCCGATCAGGCGCTGGCATTGGCGTTGCAGATCAACCATGGCACCTCGATCTGCTACACGCTGGCCCTGGCCGGGGTGGTGATCGCCCGCTACAACGGTGACACCGACGCCACACGCGAGCAGATGGACTTGCTGCTGCAACAGGCGCAGAAACACTCGGCGCAGCTGTTCCACACCTGGGCACGCTGCTACGCCGGGACGCTACCGATGGCAGACGTGCAGGGCCTGGGGCTGGTGGAGGACATCCTGCTGACCTTCAACGCCATCGCGGTGAGCGATGCAGTATTCGAACGCGCCAGCAACGGCATGGCCGGCTGGTGCACCGCGGAGATCCTGCGAGTACGTGCCGAAAGCCTCGACGATAAGCGCGCCGCCGAAAGCCTGCTGCTCGAAGCCCTCGGCCTGGCGCACCAGCAAGGCGCCCTGGCCTGGGAGCTGCGCAGTGCCACGGCGTTGGCGCGGTTGTGGCAAAGCCAGGGGCGCGTGCAGGCGGCGCGTGACCTGCTGGAATCGGTTTACGGGCGGTTCAGCGAAGGCTTTGGAACCGCGGATCTAGTCCGAGTACGCTGCCTGCTCGACGAGTTGCAGGACAAACGACCGGCCTGAAAACGGCCCCAGGTAATGCCCGTAGCCCGCTTGCAAACGCGCCACCTGCTGCGGGTCGCGCAGTTGCGCCAGGGCGTAGCTGCGCAGGCTGTTGAGCAGGCGATAACGTGCAGGCCCAGGGCCCGGTTCCTGCGCCAGCAACGAAGTGCCGACCAGCCGTGCCAGCAGATAGGCCAGGTCGGCATGTTCCAGTTCGGTGCCCGCGACCAGCTCGATCAACACGGGCAAGCTCACGGCCATCTTGAACAAGCCCATTTGCAGGAACAGCCAGCGCTCCGGCAGGCTCAGGCGTGCGTAACTCCAATCCAAAGCCGCCGTGAAGGACTGGTGGCGCTCCACCGCCGTGCGGCGCCCGCGCGTCAACACCTGCAAGCCACTGCGCAATTGGCTTTGCACGCCCTGTATGCCGAGGGCTTCGACCTGGGCGGCCGCCAACTCCAGGGCCAATGGCAGGCCATCGAGGCGCCGGCAGATCTCGCGCAGCGGCGCCAGGTCCTGGGGCCGCAACTCAAAACCCTGCTGGCCGGCCCGCACCCGCGCGACAAACAGCTGCACCGCCGGCGCCGTCATCGCCTGTTCGACACTGCCCCACGCACATGGCGCCGGCAGGGGTAGCCGGGGCACGCGCTGCACCCACTCACCGGGCAATAGCAGAGCTTCGCGGCTGCTGAGCAAGACGCTGACCCGGGGCGCGTGCTGCGCCAGGGCGCGCACCAGATGGCGACAGGCACTCAGCAGCAAATCGGCACCATCGAGCACCAGCAACAGTTGGCGCGTTGCCAAGGGTTTGCACAGTGCCTGGGTGCTGGCACAGGGTTCCAGGCCAAGCGCCTGGGCCAGATGGTGCAGCATCTGGGTGGGCGCTTGCACGGTCGCCAGGTCCACCCACCACACACCATCGCGGTAACGCGGCAGCATCCGTTCGGCCAGGGCCAGCGCCAGGCTGCTCTTGCCCACGCCGGCGCAACCGGTCAGGGTCATCAGGCGTTGCCCGCACAGGCGCCGCGCCAACACGCCCAGCAGCTCATCGCGGCCAATCAGCGGGCTGAGGCGCACTGCCAGGTTGTGCCGGGACTGGCTGACTTGAGCAGCGCCCTGCACCGGCGCGACAAAGCTGTAGCCGCGCTGGGGGTCGTTGATGATGCACGGCTGGCCATCAAACGCACGGCGCAGCGCGGCAATGTGCACGCGCAGGTTGTTCTCCTCCACTACGCTGCTGGGCCAGACGCGGGCGATCAGGGTGTCCTTGCTGACAAACTGCCCCGGCACCTCCAGCAGCACCGCGAGGATGTCCAGCGCCCGCCCGCCCAGCGGCACCGGAAAGCCAGCCTTGCTGACCAGCCGTTGCTGCGGGTGAAAGGTGTAGCGGCCAAAGCTCACCGTGGGCGCGTTGTTCATCTCGATAAAGCGCTGAAACACCCGGCCTTGGGCGTTTGCGCATCCTTTTTTATGGGCGTGGAGCTATCTTGCCAGCTCGCCGTGACAGGACAATGCTGGCACGGGGAGCCACACGGACATTGGAGTGCGCGAGACGGCCATACCGTCCTTAACTGAATTGCTGGCGGTACTGAGTCGGGTTGAGGCCGAGTTTCTCGCTGAACAGAGAACGCATGTAGCGCACACTGCCGAAGCCGGCATGGAAGGCCACGGTCTTGAGCGGCAGGTCAGTGGTTTCGAGCAAGTGGCGGGCCCGGTCGATGCGCGCGCCCTGCAAAAATGCCATCGGCGTCATTTGCACGTCCTTGGCAAATACCCGGGCAAAGTGGCGCGCACTCATCCCCGCCAGATCGGCCATCGAATCGATGGTGAACGGCTGATCCAGATGCGCCAACACGTGGTTCTGTACCCGCGTGATCGGCGTTTCCTGGGGCGCTACCGCCGCAGTCATCGGGCTGAACTGGGCTTGGCCGCCCTGGCGTTTCATCACCACCAGCAGCACCTTGGCCACATCCACCGCGACCTGCTTGCCGTGGTCCTGGGCGACCACCGACAGCGCCAGGTCGATACCGGCGGTGACGCCGCCCGAGGTGATCAAGCGACCGTCCTGCAAGTAAATGCGGTCGGTCTCGACGATGGCCTTGGGAAAGCCCTGGATCAGCCGCTCGGTGTAGTGCCAATGAGTGGTCACGCGGTGGCCGTCGAGCAGCCCGGCATGCCCCAGCACAAACGCGCCGGTGCAGATCGAACCAAAGCGGCGCGCCTTGGGGGCGCTAGCCTTGAGCCACGGTAGCAACGCGGGATGGCATTCGTTATAGGCACCAGGGCCGCCGGGCACCAGCAGCAGGTCATAGGCGTCGTGGGCGTGTTCCAGCAACAGATCGGGCTGCACCAGCACGCCATTGGACGCACGTAGCGCGCCGGGCTCGGTGCCGACGGTGAGGATGCGGTAATGCTCGGCCACTGGCAGGTAGCGGTTGGCAATCGAAAACACTTCGAGCGGCCCGGCCATGTCGAGCAACAGGAAGTCCGGGAACAGCGCCATGGCCACGGTTTTCATAGGGGCGGCAAATCCATCGAATAAGGTACGGGCCGGGCATTATGGCACGTCTTATATTGTCAATCTCAAGGGGACAGTTATTCAAATTTCAGCTTCTTAATGAATATCCGGATAACCATTAACCTTCTTCTCAACGCCAGCGCACTGCATCTCGCAGCCAACGCTCACTTGAGGACAAGACCATGCTGACCCTTCGCAAAGCTTCCGAACGCGGCGCCGCCAATCACGGTTGGTTGAAGTCGTTCCACACCTTCTCGTTCGCCAACTACTGGAACCCCAACGAGCAGGGTTTCTCCGACCTGCTAGTGATCAACGATGACCGCGTCGCCGCCGGCAAAGGCTTCGGCCAGCACCCGCACCGCGACATGGAGATTTTCTCCTACGTGCTCGAAGGCGCCCTGGAACACAAGGACACCCTCGGCACCGGCTCGGTGATCCGTCCTGGCGACGTACAACTGATGAGCGCCGGCAGCGGCGTGGCCCACAGCGAGTTCAACCACAGCCAGACCCGTGGCGTGCACTTCCTGCAAATCTGGATTGTGCCGAACGTGGTCGGTGCCGAGCCGCGCTATCAGCAGGAGCACTTCAACGAAGCGCAGAAACGCGGACGCTTGCAGTTGATCATCTCGCCGGACGGCGCCGACGGTTCGCTGAACGTGCGCCAGGATGCGCGGGTGTATGCCGGGCTGTTCAACGGCGACGAAAGCGCGACCCTCGACCTCGCCGCGGACCGCTACGCCTACATCCACGTGGCCCGTGGCAGCGTTGAAATCAACGGCCAGCGCTTTGCCGAAGGTGACGGTGCGCGAGTGCGCAATGAGCAGCAGATCCACCTCAGCCACGGCGACGACGCCGAGGTGCTGGTGTTCGACCTGCGCCCTCAGGAACTGCCACGCATGCCGTGACCGGCACGGCGATGGCCCCTCGAAACGGGCCATCGCTGGCGTCGATAGTCACCATCAGCGCAATGAAGTTCTCTTAAAAAATGCAACGCGTAACATCAAACCCATACCCGGCAACACCCAACCTTAAACATCTGGAGCACACCATCATGAAACGCCAAATCCTGCTTAGCCTCGCTTTCTCGGTACTCGCTGCAAACGCTTTTGCTCATCCTGTTGTCGCTGAAGGCGGTGCAGACCGCTTGATTGAAAGCCGCGTTGCCGAAGGTGGTGCGGATCGCCTGCAAGGAAATCGTGTCGCCGAAGGTGGTGCGGATCGCCTGCAGGAACGTGGTCTGGCCGAAGGCGGTGCGGATCGTCTGCAGGAACGTGGTCTGGCCGAAGGCGGTGCGGATCGTCTGCAGGAACGTGGCCTGGCTGAAGGCGGTGCAGATCGTCTGCAGGAACGTGGCCTGGCTGAAGGCGGTGCGGATCGTCTGCAGGAACGTGGCCTGGCTGAAGGCGGTGCGGATCGTCTGCTGGGCAACCACGTATAACCCGCACTGTTCGCGGGGTACTCCAAACCGGCCTGATCAGCCGGTTTTTTTTCGCCCCAAATAAACCTGAACACTTGCCCCCCCTCAAAACACGACCTGTAGTGAGCGGGCTTGCCCG